>CAYYUA010000012.1:64354-66335 GCA_964474835.1 uncultured Sphingobacteriales bacterium
AATCACTTCGAGCGTCATTTCAAGACAAGGGAGTTAGCTGGTAAGTACGCCTCCTATATCAACCAGAGCCTGACCCAGAACGGTATTGACCCGAAGAAAACCCTGCTGTACGCAGGTTATTCTGCCTATCAGACCGAGGATTATGCTAAAGCTATTAAGTACCTGAGGCAGTTGGTCAAAGCTGATTCAGAAAAGGAAGACGCCTATTTATTCCTGAGTAATGTCTACCTGGCGAAAGGTGACACCACTAAAGCCCTTGATGTGATAGATAGTGGCAGAATGAACGTACCGGAGAGCGAAGGGCTGCAAAACCGGATGCTGGTGATTTACCAGCAGTCAGGTCAGGTTAATAAGCTTACCGCTAATCTGCGGAGCTCTATCGAGCGGAACCCGGAGGATCTGGAGAAATACCGGGTGCTTTCCAGTACCTACGAGCAGTTAGCCAGAAAAGCCAGAGATAGAGAAAACAGTACCAAAGCCGAAGCTTACAAAGATTCTGCACGGCAGGTACGGAAGCAATTGTTAGCGGTAGATCCCGGAAATTACAAGGCGAACTACAACCTCGGGATCATGCACTACAACATCGGAGTGGACAAGGTTAAGAAGGCGCAGGAAATGAGTGATATCGATAAGGTCACCAAGCTTGAGGATGAGGCCACAAATGAGTTTAATGAAGCGATCCCATACCTTGAAAAAGCCTTCCACAAAAATTGTCAGGATCAAAACCTGTATAAGTCTCTGAAAAATATTTATTCACGGACCGGGCAGCCCGAAAAAGCCAAGAACCTGAAAAAAGCTTATGCAGATGCTAACCAGGTTGTGATAAATGTGAAGGGCAATTCCGGTCAGCGCGGAACGGTGGAAGTGACCCACAGTGGCGAAACCAGCAAGTTCCGGGACGTTGAGCTCAGCGACCGTGAAGGCGATTACATTGGCTGGGAAACCAATGTTTGCCCGCAGGAGGGCGCTGTAGAGGTCAACCTGTCCCTGGAAGATGAAGACGCTACTGTAAAGACTGAAATCTATCAGCAGGGGCAACTTCAAAAGGAAGTTGAAAACTCCTCCTTCACATATATGCCATAAGGCCAGCAAGCCCGGAAAGTGAATCTACCATAAAAGCCCGCTAGGTAAATAGCGGGTTTTTTTGTTTTGGAGCGTACTGTTTAACATAATATTTCTTATGTAACAAACGGGATCCGCTGAAAGCATGCGGGTTTTTGCTACTGAGTAACCCGAGAGCGTACTGGAATATCGCTAACAATGGGCATGTAAAAGCTAAGTTAAGTCCTGCCTTTAGTATAAATAATCTTTTTCCAATTATTGGAAAAACT
Organism: uncultured Sphingobacteriales bacterium; assembly: GCA_964474835.1. Lineage (GTDB taxonomy): Bacteria > Bacteroidota > Bacteroidia > CAILMK01 > CAYYUA01 > CAYYUA01. Next base: position 65,686 of record CAYYUA010000012.1, read on the forward strand.
GTTTTCAACGTAACATTGCCTTCAGATTAGTTGTGCTCCTTTTTATAGGCTTTTTTTAATTATTTTTATCCCTTTTTTTGTAAAAGCACGCTAAAAAAGCTTAATTTGTCTTCAGGATGGCAGCAAATCAAGTCTGAACGGCTTTGTACGGTAAAAAACCTTATTAGGAATGGCACGTTCGATACAACATGCTTATATCTCCGTTTTTGTTGGCATTTTAGCCTTTCTTTTAGCAGTCAACTCTGCCCAATCTCAATGCTCACCCTCACGTAATCCTTCTTTTAACGTTATCAGCGATACGTGTGTCAATCAGGCGGTATCGTTCCGTAATAACACCCCTGCCTCATCATCCGTCAGCTACTACACGTGGCAGTTTGGCACAGGTGACTCTACCCGCATTGATACCAATACCAATGTGCAGTACACTTATAGCACTGCTGACACCTTTAACGTGAAGCTGATCGCAGCTGATACCAGCGGCAGTACAAACTGCCGGGATACTTTTAGTAAGCAGGTGCGGATCAGTGGGTATCCCACGGCTGATTTTACGATGCAGAAAACCCCTATATGTTCCGGAAACCAGCAGCAATTCACCAACAACAGCTCAGGTAGCGGCCTCTCCCATTCCTGGGACTTTGGGGATGGTAGCA
>CAYYUA010000013.1:0-65709 GCA_964474835.1 uncultured Sphingobacteriales bacterium
CTTTTCAGTAAGGTTTTTCAATCTGGCCGGCTACCATTCAAACAATCAAAAACTGAAAGGTAATGCCATCAGGCAAAGCCTTGTCTTCCCAATGTTTAACCACTATCCAGCCACTCTGTTGGCGTAGTGCCTTGCATATCAAGGTAATACGCCCATTGGGCAAACAAGGCTAACAACACCAGTATCCAGAAGATAGCCCGGAGGTAGGGGCTGGGCCTTTCAGCATCGTAAAGACTGCTTACAAAAACTGAAACCGGAAGCAGCAGCAGGTAGCCGAAGAGCAGCTGCTCTGTATCCACTATGAAAAAGTATGCAATGCCGCTAATGATGAACAGCAACAGGGTGCCAAGCAGCCTGCGATACAGCATGATGTTCTGATTGGGGGCCTGGTAAGCCCGGATAAAGCCTGTTATGGATAGCAGCAGTACAATGGTACCGACCACAATACCTCCGCCCGGCCTGCCAAAAGCAATGTTGACACTGGGCAGTAACTGCTGTAGCTGCCCGGCATAAGCTGGCAGCTGATCCGTGATTGCCGCGTAAACGCCACCCAGGAAATAGGGCATGATAAAACCGAAGGCAGGCGTTAGGAGCTCCCGGATGTGAAAACCCCTTAGCCATACAATTGCGATCAGCATGGTGCCCAATAAGTAGATGCTTGGAAAGTAAAGCAGCGATACGATCCCGATAAACATCCCACCGTAAAAAACCATCTCAACAGCTTCACTCTGGATGTAAGGTAGCTGAAAGAGGTAGTAGAACACCGGAATAACAAACAAATAAGCCAGGTTGATAGGACTCAGGTGAACGGCCTCAGGCTGAAGGCTGCTGAGCGTTAAAAAGATAAGGGCCGGCATGTAGTTCGGCACCTGAATGATACGGTCAACCAGCAGGAACTGATTAAAAGCAATGGCCTGCGTATACACCATAAGAACGCTAAAAAGGTGGATAACTGCCTGCCAGCCGGAGCTCAGTGATGATAACCAGGAAAACAGTGGCTCAGCTAGCAGTCCTGTAAACTGGTAGTCATAGTTGTAAGTGAAGAAAAAAAAGCTACCCTTGATCAGCAGGGCGTAAACCAAAAGGAAAAGAAATACGGAAGGGTGATTAGTGTTAAAAAGCCGGAAAAACACAGCAGGTGCGGATTTGCCCGGCAAAGCTAACAACTTCCCCCGGCATTTGACGGCCTGGCGACTTGCTGCTGTTTATGCCTGAGGCGGGGCAATCGCTACTGGCCGTCTACCGTTGATTTAGGTTAATTTTGCACTCCTGATAGAAATGCGGATAATGGCCCAACGCTTATTGCTGCTGTTCACTGTTGCAGCCTTATTCCTCGCCAAAGAAGGCATGGGCCAGCAGCCGGAAGCTTCGGTATATGGGGTTGTTGAAGACTCTACAGGTTCAGATTTTCCTAATATAAATGTAGCAGTCGAGGAGTTGCAGATCGGTACAATTACCGATTCAGATGGTGCTTATCAGCTGAGCGTACCCTCTGGTCGTCCTTTACTGCTCCAGTTCACTTACCTGAACAGCGTCCAGGTTAAAAAACAAATTGGGCCATTAGACCCTAATGAACGCCTGAAGCTGAACATAAAGCTCAGCAGTAAGCTTAACCTGCAGCGCGTGGAGGTAAGTGAAAAGCAGGATGCCAGTAAAACCAACATGACCAAAATCGATCCGGAAGCTACCAACCTGCTGCCCAATGCTTCCGGCAGCGGAGTGCAAACCCTTATCAAAACCCTGCCCGGTGTTTCCTCCAGCAATGAGCTAAGCAGCAGTTACTCCGTAAGGGGTGGCAACTACGATGAGAACATGATCTACATCAACGATGTAGAGATCTACCGTCCCTTTCTGGTAAATGGCGGACGGCAGGAAGGCCTTAGCATCGTAAACAGTGACCTGGTAGGCGAGATCAACTTCTCAGCCGGCGGCTTTGAAGCTCGTTATGGCGATAAAATGTCCTCCGTTCTGGATATCACCTACAAGCGCCCCGATACGTTTGCAGGATCGGCCACAGGGAGCCTGCTTGGCGGAAGGGCTCATGTGGAGGGTAGTAGTGAGGACCATCGCTTTACGTACCTGCTGGGCGTCCGTTACCGGAGTAACCAATACCTGGTGAACTCCCTTGATGTGGAGGGGAACTACGATCCCGTTTATGCGGATGTACAGTCCTACCTGGCCTATGATATCAACCCCGAGCTTGAAGTAAGCCTGCTAACCCACTACGGGAACAACCAGTACACGCTGAACCCGGAGAGCCGCAGCACCGACTTTGGAACGCCCAGCCGGGTGCTTCGCCTGAATATCTTTTTTGAGGGAGAGCAGGAGCTGGCCTATCAGAATCTGCTCAACGCAGCTACGCTCGAGTACCAGCCCAATCCCTCCACCACGCTGAAGTTCATCACCTCGGTTTACCAGACTCAGGAATACGAATACTTCGATATCCTCGGCCAGTACCGGCTCTCAGCTATTGAAACCAACCCTGAGTCAGATGATTTCCAGGAACCCACTGCCAATCTCGGGGTGGGGAGTTTTCTGCGCCATGCCCGTAATGAGCTGGATGCTACGATTTACAGCGCTCAGCATAAAGGCACCTCCAAGTGGGGCGAAGAGGGCAACGTCCTGAAGTGGGGCCTTCGCTACCAGCGGGAACTGATCCAGGATGAGTACAATGAATGGCGGCTATTGGACTCAGCCGGCTACTCCCTGCCAAGGGGCTCAGAGGAGCAGATCCAGCTGGATCGCTCCGCAACCAACACGCTGGACCTGAGCAATAACCGGTTAACTGGATACCTGCAGAACACCTTTACCCTGGATGAAGCCAGCAACGCGTTCCTGACGGCAGGCGTAAGGGGGCATTACTGGGACTACAACCAACAAATGCTGGTATCACCCCGGGTTCAGTTTACCTACGAGCCTAACCGGGCTTACAATCAGGAAGCTATTCTGCAGAAGCCTGACTCCCCGGACCTGAAGCCTAATATCACCCTGAGGGCTTCCGGAGGAAGTTATCAGCAGCCACCGTTTTACCGGGAGTTCCGCACAAGGGATGGGTCCGTAAACTCTGATATCCAGGCGCAGCGCTCTTACCATGCTGTGGCAGGCCTGGACTGGGTTTTCGATATCTGGGGGCGGCCGTTCAGGTGGTCCTCATCAGTCTACTACAAGCACATGGAGGACCTGATCCCGTACACCATTGACGACATCCGTATCCGCTACTTTGGCGAAAACAGTGCCACTGGCTACGCTGTAGGCTGGGATAATAAGATCTATGGTGAGTTTGTAAAGGGCCTTCCTTCCTGGCTGAGTCTATCGATCATGCAGACCAAGGCTGATATTGATGAATCAGAATTGGAAGGAGATCAGGAGGAGCAGGGTTACATCCGGCGGCCGCAGGATCAGCGCGTTCAGTTCGGCCTGTATTTCCAGGATTTCCTGCCCAATTTCCCGGAGTACAAAGTCTTTCTGAATACGGTTTTCGGCTCTAACCTGCCGCTGAGCCCGCCAGACAAACCAACTCAGCGCGGTGACTTCCAGACAGACGCCTATTCAAGGGTGGACATTGGCTTCTCCAGACGCATAAATACGCAGCAAACAGACGGATTCTTGTCTTTTTCCAATAACCTGTGGGTGAGCCTGGAAGTGCTGAACCTGCTGAATACCCGGAATACAGTCTCCTACTTCTGGGCGCGGGATATCCGGGGCGGGCAGTGGGCCATTCCAAACTATTCTACTGCCAGACGGGTTAACCTAAAGTTAAAACTTGATTTTTAAACCTTTTCAATCAGGATAAAACTTGCTATGAAATTTGAAACTAAAACGGTTCATAAGGGTGCCCATCCCGACCCCTCTACAGGGGCTATTATGACACCGATCTATCAAACCTCTACCTATGTGCAGGAAGGCCCTGGCCAGCATCAGGGTTATGAGTATGCCCGGGTCCAGAACCCTACACGCTCAGCCTTAGAGGAAAACATTGCCTCGCTGGAAGAGGCAAAATATGGCTTTGCCTTCAGCAGTGGGATGAGTGCCATTGATGCTGTCCTGCGCACCCTGCACCCGGGCGATGAGGTGATCGCCACCAATGACCTCTACGGGGGTACTTACCGCCTCTTCACTCAGGTTCTCGAGCAGGTGGGCCTGAAGTTTAAGTTTGTTGACACAAGCTCGATTGCAGCTATTGAGGAAGCTGTGGGCCCGGATACCCGGATGCTCTGGGTGGAAACGCCCACAAACCCGGTCCTGAAGGTTACAGACCTCCGGGAAGCTGCGCGGATTGCCAAGCGTAACAACCTGCTTTTTTGTGTGGACAACACCTTCTCATCGCCCTATCTTCAGCAGCCATTGGTTGAAGGAGCTGACGTTGTGATTCACTCAGCCACTAAGTTCCTCGGTGGTCACTCTGATGTGGTGCTGGGCACGCTGGCCTGCAACGATGATGAGCTGGCTGAGCAGATCCACTTCATCCAGAAGTCCGTAGGGGCTACACCGGGCCCGCAGGATAGCTTCCTGGTTCTGCGCGGCATCAAAACCCTCCATGTGCGGATGCCGGTCCACTGCAGTAATGCCAGGGCTGTTGTGGAGCTTCTGCAAACCCATCCGCGGGTGGATAAGATCCACTGGCCCGGTCTGCCTGAAAGCACCAATCATGAAGTAGCCAGGCAGCAGATGCGGGACTTTGGCGGTATGGTGTCCTTCACCCTGAAGGGGGATTCATTTGAAGAAGCTACAAAAGTCCTGCAGCATACGCAGGTATTTTCCCTGGCCGAATCCCTTGGGGGAGTCGAATCCCTTATTGGTCACCCGGCCAGTATGACGCATGCTTCCATTCCCAAAGCAAACCGCGAGCAGCTCGGGATATCTGATAGTTTCATCCGCCTGAGCGTTGGCATAGAGCACCAGGAAGACCTGTTGGAAGATCTCCAGCAAGCTTTAGACGCGGACGGTTAATTAGCAAAACAACCCCTCGTGACAGACCATGGGCTTTCTAAAAAACCTGGAATACCGCTTCCGACTAAAGCGCTACAGCCGTCAGGCCTGGCAGTATGTGCTTAACAACCCACACGCTTTCGATGACCTGGAAAAAGTGTGCCTGTTTATTGGGTATCAGCGTAGTAGTCACTCCCTCATGGGCTCAATTCTGGATGCCCATCCGGAGGCTGTGGTAGCGCATGAGCTGGATGCCCTCACTTACGTAAAAGAAGGCTTTAGCCGGGAGCAGCTCTTTGCCCTGATGCTCCAGAATAGCCAGCATCACGGGCGCAAGGGACGTGAGCAAACTGGGTATTCCTACCAAGTGCCGAATCAGTATCAGGGAACGTGTAACAAGCTAAGGGTGATCGGAGATAAGCGGGGTAACCGCACCAGCCAGTGGCTGCGGACCAATCCTGAACTACTCGGGGAGCTGAAGCAACTGATCAGGCTACCGCTGCACTTTGTGCACGTAACGCGGAACCCCTTCGACAACATCGCAACCATGGCCAAGCGGGACCGGCGGGTAAAGGGAAACACAGCAAAAATAACAGAAGGCATCCTCGAGCACGCTAAAAATGAATACATCCGGACCTCTCAGGTTATTGAAAGGGTTCGCAACCAGCTGGATGACGGAGAATTCTTTACCATGCACATTGAGGATTTTCTGGCTTATCCCGGCCATTACCTCAGGGAGCTCATGGGCTTTCTCGATCTCCCGGTGACGGAACAGTACCTGGCAGACGCTCAGCGTATCCTGTTTAGTCAGCCCCGGAAGTCTCGTTTCAGCATTAGCTGGCCTACTCACATGATCGAAGAAGTGGAGCAATACGTCCAGACCTTCTACTGCCTCAGGGACTACCACTTTAATGACTAAGGGCAGAAGCAGGGTTAGGTCATGGGGCTTAAGGATCTGAAGACTTTTCTGACAGAGAAGGCTGAGCATTACAACCATCCCGCCTTTATTGAGGCTGATCCCATTGCGTTGCCCCACGCCTTCCAGAAACCACAGGACATTGAAATCGTGAGTTTTTTCGCGGCTATCATGGCCTGGGGGCAGCGAAAAACCATCCTTAACAAAGGATGGGAGCTCATCAGGAAGATGGACTACCAGCCCCACCAGTTTGTGAAGCATCACGAACCGGCTGATCTGGCAGTTTTTGGCGATTTTGTGCACCGCACACTCCAGCCAGCCGATGTACAGGGTATCCTGCAGTTTCTTCAGCAGCATTACCGCACTTACGACTCCATGGAAGTGCTTTTTCTACCGGAGGACCCGGAGGCAGAAGAGCCGCTGGAAGATGGATTAATACAATTCCACCGTGCCTTTGCTGCCTCTGAACTACTACCCGCCCGAACCCTGAAGCACATTGCAACGCCTGCTAAAAAAGCTGCCTGCAAGCGGTTAAACATGTTCCTGCGGTGGATGGTCCGCTACGATGACAGGGGTGTTGATTTCGGGCTATGGCGGCAGCTAAAGGCTGCTGATCTCTTCTGCCCGGTGGATGTGCATGTAGCGCGGATGGCGCGCCACCTCAATTTGCTGGGGCGTAAGCAGGCCGACTGGCAGGCAACCAAAGAGCTAACCAGCGCCCTCCGTCAGCTTGATCCTGATGATCCGGTAAGGTTTGATTTTGCCTTGTTCGGCCTTGGTATCGAAGGCTTTGCCGCCCACGCTAATGCTTGATCATTCCCTACCGATCAGATAACCCTTGAGGCCCTTTTTCTGACAATAGCGCCCTTCACAAATTGCTATATTCGTTCCCGTAAAAAACCTGTGATAATGGACTGTGTCCGTTGTCTGCCGTGCTTATGAAAGGCTTTTTCAAGCAGTTTCTCCTGAATTACCGCAAGACCGGCGCTATTTCTGCATCGTCAGAGAACCTTGGAACGCAGTTTATTGAATCTTCTAACCTGACCAACGCCAAGCGGGTTGTCGAGCTTGGCTCTGGCTCGGGAGTGCTGACCCGCAAAATCGTGGATAACCTGGCTCCGGAGGCCGACTTTTTCGCAATGGAGATCAATCCGGTTTTCGTGCGGGAAACGCGGAAGCGATGCCCGGAAGCTCCTGTTTACAAGGATTCAGCGCATCACCTGAACCGGTACGTCAGCCAGCATAACTGGAGCGGGGTGGACTGTATCATTTCAGGGCTGCCTTGGTCCCTGTTCAAGCCGCGCTTTCAGGAGATCCTGCTGGAAGAGATCCTGGAAAACCTGAATCCCGGCGGGGAGTTCCTTACGTTCGCCTACATCCATGGCTTATTCCTGCCATCCGGCCGGATCTACCGGAAAAAACTACCAGGTAAATTCAGCCTTGTAGACCATTCCAGAATCGTATGGAAAAATGCCCCGCCTGCCCTGGTTTACCGGGCTAAGAAGGCCTGAAAACGCTACGTTTCCTCCTCAGAAAGCTAGCTCTATGATTACAGTAATCCCTGTGAACCTCCAGTGTGGGTATCGAGCGCTGATAGTACTGGCTATGGCGGCATTACTTCAGGGCTGTGGCCTGTTTAGCAGTCAGGAAGAGGCAACGCGCCGGCCCAAGCAGGAGCCACTGGTCTGGAAGGTTCAGAAGAACCGGATGGCTCCGCCCTTGTACCTGATGGCGCACCAATACCCCAACGCTAAATCCTATCTGCCACACGGGCGCATGTATACCAGCCTGATACAGAAAGTTGACTCAGTCCTTATTCCCTATGATCAGCCCAGAAACCTGATCTACAAGGAAATAGCCCTTACTAGCGAGATGGATGACGGGCTCATTGTGGACTCGCTGATCAGCCCGGAAGCCCGTAAGCAACTCAGATCAGCGCTCGAGCAGGTTAGAAGGGTGGATTTGTCAGATGTGCGGGAGGCTCCACCCCTGGCAATAGCTGAGCTCCTGATCCCAGTCTTGCGGAATGGCAATCAGCATCCGACTTACGTCAGGGAAGTATGGAAGCGCCGGAATGAACCTTATCGCTCGGTCAGCGGTGTGCTTTCTACCTCTGCCGCCCAAAAACGCTATCAGCAAATTGATTACCAGGAACAGGGAAAAGCCCTGGAGCAGGTGCTGACCAATCAGCGATCCGTTAAAAGCGGGCTCTATGAGATGGCTAATGCCTATGAAATCCCGAATTATAAGGCTATCCGGCAAGCACAGAATAAGGCTTATCCATTCTTAGCTGCCCATGAAGCTGTACTGCTTAGCCCGGTGAAAGAACGATGGTTCCAGGCTATACAGCAACGTATAGGTTCAGTATCCATGCTGGCACTGGTCAGGGCCAGGCACTTAACCGGGAACAAGGGGTTGGTACAGCAACTCAAGGAAGCCGGCTACGAGGTAGCTCCCCACCGGATCAGTTCCCTGAAGGTTCCCTCTCCGAATGATAGCACACAGAAGCAGTAGCTCGTGCTCAAATCTGGCTTATTGCTTACCTAACGGCTCCAGGCCAATCAGAGGCTACAGATGCTTTTCTGAGCATTTTTAGCATAAGCAGATAACCCACAAGAACTATAAGAACCCCGGCTTCCATACAAACCCTGAGGAAGGCTATTAAAAAAGCCCGGTTACTAACTAACCGGGCTTATTCTGATCTATAGAAGCCTCGCTGATTATGCAGCTTGTTTACTCCACGATAAAACGTTTGACGGCCTCTCCTTCATTGCTTTGTAACCTGAGGAAATATGCACCACTCTTGAGAGAAAGGCCATCCAGTGTTGCCGCCTGCTTACCGCCATCGATTGCTAGGCTGCCTGATAGCAAGGTCTGGCCAGCACTATTAGTGATCTGATACTGAGGCTCATTGAGGCCTTCCGGCAGTTGAATATTCAACGTTGACTTAACGGGATTCGGATAAACCTCAATATCCCCTTCGGCCAGCTGGTCTGGGAAAGCAGTATTGGCAATGGTATCCACTGTTACCGTCTTACAAACGGAGTCTACATCGCAAGGGCCTCTGGCTATCTGGCACACCTTGTATTGGCCGGTTTGGGTGAAGGTGTGTTTGGCCTTTCGGGTGCTATCCTCTTCCCCATCTCCGTAAGTATACCTGATAACACCGGCATTCTGGCTCGTATCAGTCACCTGAACCGTGTTTGTATCCTGTGACAGGGAAAAGCCGGCTGTTACTTCCGAACACCCAACGGTAAAGCTCCTGCGTACCTGCCGGCCAAAGTTCGGCTCCAGCACGCCACCTTGAATAGGGAGTGGAGTTCCGAGCTCCAGGAAGGTAGCTGACCCATCACTTTCATCATTGGCAAAGAAGGAAAGGCCATCGCCAGCCCCGATCCGGCCCTTTGCATTCCGTAAAATGAACTCGTAGCAACCGGGTGAGAGGTCGAAGGTGTCGATGTTGCGCTGCTCAGCTTTGAAGCTGGAGCGCTGGCGGACGATCTCACCGGATTTGCGCCTTAGCACGTAGGATAACTCCCCGGGAGCATCGTTCGCTGTTAACCGGAAGCGGAATTCCCCGGGGAATTCATTGACGGTTTGGTAAGTGCTCCGGGCTTCGTTGTTGTGCTTATACTCATCAGCCTGACCATTCGGATTGCTAACCAAGACCTCAAATGTCTTAGGGCCTTGCTCGGAAGGCCCGTACAGCGGATTAGGGCTGGGTAGCTGTACGGTATCCCGCTTCATAAATGAAAGGTCGCCATTCCATTGGTACTCCATTTTCTCCCGGTCCTGAGCCCCGTACTTGATAGTAGCGCTGGTGATCGGGTTAGCGCCCCTGTTCTCGATAACAACAGCCGGGTTGCCACATGTAGGATTATAGCGATCTTGGTTAGCCTGGTCATTGGGGGAAAGGATACGAGTGATCGCAATATCCCGGTCAAAGTTCTTTGGGCCGTAGGCTATAAACTGCCCGTCCACAACCCAGCGCGGGTCAGTGAAGTCGCGGTTGGGCTCTATGAAATTATGAGGCTGCATATTCACTTCCATGGTAAAGTCCTCACCCGCATCTACAAGGTTAGAGATATCATGGTCATACGGATAGCTCTCTGTTCCGGGGCACCAGTTAGTCCGCGAGTAGATCCAGGTGCCGGTCTGAGGATAAACGGGTGTAAGGTCGCAGTCATTTCGCCAGACGGTTTGCTGAGCCTGCCGGTTACCATTGACAAACAAGCGGTACCATTTCTTGCAGAACTCGGCACAGTTGCCACCGGCTTCCCCGAATCCGTGACCTTTAATGCTCATCCGGATCTTGGCATCCTCAGCGTTTTGAGGCATAGTGAGCTGACGCTGAACAAAGCGGTCATTGTTGATATCAGAGGTATCAAAGCTGTAGTACCAACCTGTTGCCGGGCTCTTGTAAAGGTTCTGAACCTTAACCGGATCCCGTGGTGGCGTGCCTTCGATCATGATAAACTTAAAACTGATGGTAAAGCCATCGCGGGGACCGCGGTAAAAGGCCCTCAGCCGCTGATCGCCCTTTAGCAGCTCTTGGTAGTCTGTTACATCAAAGTACCAGGGATAGAAAAAGCCTTTTTCCTTTCGGCCAGAGTAAGGCGTAGCTGCTCGCCCTATCTCAATGGGTTCCCCATAAATGGTATCCACCCGGTTGTCCAGGACAGCACTGGCTTGTACATAGTGTGAGTCTACTACCTGGCCCGCCTGATTGGTATCAACGATGTACCGGTCGGCTCTCCAGTAATTCTCTGTTCGTACTGGCTCGTCCGGGCTCATGTTATGGAAGGTCACCCGGACCGGATCTTTTTCTACAGAGTCTACAATGGTGGAACCAGCGTAGATATATTGGTAAACAGGATCCGCTTGGTATTTGAAACTATCCGGAATGCTACCTGCTACTTTGAAATCCGGCAGGTAAGTCTCCCGGCCTGTGGAATCGTAAACGGCAAACTTAGTGGTGTAGTCCCACTGGCTACAGCCCTTGTCAGGGCAGCCCAGGGTGGTCTTCATCCAGATGCGCTGGTAACTTTTATCGTTATCCGGAAACTCAGCGCTGGTGTAGTAACCACCATAGCCACTCCAGTGCAGGGTGTCTTTGGCGTATACAACTGTGGTATCGCCAGGGCCGGCATTTGCTGAAAATCCTGACCCTAACAGAATAATAAAAGTAAAAGCAGTGAGTAGCAGTCTATTGCCCATAGGACCGAACCGTTTTTAAATAACATCGGCAAATTAACGAAAACTTAAAAGATACCCGGATGACTGGCGTATTGTTCCAATCTGCGGGAATTCGGGCTTTACCTTTGTTAATCCTGTCAAAGCCCAAAAAGCCCTATTAGTGAAGACTGATTTCGCCTCTATAGATGCCCTCTCGCGTCAGTTAGACCTTTCGGCCGACAATCGGAAGCAGTTACTGGCGCAGGTTCAGGAGTACACCGAGCAATACCTTACTCATCAGGAAGAAAGCCCGGTTTACCAGGTTACTGAAGGCCGGGCTGCCGGCTTGCTTGAGCAACCCATTGAAGAGGAGGGCGCTTCCTTCTCAGCCCTGTTACAGCAACTGGAAGCGTACGTGGACCAGGATGGGCTGAATGCTACCTCTGGCCGGCATCTCGCCTACATTCCGGCCGGCGGCCTGTATACCGGAGCGATAGGCGATTTCCTGGCAGCAGCTACCAATCGCTATGCCGGGGTGTTTTTCGCCAATCCCGGCGCAGTGCGGATGGAGAATATGCTGATTCGCTGGATGCGGGATATGGTAGGTTTTCCGGAGCAGACCGCCGGTAACCTGGCCTCTGGTGGCTCCATTGCCAGTCTGACTGCCCTGGTGACGGCCCGGGACGCTCACCAGCTCAGGGGGCGGGACTTTGAGCGAACGGTGGTTTACCTAACGGAGCAAACGCACCATGCCATCCATAAAGCCCTGCGGATTGCCGGGCTGGGCGAGGCCATTCACCGCGTGATCCCAATGGATGAGCACTTCCGGATGCAACCGGACGCCCTTGAGAAGCAGCTACAAGCTGACCGCGAACAAGGCCTGTATCCATGGCTGCTGGTCGGCTCAGCCGGTACTACAGACGCTGGTGCTATTGATCCGCTGTCCACCCTTGGTGACGTAGCCAAAGCCTACGGCCTGTGGTTTCACGTAGATGGGGCCTATGGTGGCTTTTTCCTGCTGGCACCCACCGGGCAGGAGCGGATTCAGGGCGTAGCTAAGGCTGATTCCGTAGTAATGGACCCCCATAAAGGCTTATTCCTACCCTATGGCATAGGGGCCGTGCTGGTAAAAGATGGCGATCAGCTGTACCGCTCCCATTACTACACGGCCAACTACATGCAGGACTCCCTGAGCGCTGACGAGGAAGTATCGCCTTCGGAGGTCTCGCCTGAGCTTACTAAACACTTCCGGGGGCTGCGCATGTGGCTTTCCCTTCAGCTGTTCGGGGTTAGGCCGTTCCGCGCTGCTCTGGAAGAAAAAATTCAGCTGGCGCGGTACTTTTACGATACGCTGGTCCAGCAACCGGGGTACGAGGTAGGGCTACCGCCTGCCCTCTCCATTGTGCTATTCCGGTACAGGCCGGCTGAAGGGTGGGACGCGGATGCGTTCAATCAGGCACTGATCCAGCGTGTTCAGCAGGGCGGAGCCGTGTTTATGTCATCCACCACTATAGACGGGCACTTTTACCTAAGGGCAGCCATCCTCTCGTTCCGGACGCACAAGGAAGAAGTTGACCTGGCGCTGCGCACGCTGGATCAGGAAGTGCATGCCCTCCTTACCGGGGCCACGGACTTAGCTACCCAAAAAGACGCTTAAAAAAGCCTGCTTTCTCCGGCTCAATGTGATAGCCAGCTTCCTGAACGGCTTCCATTACCTGTTCCTGAGAAACGGTGCCTTCTACGGTGAGGGGCTTTTTAGGATTATTGGTGTCCACATCCCATGATTCCACGCCTTCCAGATTGTCCAGGTATGGCTTAACGGCTGCTATGCAGCCTCCACAGTTAATGTTGGTCTTAAACGTCATGGCTTTCACTTTTTCAAACAGAAAGCACCAGAAGCTCTAAAAGTTCTTATTCCGGGAAGATCAAAGCCTTGGCAGGGCTGCCTTTCTGCTTGTAGGCCCGGAACATACCCGTGGTGTTGAAAGGCAGCGCCAGGTTGCCCTGCTGATCGAGGGCGATCAAACCGCCCTTGCCGCCCATGCCGGCTATCTGGCTGTGAATCAGGGAGTCGGCAGCTGCATGAAGGGAATAGCCCTTGTAATCCATCCTGGCGGCAACATCATAAGCCACCAGGTTGCGCATGAAATACTCACCCTGTCCGGTTGCCGATACGGCACAAGTGGCGTTATCCGCATAGGTTCCGGCCCCGATCGTGGGCGAGTCCCCAACACGCCCCTCGGCTTTCCCGGAGAGGCCACCTGTAGAAGTGCCTGCAGCCAGATTACCTTCCTGGTCCAGGGCAACTGCTCCCACAGTCCCCCATTGATGCCGGATAGTCCCCTCATGCTTGGTTCGATTCTGATGGGCTGATTGATGGTAGGAGCGATAACGGGCCTGAGTGACTAAATATGCCGAATCAGCAGGCTTTAGGCCTTGCTGTCGGGCAAAGTGCCTGGCCCCTTTGCTAACCAGCATGACGTGAGGCGAGGAGTCCATCACCGCATGGGCTGCAGCAATCGGGTGCTTCAGGCCTGAACAGGAAGCCACAGCGCCTGCTTGCTGATCCGCGCCCCGCATCAGGGCGGCATCCATTCTCACATGGCCGTTTTCATTCAGAACTGAGCCGCGCCCAGCATTGAAAAACGAATCGGTTTCCAAAATCCTCAAGGTGTGCTCCACGGCCTCTTCAGCTGGTTTGCCGCTCTTCAGAAGCTGATACCCGGTGTCCAGCGCCTTTTTGAGCTTTTGCCGGTAGCGGAGCCGCTCAGCGGAATCCAGCGCAGACCGGGTGATGTTACCGGCACCACCATGAACGACCAGTGTTACCGGGCCGGCCTCCTCAGACACCTGCTGACCACTGCCGGATGACTGGCAGGTATATAGTATGGCAACGAGGGCTGACAGAAAAAAGAGCAGGAAGAATCGCATACTTTTTTTAGCCAAAGCTAAACACCGCTGATTAATCGGTCCAGGGTTGCTTGCCAAAAGCTACTAAGTGCCTGAGGTACGCAATTTTGCTATTTTTGAGATTCTTTAAAACTTATGATTATGCAGCAACAACAGCCCTGTCCTTTCTGCGGTCAGCTTGCCGGGTATGTGTTCGTTCATGGCCACTACCAGTGTGCCAGCTGCGGGCAGAATGTGATCCCCTGCTGCGATGGACCAGGCCGCTTTGCCCATAGCCTGCTGAACGGCCTCCAAAAGCGCCTGGGATGAGCGAGGTGCTGGCTACGTATCAGCTGACGAAAGCCTATGGCTCGCTCAGGGCCGTATCTGACCTGAACCTGTCAGTAGAAGAAGGGGCAGTGTACGGCCTTCTGGGGCCAAATGGTAGTGGTAAGACCTCAACCCTTGGTATGCTACTCGGCATTACCAATCCCACAGCCGGCCACTATACCTGGTTCGGGGAAGAGCCAACGCCTGCCGTCAGGCAGCAGATCGGGGCTGTGCTGGAAGCACCGCATTTTTACCCTTTTCTTACGGCCTATCAGAACCTTCGCATCGTCTGCCAGATCAAGCAAGTACCGGAAAGCCGTATCCCGGAAGTGATGGCCTTTGTCAACCTGAAGGGCAAAGCAAACTGGCGCTTCCGGACTTTCTCAACCGGTATGAAGCAACGCCTGGCCATTGCCAGTGCTCTGCTGAATGACCCGCAGGTGCTGGTGCTGGATGAGCCTACTAACGGGCTGGATCCGCAGGGCATTGCTGAGGTCCGTGACCTGATCAACACCATTGCGGATAACCAGCGTACGATCATCCTGGCCAGCCATCTGCTGGATGAGGTAGAGAAAGTCTGTAGCCATGTAGCCGTAATGCAGCAGGGCCAGCTCCTGCAGTCCGGCAAAGTGGCAGACCTGCTGAGTGACCAGCCCCGTGTAGAGCTTAGTGCCCCGGATCTTGCGCTCCTCCGGCAAAACCTTGATAAGCTTTCAGCCGTACAACAGGTTGATTTTGAGAATAACCATGTTGTTGCCACGGTATATGCAGGCGTTAGCCCGGGCCAACTGAACCAGCAGCTTTACGAGCAGGGCATTGTTGTGGATCACCTCGCTATGCGTCCTCAGAACCTCGAGGAACAATTCCTGTCCTTAACCCAATCCAGTGCCTCATGAAGCGCCTCTTCTATACTGAGCTGCTCAAGCTTTTGCCTTTCCGCACTTCCTGGGTAATTGCAGGCCTTTTTACCCTATTGGTTCCGCTGGTCTACGGCATTCTGCCTAATTTGGTGCCTGAGGGGGTGGGTATTGATGCCTATACAATCTACAACTACACCCGGATCTGGAATTTTCTGCCTTATGTAAGTGCCTACTTCACCACACTGCTGGGCATCCTGCTGATTATCTCGATCAGCAATGATTTTACCTACGGAACGCTCCGGCAGAATGTGATCGATGGCTTTAGCCGGAAGGATTGGCTTGGTTCGAAGTACCTGATACTGCTGGCTGCAGGGCTTCTGGCTAGTGGTGTAGTACTGCTGACCGGGATTGCCTATGGTCTTCTGTATTCGGACGATGGCAGCTTGCTAAGCCATAATCCTGAGCACCTGCTGCTCTACTTTCTGCAGACAGTGGGCATCCTCAGCTTTAGCGTGCTGATCGGTATTGGCTTTCAGCGGAGTGGTCTGAGCATTGTGCTGTTCTTCCTGTACACCCTTATTCTGGAGCCCACTATTGGCTTCCTGTTACCACAGGGGTGGAGCCCGTATCTGCCGATCAGTACAATTAACAACCTGCTACCTTTTCCGGTAAAGCTGGATCAGCTCAATTCTGCTGACTTCTCATCAGATTTCCGGCTGCTATCAGATCCGATCCTGAGCCCAACCTTCTTCCTGGCTCTGGGTTACACAGGGCTGTTTGTGGGGGTCAGTTACCTGATTCTTCAAAGACGGGACCTGTGAGTGTCCTTCTTTAACTTTGATCAGCCCAAACCCGCGCACTATGCCTTTTGATATTGAACCCATACGTCAGCAGCTCCAGCATTATCAGCAACAGGGGCTCAGGCTGTTCGCCACTTCTTCTTTTCAGAGTTACAGCATCCCCATGCTGCACATCATCAGCCGGATTGATGCTTCGATTCCCATTTACTTCCTGCATACCGGCTATCACTTCCCGGAAACGCTAACCTATAAGGAGCAGATTACAGCCCTGTTAGGCTTGAATGTGATTGACCTGAAACCGGCCATTCCCAAGCACCTGCAGCGTGATACGCACGGGCAGCTGTATTTTACTTCAGATCCGGACCTGTGTTGCCATATTAACAAAGTACAGCCGCTGGAGCCGGTGCTGGCTGAAAAAGATGTGTGGATTACGGGCGTTCGAAGGGATCAGAGCACTAACCGGGAAGAGATGAGCCATGAAGAACAGGCCCCACAGGGCACCCTTCGTTATCATCCCATGCTGGATTTTGATAAGCGTATGATCGTGCAGTACCTGAAAGCCTATGAACTGCCTCGCCACCCGCTCGAACTGAAGGGCTACGTCAGTATTGGGTGCGAGCCCTGTACCAAGCGGGTGGACACCGATCAGGTGGGGAGTGAGCGGGATGGCCGCTGGAGCGGCCTTAACAAAACCGAGTGCGGCCTTCACACGGAGCTCATGAACAACAAGGCCAACCAATGAAAATCCTCGTTACAGGTGGAGCTGGCTATATCGGGACTGAGCTGGTAGAGCAACTGGTTCAGGACCCCGAAGTCGAAGAGGTGGTGGTTTACGATAACCTGACCCGTAAGAATTACAACCTCTTCCTTTTTCATGACCTCCCGGGAACAAAAGTCCGCTTTATTGAAGGTGACCTGCTGGATTCCAGGCGCTTGCGACAAGTGCTGGCATCAGTTGACACGGTAATACACCTGGCAGCCCGGGTAACTACGCCTTTTGCTGCTCAGGATCCGCACTACTTTGAGCAGGTCAATCACTGGGGAACCGCGGAACTGGTATATGCCGTAGAAGAAAGCCCGGTTCAGCAGTTTGTGTACGTCAGCAGTGGCTCAGTCTACGGGTTTTCGGAATCCATCCGGGATGAGGATTCCATTCCGGCCCCGAAAACCTACTACGGGGTTTCGAAAAGACGGGGTGAAGAGCATGTAGAGCGGCTTCAAAGTAAGGTGGCGACCCGGATCATCCGTCTGGGAAACGTCTATGGCTTTAGCCCGAGTATGCGGTTTGATGCTGTGATCAACCGCTTTATGCTGGAAGCCAATATCAACAACCGCATCTCTATCAATGGCACAGGAAAGCAGCGCCGGCCCTTCATCCATGTAGACCGGGCCGTTGAGGCCCTGCACCAGGTGATCAGCAAGCCGGTGCCCAGCGGCACCTACAACCTGGTAGAGCGGAACCTCAGCGTGCTGGACATTGTGGAAACCCTTCGTGCCCTTTATCCCGGGCTTGAGACCCTGCACGTCAATCAGCATCTGGACCTGATGGAGCTTCAGATCGAGCCTCAGGGGGCTTTACACAGGCATATCAATGTACCCTCTGTCCCCATAGAAGAGGAGTTGCAGGCTTTTAAAAACCATTTTGGGCTACAGCCCCGTGCTGCAAAGCCGTAGCTTTATCCAGCTGTGAGCGTGTGTACCTACGGGGATTCAGACCATATCATTCAGGTGCTGCCCAATACGGAGCTTTGGGAGTGGCCCTACTTGAAAGGCATCCTGGCGTCTGTTCCCGATAGCCTGAAGGCGCGGTACCGCTTTGTCATTACTGACCATCGAACAGCAGTACCTGATCCGGATCTACAGACTGTGGTGTTTTACCTAAGCAATGAAGATGGGCGGCTGCCGGATTACGTTAAAGCGGTGGCAGCGCTCTTCACGCCATACCCGCCCGAAGCGTCTTATCCCCATGTTTACCACATACCGCTGGGGCCAGGAGTGTGGCCTGTTTCTAAGAATCCCACGCCTGTTGAGCAGCGCCCGGTTGATGTGTTTTTCAGCGGGCGTAAGCTGCACCGGCGGAAGGCAGCGCTGGATGCCATGGATAGGCTCGAGCGGGATCCTGAAGTACAAACGAAAGTTCACAGAACACAGGGCTTTGGTCAGGGCCTCTCTCAATCTGAATACAGCACTGCCCTGAGTCAGGCCAAGCTTGTGATCGCACCGGAAGGCAATTTTAGCAATGTTACATTCCGTCACTTTGAGGCCCTGCAGCACGGCTGCGTTGTCATCTCAGCCCCTTTGCCCGATGCCTGGTGCTACCGGGACTTTCCGGGCTATCAGCTAACAAACTGGCAACACTTGCCGGCCTTAGTGAAAGGCTTACTGAAACGCCCGGCTAAGCTCAGATCGCTCCGGGAAAGCGCTTACACTTATCACAAGCGGGCATGGGCTCCGGAAGCCGTGGCCGGCTATATAGCGCAAGCCCTCTCTCGAGCTCCTGATCCCTGATTGCTGGTGTATGCCTGCGAAGTCCTTCTCAGAAGTATGTCTTCAATAGCACAGCCCGGTAACTTTAAGTTGTCTGATGCTAGCCCTCAAGCTGCTGCATGCGGTACAGCGAATGGTAAAGGCCCTCCTGCTGAACCAGCCGGTTATGGGTACCCCACTCTACAATATTTCCCTGGTCCAGGACAACGATCTGGTCTGCTTCCTGGATGGTACTCAGGCGGTGAGCAATTACCAGGCTTGTGCGGTCGCGCATCAGGTGTTGAAGGGCGTCCTGCACCATTTTCTCAGAGGAGGTGTCCAGGGCTGAGGTGGCCTCGTCCAGGATCATGATGGGTGGGTTTTTGAGGATAGCCCGTGCGATGCTTAGGCGCTGCCGCTGCCCACCTGACAGTAGCGCCCCCTGATCCCCGATCATGGTCTGGTAGCCGTTGTCCGCTTCCAGGATAAAGTCGTGGGCATTGGCAGCCCTGGCAGCTTCGGCTACATCATCCGGCTTGGCATCGTCTATCCCGAAGGCAATGTTATTGTAAATGGTATCATTGAACAGAATAGGATCCTGAGTGACGAAACCGATGATGTTGCGCAGTGAGTGGATTCTGTAATCCTTCAAATCATACCCGTCCAGCGTAATGCAGCCTTCAGTCGGGTCATAGAAGCGGGGCAGCATTTCGGCCAGGGTGGTTTTACCGCTGCCCGATGGCCCTACCAGTGCCACCACTTCTCCTTTCTGGATAGTGAGGTTGATATCCTTGAGAACCCGCTCTTCCGTGTAAGCGAAGCTTACATTGTGGAAACTGATCTGGTTCTGAAAGTCGTCAACCGGGAGTGCATCAGGCTTTTCGGTAATTGTTACCGGAACATCAGTAACGCGGAAGATCCGGTTAGCAGAAGCAATCCCTCTGTTCAGGTTACCGAATGCTGAAGAAATGCTCTTAGCCGGCTGCATGATCCGCTGGAAGTAAAAGATATAGGTGATAAACCCGGAGGCATTAATAGTCCCTTCGAAGACTAAGCGGCCGCCAAACCACAGGATCAGGCCAATAGTGATGACGCCCATGATCTCGGAGAAGGGCTTGATCAGACCCTGCTTGTAGAACTGGCGCCTGGCATAGTGGCTGTAAAGGCCATTGTAGTGCTTAAAAACACGCTGTATGTAGCCCTCACCATTGAAGGCTTTGATTATCCGCACACCCCCGGCAAACTCCTCTACTACGCTCATGATCCGGGAGAGTTTGTCCTGCGTACGGAAGGCATCCCGCTTAAGAGAACGGGTGATAAGGGTGATAACACCGGCTGAAAGGGGGAGGAGTATGAAGATGAAAAGGGTAAGCTTCCAGGAAAAAGCCAGCATCAGAGCCAGAAACACAATAATGGTAAAAGGATCCCGGATAAGAGAGCGGAAAGTTACCACAATGGATTTATCCACCTCATAAATATCCGAGGTCATCCGGGCCATGAGATCGCCCTTACGCTCTCCCTCGAAATAGCTGATCTGAAGATTGTTGACCTTTTCGAAAAAGTAGCTGCGCAGATCCTCCAGTGTCTTGGTGCGCAGGTAAGCCATCATCAGGTTTGAAAGGTAGCGCAGCACATTACCGATAATGTTGACGCTGACGATGGTGATAATAGCCATACTCAGGGCTTTGAGCTTATTCCCGTCCTCCAGGTACTGAGCTATGAAGCTGTTGAAGTAGCGCTTGATGCTAAGGCTGAACTCGCCAGTGGAGAGGGTATCTGCCGATGAATCACCTGAGAACAGCAGATTGAGCACCGGATCCAGCAGCGCGATACCCAGGCTGGTGGTAATAACTGCAAGGAGCGCCAGCAGGATATACAGCGTTATGGCTAGCTTGTAGGGCCTGACAAATGCTAAGATCCGCAGGTAGGTATTCATAGCATCCAAAGGTAAAGGATAATCAAAGGAGCATGGAGGCCGGAGGTAAAAGCGGAAGGCCAGAGCACTGGCCATGCTTGTAGTGGATTTTCAGCTAAATTTGCGGGTTAACTAAATTCAAGGTTAATAGTATGGGACGCCGGCAGGAGCGTGTAGCAGAGCTGATCAAGCAGACGATGGCCCGGATATTTCAGCAGCAGGGCAAAGCAGCATTCGGAAACTCCTTTATCACGGTTACTACCGTGCGCATGTCGCCAGATGTGGGCTACGCCTTTATTTACCTTTCAGTGCTACAGGAGGCTGACCCGCAGGCGCTGATAGAGCAAATCCGCGAAAACAAAGGCGCGCTTCGCAAGGCGCTGGGCGACCAGATAAGGGACCAGCTCAAGAAGGTGCCGGAGCTATACTTTTACTACGATGACACAATGGACTACGTGGAGCGGATGGAGGAAGTGTTTAAGAAAATTGATAAAGGCAACGATACCACCAACACGGGCACAGATTCCCCTGACGAGAATACGCAGTCCTGACCCTCTGACCCTTACAGATTGCATACAAACCTCCCTGCATGAATTACGATCCGATTAAGGAGCGCGTGAGTGCTGTTTTTGAAACAACCCCAGCCCTTCAAAAGCTATTCTACCGCCTCCTGGACCTGTTACTTCTGCGAGCCTGGCACATCCAGCGGGAGCTAAAGCAATGGGGAACTCTGAATCAGGGGGCTAAGCAGATTCTGGATGCTGGCTCAGGATTCGGCCAATACACCTACTTCATGGCCAGGCGGTTCCCCGATGCCCAGATCCTTGGCGTGGATGTAAAAGAAGAAGAGGTGGCCAACTCGCGGAAATTCTTTGAGAAGGTGGGAATGGATCACGTCCGGTTTGAAACAGCCGATCTGACGACCTTTCAGCACCCTGATACTTATGACCTGGTATTATCGGTGGACGTAATGGAACACATTGAGCCTGATGTACAGGTGTTCCGGAATATCTGCCACTCCCTGAAGCCGGGCGGCATGCTGCTTATCTCCACGCCCTCGGACCAGGGTGGCTCGGATGTGCAGAGCGAAGAGGATGAGTCGTTCATCGGGGAGCATGTGAGGGATGGGTATGGTATCCGGGAGATCAAGGACAAGCTTTACGAGGCAGGTTTTTCGCGGGTCAAGGCCCGGTACTCCTATGGCGCTCCCGGCAAGGTATCCTGGCGGCTGTCCATGAAATACCCGATCCTGATGCTGAACTGGTCAAAGGCTATGTTTGCGGTCCTTCCCTTCTATTACCTGGTTGTTTATCCATTCTGTTTTATCCTGAACTACATTGATTCCAACACCGGCCATATGACCGGCACCGGGCTGATTGTAAAAGCGTGGCGGTAAGGCTACTGTATGAATTTCCCCTTTTTCATTGCAAAGCGGTACTTCTTTTCGTCCCGGGTCTCTAATGTGATTCACCTGATCTCGTTAGTATCCCTGATCGGGGTTACAGTAGGCTCTTTTGCCCTTATTGTGGTGCTATCGGTTTTCAATGGATTCGAGCAGGTCGTGTTATCCCTTTACAACTCTTTTGACTCGGACATGCGCATGACCCCGGAAAAGGGAAAATACTTCGATCCGGCTAAGGCGGCAGGGCAGGACAGTGCCTCGCAAAAGGCATCGCAGGCTCTGCTAAAGCAGGTCAAAAGCTGGGATGGCGTGGTCAACTGTACTTATGTAATTGAGGAGAATATCCTGGTGAAAAACCAGAACCGTCAGGCAGTTGCCACTATCAAAGCCATCCGGCCGGATTACCTTTCATCCATGGGGGTGGATACGATGCTCTACTCCGGAGAACCTGTGCTGAAGGTCCGGGATAATGCGCAGGCTATTGTCGGAGCCGGAATCGCCAGCCAGTTGGGATTGAATGCCTACAGCGAGCAAAACGAAATAGGCGTCTATACCCCGAAGAGCAATCCGGGTGGCTTTCGGCTGGACCCGACCTCAGCCTTCCGGCAGCGGCAAGTTGGCACTTCGGGGATTTTTACGATTCAGCAGGAATTTGATGACCAGTATCTCGTGCTGCCGCTGAGTTTTGCCCGAGAGTTAGTGGCCGAGCCACACCGGGTAACCGGGCTGGAGATTGATCACACTGAAAATGCCTCAGCCCAGGGTATTCAGCAGAAACTGAAAGCCCTTTTCGGGAAGGAGTTCGAAGTGAAAAACCGCTACCAGCAGCACGAAACCCTTTACCAGGTGATGCAGTCGGAGAAAACAGCAGTCTACATGATCCTGACCTTTATTTTGCTGATTGCAGCGTTTAACCTGATCGGGGCCCTGTTGATGCTGGCTATTGAGAAGAAGAAGGATATGGCTATCCTGAAAGGAATGGGGGCCTCAGCCGGGCTGATCCGGAATGTTTTCTTTTACGAAGGGCTGCTCCTGTCATTTAGCGGTGCCCTGGCCGGGCTTGGGCTGGGAAGCCTTGTGTGCTGGCTTCAGATGGAATACAAACTGATCCAGTTCAGTGCTAACAGCACTTTTGTCCTGAATGCCTTTCCGGTCAAGTTCGAGTGGATGGATTTTGCTGTTGTTTTCATTACCGTCCTTGTGCTTGGAGTGGTAGCGTCTTACTATCCGGCACGGATCGCGTTCAGGCAGATCAGTGTGGAAGATCTGCAACAGTAGCTAAGCTACTGTTCATCGCCTCTTATCTGATCCAGGTATTCATTCATGTACCTGGCCTGTTCAGCTGATATGTTACTAAGCAGGTTATCCAGAAACGCATACTCGCTGTCAACACGCTCGAGGACGCGCAGGCCTTCGTCTGTGATCTTAACCTCTACTGACCGCCGGTCGACCTCAGACTTCTGGCGCTGGATAAGCCCCTTCTGCCGCAGGCGCTCAACCACCCGCGAGGCATCGGACATCTTATCGAGCATTCGTTCGCGCAGGAGGTTGATCGTGGTCGGGTTCGGCCTCTGCCCTCTGATTATCCTTAAGACGTTGAACTGCTGAACGGTAAGGTCAAACTGCGAAAGAAAATCCTTTATCTTACTAATGGCCCAGTTGTGGGTGTACTGCAGGTTAATCAAAAGCTTAAGATGCTCCGATGAGAAATGATACTGCTCTATTGCCTGCTCTAGCTTCATGACAACAATTTTCCTTTTCGGTGAGCTACGCTTCGTATACTTATGCTGGATAGCAAAGCTATAAACAAAAAAAGGGGAAAAGCTAATGCCTTCCCCCTTTGATGGTGATTGTATCTGCTTTCAGCTTAGTTAGCTGGCCGGAGTGATCTCTACATCACAAACAACATCCACCTTCTTGCCAACTATCAGGTTGCCAGCTTCAGTGGTCTTATCCCACTTAAGCCCGTAATCGTAGCGGTTTACCGTGCCACGGATTTGCCAGCCTGCCTTTGGCTTTTTGGAGAATGGATCCTTTACAGTACCGTTGTGAATAGCAGTGAAGGTTTCTTGTTGGGTCTGGCCGTGCATGGTCATTTTTCCTTCCAGCTTGTACTTGGCATTACCATCTTCCGTCATGCCAACCTTCTCCATGCCATCGGCATTGAAGGTGATCTCAGGGTATTTTTCTACGTTGAAGAAATCCTCACCCCGAAGATGCTTGTCACGCTTTTTATTTTCAGTGTTTACACTGCTGGCATCGATAGTGACACTTACGTCAGCACTTTCAAAGTTATCCTGACCATTGGTGGTGATGGAGGCATCATATTCCTCAAAAGTGCCGGATACTTCTGAAATCTTCATATGCTGAACATTGAAGGAAACTTCAGAATGTGCCTTATCAAGCCCCCATGTCATGGTGGCTGCATAGGCGCCAAAGGCCGTTGTTACGAGCCCTAAGAAGCTGATAGCAGTTAGTTTCAGTCGTTTCATAATAATGTGATTTAGTGTTAGCGGTTAAGGAATTATTTGTTCCAACTTCAATGCAAGCATTGTGCTAAGAATGGACCAGTTTTTCATCTGCTATGGCCTCCATGGTGCTCAGGTCGTCTGCGCTATACAGGACAAAGCGGATCGTTTGGATGTGTTGTAGCCTGGGTATCCGTGACTGGACTGCATCCAGTGCAACTGTTAAACCTTCCTGCAAGGGGTAACCAAAGGCGCCAGTGGAAAGTGCCGGAAACGCAATCTTTTGAACCCCCTGATGATCTGCAAGGATCAGGGAGTTTTTGTAGCAATCGCTTAGCAACTCATCTGCAGGCTCATCCTGCCCGTAAACCGGTCCCAGGCAATGAATGATATGCTCATTGGGAAGGTTATGCCCGCTAGACCGGACAGCCTGACCGGGCTTGATGGGTGCCCAAGGACGGCATTCCTCGGCTAAGCCTGGTCCTGCGGCCTTGTGGATGGCGCCCGCAACCCCGCTGCCACTTTGTAGCATGGCGTTGGCTGCATTAACAATAGCATCACAGTCTTCCTGCTTAACAATGTTACCTTGTACAGCCTCTACCGTTACGCCTTGTAGGGTTTTCTGTAACATACAGCCTAAAACCGTTTCTGATTAGCGGGACAAGAGCTTCCAGTTGTTATGCCCGAAAAACTGCCTTCCGCCCATGAGGTTTTGCTCAAAAAAGGTCAGCACGCGGTTTTTCACAGTCTCATGTTTGAAAGGTTTCCGCTCCGGGTTTACACAGTCGGGGGTTAATTGATCTTCCCAATCGAAAGCCGAGATCCGTTTGCTCATCACGGCAGGGTGAGCTTGCTCAAAACGCGGCAGCTGATCCAGATAGCCATAGTCAAACGGTACGGTATCCGCCTCCAGGTTTGTAACCGCCTTTTCAGCTTCACCTTTCTTTTTATGAATGTTGGCCAGGGCGCGTTTCTTCCGCTTCATGAGCTGAGGAGGACGGGCCCACCCGTAGTGGTAGATGTAGGCATTCAGGGGCACAACCTGAAGTTTGTACGTACCTTCCTTCTGGCGATAGGAAACACCATCGAAGTTGGGTATCCGGCGGAAAGACTGGGCTGACCGCCAGGAGTGTATGTCCGGATCATTCCGGACGATCCGGATTTCCTGAGGGTACCATCCATGGTTAGGAATCACATGCCAGTAATCACCCCAGAAATGCAGGTAGTTGAAAAGAAATCCCTCTACTTCGGGATCGCTCAAATGCTTACGGCACTGCGCTTCAATCACTGGTAAGAACTGCTCGTGAACCACTTCATCTGCCTGAAGGTAAAACAGCCAATCCCCAGTGCAGGCTTCTTTTGCTATATCGGTCTGATGCGCATTTTCAGTACCGTTGGGATAAGCTTCCGTATCCCAAACGGTATCGATGATGCGGATTTTTTCTGAACCAATACCCTCTACAACTTCCCGCGTGCGGTCATCTTCATCACCTTTTCCCAGTGCCAGCACAAACTCGTCAACCAAAGGCAGGATAGACTGGATAGCTTCCGAGATCGGGTAATAGAGTTTAGTAGCATTTTTGACCATACTAAACCCGCTAATGCGCATAGGGAAAAGCACTTTACCGATTGGTAAAACAGGAGCTTTGGGTTAGTTCATGGCCTGCTTCGGGAAAAGGATTCCCTGCTTAGTCTGAGCGCGAGCCTGCTCTAACTCTATAAGCTTCTGAATGTAATGGCTGATCTTTCCTCTTATTAGCAGGACTTTGGCTTCCTTCTGCAGCTTGCAGATTCTTCCTTGCAGTGACATAATCAGTAGCGTTTCAGTTAAAGGTAATAAATCCCGTCATAAATTCATAGCCCGCAGCATATTCGCAGGCTACAGGCTATGAATGTACGGGCTTTAATCAAGGATATCTGGCTTACCACTCCAGGTTCCTTTGAAGACAAACTCTGAGAGATCCTTGCGGGGACTGCTATCCTGGCTTTCCACTTTTTGCAGGTCTTCCGGCAGTTGCTCGGCAGGCCCCTGGTAACCAACGGCAACCATGGCCACAGGCTCATAGCCTTCCGGAATATTGAGGTTCTCACGGGCCTTGCTGGCGTGATAACCCCCCATCTGGTGAACGGCCAGGCCTTCGTAGGTGGCTTGTGCCAACAGGTTACCCATTGCCATGCCTACATCGTGCCGCGCATAGTAGTTAGGGTTGCCATCGTTCTGATTAGTCTGGGTAACGCTTATCATCAGGACCGGTGCCAGTTGCGCCCATCCTTTGTTAGCATCCATCAGGCAATCAAAAAGGTTCTGGTAAGCTTCCCCATCACTTTTCCGGGCATAAATGAAGTGCCATGGCTGAATGTTAAAGCTGGAAGGGGCCCTGCGGGCTGCCTCCAGTAACCTGGTAAGCTGATCACTACTTACATCGTCCTCGGTAAAGGAGCGCGGGCTCCACCTATCCGTGATCAGACTGCTTAACTGAGCTTCTTGTACTCGGGTTGATTGTGTCATAGTGTTGGCTTGCTTTAAAGTTCTTTTGGCCTTTCTATTGGTAGAGAAGTTTTGTTAGTCAATACAAATGTAAAGACATCAAGTGTTATAACAATAGAAGCTGAAATTTTTTTAGGATTCCCGGAAACGATCCAGTAAGGTGTTTAACTGCCGGGCTTCTTCTTCGGTCAGGTGCTGAAAGCGCTGGGCCGGGGTTAGCTCAGCGTCCTCAATCTTCTGCAGGAGTGCTATCCCCTGTTGCGTGATGACCACCTCTACACGCCTGCGATCATCCTGGCATTCTTCTCTTTCAGCTAAGCCTTTTAGCCGCAATTTTTCCACCAATCGCGAGGCATTGGACATTTTGTTGAGCATACGGTCCTTCAGAAGGTTAACGGAAGCAGGATCGGGGTGACAGCCCCTCAGGATCCGCAGGATGTTGTACTGCTCGGGTGTAAGGTCATATTGCTTTAGCTGCTGATGTTGATAACCGTTGATCCAGTTTCCGGTAAACAGAATATTCAGGACAAGTTTTTCCCATTCGTCCTGAAAACCCCGGTGCTGCTTTATCTCTTCCTCTAATTTCATAAGTAAGGATTAAATCCGCTTCATTTAGTGTTTAAACAATAAATGCATTAAAGACTAAATTTGTTCCTACTTACCAAAGTAGAGCGCACAGGCGTAGCATTATTTTTCCGTAAGGGCTACTCAGGAATGGCGTATCCCCGGTTTACCGCCACTCCAGCTCAATAGTGCCGATATTTTCGTCATCATTGTTCCGGATAGGTACGGTTTCAGGATAGGGATCCGGTGCCATGCCGGGCCCATCCTCCGGCAGGGTATACTGCACAACGGGCTGATCCGTGGTATCGCTATTCTGGTCGATCAGGCGGAAGCTGTAGGACTTATCAAAATCTCGAATAACGGGTTGTGGGGCGCTGAACTGCCAATCAACCGGCAGGTCAAGCGAGTCCACAACATTGGGAATAACGTTGGTATTGCCCACTATCAATGAATCACTGCCCTGCCCGAGCTCAACGTACAGGTCAGGCGGGCTGTTAGCATCCCAGCCGTTGCCGTTGCTATCAGTTATAGGGAAATCCCGGATCGTAATTTTCTGTATAGCTGCTTCCCGAAAGCCGGAATCGATGGTGATATCTTTTACAATCACTTCAGTACCGCTCTCATTGGTCACTTTCAGGGAAACAGCATACCTGCCTTCTTCTGTATAAATATGAGAAGGGTTGGCCCTGTTACTGGTATCGCCATCCCCGAAGGTCCAGGTGTATTCATCAGCTTCGTTCACCAGCGCACTGAATGTCACTTCACACGGTGCCTGGCAGTTGGTGTTGGAGGCAGTAAAATCCGGCGAAGGAGGCGCAACGGGCTCAGTGGTCTCATCAGTGGTATCCTGACAGCTGCTCAGGATAAACAGGGGAGCGATAAGCGAGAGGAAAAGGGTGCGCTTGCTTTTCATATGGGTAATAATTAATATGCTAGCAAAGCTATAATATTTTTCAAAAGGGTCAAGCCTTAATCTGCTCTACACATTACACACTTTCCAGTCAGCGCATGAGGGCCGCCTGTAATTGTTGTAGGTTTGTAAGGGAGTGAAACCCTAAACAGCCAGCCCATGTCAGAACGATGTGATTTTTACAAGGTCAATGCTTTTACCGAAAACCCTTTCGAGGGCAATCCAGCGGCCTTGTGTGTGATGAGCGAGTGGCCGAGTGATGAAACCCTGCAGGCCATTGCAGCTGATAATTACCTCTCTGAAACGGCTTTTCTGAAGCCCAGCAGCAATGAAGAAGAGAGCTACGAGATACGCTGGTTCACTCCTGCTACTGAAGTAGCGCTCTGCGGGCATGCTACACTGGCTTCAGCTCATGTTGTTTTCCAGTACCTCCATCCTCAGTGGAGCGCTGTTACCTTCCACACACAGTACTCAGGTGATCTGCGCCTGCACGCATCCAATGGCCGGGTTGCCATGGATCTGCCCAGAATACCAGCTGAAAGGAAGGTCAACACCCATGGGCTGGATCAGCTGCAGACGCCTGTTGAAGCTGTCTATGAAAGTGATAAACTTATCCTCAGGCTTCCGGACGAACAGGCTGTGCGTGATTTTAAGCCTGATCACACCCTGCTGGCTGATATGCACGAGTTCGGGGTGGGCATAACGGCCCCGGGCTCAGATCAGGAGACAGACTTCGTATCCCGCTTTTTTGCGCCCAATGCCGGCATAGGGGAGGACCCAGTAACCGGCTCTCTGCACTGCTCGCTGTGTGACATCTGGCAGCAAGCGCTGAACAAGGAAACAATGCAGGCGCGTCAGCTAAGCCCGAGGGGAGGCAATCTTTCAGTAAGCGCAGAAGAAGATCGTGTATTGGTCAAGGGAAGCGCCCGGACGGTCGTTAAGGGTGATTATTTCTTTTAGGCCGGCTTTTACCTCAACATTGTTATCACAACTAAGCTTACCTATCCATTGGCAAACAACTGGTTTCTAACCGGACAGCCCGGTGTTGGCAAGTCCACTATCATTTATCAACTAGCCAACCAGCTGGAAGCAGAGGGGCTCCGGCCCGGTGGCCTGGTCAGCCCCGAGATCCGTGATAGCGGAAGCAGAGCAGGCTTCCACGTGCGCGACCTGCTAACCGGGCGTACAGAAGTGATGGCCCACAAGCAGGGGGAGAGCCCAATGCGGGTTGGGCAGTACAAGGTTATGGCGCATAACATTGATGCGATTTGTAGTGAGGCTTTCCCCTATGCTTTTCAGCAGGCGGATGTTATCCTGGTGGATGAAATAGGCCCGATGGAGCTCTACAGTCAGGGGTTTAAGCATTTTGTTAAGCAGGCGGTGGAGCAGCCTGTTCCCTTGTTAGCTGTTATCCACCAGAAGGCCCGGGCTTCCTTTATCCGGGAACTGAAAAAACAGAGCCGGGCTGAGCCGTGGCAGGTTACTGAAACCAACCGCGATGAGCTTCCCTCAGCCATTCTTGATGAGTTCAGGAAGGTGCTCAAAAAATGACCATAAAAGGCAATGAGGTTTGCCTGTTTCCGTTGGCACAGGAGCAGAGCTTCACGGAACAATTACCGGTATATCTTACGCTAAAAACCGCTTCATGAGAATTATTTGCTTTATCACGGGCTTTTTGCTGCTAAGCGTTGGCAGCGTGCATGCCCAGACGGGCACACTAAAAGGTCGGGTGATCAATGCCAATAGCGGAAAGCCCATTGAGCGCTTCCAGGTCAAGATTCCCAGCTTAAACAAACAAAGAAAAACGGATAGCCTGGGGCGCTACAAAATGGAAGCCCTACCTGTCGATACCTACACTGTGCGGTTCAAACGCAGCGGCTACAAGACCCACTTTGTCAATAATGTTGCCATTGCTGAGGGTAAAGTAACCACCAGGAATGTTAGCATAACCCCGAAGCGCAAGCCTGAAGTGCGGAAAAAGTTTTTCCGGAACAAGAATGCTATCCAAAGCCAGGCCCCGCGCAGGCGCAATCAGCAAGCAGGCAATGAATCCGTGATCCGCCGGGAATTTAACCGGGAAGCCTACGACCGGATCGAGGCCAATCCGTTCAAACGGTCAGTTGAAAAGCCACTCTCAACTTTTTCCATTGATGTAGACCGGGCTTCTTATGCCAATACCAGGCGTTTTCTCAATCAGGGCGAGTTGCCGCAAAAAGACGCAGTCCGGATTGAAGAGCTGATCAACTACTTCAACTACGATTACCCCGGGCCTTCAGGCCAGCATCCGTTCTCAGTCAACGCCGAAGCTGCAGCCTGCCCCTGGCAAGAGGACCACAAACTCCTTCACATCGGCCTTCAGGGGCGGAAGCTCTCCAGGGCCGATATCCCGCCATCCAACCTGGTGTTCCTGATAGATGTGTCGGGGTCCATGAACAGCCCGAAAAAGCTACCGCTCGTTAAGGAGTCCCTGCAGCTGCTGACCAAGCAATTACGTGCCAGGGATCAGTTAACGATCGTGGTGTACGCTGGCTCATCCGGGATGGTGCTGCCGCCAACGCCCGGGGATCAAAAGGCAGAGATCAGTCAGGCCATTAACAAGCTGGAAGCAGGAGGAGGAACAGCAGGCAGCAAGGGCATCAAGCTGGCTTACCAAAAGGCCAGGGAAAGCTTTATAGAAGACGGGAACAACCGCGTGGTACTAGCTACTGATGGCGATTTTAACATTGGGGTTACCAGTGACGGGGCCCTGACCCGCCTGATCGAGCGGAAGCGCGAGGAAGGGGTCTACCTCTCCGCTTTGGGCTTTGGCATGGGCAATTACCAGGGTAGCAAAATGGAAAAGCTATCCAACAAGGGAAATGGGAACTACACCTATATAGACAGCCGGCTGGAAGCCAAGAAAACCCTTGTTTCGGAATTCGGTGGAACTATGAATACGATTGCCAAGGATGTAAAAGTACAGGTGGAATTCAATCCGGCGAAGGTTAAAGCATACCGCCTGATAGGTTACGTAAACCGGCAGCTGGATAAAACAGCGTTTCGCGATGACAGCATAGATGCCGGGGAGTTAGGGGCCGGGCATTCGGTAACAGCTCTCTACGAGTTAGTGCCGCAGGGCGCTTCCCTGAAGCAGAAGCCAGGCCGGGTGCCGGAGCTTAAATACCAGGAAAAACGAATCCGGGAAGCGGCTTATGAATCGGGCGAGCTTGGGATCCTGCGTCTTCGGTACAAAGAACCGGACGAAGACGAGAGTCAGCTCATCGAGCAACCTGTTCAGCTGGAAGAAAATGCCGAGCCATCGGCTAACTTTCATTGGTCGGCGGCAGTAGCAATGTTCGGGATGCAGCTAAGGCAGAGTCCTTACAAAGGGTCAACCGACTACAAACTAATTCGGAAAAATGCTGAAAGAGGCATGGGGAAAGATGAACAGGGCTATAGGCAGGATTTCATGAAGATGGTGGATAAGGCTCAGAAGCTAGAGCAGCGGCAGTACTAATGCGCCACCATTAAAAAAGCCCCTTCTCTGGAAGAAGGGGCTGTGGCAGGGTCGGGGTGGCTGGATTCGAACCAGCGGCCTCCACGTCCCGAACGTGGCGCGCTGACCAGGCTGCGCTACACCCCGCAATTTTTGCTGCGCAAAACTAATAAAAACAACAGGTAAGGCCTATTCCTGCGCTAGGTTCAGCTGCTGGAGGGTTGTGGCGCGGTCCAGCTTGCCGGAATGGGTGTAGGCAAAGGCAGGAGTGGCGTAATAATCCTTCGGAACAGCATAACGCGGCAGGTAGGCCCTGAGGGCTTGATCCAGCTGATGTTGTTGAGCATCCAGGAATGCTGACGAGCACTCTACGATCAGGATT
This sequence comes from uncultured Sphingobacteriales bacterium, assembly GCA_964474835.1. Taxonomy (GTDB): domain Bacteria; phylum Bacteroidota; class Bacteroidia; order CAILMK01; family CAYYUA01; genus CAYYUA01. The sequence continues at coordinate 31,970 of CAYYUA010000013.1, forward strand.
GCCCGCTCACCCAGCGCACTGTCCGGAACACTGGCAAGGAAAAAGTTGGGCAAAGACAGCTCATACTCAGCAATGGTGCTGGCGATCTGTTGCTCCACCTGCTCTGTCTGGATTTTGTACCCCCCGGAATTGATAACAAAATCAGCCCGTCCGAGCCACTGGAAATAGTGCTGATCCAGAAGCCTTACCCGGTCGTTGGTGTTAACAGGCGTATCCCACAAGGGGGTATCAATAATTAGCCGCTCCTGCTCATCCTGCCGGAAGCTGGTTTCCGGCATTGCCTGGAAATAATGCCAGGGCTCAGGGCTAACCTTCCGGATTGCTACATGAGTCAGGGTTTCCGTCATACCATAGGTGTGGTAAACAGTCGCCCCTGTTTGCCGGGCTGTTTCCTCCAGCTCCTGACTTAGCGGGCCGCCTCCTATCAGGATGGCGCCTGTTTGACGAAGGAAGTTGCGATGTTCGGCTGATGCCTCAGCAATGGCTTTGAATTGCAGCGGGACAAGCGCTGTCATAGCAGGTGGATTGCTCAATAGCCAGTCCGGGATTGGCTGCCGCGCTGGTTGTACCTGAATAACCGGCATGTCATGAACAAGCCCCCGCATCACCATCATAAAGCCAGCTACATAGGAGACCGAAAGGGGATTGAGTAAGCGGTCACCGGGTTTGAGCCCCAGAAAGGTTACCGTCTGTTGAACGCTGCGCTGAATCTGCGGGCGGGTAATTTCGATGGCCTTAGGGCTGCCTGTGGAGCCAGAGGTGTACAGCGTGAATTGTTGTTGCTGCCTGAGCCAGGCTCGGGCTGTGGTCAGCACCTGCTGTCCGGAAGCCGGACTGGCTTGCATTAAAGCATCATCAGCATGCTGAATACTGGCCCAGGGCCAGGGCGTATGACCGATTTGAAGGTAACTCATCTTGTTACAACGCGGAAACGGGATTCCAGGAAGAGCTAATGTTTGTTATTTCTGAAATAAATTCCAATATTTAAGGCTTCCACAGGCTTGAACATTGCCTGTTCCTCTTCGTTTGCGATTTAGCACAAAACAAGCCAGTATGGATATTGAACCCGGTAAGCTCCTTTCACAGATCCATTATCCGGAAGACTTAAAACAATTTTCCAAAAAGGAGCTGCCACAGGTGGCCAATGAGCTCCGCGACTACATCATAGATGTGGTATCGGTGTATGGCGGGCACTTCGGAGCAAGCCTTGGTGTGGTAGAACTGACCGTGGCCCTGCACTACGTGCTGAACACCCCTGATGACCAGCTGGTGTGGGACGTAGGGCATCAGGCCTACGGCCATAAGATCATTACCGGCCGGCGCGATCAGTTCTCCACCAACCGGCGCTGGCAAGGGCTGAGCGGCTTCCCCAAGATTGCAGAGAGTGAGTACGATACATTCGGGGTAGGTCATGCCGGAACCTCCATTTCAGCAGCACTGGGAATGGCCATTGCCAGCCGGCAGAAAGGTGAGCGGAATCGCCAGCATGTAGCGGTCATCGGTGATGGCGCCATGACGGCCGGTTTGGCTTTCGAAGGCATGAACCACGCTGGCGTGGAGGACTCAAACCTGACCGTGATCCTCAATGATAATTGCATGTCCATTGACCCCAACGTTGGGGCCCTCAATGAGTACCTGACCGATATTGCCACATCCCAGACCTACAACCGCTTCCGGGACGAGCTCTGGAATGTGCTGGGCCGGATCAAGAAATTCGGACCTAAGGCTCAGGAGCTGGGCTCTCAGATCGAGAATAGCCTGAAGTCCATGTTACTGAAGCATGCCAACTTCTTTGAATCCCTGAATTTCCGGTACTTCGGCCCGGTAGATGGCCATGACGTTAATCACCTGGCTGATCTGCTGGAAGATATGAAGGATATTCCCGGGCCTAAGCTGTTACACTGTGTTACGGTCAAGGGCAAGGGATTCAAGGCAGCGGAAGAAGAGCAAACCAAGTGGCACAACCCGGGTGCTACCTTTGATAAGATCACTGGCGAAATCAAGAAAAAACCAGCTAAGGCTACCGATCCCCCTAAGTATCAGGACGTATTTGGTAAGACCATTATTGAACTGGCAGAGCAGAACAAGGATATCATGGGCATTACCCCTGCGATGCCCTCTGGTTCCTCGCTCGGAATGATGATGGAAAAGATGCCCGATCGGGCGATCGATGTGGGCATTGCTGAGCAGCATTCGGTCACAGTAGCAGCTGGCATGGCAACGCAGGGCCTTAAGCCGTTCGTAACCATATACTCAACTTTTCTCCAACGGGCTTATGACCAGTTAGTACACGATGTCTGCATTCAGGATCTACCCGTAGTACTGTGCGTTGACCGGGCTGGCCTTGTGGGGCATGATGGGGCTACCCATCAAGGAGCCTATGACATCGGTTACGCCCGTATCCTGCCAAATATGATCGTGGGGGCTCCCATGAATGAGCCCGAGCTTCGGAATTTTATGTACACCGCTCAGATCCGGGATCACAGTCCCTTTGCCATCCGCTATCCACGTGGTAAGGGCGTCACCCCGGATTGGCAGCAGCCGATGACGGAAATCCCGATCGGCAAGGGGCGTAAGCTAAGAGATGGAACTGATCTGGCTATCCTGAGCTTCGGGCATCCCGGCAACTTTGCGGAAGAAGCCATTCAGGAACTGGAGGGGCAGAATGTTAGCATTGCCCACTATGACATGCGGTTCGCTAAGCCACTGGATGAAGCACTACTCCACGAAATCTTCCGGAATCATGACCAGGTGCTAACGGTAGAAGATGGCGCTGTTAATGGAGGTTTCGGTAGTGCCGTACTGGAATTCATGGCTGAGCATAACTACCAGGCCAACACTAAGCGGCTCGGTATTCCTGATGAGATTGTAGAGCATGGCGACCCGGCTGTTCAGCAGCAATATTGCGGTGTGGATAAAGCTGGTATCCTGAATGCAATTAACACTATGGTTGGCGTGAAGCCGCAGGCTACCAACCAAGTGCTCTCCTCCTGAAAGTACAGGGCTGGTTGAAACGTGGAGCGCTGCTAAGAAGGAAGCGGTTTTGACAGGTTTTTTGGCGCCCTTCAGCCTTCATGTTTCAGCCAGCTTTTTATTGCTCTCCTGTAGGCTTATACGCTAAGCACCTATGGTTTCGTTATTCAACTAATTGCTGCCTGGCAGTTTGGATAACTACACAGGCTCAGAGCTGGAATAGGTATTTGGTACTTTTGCAGCTCAATTAGGCAGAAACCTTTCAAAAGCAGGACCTCTTGTCAATACAGACTGCGGGCTTAACCAAGGTGTACAATGAGCAGACCGCACTGGACCACCTGAACTTTCAGATAGAAGCGGGAGGTGTGGTTGGCCTGTTGGGACCGAACGGAGCCGGCAAGTCCACCTGTATGCGGATCCTGACGGGGTATAGTGCCCCTACGGAAGGCGATGCCTGGATCAATGGCCAGAGTATTCTAACCGCCCCGGTTGCGGTCAGGCGCTCTATCGGATACCTGCCCGAGAACAATCCCCTGTACGAAGAGCAATATGTGGATGAATACCTGGGCTTTTCTGCCGGTATTTACGGACTCAAAGGCCGCTACAAGAAGCAGCGCATCCGCGAAATGATAGCGATCACAGGCCTCGAACCTGAAAGGCGCAAGCCGATCGGGGCTTTATCCAAGGGCTACCGCCAGCGGGTGGGATTGGCTCAGGCGCTCATTCATGACCCGGAAGTGCTAATTCTGGATGAGCCCACCTCTGGGCTGGATCCCAACCAAGTGGAGGAGATCCGTAACCTGATCCGCAATATTGGCCAGGAAAAGACCGTTCTGCTCTCTTCCCACATAATGCAGGAAGTACAGGCCATGTGCAACAGGGTCCTGATCCTCCGGGAAGGGCAGCTGGTAGCTGATGAAGACACCGATGCCCTTGTGAACCGCATAGAGGGGCAGCTGACTGTTGATGTGCGCTTCAAGTCTTCAATGCAGGAGCATGACCTGGCGCAATTGCCGGGCATTGAGCACGTAAGCCGGCAGGATGGTTACTGGCATCTCCAGACCTCCGAAACCGATGAGGTGGCCTTTGCTGAAGCTATCTTTCAGCTGGCCCAGCAACAGCAAAACCCGATTATCGAAATGAACAAAAACCGTGAGAGCCTGGAGCACGTCTTCCAGGAACTAACTCAGTAAATCTCCTGATGCTCAGCACGCTATGCTAACAATCCTGAAAAAGGAGATTAACAGCTTTTTCAGCTCCCTGATTGCCTACATCGTTATTAGTGTTTTTCTGACAGCCACCGGCCTGTTTGTGTGGATCCTGCCCGGGCTGAATGTTTTCGATTACGGCTACGCTACGCTGGAGGAGATGTTTAACATCGCTCCGTGGGTCTTTATGTTCCTGATACCTGCTATCACGATGCGCCTGCTGGCTGAGGAGCGGAGTTCCGGAACGCTGGAAATCCTGACAACCAAGCCCCTTAGTGACGGCACCATTGTTACGGCTAAGTACCTCTCGGGCCTGGTGCTGGTGCTGTTTGCCATTCTTCCCACACTGCTTTACTTCTACACCATCTATACCCTGGCTGATCCGGTAGGCAATGTAGACATCGGCGGAACCTGGGGATCGTACCTGGGGCTGGTCTTCCTTGGCGGAGGCTATACGGCTATCGGTCTCTTCGGATCATCTATAACAAATAATCAAATTATAGCTTTTATAGTATCAGTGTTTATCTGTTTTGTTCTCTACGCCCTGCTTCCGTGGTTACGGGAGTATACAACCTGGTCAGCGCTGGATCCGGTGATCAAAGCGCTGAACATCCAGGCCCATTACCGCTCAATGAGCCGTGGCGTTATTGATACGCGGGATGTGGTGTACTTTGTAAGCTTATCTGTTCTATTTCTGATGTTTACCAAAACTGTACTGGAAAGCCGTAAGTGGTAACCGGTCCCTGTTACCACCAATGGCCCTATCTGCGATATGAAGCAGGCACGCTCCCGGAAACTCCAATCCTACCTTCAGCTGGCTATCCTGAGTGCCATCATTGTTGCCATTAACATCATTGCCCAATATGCCAACGAACGGGTGGATCTGACTTCTGATAACCGCTACACGCTATCCCCGCAGACGATCGAAAAGCTGCAGAACCTGAATGATATTGTCTATGCCAAGGTCTACCTGGGCAGTGACAACCTGCCTGCGGGCTTCCGGCGGCTGCGGCAGTCCACCCGGGAAATGCTGAACGAAATGAAGGCGTATGCCGGGGATAAGCTTCAGTACGAGTTTATCGACCCCACGGACATAGAAGACCCCGAGGAGCGCCGGGATCGCTTTAAGCAGCTCAGCAAGCAAGGGCTGGAGCCGGTCAACCTTCAGATCCAGAAGGAGAGTGGCAGTGCTCAAAAGGTCATCTTCCCCGGCACTATTCTATTTTACAAAGATAAAACCTCCTCCTATCAGATCCTGAAAGAGCAGCAGGGCCGCCAGCCCCAGCAGGTTATCCAGAACTCCATTATGAACCTGGAATACGGGCTCATGAGCACTGTCCGAAAGCTCAGAACCCGCGACACCAAGCGCATTGCCTTCGTGACCGGCCATGGGGAACTGGGGAAGCGCCAAACCAGGGACATCCGCAATACCCTTAGTGAGACCTACACCGTCAAGCGCCTTAACCTGCCCCGGTACAAAGTAGGAGCGCTACAGGAGTTTGATCTGGCTGTAGTGGCCAAGCCCACCGAGCGGCTAAATCCGCTGGAAAAATTCAAGCTCGATCAGTTTATCATGAGAGGGGGTAAGGTGCTTTGGATGGTAGAAACCCTGCAGGTGAGCATGGATAGCCTCAGCCGGCGCGGGGTTGGGATGAGCCGGCAGTACAACCTGAACCTGAAAGACCAGCTCTTCAAGTATGGGGTGCGGATCAATACCAATTTGGTGCAGGATCTCCAGAGCCATGCGATCCCTACTATCCGCAGTGGCCGTACCGGTCAGCGCCGGCGGAACTTCCTGCCCTGGCCCTACTATCCCTTAGTTACACCGCAGCAGGACCACCCCATCGTTACCAACATGAGCCGGATCTGGCTGCGGTTTGCCAATTCTATTGATACAGTGGCGAGTGAAGGCGTTGATAAAACAATTCTCCTGCGCAGTTCGCCGAATGCCCGCACCTTGTTCCACCCCGTGCGGATCAACATGCAGAACATTCGCAAAACCATGAGTGAGCGGCTGTACCAGGCTGGTCCGCAGAACCTGGCTGTGCTGTTAGAGGGAAGCTTCCCCTCAGCCTTTGAGAACCGGGTGGCCCCGGAAACGCTGGAATCCAGCAAATACGGGGAGCTCAAGGCAAGGAGTGATACTACAAAGATGATCGTAGTTAGCGATGGCGATCTCGTCCGCAACCAGATAAACCAGATGGAAGGAGAGACCATTGAGCTGGGGAAAGACCGCTACACGCAGACCAACTTCGCCAATAAGACCTTTGCTCTGAACTGTGTGGATTACCTGCTGGACGAATCGGGGCTTATGAGCCTGCGTGCCAAGGATTATGAGCTCCGCATGCTGAATCAGGAAAAAGCCGAAGCGGAAAAGCGCTACTGGCGGATCGTGAATATGGCCGCTCCAGTTGGCCTGGTTCTGCTGTTCGGGCTCGTTTATAACTTTATCCGCAGGCAGCGTTTTGTCCGGCTTAACCAGCCTGTCAATGATCATGCTTCAGAACATGGAAACGAAGAAGAAACGCCATCATGAACTGGAAATCGATCCTCATACCTGCCCTTGTTCTGGTAGCACTGGGCGGAGTCATATACTGGCTGACCACAAAAAGCCGCAATACTACCTTCTCTGCTAAGAATACTGAGTTCGCCATTCAGGATACCGCAGCTATTGACGAGATACACCTCTCTAACATGGATGGGCAGGAGGTTCAGCTGAAACGGAAAAGCACGCAGACCTGGATGGTGAACAATGAATTCCGGGCCAGCCTGAGTAAGGTTCAGACGCTTCTGCACACTTTGCGGAATGTGGAAGTCAAAAAACCGGTCCCACTGGAGGCCCGGGAGAATGTGATCAAGGCCATGGCCTCTAACAATGTGCAGATAGACGTTTACAAGGACAACAACCTCGTGCGCTCCTACTATGTCGGCCATCAAACCCCGAGTGAACTGGGTACCTACATGGCCATGAACAACAAGGACAAGGAGCCGTACGTCACCCACATTCCGGGTTTTTACGGCTACCTGAGCACGCGGTTTTTTGCTGATCCGGAGGAATGGCGCAGCACCCTGATATGGGATTTTAACCCGGCTAACATCAAAGAGGTAGAGGTGCAGTACAATGCCGAAAAGCGTAACACCTTCAGGCTTACCAAACGCGGGGCTGAAGATTTCCGGCTAATTCAGCCCGGCAAGCGCGCGCAGCTTCCGAATCCGGATCAAAAAGCCGTCAAGCGCTACCTGACCCGGTTTAGTGATTTCCACTGTATCAAGGACATGCATGCCCCGGCCAAGCGGGACTCCCTGGAGCAGCTTACCCCGGATGCTAAGATCCGGGTAGCAGCAGACGGCCGGAACAAACGATCCCTGAAGCTATACGGGGTTTTCGATGAGGAAACAGACACCACAAAAGGCCCGGAGAAAGCGGACAATTACTACGCTTTAACACCTGGCCGCCCGAACCAGGTGCTCCTGGTTCAGGATCTCATAGCGGACCCTATGCTCGGAGAGCTCTCGGACTTCGAATCCTCAAAAATCAATTAGCTTTGTAGAGAAGCTAACAAATCCCACGGGCATATGAAATTCGTTGCGTCTACAACGGCCCTGCTTAAAGAACTTCAGCTAATCAATGGTGTGATCAGCAATCGGGCGGTCATTCCGATTCTTGAATACTTTCTGTTTGAGGTCCGGGAGTCCAAGCTAACCATAACCGGCACTGACCTCGAGGTATCCATGCGCTCGAGCCTGGAGGTTGAAAGCAAAGAAGACGGTCAGGTAGCTGTGCCGGCCCGCCTGATCATCGATATCCTGCGAACGCTCCCGGAGCAGCCCGTTACTTTTACCATCGATACCACTAGTAATGCCATTGAGCTGACCTCAGATAACGGCAAGTACAAGATATCAGGCGAGGGAGCTGAGGATTTTCCGAAGTTCCCGGAAGTTGAAAATGGAAGCACGGTTTCCCTCAGCTCACGGGTGCTGAACAGGGCTATTAACAACACCCTGTTCGCCATCGGAAATGATGAACTGCGCCCGGCCCTCATGGGGCTTCTAATGGAAATGACACCGCTGGATTTCAAGTTTGTATCCACAGATGGGAATAAACTGGTCAAGTATCGGCGGGAAGACGTAAGGGCCGATAATGCGGACACCTTTATCCTGCCCCGCAAAGCGCTGAACCTGCTAAAGAATTCCCTTCCGGATGACGATGTACAGGTTGCCGTGGAGTATAACAGTACCAATGCCCTGTTCACCTTTGGTGATGTTAAGCTGATCTGCCGCCTGATTGATGAGCGCTTTCCGGACTACAGTGCAGCTATTCCGGCCGAAGCCCCGTATACCCTCCGGATCAACCGGACTGAGCTTATCAACTCCCTGAAGCGGATTGCCATCTTCTCTAACAAGACCACCTATCAGGTTCGCTTTAAGATATCGAACGGGGAGCTTCAGCTAACGGCCCAGGATCTGGATTTTGCCAATGAAGGTTTTGAGCGCCTGGCCTGCGATTTTGATGGAGAGCAGATGAGCATAGGTTTCAATGCCCGCTTCCTGATCGATATGCTGAACATCCTTAACTCAGATGAGGTGGTGATCAACTTATCGCAGCATAACCGCCCGGGTATCCTGAAACCGGCTGAGGCTGAGCAGGGCGAAGACCTGCTGATGCTGCTGATGCCGATCGTGCTGAATTTTGATGAAGACGAGCAGAAACAGGAAACAGCATCCGGCGGGGACGAAGCTGAAGAAACCGAAGAGGGAGAGGAATTTTAGCTTTACCCCATGCAGGATAAGCATGAGTTGCCTCCGGTACTGCTAAAACAGCCTTATGTGGTTAATGAGGGTGTTATCCATCAGGCCGATGTCCTGTTGAAAGATGGCTATATAGCCCGTATCGCCTCCACAATCACTCCGCCTGAAAAAGCTTACACTGAGGTTAAGGCAGCAGGCCTTTACCTGATGCCGGGCATTATTGATAACCATGTTCACTTTCGCGAACCTGGTCTGACCCACAAGGGCACCATCGGAACTGAGTCCAGAGCAGCGGTAGCTGGTGGCGTTACTGCGACCATGGAAATGCCAAATACCATCCCTCAGACGGTAAACCAGGCTGAGCTGGCCGGAAAATACCGCCGGGCATCGGCCACAAGCTGGACCAACCATGCTTTCTACCTGGGAGCAACCAAGGATAACATTGAGGCTATCAAGCAGGCCAACGCTCAGGATATCTGTGGTATTAAGGTCTTTATGGGCTCCTCTACCGGGAATATGCTGGTAGATGATCCGGAAACCCTGGCAGGTATTCTGCGGCAGTCGCAGCACTTAGTAGCGGTGCATGCAGAAGATGAGGCCATTATCCAGCAGAACTACCACAGGATTACGGAAAAGGAACAGCTATCAATTGAAGCGCATCCCCGGATACGGAATGCACAGGGCTGCTATCAGGCTTCTGAGCTGATCACTGGGATGGCCCGGGAATACCAGGCCCGGCTCCACATCCTGCACCTGACCACAGCAGACGAGGTCCCGCTTTTTGACAGTGCTTACCCTCCGGAAGAAAAGCTTATAACCACAGAGGCCTGTGTCCATCACCTCTGGTTCAATAGTGCTGACTACACACGCTGGGGGAACAAGCTGAAGTGTTTCCCTGCTATCAAGGCCGAACCACACCGCCAGGCGCTTTTGGAAGGCCTGCAACAAGGCGCTATTGACCAGATCGCCTCTGATCACGCCCCGCACGCCCTGGTAGAAAAACAGCGCGGCTATGCGGAAGCTCCGGGTGGTATCCCCATGATCCAGCATAACCTGCCGGCAATGCTGGCTTTTTACCATCAAGGCCTGCTATCCCTTACCCAGATTGCTGAGAAAATGGCCCATAACCCGGCTAAAACTTACCGGGTAAAGGAACGGGGATTCATAAAAGAGGGTTACAAGGCTGATTGTGTGCTGGTTGATCCGGAACAGCCGTTGCGCGTTGATTCATCAACCCTGCAATCCAAAGCCCGGTGGTCCCCGTTTGACGGTACAACCTTTCCGGGCAGCGTTACCCATACGTTCGTCAACGGACAGCTGGCTTACCACAAGGGATTGCTGCTGGATAAGCCTGCCACCGAGCCGCTGAGTTTCCATAACCGGAAGCCATGAGGCTCTTTGGGTTTCAGCGTGTATATTTTACCATACACTTTAGGTTGTTGATACAAATACCCTTGAGTACAAACTGATACAGAAAAGCTAACCGTAATGTCAGGCAACACTACCGATAAACGCCTATTCCTGCTGGATGCCATGGCCCTTATCTACCGGGCTCACTTTGCCTTTATCCGGAATCCTATGTACAATTCCAGGGGCATGAATACATCAGCCCTGTTTGGTTTTACTAACAACCTGCTGGACTTGCTGGAAAAAGAGAATCCCACCCACGTTGGGATCGCCTTTGATACCAACCAGCCCACTTTCCGGGAGCAGGAATATCCTGAGTACAAAGCCAACCGCGAAGAGCAGCCAGAGGATATTCAGATAGCCACGCCTGTGGTAAAGCGCATGGCACAGGCTTTCCGGATACCAGTTCTGGAAAAGCCCGGCTACGAAGCGGATGATCTCATCGGTACCCTTGCCAAACAAGCAGCCCGGGAGGGATTTGAGGTGTACATGGTTACGCCCGATAAGGATTACGCCCAGTTAGTTGAGCCGAACATTTACCTGATGAAGCCAGCGCGTAGCGGCAAGCCCGGTGAGCTCTGGGATATGGATACGGTTAAAAAGGAGTTCGATATCGATGAGGTTAGCCAGGTTGTGGACGTACAGGGACTAACCGGCGACAGTGTGGACAACATACCCGGGGTGGAAGGCATCGGGCCCAAGACCGCCGGTAAGCTCATCCGGGAGTTCGGAGACATTGAAACGCTGATCGCTTCCACTGATCAGCTTAAAGGGAAGCAGAAGGCGAAAATTGAAGAAGCCAGCGATATTGCCCTGCAATCCAAGCGCCTGGCCACTATCGATACAGCTTCGCCGGTTCACTTTGATGAGGCAGGCCTTAAGCGCGAAGAGCCGGACGATGAAGCCCTGAAGGGCCTGCTACAGGAGCTGGAGTTCCGCTCGATCTGGCGCAAGCTCTACGGGGATTCTGACAGTAGCGAGCAACAGCAGCAGGAACAGGGCGACCTCTTCCAGCAACAACAAAAGGCTGAACCCGCTCAACCCTCACAGCCAGCGCTGACTACCCTGGACCAGGTCGCCACGGACTACCACCTCATACAGTCAGCTGATGACCGCCATGCGGTAGTACAGGAATTACAGCAGTGCGAGGCCTTCGCTATCGATACCGAAACATCAGCCCTGAATCCGCAGGTGGCAGACCTTGTAGGGATCAGCATCTCGCCGGAATCGGGCAAGGGGTACTACCTGCCCACCAATGACCCGGAAAGCTGCCGGGCAGTGATAGCAGCGCTGAATCCAGTGCTGGCTGATCCCTCTATCATAAAAATTGGCCAGAACATCAAGTTTGACCTGGTTATCCTTCACCGCTTCGGGGCTGAGATCAAAGGCCAGGTGTTCGATACCATGATTGCCCATTACCTGCTGGAGCCAGAATTGCGGCATAACATGGACTATCTGGCCGAACAGTACCTGCAATACAAGCCAGTGCCGATAGAGCAGCTTATCGGTAAGAAGGGAAAAGGACAGGCCAGTATGGAAGACCTGGCCCCGGAGACCATTAAGGACTATGCCTGCGAAGACTCAGACATAACCTACCAGCTTTATGAGGTTTTCTATCCGCAGCTTAAGGAGCAAGGCTATACTGAGCTGTATGACACCATTGAAGAGCCGCTGATTTGTGTGCTGGAAGAGATGGAGCGGGAAGGCGTCAGGGTTGATCAGCAGCAATTGCACAGCTTTTCGCGTGAACTGGGCGAGGAGATGCAGACCCTGCAGGAAGAGATTTACCAGATGGTCGGAGAGCGCTTCAACATCAATTCCCCAAAGCAACTGGGGGAACTCCTGTTCGAGAAACTGCAGCTGGACCCCAACGCCAAGAAAAGCCAGAAAAGTCAGCAGTATTCTACCAATGAAGAAGTCCTGACGCGGCTGGCTGCTAAGCATTCCGTTGCCCGGAAAGTGCTGGATTACCGGTCTGTTCAGAAGCTCAAATCCACCTATGTGGATGCCCTGCCCGAGCTGATCAATGAGCGCACCGGACGTATCCATACATCGTATCAGCAGGCTGTGGCCGCTACCGGGCGCCTGAGCTCCACTAACCCCAACCTGCAGAACATTCCCATCCGGACCGAAAAAGGCCGGCGGATCCGCGAGGCTTTTGTTCCGCGGGAAGCGGGTTACTCCTTGTTAGCAGCTGACTACTCCCAGATCGAGCTACGGCTGATGGCCGCCATGAGTGAAGACCCCGCCCTGATCCAGGCATTCCGAAAAGGCGAGGATATCCACTCCTCCACAGCTGCCCGGATCTACCAAGTGCCGTTTGACCAGGTTACCGATGAGATGCGCCGGAACGCCAAGACTGTGAATTTTGGCATCATTTACGGAATTTCAGCCTACGGGTTGGCTCAGCGCCTGAATATTCCCCGCCAAGAAGCCTCAGATGTCATCGAGAACTACTTTGCGGAATATCCCCAGGTGAAGGTCTACATGGATAGCCAGATCGCGCATGCCCGCCGGCATGGTCATGTTAAAACCCTGTTCGGCCGGCAGCGCACCCTCCGCGATATCAATTCCAGTAATTCCAATCAGCGGGGATTTGCTGAGCGCAACGCTATTAACAGCCCGATCCAGGGTACAGCGGCAGACCTTATCAAAAAAGCAATGGTGGATATTCAGGGCGATATCAAGAAGCACAGGCTGGCTTCCAGGATGACCCTACAGGTACATGACGAGCTGATCTTTGATGCGCACAACGATGAGCTGGACGTCCTGAAGCCCCTGATCACCGATAAGATGCAGAACGTTCTGGATCTAGCTGTTCCGCTTGAGGTGGAAATCGGGGTCGGGGCTAATTGGTTACAGGCGCACTAAGCCTTATCCGTTAAAATGTTAAGGCCGCAGACCTGTACCGATGGCACTGTTTTAGATAAGAAAAAGAAGGCAAATCAGGAATACTCCGCTTAGGAAGAAATGATGAGCTGAGGAAGCAGGTGATCATGCATCATACACAAACGATTATCATTGGAGGCGGTCTGGCAGGCATCAACTGTGCCCGGTACCTGGAAAAAGCCGGAGTTGACTACCGCCTGATCGAAGCAACCGATTCCCTGGGCGGCCGGATGAAAACCGATGAATACAAGGGCTTCCTGCTGGACCGCGGGTTTCAGGTTTTCCTATCCGCCTATCCCGAAGCTATGCAGACGCTCGACTACGACCGGTTAGACCTGCAAAGCTTCATGCCCGGTTCCATCATCAGGATCAATAATAGCTTTCAGAAGGTCATAGACCCGGCTAATCAGCCATTGCAGGCGCTGGGGTCCATCTTTGCTCCGCTCGGCAGCCTGGCTGATAAGTTCAAGCTGGCTTCCCTCCGAAGCCAGATCATGAGCAAATCCCCGGAATCTATCTTTAGCGAGAAGCAGGGCCTTACCACTTACCAGTACCTTAAGCAAAAGGGTTTTTCTGATAAGATCATTGACCGCCTCTTTCGTCCGTTCCTTGGTGGTATCTACCTCAGCCGCGATCTGGAAACCTCCTCTCAGATGCTGGAGTTTGTCTTCCGGATGTTCTCAGAGGGTGATACCTGCGTACCGGCAAAGGGCATTCAGGCCATTCCACGGCAGTTGGCTGAGTCCATTCCTGACGAAAAAGTCATCCTGAACCAAGCAGTGACCAGGATGAGCAACCAGGCCGTAACACTTAGCGATGGGGAAACCCTTACAGCGGATAGCATGGTGGTGGCAACGGAAGCCCCGCAGACAGCTGAGTTATTGGAACTTGACAACATCAAGACAGAGCAGAACAGCACTACTTGCCTGTACTTTTCAGTACAGGGAGCGCCACCAACCAAAGAGCGCCTGCTGATCCTGAACGGGAACCCGGATGGGCCTATCAACTCTATCGCTGTCATGAGCCAGGTAGCACCCAGCTACGCGCCCAAAGGCAAGCATCTGGTGGCGGTTTCCATTGTAGGGCCGCCTCCGCAGAACCCGGAAGAACAAGTTCGGGCACAGCTCAAAACCTGGTATGATCCGGCCTACATTGATCAGTGGGAGCATCTGAGAACTTACACCATTTCCTACGGGCTCCCGGCTAAAACACCTGATAACTTCCTGAATGACGTTAACCAGCTGGAGCTGCCGCCCTATCAGTTTGTTTGCGGTGACCACCTGACTACCCCGTCCCAGAACGGGGCAATGGTATCCGGGCGGGAAGCTGCCCAGCGGGTCTTGGCCTACTTAAGCGAACCTCAGCTAACTTAGACGCCCATCAGTTGCACTACGACTTCCCGGCTGCGCGGCTGCGTATCAAAGTCCAGAAAGACAATCTGTTGCCACGTGCCAGTTAAAAGCCGGCTATCCTTAAAAGGAAAAGCCTGTGAAGTGCCGATGAGGGCAGACCGCAGGTGAGCAGCCCCGTTGTCATCGCCCCACGTCTGATTATGCGCGTACCTATGACCATACGGGGCTAACTGATCCAGCATATGGCCTACATCCTTGTTAACCAGGCCGGGTTCGTATTCCAGCGTAGTAATACCGGTAGTAGCGCCTATGCCGTAGATGGTGGCTTGTCCCTCTGCCAGACTGCTGCTCCGGATCACTTTTGATACTTCCTCAGAAAGGTTTATGATGCTGGTATACCCGTTAGTCTGAAAGCGGATCACTTCGGTCTGCACTTGCATAGTATCCTTACTTTAATGGACTACAAGGCTCCTTTGGAGCTGTTTTGCCGCTCCCTGAACAACAACCTGATAAACACCGGGCGGTAAATGGCTGACTGAAAGTGTAAGCTGATCCCGCACATGGGAGAGCTGTTTCCGGTAGAAAAGCTGACCGCCAGGGCTGTAAAGTTTTAGTACCGGTGCTTCCCATTCAGCTAAGCCATTAAGTCCTAACTGAACCTGATCCGTAGCGGGATTGGGGCTAAGGGAGAGCTCAGCCGTCCTATCAGAGGTCTGGAGCCCTGTCTGGCCACTATCAGAAGGCCGGGGAGGCGTGTCCGGCGCCAGTTGGCTGCACTGGGTGAATTGCCCACGCTCATAGCGCTGTTTGGCAGGCAGGGCATCCTTTCCTAATTCGGTTACCGGGTGGTAGGCAGGCCACGTCAGTCCCGAGGACCAGTAACCCGGCCATTGCTTTTCCTTAAGGTAATAGCTGTTCAGCCGGGGCTTATTGCTGTTTTCCGGAATCAGGGTCCCCTGATAGTTATTACCAACTACAAAATGGCCATCTCCGGCTTGCAGGAACTGGCCTTGTTCGTCCGGGACCTCCAGGCCAATGAAGTTCTGGCTATCAGAAGCTGGGTTCTGGCTCATGTAAAGGCCGTAAAGCAGGGCACGGTTGCGGAAAAAAGTGTTGTGCGGGCCATTGATACCATGCGAAGCATCTATAGCGATGGTCTGAATGGTATTCCCTTCAAAGAGGTTAGCATAGGGGTAGTTGCCATGCAGCACCAGGTCCCCTGTAAAACTATTGGGAAAATTGGCTTTATAAGGATCTATGGAGTAATTATAAGCTAAGACATTAGCATTGGCAGAAGCCTGCAAAAGCATTCCATGCCTCAGGCGCTCAAAAACATTGTTGGCCACCTTGCATTGTCCGGTAGTCAGGTGGAGCGTTACGCCATAGGCCTGCCCACCTCCGCCATAGCCAAAGGCATGATGAAAGTAAGAGCCCCTTACGGCTACATGCTGGCTTTTGGATACTTCTACATGAGAAAAATTACACTGGTAGCTTTCCACACCCTGAACCCAGCAGTTCTGCGCATAGCGGAAGGCGATGTTGCTGGTCTGCTGATTTGTGGCCCCCTGCCGGATGAGCTTCAGGCATTCCACACCTGTGTGCTGTTTCCATTGAATCCCGCGCAGCCGTGGGTTGCGACTGCTATCAAAAGGCATCCGCAAGGGCTTGCTTAGCTGAAGGCGGTTATCCTGTTTGCCCCTTATCGTTACAAAATGACCCAGCGTGCCCTCAGCCCAGGCGGAGGTTGCTAACTGCCCGTTATCCTGGATCAATGCCAGGGTCTGCCCCGGCTGGTACGCTTCAGCGTCCGGCACGGTCAAGAAGGGCTGACCATGTGAATGGCTGGTAAGGGTATCAGTTAATGCGCTGCCGCGGCCATTAATGCTGATAAGATCGCTGCGCACCTGCTTTCTGAAAACAAGGGTGGTTTTATCACTTCCAGCGCCTTTTAGTACCGTGCTATCAGGCAGGCTGATGCTGCTGCTGAAGTAATAAGTGCCCTCAGGCAGCAAGATAACAACAGCCTCGTTTTTATGGTCAGCTATGAGCTGAGCGAAAACCGTGTCTGCCCGGTACAGGGTATCAGCCGAAGAACCAGCATAGCTGCGGAAGCTGACCGTATCAGCATCAAGGCCTGACGTTTTGCCTGTCAGGCCCGCATCAGACCAGTCCACAGCCCGCTTTTCCGGAAGTACCTGAGCTAAGGTATTGAGGGTTAGAACCATGGCTGATAAGAAGAGCAGGAAATTTTTCATAGGATCAGGATTGGCAATGCATTAACCCATGGCTTCATAAGCCTCATCCTGCTGCCGCTTGACCCGCCGGCTGATCTTGATGCTGAGCTCGTACAACAGCACAAAAGGGATACAGAGGAAAATTTGACTGGTGAAATCAGGGGGTGTTAGAATGGCTGATATAATCAGGACCACGATCAGGGCATGCCGCCGGTAGGTTTTCAGGAGCTCGGGCGTAATCAGCTCCATACGAGCTAAAAAGTAAGCAATGACCGGAATTTCAAAGATGAGCGCAGCTGCAAACACCACAGAGGTCAGCGTGGATATAAAGCTGCGCAGGGTGATCACATTCTGGATTTCCTGGGTAACGCGGTAGCTCCCGAGAAACTGAATAGACATGGGGCTCAGCAGGTAGTAGCCGAACAGCACACCCAGCATAAACAGCAGGAATGTAAAGAACAATAGCCGCCGGCCGTATTTGCGCTCCCGCTTAGTAAGGGCAGGCCTGATAAAGCGCCAGATCTCATAGATCAGGTAGGGGAACCCGGCAATGATACCCAGCATGAAAGATACAAACAGGTGCTGCGTAAACTGCCCTGCCATGTGGATATTCGACAGCTTAAAGCCCATTTCCCGGATGCAGAGGTTATCGCCCAGCGTAAGTTGCTCTGACAGCCAGCAGAGGGTCTGATAGGTCCAGAAGGTATTGCGGGCTGGTGCCAGCACCAGCCCATCGAAAACAAAGTCCTTATTCAGGAAGGCCACAATAGCCAGCACCAGTATAACAGCCAGGGACCGGATCAGATGCCAGCGCAAGGCATCCAGGTGGTCCAGAAAACTAACAGCTTCGCCTGTTTCAGCGTTATTAGCCATGGGTACCAGCTCTGCCGGTGAGGGGTTTGTTCAGGCAGGACGTCTGCAAAGTAATAACAATTCCTACCTGCCTTGTTTATGAGTGAAAGCCAGAAGCGCTTTCATGCGCAGGGTAAGGGTGGAGAAGCCGTAGTTTTGCAAAAGGGCGGTCACACACAGCCGAACCACCAATACTCCCAGCTCATGGTCGATTTCAGTAGCGCTTACAGCACCATTCGTTGTACCTGTCCGAAGGGTATGGCAGCCGCCTTACAGCAGGAAGTAGAAGCGCATGGCTACGTGCTGGCTGCTACCGATTACACCGGGGTAGAACTATCCGGAACGCTGCAGGATTGCATGTACCTGAACCTGCAGCTTCGCTGCTGCCACAAAGTGCTCTACCGGGTTCAGCACTTCAGGGCACGGAACCCCTCCGAGCTTTACAAGGCCCTGGTGCGGGTGCCCTGGGAAGAATACCTGACCCTGAAAGCCAACTTTACCATTGATAATGTCACCCAGAATGAAAACATCAAAGACACCCGCTTTGCCAGCCTGAAGGCGAAAGATGCCATAGCTGACCGCTTTCAGCAGGTCTACCGTAAGCGGCCTGATAGTCGCTCTGATAAGGATCAGGCTGTTGTGTTCCTTTTCTGGAAGGAATCTGATGCCGCCGTTTTCCTGGATACCTCCGGGCAGCCCTTATCGCGCCATGGCTACCGGAAACGCCGGGTGGAAGCTCCGCTGTCTGAAGCCCTGGCAGCAGCCCTGGTCAGCACCAGCGGCTGGCAGGCGGATCGCCCGTTTGTTAACCCTATGTGTGGGTCAGGTACGCTGGCCATTGAAGCTGCCCTGCAGGCTATTAACCGACCGCCCGGGCTGTTGCGCGAGCAGTTTGGCTTTATGTACCTGAAAGGTTACCAGTCTGAGCTGTGGCACCGGGTACGGGAGCAGGGCAGGCAGCAGGTAGCGCTGCACAAAAACCTTAGCATTATTGCCACTGATCACGATGCGCAGGCGGTGAAAGTAACCGAGGATAATGCCCGCAGGGCTGGCGTGCTTAAGTACCTGCAGGTAAAACAGGCTGAGCTCAACCAGACTCCCATTCCTGAAACCCCCGGCACTATCATTATGAATCCTCCATATGGGGGGCGCATGGGCAATTCAGAAACGCTCTCCGCTCAGTATGCCGGCATCGGGGACTTTCTGAAGCATCAGGCAAAAGGCTACAAAGCGTGGGTACTGACCGGCAACACCGCCCTTGCCAAGCACATTGCCCTTCGAACGGAAAGCCGCTACACGTTTTACAATGGTAAGCTGGCGTGTAAGCTCCTGGGCTACACCATGTACTAACTTCTGCAGGGCAAGTAATACGGAAGCGTCATGACTTACGATTATCTGGTTATCGGACAGGGAATAGCCGGCACCCACATTGCCTGGCAGGCCCTTCAGCGGGGAGAGCAGCCGCTGATCATAGATAAGTACCAACCCGGCGCAGCTTCACAGGCAGCAGGCGGGCTGGTTAACCCGGTTACAGGGCGAAACCTCACCAAAAACTGGAGGGCCGATGCGCTGATCCCGTTTGCCCGTCAGACTTACCGGGCTCAGGAGGCTGCGCTCGGCCAGCAGTTCTACCACATGAGTGAGATCATCCGGCTTTTTAAAGACCAGAAACAACAGCGCAAATGGTGGAATAACCGGCGGTATGACCCCGCTTACCAACCTTATATCAGTGAGGAGCAGGTGCCTCAGCCACTTCTGGAGGATGTGGAAGCTGAGCTTGGAGGCGTTACGCTCAGCCACGGGGCTTTTCTGCATGCCGCCGACTACCTGCGGGCTTTCCGGCAGTATTTCCAAAAAGCCGGGATGCTGAAGGAGGCGCTACTTCCCTACGATCAGCTGGCAATCGGGCCCGAAGGAGTACAGTGGGGGGCGCTGGATGCCCGGTGTGTGATCTTCTGCGAAGGCTGGGCTGTGCAGCAAAATCCTTTTTTCAGCCATCTGCCCATGAAGCCGGTAAAAGGCCAGGTTCTGGTAATTTATGCCCCTGAGCTAAAGGCCTCAAAGGTGCTGAACAAAGGCCTTTGGCTGATTCCGCTCGGCAATGGCCACTTCCGGGTAGGCGCTACCTATGAGCACGACCTGGACACGACTGAGCCATCCGGAGCAGGCTACCAGCAGCTTTGCCGGCAACTGGATAATCTGCTGGCTGTGGATTACGAGGTGCTAAGCCGGCAGACCGGGGTGCGGCCAGCTATGGCAGATAGCCTGCCAGTGGCCGGTAGCCACCCGGATTACCCTGCTGTAAAAATCCTCAATGGGCTGGGCAGCAAAGGCGTGTTACAGGCCCCCTACCTGGCAGCAGAACTGTTGAACAGCCAGCAGGAAGAAGCATTTGCTGTACCTGATGCGGATGTCAAGCGCTATTGCTAAACGCCTTATCTTTGCGTGCTGACAATCAGCAAATATTGAAAACACTAAAAAAAGCACATTATGCCAACAAGAAATGCCAGCGCATCCTGGGAAGGTGGGCTGAAAGGCGGTAACGGCTCTGTCAAGACCGAAACCCATCAGGTAAACGGACAGTATCACTTCAAAAGCCGCTTTGGTGATGGCACTGGCGGCACAAACCCGGAAGAACTGGTAGGAGCTGCCCATGCTGCCTGCTACTCTATGGCCCTGTCAGCCGGACTGGAAGGGGATGGTTTCACACCGGAGTACGTTAACACGGAAGCCAATGTTACCGAAGATCAGGTAGAAGATGGCTTTGCTATCACCAACATCCACCTGGTGACCAAGGCTAAAGTTCCGGAGCTGGACAAACAAAAGTTTCAGGAGCATGCAGAAGCTGCTAAGGAAAATTGCCCGGTCTCCAAGGCACTAGCCGGCACTAAGATCACGCTGGAAGCTGAGCTGGATGGCTAAGCCTTTTAGGCCTGATAATTGAGCTCCTATAATTTGCAGTCATGTCCCCCGTTCAGCGGGGGATATTTTTGTTCAAATTCTAACCCAAAAACACACTAAGATTTTAACCCCTCATGAATTTTACGGTCAAATTAACGGTAAGCTTGCTGATGTTAGGGATCCTGACGACCTCTGGAAGCTATATCGTTTCAATGAAGGCCGATGACCCTTTCGGTAACCATACCCTGTCTCAACGGGAAAAGGCCTATGTAGCCCAAAGGCTGAAGCCCGGTCTGGTACAAGGAATTGACTCCATTGCCACACGCTTTCAGGAGCGCTATGACCTGAACGCCAATGTTATGGTTAACTACAAGGGGCATAAGCTTTTTGAAAAAGCTTACGGAACAGTGGGACCACGGTCTGATAAGTCCTTATCCACCGATGATCGCTACCAGCTGGCCTCTGTTAGTAAGCAATTCACCGCTGTAGCAGTCCTTATGTTGGTGGAGGATGGAAAGCTTAGCCTATCCGATACGGTACAGCATCACTTACCCTACTTCCAGTACGACCGGATCACCGTAGAGCAGCTACTACACCACACAGCTGGCCTGCCAAATTACATGTGGGCGGTAGAGCACCACTGGAACAAGGAACGGCCCCCCTACAATGATGAAGTCCTGAAGCTGATGGACTCCATTGACCTGAACCTGTATTTCAGGCCCGGAACTCGCTTTTTCTACTCCAATACCGGGTATATCACGCTCGCACAAGTGGTAGAAGCGGTCAGCGGTCAGCGCTATGACAGCTTCCTGAGGCAGCGGATATTTCAGCCCCTTGACATGACAACGGCCTTTGTGCGCAGCAAGGCCTGGAATCGCTCGTACCCCGATCACCTGAGCGGCTTCCGGAGCCGGGGATACCGAACCTACAAGGTAAAGGATAACCGCCTGGATGGCGTGGTTGGGGACAAGGGGATCTATGCAACCACAAGTGATCTGTATAAGTGGGATCAAGCCCTGTATCAGGGGACACTTTTAGCTGATAGCCTGCAACAGCAAGCCTTTCAGACGACCATACTGCCCAATGGCGGCAGGATTAATTATGGTTACGGTTTCCGGCTGGAGCGGTTTAACGAAAAGCCTGTAGTATACCACAATGGTTTGTGGCACGGCTTCCGGACTACCCTGAAGCGCTACATTACAGACTCTATAAGTCTGGTGGTGCTGAACAACAGGGACAGCCGGACCAAGGGTATGCTGGTAGACCGCCTGGAAGCCTACCTGCACGAGCACCAAGAGCCCGGCCCGGTGTTCCGGCTGGTCTTTCAGACGCTTCAGCACAACCAGCCTCCCCGTAAGCAAGCTAAACTGACAGCCTCGCTCGATCACAACAAAGCGCGCCAGCTCAGGCAGGTTATTCAGTACCTGCGGCTGAAACGCCTACAGGATCCCGCTGAGCAGCTATCGGGCCTTTACGACCAGTACTATACAACAGCCCAGCCCCAGGCGTCCCTTTCGCAGGATCGCTTGTAGCCAAGGTTGCTCCTGGCTGAAACGGCCATGACAAAATGGTATATTTGAATAAATACCAAGGCTAATGGCAAAGCGAGATAAGCACTACGATGTGCTGATCATTGGAGCCGGACCGGCCGGTAGCACTTGCGCGACTATGCTGGCCCAGCAGGGTTTCTCTGTCGGCCTTGTCGACAAATCAGGATTCCCCCGGGATAAGGTGTGCGGGGATGCGCTCAGCCTGGATGTGGTGAATCAGCTCCCGAAGGTCTCCCCCGATTTGGCCGCGGAATTCCACCAGCTCTCCACGAAAATGCCCTCCTACGGAGTTACCATCGGAGCCCCCAACGAAAAAACCGTCCAGGTGCCCTTCTACTACCAGGGGGAACCGGACTGTGGCTATTTACTACCGCGGTACGATTTCGATAACCTGCTGTACCAGCACGCAGCCCGGTATGATGCAGTTGATAGCTTTCTGGAGAGCCCCGTTACGCACATAGCGCAATCAGCAGATGGCGTACAGGTAAGCACCAGGCATGAAGAGCTCAGAGGAACTGCTATTGTAGGAGCTGATGGAGCTAATTCAGTAGTGAACCGCTACCTGGGCATTAACACTATGGAGCGCTCGGCTCACAGTGCAGGGCTTCGCGTTTACTACGAGGGCGTTCAGCATTTTAGTGAGGGGCAGTATATTGAATTATACTTTTTCAAGGATATCCTGCCCGGTTACCTCTGGGTTTTTCCCCTTACTAACAACAGGGCTAACGTGGGCATAGGGGTGCTGTCATCAGCCATTAACCGCCACAAGCTTAACCTGAAGGCCAAAATTCACGAACTGCTGACTGAGCACCCGTCCCTGAAGGACCGCTTTGCCAATGCACGGGCCCTCGAAAAGCCGAAGGGTATGGGGCTGCCACTGGGCTCTAAGGAGCGGCAGCTATCCGGAGCGCATTTTCTGCTAACCGGGGATGCGGCAGGCCTGATCGATCCCTTCTCTGGCGAAGGCATTGGCAATGCTATCCGGAGCGGCCGCACGGCTGCTAACCGTCTGGCAGAGGCGTTCAGGGAGCAGGACTTTAGCGCCACCTTCCTGAGGCAGTACGATCAGCGGATCTACGGGCAGATGAAAAAAGAGTTCAAGGTTAGCCATACCATACAGCGGCTATCGGCTTATCCCTGGATTTTCAATTTTGTGACGAACAAGGCCCGCCAGAGCCAGAGCCTGCGCCTGTACCTTAGCAAAGCGCTGGAGCACGTGGACCATAAGCAGGTGCTCACAAAGCCCCGCTTCTATTGGCAGTTACTGCGCGGCCGTGCCTGAAAATACCTGCTCAGGACGTTTTTTCAACCTCAAACTCCTGCCCGAATTTCTCTTTGTACTGCTCTTTTAGTTGGTACATCTCATCGCGTAAGCGGGCCGCTTCCATGAACTGCGTTTCCTGAGCAGCCTTCATCATCTTGCTGTGGGTATCCCGGATCATCTGCTCCAGGTCCTCCTTGCTCATGTACTCCGTGACCGGGTCAGCGGCAGCTTGTTGTGCCTGCTCCTGTTGTTCTTCCGAAAGGTAGGGATCGGCCTCCTTGCGGTTATCAGCCACTGAGGTCTGGCGAAGGATCTGGTCGCGGCTTCGCTTAATGGTCTCAGGGGTGATGTTGTATTGCTCGTTGAATTCGATCTGTTTAGCCCGTCTCCGGTAAGTTTCATCAATGGTCCGCTGCATGGAGTCCGTGATCTTATCCCCGTACATGATCACCTTGCCGTCCACATTCCGGGCCGCACGACCTGCTGTCTGGGTCAGGGAGGTCTCAGAGCGCAGGTACCCCTCTTTATCGGCATCCAGGATCGCAACAAGGCTGACCTCCGGAAGGTCCAGCCCTTCCCGGAGCAGGTTAATGCCGATCAGGACATCAAAGTTGCCCAGCCGGAGCTCCCGCAGGATCTCCACACGGTTAATGGTATCAATATCGGAGTGCATGTAGCGGCAATTAACCCCGTACTGGGTCAGGTAATCGGTCAGTTCCTCGGCCATGCGCTTGGTCAGGGTGGTGACCAGCACCCGCTGATCGTTCTTCACCTTGTCATTGATCTCGCCCATCAGGTCATCAATCTGGTTCTGAACCGGCCGCACCTCGATCTCAGGATCCAGCAGCCCGGTAGGCCGTACCACCTGCTCAACAAAGATTCCCTCAGTCTTCTGTAGCTCATACTTGCTGGGTGTAGCGCTGACGTAGATCACCTGATGCGCCATGTCCTCGAATTCCTGCCCGCCCAGCGGCCGGTTATCCATGGCTGCCGGCAGGCGGAAGCCGTGCTCCACCAGCACGTTCTTGCGGGCGCGGTCACCCGCGTACATGCCCTGGACCTGCGGAATGGTGACGTGGCTCTCGTCAATGAACATCAGGTAATCATCCGGGAAGTAGTCCAGCAGGCAGAAAGGCCGCATGCCCGGATCGCGGCGGTCAAAGTAGCGGGAGTAGTTCTCGATACCAGAGCAGTAGCCGAGCTCGCGGATCATCTCCAGGTCATAATTGACACGCTCCTCCAGGCGCTTAGCCTCAATGGTGTTGCCCTGCTCCTTGAAAAATTCCACCTGCCGCTCGAGGTCCTGCTCAATCTCGCCCACGGCCTGCCGCTGCGTCTCTGGCGGGGTCACGAACAGGTTAGCCGGGAAGATCATCACGCTCTGCCGCGACTCGATGGTCTTGCCATTATCCGGCTGTATCATTTCGATCTCCTCGATCTCATCGCCCCAGAAGCTGATGCGGTAGGCAAAGTCATCGGCATAAGGCGGGAAGACCTCGATGGTATCGCCTGAAACGCGGAACTGGCCCCGGTCCAGATCAGTCTTAGTGCGCGAGTAGAGGCCTTCTACGAACTTGAAGAGCAGCTTATTGCGGTTGTATTGCTGGCCAACTTCCAGGGGGACCGTTACCCGCTTGAAGCTCTCCGGGTTACCCATCCCGTAAATGCAGGATACCGAGGATACAATGACCACATCCCGGCGGCCGGATAGCAGGGCAGAGGTGGCCCTTAGCCGCAGGCGCTCAATTTCATCATTGATGCTGAGTTCTTTCTCAATAAAGGTATCAGAGGAAGGGATGTAGGCTTCCGGCTGGTAATAATCGTAGTAAGAAACAAAATACTCCACAGCGTTATCCGGGAAAAACTGCTGAAACTCTCCATAGAGCTGGGCAGTCAGGGTTTTGTTGTGGGTAAGGACCAGGGTGGGCTTATTCAGCCGCTGGATAACATTGGCCATGGTGAAGGTCTTCCCGGAGCCCGTCACACCCAGCAGCACCTGATACGGATCGCCTCGTTCAACGCCGGCTGTTAATTCGTCAATAGCCTGAGGCTGATCACCTTTAGGCTCGTACTCTGCGTGCAGCTTAAATTCCATACCCACAATTTTGCTTTCTTGTTATCCCTAACCTGCAGGCGGGTTTATAGTTTTTCCAAGGTAAGGCTTATGGAGCTCATGGGCCTGAATGAAATGGCAGGTGGTAGCTATGGTTTCCTCAATGGCCTGAAAGGAAAAGTCCAGGTGCTCGCGGATCTTGGTGGTATCGTAGTAGAATGTGCTGCTGCTCAGCTCAGCCAGTTCCGGGGTGATCCGGGGAGGCTGCCCGGTAATGTAGCTACGCCACTCCTCCAGATGGCCCAGTAGCTTGCTCACGCTTGCGCTCGCCGGAATGCGGGGTGGTCTGAGGCCAAATGCATCAGCAATGCGGGTCAGGACCTGACGGACGGGTACGGTCTTATCCACCAGGATAAAGCGGTTGCGGTAGCTCTCCGGCTGATCCTGCAGCCTTAGCATTGCGCTGACCACATCCCTGGCATCCACATAGGCTCCTCCTCCTTTCGGATAAAACCGCAGCCCTTTCAGCACCTGCTGGAAGATCAGGCCAGCGCCCCGCTCCAGGCTGCCGGGCCCGAGGATGACGCCCGGGTTCACGATATAGCCCTGCAGCCCCTCGGCAAACCCCCGCCAGACCTCCCGCTCACCGCGGAATTTGCTCTCGGCATAGGTGGTGGGAAATTCCTGTGGAAAATCCTCCAGCTGCTCATCCACAAGTTTCCCGGGCTTTTGCTGCAGCGCAGCCACGGAGCTTACATGGTAAAAGTAGGATACACCGCATTCCAGGGCCAGGTTAACGATATTGGTGGTGCCGTGGAGGTTGGTATCCATGATCGTTTCCCGCTGCCGGCGGTCAAAAGAGACGTAAGCCGCTGCATGGTAGATCGCATCCACATTGGTCAGGGCATCCCGTATGAGCTTGGTGTCAAGCAGTTCGCCCTCTACCCAGTGGATAGCCTGCAGGTCAGCCTCGGCCTCTTCAGGGGAGCGCTGCTGCTGACTCGCGAGAAACCGGAAGACAAGCTGCAGGTGGGTGAGGTCACTATTTGGTCGTTTGAGGGCTTTGATGGCGTGATCGGTCTGGAGCAGCTCATACAGCAGGTAAGCCCCTAAAAACCCGGTGCCGCCAGTCACAAAAATATTCATACACGGGCAGTGTGGCCGTGATCCCGGCCATCGTGGTGATGTGCGTTGTTCAACCCGGCAACGCAGCACCGGGAAGCCTGGTTTGCTGACCTTCGCCAAGCATGGGCAGAGCAGGGATCACAAGGGCTGTTATCAATGCTTATCAAAAGCAGGCAGGTAGATTTTCTGGTTAATTTTGCTACCTGCTAAGGTAAAGGTGGCCATGGACTTATCCCATTATTTCAGTCCCCTCAGCACGCAAAGTCTGACGAAGGCCCACAGTACCCGCCCGGGATGGCTCGGTGCCCATATCCACAAGCACACGGCTGATGGCCCGCCTGTGGTAGCAAGCGGGAGCCTGGTGCTACTAGGCCTTAAATCCTCGCCTGATGATGATACGCCGGACTGGATCCGTCACTTCCTGTACGACCTGAAAGCCGAGCTATCGCAGGTGCGGGTGGTGGATGCCGGTGACACCTGCTTTAACAAGTACCAGGATGCGGATCTGGAAGCCCTCCGGCAAGCTTTTGAAGGACTGCTAGCAGCTGATGCCTGTGTAGTGACCATGGGCGGTGGTCAGGAGGCTACCTATGTACAGTATCTGGCCGCTGTCCAGCAGGGAGTCCGGCCGCGCCTGGTGCTGGTGGATGCCCTGGCTGATATGGCGCAGGAGACGGCCGGTCCGCTACAGCCGCACACCTTCGTTAGTCATATCCTGAACAGCGCACCACAGGCCCCGGCTGATATCAGTTTGCTGGGTTATCAGTATCCACTGGTCAGCAACGCTGTTCTGGATCAGCTAAAGGAAGCCAGCTATGAGCTTTTCCGGCTTTCTGAGGTCAGGGATGACTTCAATGTGGCAGAGCCCACGATCCGGGCCAGCCATCTGCTAAGCTTTGACACAGGCAGCATCCGGCAGGCTGATGCGCCGGGCACGAATCACCCGCTGCCCAGCGGTCTTCATGCGGAAGAGGCCTGCCGGCTGGCGCGCTTTGCCGGGCTTAGTCCGGCTCTGCAGCTGTGTGGCTTTTACGAGTATAACCCCGCCTTTGATCAGCACGGGCAGACTGCCCATCTCATTGCCCAGGCGATCTGGTATTTCCTGGAGGGGTATGTGGAACGGTACCACGAACACCCGCTGCTGGATGAAAACGGCTTTTACAAGTATTTCACGGCCGTATCAGATAAGCCTTACCAGCTCCTCTTTTTCAAGAGCAAGAAGACCGGCCGCTGGTGGATGGAGCTACCGGCCAATCCGGATAGCAAGGCCTACGGGCCGATCGTGCCCTGCGCTTACGAGGATTACCTGGCCGCCACGCGCAATCACCTGCCGGACCGCTGGCTCCGCAGCCTGCAGAAATACCTGTAGGCGTTACGGCTGCTCGCGGAAGCTGCGGGCATAGGAGCGCAGGAATACCTCCCAGGGAAAATCGCCCCTGTCTTTCCCAAAGCGCAGCACCAGGAGATCGTGCTGCGGGGCCACATAGATATACTGCCCGTACAGCCCCCGCGCAAAAAGATCCGGCTGAGGCTCCAGCACGTAGCGCTGCAGCTGACCCTGCTCATCCCTTCGCCTGACTACTTTTCGCTTCCCCGGTGCCAGGGCATTGGTGTAGTTGCTGTCTACCGGTCTGCGGTCCACCACATGCCACCAGTGGTAGTAGTAATCGTAGGCCAGATCAGCACGCTGGGGGCTGGTGGAGCGCCGGATCCAGGAGGAGCTCAGCAGGGTATCACCTTCCCAGATGCCCTCGTTCAGGTAAAGGCGCCCGAGCCGGGCAAAATCGCGGGCACGGGCATTCAGGCAGCAGAAAGCCTTAGCGGTGCCGTCCGGCTGGTCCGTGCTCCAGGTGGCCTTGTGCTGCATGCCCATCGGCCGCCAGAGCTGCTCGGTGAGGTATCCGGTGAGCGTGGTGTCGGTGGCCTGCCGCAGGACCCTGGCTAAAAGCTGCGTATTGCCGCTCTGGTAGATAAAGGTGTCGCCAACCGGACGCTCAACGGTGATATCCTGCAGGTAGGCATCCAGCTGACGGCCATAGTAGAACTGGGCTACAGTGCTGAACGGGTTCCGGTAATTTTCAGAGAAGCTGATGCCGGAACGCATGTTCAGCAGGTTGCGGATGGACACGCTATCGAAACCCTGATCCGCAAGGGTGGGGCAGTAGCGCGTTACCGGATCCTGCACACTGTTGATATGGCCGTTTTTCACAGCCCGGCCAACCAGGGCCGAAACCCATGATTTGGCTACGGAAAAGGTGGTAACAGGGTCTGAAGCCGTGTAGCCGTTCAGGTATTGCTCATAAAAGACCGTATCCTGCCGGATGACCAGGAAAGCAGTGGTGTTAGTCTGCCTGAGCACCTGTTTGAAAGGCTGCGGCTCGCCATCCAGCGTTACCCGGGTAGGTGCCAGCCGCTGGGCGGTGTCCGGGGAGGCTTCGGCAAACCGGAATGCTGAGGCATTAGCGAGAGCCGGACGCGCAGTATCGGCCGGAAAGCGCTGGTAGTCCTTCACATCCGCATACTGCCATTTCAGCATGCGGGCATAGTGACAGCCGCTAAGGCTAGCCAGGAGCACGGGGAATAGAAAGAGGCTGGCCAGCTTAAGGCGGCGGCTGATCAATAGCTCAGGCAAAGCATATCGTTCGTTGAAGTGGTCTGAAAACCTCTCTGGATCCCGTACAAAGCTACTTATTCCGGTTACAGCATTTTCAGCCTGTTCTGATCACTTCATTACTGAAATATCCTGAGGCTGCCGATCCGTTGTCTCAGGTTCAGCAGCTTGTAGGGCTCAATGTTTAGCCGGAACTGAAGGCGGTCCCAGCCTGTGACGTTATTGTTGTCGAGCACATTCTCCAGGTCCTCTGAGAACACCACCGGGTAGTAGAGCTCCAGCACATCCTGCCACAGCACCAGGGCTGCTCCGGCATCGTAGCTAAGGTCTTCACCAGTATTCTCCACCAATGCAGAAGAAGTGCCCGCATCCGCAAACAGGCGGAGAGGGGTATTGCCGGGAATGGTGGTCATGAGGTTGGCGCTCAGCAGCCAGTCCGTTGAGTTGCCAAAGGCTGTTGGCGCCTTCAGAAAGCCATTGTTCACCCAGACCTGGTTGCCCAGCGCTCCGCTACGCGCCCCGCGATCCAGCAGACTGCGCTCATACAGGTAATCCTGGTTATCCCGGAAATCAGTATAGGGGCTGTTGTTACCGGAAAACCGGTTACCCAGCAAAAAGCTGTACTCGCCCGGCATGTCACTGGTGTTATGCAGGAACTGACCCCCGAACAACCGGAACCGGAGGCCCTGGTCCGGGTGATCGTAGGGCAGCTCACCGGTAACCTCTGCCATGGCTTTCACAAAATCCGGGTGCTGCTGTAGGGTGATTGCGCTCTCAAGGGGATTCAGCGTTTGCTGATTCTGATACCGGTAGGTGAGCTCATTCACATAGTAGCTGGCCTCTTGGGTAAAAGCCTGGTCTGCCTCCCGGTTAAACAGGTATTCTTCCCGCCAGATCCAGTGGCTTTCCAGGCTCAGCGTATGCAGCCCGGAGGTGCGCAGCGGGCGCTCTTTGAAGCGGTATTCTACAAAAGGCCTGAGCTTGGAATAGGTCAGGTTCCGGGGCTGGCTTTCGTGGGAAAAGCGTTTGCCTTTAATCCCGACCTGCCATTTCTGCCAGTGGGCTGCGTTTTGGCTGTAATCACTCAGAGAGACCTGCCCGGAGCCTGCCAGGTTATTGCTTTTAAAGCCGTAGAGCGGCATGAGCACCATATCCAGGGACTGCGAGGGCAGGAGGGAGTTAGTAACAAGCCCGCCCAGCAGAAAGCCATCGTTGTTGTTCCACTGAAAGGCCGGGGTGAGCTGGAATTCATTGCTGCCGGGGAACTCCGGGTTTACCAGCACATTGGTGGAAAGCAGATCCAGCCAGTTTTTGGTGGCTGTGCTGAAAAGGGTGTTGTTGCGGTAGTTGT
This sequence comes from uncultured Sphingobacteriales bacterium, assembly GCA_964474835.1. GTDB lineage: Bacteria > Bacteroidota > Bacteroidia > CAILMK01 > CAYYUA01 > CAYYUA01. The sequence continues at coordinate 62,489 of CAYYUA010000013.1, forward strand.
GCTCCGGGACCCACTGGAAGGAGTTGATCTTCACCTTGTCAAATGCCGCATCCGGCAGCCGGATGGTCTGCCCGCCCTCAAAGCCCTCTACCCATTTTTTGGCCACAAGGGCTTCCTCGCGGAAGAGGCTTACGAGCACCGGCCCGGCTACCTGGCCTTCATTGGCTACCCGTATGCGGGTCTGGTCTTCGTTGGCAAAGCCTTTTACCGCATAGTCCAGCTGCCGGCCTTCCAGCATCAGGTCCTCAAAGAACCAGTTAAGGGAGTCCTTCGTCACCTGCCGGAAGCTGCGCTGCAGGTCAGCCGGCCCGGGATGCTGAAACTGGTACTGCCGGTAGAACTGCTGCATGGCAGAGTCGAACGTTTCCGGGCCGAGGTAGCCATACAGGTACTGGGATAGCCAGGCGGCTTTCCCGTACACCATACTGAAGTAGTTGAAGGAGGTAAACCGGCTACTGGACGAGCCCGGAGCCTGATCCTTAGCCACGCGGCCCTGCTGATGGGCCAGGAGCTTACTGGCCGCATCCATGAGGTTGATAGGCGATTCCTGTAAGATCGGCCAGCTTTGGCTGAGGTAGCTGGAATCGGTCCAGTCTTCAAAATAGCGGTTCTCGTAAAAGGAAGTCAGCCCCTCATCCAGGAAGGGGTAGCGCCTTTCATTGAAGGCCAGCTCCCCCTGAAACCAGTTGTGCGTTACTTCATGAAAGATAGTGGTCTCCGGATTACTGCTGCCCACCACTGTAATGGTAGGGTACTCCATACCTGCACCGGCACCCGGGGCTCCGTTCACCACCGTGTAGGTTTCATAACTGTACGGGCCTACTTGCCTGGAAAGCGTTTGAAGCGCAGCCCGGATGTAAGCCGGGCCCTGCTGAAAGGCCTGCTGGTTCTGCGGCAGGAAGAAGGTATACGTTTCTACAGTTCGGGCAGTGCCGGGCAGGGGTACGGTATCTATTAAGACCCGGAAGCGCTTATCGGCAAACCAGGCAAAGTCGTGGACATTTTCCTGCTCAAACGTGAGCGTCTTCATGGAGTCACTGGATGCCGGAATCGACTGGGAGCCGGCCTGCTTAAACGGCATAGCTTCCCGGGTATCTTTAGAGAGCTGCTGCAGCCGCTGCTTTTCCGCGGGATTCTGCAGGCGCCCGGTGGCCCCCACCTTGTAATTGCTGGGAAGCGTGATGCTCACCTCGTACCGGCCAAAATCATTGTAGTACTCCCCCTGATTGAGGTAAGGCATCGGGTGCCAGCCCTCTTCATCGTAGGCTGCGATCTTCGGGTACCACTGGCTGATCTGGTAGGCCTGCTTATTGTGCCCGAGGCGGGAGAAGGTTTCCGGAATTTTTACCCGGAAGGGCGTCCGGACCGTTACGCGCTGGCCTGGTGGTAAGGGCTCCTCCAGCGCCAGGATGCCGATCTCCTTATGCGGATCCCGAAAGCGGTGCGAAAGGGGTTTTCCGTTGCTGGTAAAGGACAACGAATCCAGAAAGCCCATCGCTTCCCGCTCAGCGAAGTGGAAGCTGGTTTTGCCATTCTCGAGTAGCTGCCGGGCAAAGGGGGTTTCCTTGCTGCTGTAGGCATTGGGCCAGCAATGGAAGTACAGCTGCTGCAGCGTGTCAGGGGAGTTATTAACGTACTGAATGGTGACCTGACCCCTGAGGAAGTGCGCCTCATCATCCAGGGTGACGTCCAGCTTGTAGTTGATTGTTTGCTGCCAGGCATCCTGCGGATGGGCTGGGCTTGTGATCAGCATGAGCAGGAGCAGGCTGGCTAAGTAGATGCCGCTGTTAGGCCTGCCTGTCATCAGGTTCTGCATACCAAAGCGCGTTGAGGTTGTGGCCCGAAATTAGGAAGGTAAGGCCTATTTAGCCGTGCCTGTGGGCGTTAGCTGGCCCGTCTCTGATCCAGCTTTAGCCGCGGATAGTTGGCCAGGGTAGCGCTGTGAAATCCCGGCCCGTTCAGGCCAAGCCGGTTACGGGCTTTGCTGATCAGCAGATCGGTTACCGGGCGGTAAGCAGCGTAGACCCGTTCCGGCTCTATCAAATCCAGGGTTTGCCCCGCCAGCTTATCCTCCTGCATGCGCAGGTACCGGTAGGTCTTAAACAGCAGGTGAAGCTGGTAATGCGTCCAGTGAAAGTTCTGCGCCATTCCGGAAACAAACAGGTGATCCAGAACGGCTTCGTAGAGCTCCGGATCATCAATGATCACCGCGATCAGCTTTACCTCAAACCATGCTTCCATACTGTTCCTAAGCCAACCATACCCTTCAGTGATCGCTAAACTCAGGGAAAAGGATCAGCAGGGTACACAGGATTTAGGGATATGCAGCCGGTTTTGTTGGATTTCAGGAGTGGTTGCTGGACTCCGGGGTTTCACCATACCCTGGAGGTCTTCTTATTTCATAGGCAGGTTAGGAACGCCTAATAGCAGCCCTTTTTTACCATAATTACAAAATGGGACAAGGACAATTTGGCTTTACCGTTACTACCTATTACGTTTGGATAAAATTCAATATCTCGCTGTAAAACACAATTACCGGAATATATGCAGTCTTTAAACCTAACTTGGCGTAACAAGACGAGCCCAATCACCCTGAAAAGCATGCTGGCAGCAGGGGGGGCTGTTAGTGAGCGGTTTATTCCTGATGCCCCACAGCCTGAACGGGCAGGAGTTAGCCGGTGCACCGGAAAACTACCAGACCCGCCCTTCACCCCACTTCAAGCCCAACAGGGGACAGGTAGCAGACCATGAGGGCGACCTCATCAAGGCGTACGAGTACGTCTACCAGGCACCGGGCGTGAAGATGGGCTTTAAGAAAAACAGCTTTCAGTATAACCTTTACACCGTTGAGGAAAAGGCAAAACCTGACCAAAAGGTCTCTGAAGCTACCGGAAACCCTGTGAATGCTGAGCAGCAGCCTGAAAGGCTGGGCGATGAGGAAGCTGAAAAACAAAGGACCTACCACTACCACCGGGTAGAAGTGGCCTTCAAGGGCGCCAATGAGGATCCGGAGATCATAGCCGGTAAGCAGCTGGATTACTACGCCAACTACTACCTGGGCTACTTGCCGGAATACGTCACCAATGTCCACGGCTACCGGAAGCTGACTTACAAGAACCTCTACGATAACATCGACCTGGTGCTAAGGCCTGCAACGGCTGAAAACGGCCGGCCCAAGCTCAAGTACAACATCCGGGTAAGGCCGGGCGGTGACCTGTCAG
>CAYYUA010000014.1:0-59880 GCA_964474835.1 uncultured Sphingobacteriales bacterium
GGGGAGAGTAGCCCGTAGGGGAATTGAACCCCTGTTTCCAGGATGAAAACCTGGCGTCCTAACCACTAGACGAACGGGCCATTTGCCTGCAATCCACTGCTTACGTTATCCTGACTTTTCAGGAATTATCACTCAGCAGGGAAAATTTTCTTTAAATCTTCAGTAATAATACGCAACAAGCCCGGGCTGTGTTTACGGAGTGCCGCTTTTAGTAGGCTTATTCCCCATTGCTGTCTAGTACTTCCAGGTACATTGGCAGCAAAGCTGCGGAGGCCTGTCGTGCTTAGCGCTATCTGAGGCTCACCCGGGTTTAGCGCTTTCAGGTTTAAGTTACCCGCAGCTATCATATATCCGGATGGCTTAGCCATCGACAGCCTGTTGTAGCTGGCTGACGCTGTTGTCATGGTTGTTTCAGTTAACCGGGCAAAGGGCCCAAACCTTTCTTAATTTTACCGGAAAATCAGCTATGAGGCGCCTTTTAGTGTTTTTGACAATCCTGTGCCCCTCTTTGGTGGCTGCTCAGTGGCAGGGAAAGGTGGTGAATGTGGTGAGCGGGGATCAGTACCAGGTCAAAAAGCCTTCGGGCAAAACGGTGGAAGTACGCCTCTATGGGATCGCATGCCCCGGGAATGGGCAGCCCTACGAGAATGAGGCCACCATTGCTGTGGCCAATAAGCTTGTAAACAGGCGGGTGAAGGTTAAAAAGGTAGAAACAGGCCTGTATGACCGGGTTATTGCCAAAGTTTTCCACAAATCCATTATGATCAACCAGTGGTTACTGCGAAAAGGCTTAGCCTGGGTGTTTACCAAATACTGTAAGAAGGCTTTCTGCGACCGGTGGAAAGCCATTCAGGAGCGGAAAAAGGCTAGCGGGACCGGGCTTTGGAGTCAGAAAAATCCCAAACCTCCCTGGGAGTAGGAGGTTTCGGAACTCAGCGGGCTTACTAAAGCTGGATTTGCCCATCCAGGATTATTCCGGCCAAAATTGATTGAGGAACAGAAGCCCCCGGAGGCCTCTGGCCAGCTTTTAGTCCATCATGATCAAAGCCCGCCAGGAGTTCCCGCGGAACTTAGCAATCAATCCTACCACACAAAAGGGAATGGCCGCTGAAAGAAAATTGAGAAACGCTGTCCACAGGGTTTCAGAACTACCGCCATTGATGTTGATGTACGACATCGCAAGCAGCTCAGCCCCGGTGAACACACCCAGGAGCAGCGTGGAGAAATTGAGACAGCGGTCGATCAGCGGCTTTTGCTCGAATGATGGCTGATCATCGGAATTGTAATTACTCATAGCTTTTCAATTTTATGGGTAGATGCACTGGTTCAACTGAATGTGCGGCATTTCTTTAAACCAGTTGGCAAACTTTAAGCCAGCTCACTGGCCGCTAAATTGGTGTTGGTCATGCCAATCGATCAAACTGGCAATGCCGCTTCATGGCTACTACCCGGTCAGGGCGCAGCTACGGCGGCTCTGTTGGCCATCCGGTTTAAGGTGCTAAGCGCCTCCTGAATGCTGCGAACCCGGAAAATGGTCAGCTTAAGCCCTTCCTGCTGCTGATCAAAGCGGCATTCCTCCGGATGCTCCTGAACAAAGCTCAGGATCTCTCCGAACTTGTCCGATTGGTAGAATTCATTGTTCTGCTCCGATCCCATGAAAGTAGCCTTCAGCTTGCCATTCTTCAGGATGATCTTCTCAATCCCGACTTCCATACCCAGCCATTTCAGGCGGATGGTATCCAGCAGCTCATTCGTGGGCCGGGGTACAGGCCCGAAGCGGTCTTCCAGGTTCTGCTTAAAAGTGGCCAGCTCCTCCTCATTCTTCAGGCCGTTCAGTTTCTGGTACAGGTTCAGCCGCTCCTCAGAGCTGCTGACGTAGTAGTCAGGAATCAGGATCTCCAGATCAGTATCGATCTGGCAATCCTGACTGGTGAAGGCTTTTTCCGGTTTCTGGGCGTTCTCTTCTTCGAAAAGCTCACTGAACTCGTTTTCCTTGAGCTCCTGCAGCGCCTCGTTCAGGATCTTCTGGTACATATCAAAACCCACTTCCGCGATAAAGCCGCTTTGCTCAGCCCCCAGCAGGTTGCCGGCACCCCGGATATCGAGGTCCCGCATGGCAATGTTAAACCCACTGCCCAGGTCTGTGAATTCCTCGAGGGCTGACAGCCGCCGGCGGGCATCCTGTGTCATAACGGACTTGCCGGGCGTCAGGAGTAAGGCCTGGGCCTTAACGTTAGAGCGCCCTACCCGTCCGCGAAGCTGGTACAGGTCACTCAGGCCGAAGTTCTGCGCCTGATTGATGATAATGGTGTTGGCGTTGGAGATATCCAGCCCGTTTTCCACAATAGAGGTGGACAGCAGCACATCATAGAAGCCATCCACAAAGTTCAGCATGATCTCCTCCAGCTTCTTGCCTTCCATCTGACCGTGGCCAACGGCAATTTTGGCCTGTGGCACCAGGTCTTTCAGCGTATCGTGCAGGGTATAGATATCCTTCACCTGGTTGTGTACGAAAAAGACCTGGCCGCCCCGTTCCATCTCCTGCTCGATGGCCGTTTTGATCTTGTCGGTATCAAACACCTCTACGTGGGTTTCCACCGGCTGGCGGTTGACCGGGGGCGTATTGATGATCGAGAAGTCCCGCGCACCCATCAGCGAGAACTGCATGGTACGCGGAATGGGCGTAGCAGTGAGCGTGAGCGTATCCACATTGGCCTTCATGCTCTTCAGCTTCTCCTTGGAAGAAACCCCGAACTTCTGTTCCTCGTCCACGATCAGCAGGCCCAGGTCCTTGAAGCCAATATCCTTCCCGGTAAGGCGGTGGGTGCCGATCACCACATCCACTTTGCCTTCTTTCAGGTTCTTCAGGGTTTGGGTTTGCTGTTTCCGGGAGCGAAAACGGGAGATGTAATCCACCGTGACCGGGAAGTCCTTCAGCCGCTCCTGAAAGGTTTTGTAGTGCTGCAGGCACAGAACAGTGGTGGGCACCAGCACGGCCACTTGCTTGCCTTCGGTAATGGCCTTAAAGGCCGCCCGCATGGCCACCTCGGTCTTGCCAAAGCCCACGTCCCCGCAGATCAGCCGGTCCATCGGGTATTCGGATTCCATGTCATACTTGATGTCTTCAGTGGCCTTGGCCTGGTCAGGCGTGTCCTCATACAGGAAGGAGGCCTCGAGCTGAGTCTGGAGCGAGGTGTCCGGTGAGAAGCGGTAGCCCCGGGCTGCTTTTCGCTTAGCGTAAAGGCGGATCAGATCCCGGGCAATGTCCTTGACCTTATTCTTGGCTTTCTGCTTGGTGTTGGCCCACTTGTTGGTGCCCAGCTTATTGAGGGTCGGGCTTTTGCCTTCCTTGCCCTGGTATTTGGAGATCTTGTAGAGGGAGTGGATGTTAACGTACAGCATATCCCCACCCTTGTATTCCAGCCGTACAGCTTCCTGGGTCTGCCCGTTGTTACTGATCTTGGTAAGCCCGCGGAATACCCCCACGCCATGGTCAATGTGGGTAATGAAGTCACCGGACTGCAGCTCACGCAGTTCTTTCAGGGTCAGGGCCTGTTCGCCCTTGTAGTAGGAGGTCTGCTTGTACTTATGGTAGCGGTTGAAGATCTGGTGCTCAGAGTAACAGGCCAGCTTTAGCTCATCATCTACAAAACCCTCGTGCAGGCTTTGGTAAATCGGCACGAAATCCACTTGCTCGCCCTGGTCCTCAAAGATGGCGTAGATGCGCTCCACCTGTTTCACAGACTCTGAGAAGATCAGGTTCTGATACTGGGCTTTGGTGTTTTTCTGAAGGGCCTCCTTCAGCAGCTCAAAGTTTTTGTTGAAAGCCGGCTGAGCCTGCATCCGGAAGGCTTTCTGGTAGCTGGCATCCGTCAGAGCGCGCGTGCTGATATCAATTCGCGGAAAGCGGCTCACCAGCTGCTTAAAGTCCTGCCCCTTATCCAGGAATTCGGACGGTTTTAGCTCAAAGGATGCAGCATCCTGCTGAAAGCGCTCCTCGGCTTCGTGGTAGAATTTGTCCAGCACCTCGGCTGTATAGTCCAGGTCATCGTACGTTAGCACGGTGTTATTCGGGAGGTATTCCAGGAACGGGACTATGTTCTCGCCGGATTCCTTTTCCTGCATGTTCGGGATAATGGTGACGGCATTCAGCTTTTTGATAGAAAGCTGAGACTCCGGATCGAACATCCGGATCGAGTCTACCCGATCCTCAAAGAACTCAATCCGGTAAGGCTTTTCATTGGCGTAGGAGAAAATATCCACAATCCCGCCCCGGATGGAAAACGTCCCGGCTTCAAACACAAAATCCGTCCGCTCAAAGCCGTAGGTGGTCAGGAAGTCCAGGATGAAATCAATATCCAGCTTATCCCCGGCTTTGATCTGAAAGGTATGCTCCTGCAGGTCTTCCTGGCTGATGACCTTTTCAGAAAGGGCTTCCGGGTAGGTAACGATCAGATGGCCGGTCGAGGTCTTTTCCTTGGCTACATTCATGGTATCCGTGCGCTCCTGGATGGCGCCATTATCGTAGCCTTTTTCCGGGTCATCTTTCCGGTAAGGGGAAGGGAAGAAGTGAATTTTCTGCTCGCTAACAAACGCGTGCAGATCAGTGTAGACATAGCGTGCACGCTCCTGCCCGCTTACGATCAACAGCTGCGTGTAGGCATTTGACTGGAAAAGGGCAGCTGGCACTACGCTCTTGGCCGATCCTTTTAGCTCAGTAAAATCGATCAGGGCAGCCGGCTCATCTGCTATCCGCTCATTCACCTCCTTGATGAAAGGCTGTGCCTGGTAATAATTGATCAGTTCCTGTTCGTTCAAATCCTCCGCTTTTAGCTATTCAGCAAATTTAAAAGGCTGCCGGATGCAGCGGCCCGTTTAGCATCTGACCTACAGAACACATCCGGACAAGCGCAGTTTGATCAAAAACAAAAGTTAACAGTTATCATCTCAGAAATTTTCAGGGCTATTGCGGAACTAAAGCCAAAGCATAACCCTTGTGCGCTGTAAAAAAGGCTCCATTTATTCGCTAAAAGCCTTCCATGACAGGGATTTAACAACTTTGGGAATGATCACTGAAAGACTTGTGCAGTTTTTGCCAAGTTTTATATTCGTAAAACGTTAAGCAAAGTAAAAAGTGGGAGAATTATGTACTGGACCGTAGAGTTAGCTTCGTATCTGGATGATGCACCGTGGCCGGCAACCAAGGATGAGCTCATTGACTACAGCATCCGTTCCGGAGCACCGCTCGAGCTTATCGAGAACCTGCAAGAGCTTGAGGATGATGGGGAACCGTACGAAAACATTGAGGAGATCTGGCCGGACTACCCATCTCATGACGAATACTTCTTCAATGAAGATGAGAACTGACGACTACTGCTTTCGGTATTAGCTGAAAAACATCCATTTAATACCAATCGTGAGCATTCTCGGATGAAGGGGATACTCCGGAACGGTAAAGTAATCGTTGCCGGATATCCCCTTATTTATGTGCAGCAGTTTAAAAAACCCCCGGAACCGGCCGATCCGGAAATTCAGGTGAGCATCAAATACCGGATAGCCGGCAACGGTCTGCTGATTCTGGAGGTAGCGCAGGTTATACGCCGGGAAGTAAGCCTTCCCCCTGTAGGCCTGGCTGTAGCGAAAGTCCAGTCCGGCTGACAACAGCAGGTTGTCATCGAAAAGGCTTTGCTTGTAATACAGGCTGCTGCGGTACAGCCAGTTGGGCATCCTGACGATATCGGGATTTGAAAATTCCTGCAGGAGCAGCTTATTGTGCCAGTAAAAGGGGCCTACCTGAAAGCGGTGCTTCAGGTTCAGGGCTATGGTGTTCAAAGGTGCTTTCTGCTGAGATGGCTCGATGTTCTCGTCATAGTAGGTAAAGTTGTTCATCAGGTTATAAGTAAGGCGGGCGTTCAGGTTCAGCGTTTGGTGCTGATACGTACCAAAAACCTGGTTAACGATGGGCCGGTCCAGCGCGCTACTCCAGCTCAGGTGGTTGCTCTGCATTTGCTTGTACAGGAAGTCCGGCTGCCGGCGCTGCGCCCGATAGCCGGCCTGCACCTGCTGAACAGAATCCAGGCTGATGTGCAGGGCGCCCCTCCACTTGAAATCACCCTGGTAGCGGCCTGCCGGAAAGTATTGCCCGCGCGTCCGGAACTGATGCTGGCCGATCTCCATTCGCAGGCGCCCCTTTAGTCTGATGTTCTGAAACCTCTCCCGTCTGCGTGCGTGCACGGTGTCCGCTCCATACGCCCCCTGATCCAGGTCCAGCACGTGCCAGCCAGCCCCTACGCGGAACCGGAAAGGACTGGTCAGGGAGTCCGGGCTGTAGAAGTTGCCGATCGTAACGGTGTTCCGGACGCGCGCAAAACGCTGCGAATCGTACGTCAGCGTACTATCCTCGAGCACAGCCGGGTAAAAGGAGTCCGTTTCGGCCAGGTTTTCGTCCCGGTACGTGTAGGAATTTTCCTGATAGCTGACCTGATGGTGGATCTGCAGCGGTGAGGCAATAGATCGCTGCAGGAAAGTGTCCCGCCCTTCGTACACCGTATCCCGCTGCTCATTCCCCAGAAACAGAAAATGATCATAGGTGAAGTCGCGGGTCTGATAGGTTGAAAAGGCTTCTTCCAGGTTGACCCCCAGGCGCAGGCGGTTATCGGTCTCCGGGCTTTTAAACTCCTGCGGATCTGCTATTCCGCCATTTTCCTGGTTACTGAGGTCGTTCCAGATACCGCTCAGGTAGCCGCGGTAACGGCCATTGGGGGTCTGAAAGCGGGTGTTCAGCCCGATGTTGGTCTGCTTGTTCAGTTGTGCCAAATACCCGCCCTGAACGCGCATGCTGTTGAAGCGGATGGAAGCGTTCCAGAAGGGAGTCAGGTTCCGGCTGTGCACACCCCGCAGATCCTGGATGTCTCCATTGGTCCGCTGCACATGAAAAAGCTTTGTGTACGGGGTGTAGGTATCGTAGTACCTCAGGGAAGCGGGCCGGTACAAATGATCATCATAAGCGCGGATCCCCGTCCGGAAAGTGGTTTTGGTAAAGGGCTCAAAACGCCGGTTAAAGACCGGAGAAGCATAGCTACCCAGGTTGCTATGGGTGGCGCTCAGCTTGTAGGCAGGATTGAACTGGTGGATCAGGTCAATGCTGCTATCCACAGCTTCCCACGGCTGCTGCTTGTGCTTGTAATCCTGAAGCTTCAGGCGCCTCGTCTGCGTCTGTTTGGAAGTAGAATCCTGACCGTAAAGACTCCAGGGCAGGAGCAATAGAAGCACAAACCAACAGCTCCAATACGGCAAGGATTAACGGGCTTTGATCATTCGCTTTACCTGACGCTCTCCGCCACCTCTGACCTGCAGCAGGTACATACCAGAGCGGAGATGGCCCAGCCCCTGCAGTTTTAGCTGGTTCTCGCCCTTGCTGAGGACGTCACTTTCCCGCTGCCGGATAAGCTCACCGCGGGTGTTGTATAGCGCTAGTTCGAGGGTTTCAGGCTTGTAAGCATCGATCCGGAGCGCAATCCGATCCCGGAACGTAGTGGCAGTTACCAGCTCAAACGTTTCTGAAGGGCCAGCGACCAGCGTATCAACCCGGTAAAGGTACAGCCCGTTGGTCATGTCGGAGGCTGCAACAGTCCCGGACGAGAAGAAGGGATAAACCCCCCAGCACCCTTCGTAACCCCTGATGGTGTCATCGGGATACTGCGGATACGTCTCATCACTCAGGAACGGTGTTGGGTTCTGAGGGTCCGATATATCAAAAACCTGGAGCCCCTCGTGGTAATACGAGACGTAAGCCAGGTCGTCCTTAATGAGCGGGTTGTGGGGGATAGAACGGATATCGGTGCTAACACCCACAGGGGCCTGATACTGCGGATTGGCCGGATCGGAGACATCGTAGATTTTCAGGGGCTTGCCATGGGTTTCATCAGCCATAACCATGGTCTCACCATTCTCAGTCACCCAGGAACTGTGGTTATAGCCCTGAAATGGATAGTTCCGGATAGCAGATACCAGTTGTGGCGCTTGCGGGTCGGTATAGTCAATGATGAACAGCCCGCGGCTCTCACCAGAGGCGTAGACCGTATCGTTCCGGACATAGGCATCGTGGACATAACGGATATTGATGGAGGGCGTCACGCTGTCAGGGGTCATGTGGCTGAGCAATTCCGGATCTTCCGGGTTCTCGATGCTCAGGACAGACATCGGGGCTGACCTAATCCTGGAACCGGCTGAGAATTTGTTCGCCAGCAGGTATAGCCGCTGATTTTCCTGAAAGATGTTATGGGAACGCGAGGTGAACTCCGTTGAATCATAAACCAGCGGAACAGAGTCAGGTAAGTACTGCAGGTCATAAATACGCAGCGCTCCGGGCGCTTCATCGGTAACAGCGTAGCAGTAATGCTGGTACGTGGCATAGTCCCGGTGAATGGCTTTTTTACCCCGTCCGGGCTTTTTAGCTACCAGTTCCGGGTCGCGCGGATTGGTGATATCGATGAAGTAGGTATGAGCCAGCCCACCCATGATGGCATACTCGCGGCCCTCCGGCCCTTCCCAGCCCCAGATGTCATTGAAGGTCTGCTTCCGGGTATCCATAGCCGAATCCGTATCCCAGCGGGCCAGCTCCCGCAGGATGATCGTGGTATCCAGCTGCTTATTGGGCTGCTCTGACGGCTGGCTATGGCCTGTGTGGCTGCTTAGCAGCATGGCCGAACTCAGGATTATGGTAAGCGCAAGTGCGGTAGCGGGCTGTTTCATCCCCATAGCGGGTTTCTTAATGTTCTGTTAGCAACGAGGAACCCGCTGGCTAAGTATTTATTCATCAAAACTGATCCGGGACAGGAGGGTTCGCATCAGCTGCGTCATCTGCGGTTCTATCTTATTGGCCGCTGCGATCACACCTTCCAGGGTCACCTTTTCCAGCTGAGCGTGGAAGCCCTCATCCGTGATGGCTGAGATCGCAAAGCAGGGAACGTGCATATGGCGGGCTGCAAGCACCTCAGGAATGGTGGACATGCCAATGGTATCCGCTCCGATGGTGCGGATCCAGCCGTATTCGGCTTTTGTCTCCAGGTTTGGGCCCTGCAGCGCTGCATAAACCCCGGTGTGAATAGGGATATCCTGCTCCCTGGCGATCTGCTGGGCTTTGGTGATCCAGCTTTGCTTGTAGGGCTCGCTCATATCCGGAAAACGATCACCCAGCTCGTCCAGGTTTTCGCCCCGCAGCGGGGAGTCGGGGAACAGGTTAATGTGATCATTGATGATCATCATGTCCCCGGTCTTGATATCCGGGTTGACGGAGCCACAGGCATTGGAGATGAAAAGCCCCTGCATGCCGAGCAGCTTCATTACCCGTACCGGGAAGGTGAGCTCCTGCATGGTGTAGCCTTCGTAGTAATGAAAGCGCCCCTGCATAGCGATAATGGGCCTTCCGCCGAGCTCGCCCACAACCAGCTGCCCCTCATGGCTTTCCACTGTGGATACGGGGAAGTTAGGCAGCTCATGGTATTTGAAGCGGGCGTGGACTGACACCTCTTCGGCCAGGGCGCCAAGGCCGGTACCCAGAATAATGCCGATCTGAGGCTCAAGGCTAATGCGTTCCTGAATGTAGCGGGCGGTTTCTCTGATTTGCTCTAACATACCGGATGATTCGTTCATCGAAACTGGGTTCTTCTTCGTTTTTGTGAAATGCTACTTCCATCGGCAGGTAGTAAAGGGGCAGCTGCTGAAAGTGCTGCCAGGCCGGCAGGCTCTCCAGCCGCCGGATATCCTTTTCGGTCGTGACCACAGCTTTTTCGGCAACGTACGTGTCTGTGTAACGCTTAGCTACCAGGTTGTAAGCCTTTTCGGTAAAAACCTTATGATCGGCAAATTTAACCAAATCAACCGCCTTGCACTTGCGCTCAAGGTACGTGACCAGCGGGCTGGGATCGGCAATGCCCGTAAACAGGATAAGCTTGTAGTTGGCAAAGTCATCGATCTGGTATTGCTCGGCAGGGGTCCGGGCATCTACAAACTGCTTGTACTGCAGGTAGCTGAAGTAAAGGGACTGATGAGGCCAGGGGCGGAGCTTTTCCTTAAGGCGCCCCAGCTCAAAAGGGGAGAGCACGACCAGGGATTTGGTCACCACGATCAGGTCCGCTCGCTTACGGGCCCGTGGTGGTTCTCTTAAGTTTCCGCTGGGTAGCAGCCAGTCTTCCGTAAAGGGCCTGGAATAGGGCGTGGTAAGGATGTTGAGCCCCGGGCGCACATACCGGTGCTGAAAGGCATCATCCAGCAGCACCACATCCACTCTGGGCATTTCAGCCTCAACCCGCTGGATGGCAGCTACCCGGCTTTTCCCAACAATCACCGGGATCCCGGGAAACTTCCGCTTGATCTGCTGCGGCTCATCCCCCACTTCCTGCGCGGTGTGGTTTTCACTGAGCACAACAACGCCATCAGCCGAACCTTTATAGCCGCGGCTCACCACTGCAGGCAGAAGCCCATCCTCCTGGAGGGTTGCGATCATGTACTCCACCAAAGGGGTCTTGCCGGTGCCGCCCACTGCCAGGTTCCCAATGCCGATGGTAGGGATGTCAAACTTCCGCTCACGCAGGACGCCCAGGAAAAACAGGAAATTCCGGAGGAGAACGCCTAACCCATAGATCAGGGAGAAGGGCAGCAACAACAGGCGGCCTAAGGTGCCTAACAAGGAATGAGGATTTGGTCGAGCTTACAAAGTTACCCAAAATGCCCAGGTCCTGCCCCGGAAGGCTCTGACCTGTAGTTCCTGGTTGTGCCTTGCAGTCACCCGGGATCGGCCATGGTCAGCTGCTTCAGCTCCTGCCCCAGAAAAGCTGCTATCCGGCCCATTCCGGAGTAGCCTGCTCCTGCTGCTGTTTCGGCCGCTGCGTTGTAGTTGGTATTGATGTTCACATCGTACACAAAGCGGTCACCGGCTGCATCCTCTGTGTATTCAATAGCCCCGACCTCGATTCCATTACGGGCCAGGAATTCCTCATAGCGGGGGATCGCTGCATCCTGGTAATCCTTCAGGATCCGGAAGCCGTTACTTCCGGGCGATGCCGCCTGAGCAGCTGCGGATTCGCCGGGCTCGCACTGGTCGGCCGGGCACAGCTCAAACCCACCGGAGGCGTCCACTTGCACCGCGTAGTAGAATTGCCCGCCTATGAACTCCAGCCTTACAATGTGCCCTGAGGCAGGACTGGCATACTGCTGTAGCAGCATAATCCCATCGAGGGAGGCGATCCCCGCCTGCCCCTGGCTCAGCTGCTGCCTGAGGTCTTCAGCATCCTGAAACAGCTGAACGCCTGCTCCCTTACCGCCCCGGTTGGGCTTTACCAGAAAGGGCTTGTGCGGAAAATGCGCTGCCTGCTGGATAAGGTCGCGGTAGTTGTTGGCCACTACGGTATCAGGTACCGGGATGCCGGATGCCTGAAGGGCCAGGCACTGCTCGGCCTTGCGCACCTCAAGGGTGAGCGCATGACGGCCGTTCACCACCCGTCTGCCGTGCTGTTCCAGCCAGGCAACGACAGGCTCGGCCAGCTCGATGGCATAGCGGTGATCACGCGTGTGGGCGGAAGCGCTCATGCGGTTGTAAAAGATGCCTTCCGGGGGCGCGGTGTTCAGGTCAAGTGTATCCTCATTGATAAACCAGAACTCATAGGGCAGGCCCTGCTGGCGGAAGGCTTCTGCTAAGGGCTCTACCCACTCATCGTTTTCGTGAAGGACGTAGATCTTCGGCGCTTGTTGTGTGTTATCAGGCATGATGGTAAGCTTTTATTGCTAAATCCCTGACCATAAAAAAAGCCTTTCCATGACTATTTGTGGAAAGGCTTTCTTAGTGGTTAGCTCAGCTTGTTTGCGCTTATGTGCTGTAAGTTAGATCAGCCCTTTCCACCGCTACTACACGCAGCAGCAACAGCAACACGCACGACAGCGCTCAGTTGGTGCGGTTGAAAAGGCCACTTTTTCGTTAACAATTTAGTGCTGATACAAAGGTACAGGGTTGTGGTCAACTGCCAATCGGTTCCGGGGCCCTTCAGCGCTTATTACGGCTAGTGGCAGGCAGCCCTGGTTTAACAGCCAGCCTGTATGGGCAAAAGCCTCACTGGAAATTGCAGAAGTGCCAATTTCAATTCAACTTACTTCAGAAAAGATACATCTTTGCCCAACGCAATTGCTCATTTTTTGGCTTACCTGTTAGAAATATAGCCTCAATAAATTCTGCAGGTTGCCTATTTTTGGGCTATGGCATTCAATTCATCAGCTCTGGGCTTTCCGGTCATTGGGATCGGGGCTTCAGCCGGGGGGCTGGAAGCTATTAAGAGCTTCTTTAGCCATGCTCCGGCCGATAGCGGTATGGCCTATGTGGTAATTCAGCACCTGGCTCCGCAGCGTAACACCATGATGGCTGATCTGCTGAAGAAGCACACCAGTATACCGGTGAAGGTTATTAGTGAAAAGGAGCCGGTTGAGCCGGATACCATCTACCTGAACCCGCCTGATAAAAATGTGGCCTTAAATGACCAGGTTTTCCGCCTTTCGGCCATTGACCAATCCCACAAGGGCTTTTTCCGGATTGATCATTTTTTCCGGTCGCTGGCCAAGGATCAGGGCAACAATGCTGTCTGTATCATCCTCTCCGGCACCGGGTCAGACGGGACGCTGGGGCTGCGGGAAGTCAAGAGCCAGGGCGGCCTTATCATAGCCCAGGAGGAAGGACAGGCTGAGCACGATGCTATGCCGCAGAGCGCAATCAGCACGGGGCTTGTTGATGTTGTGCTCCCTGCAGAGTCTATGGCTGGCAAGCTGGTTCAGTTCATCCGGCATCCCTACATGGATAAGACAGCCGTGGCGGGTACTGCCTTTCAGGATCAGCAGGAGTTACTAGGGGAAGTGTTTCAGATCCTCCGGAACCAGACCGGCCATGATTTCTCCAACTATAAGCTGAACACCATTCAGCGCCGCATCGAGCGCCGGATGGCGATCCATCGCACCGAGTCCCTGGCTGATTACCGGTCCCTCCTGAAGCGGAGCCAGCCAGAAGTGGATATCCTTTTTCAGGAGCTGCTTATCACCGTCACCAGCTTTTTCCGGGATCCGCAGGACTTTGAGCTGCTTAAGGAGCAGGTGATCCCGGAGCTGTTAGCCAACCTGGATGCGGGAAGCGCCCTGCGTATATGGGTGCCCGGGTGCGCCACTGGTGAAGAGGCTTACTCGATTGCCATGATCATAAGTGAGGTGAGTGAGCAGCAGGGCAGCAAAGCAGAGTGTAAGATCTTTGCCAGCGATATTGACAAAGAGGCCATCGGGTTTGCCCGGAATGGGGTCTACCCCGAGGGCATTACCACGGACGTATCGCCTGAGCGGCTGGAGCGCTTTTTCATCAAGGATGATCAGCAGTACCGGGTGAAAAAGCACCTCAGGGATATGGTGGTATTTGCGGACCAGAACCTGATCAAGGATCCGCCCTTTTCCAAGGTGGACCTGATCAGCTGCCGGAATGTACTGATTTACATGAATCAGGATATGCACAAGCAACTGCTGTCCGTTTTTTACTATGCCCTTAACAAAGGGGGCTTTCTGATGCTGGGGGCGTCCGAGTCCATCTCTGGGTTTGAACAAGCATTCCGGCCCGATGACCGGGAGTACAACCTATACCGCCGGCAGAGCGATGGCATGGCAGCGGGGGTCTCTCACCCTCAGATCCCCAAGCCTTCCCGAAGGCCGGAAATGCCGCAGCAGCCATACGGCTCCTACTACCGCCAGCGGGACGTTAAAAGCATTGCTGAGCGCACCATCCTGGACTATTACAGCCATCCGAGCGTGGTGGTCAACCGGAACTACGACATCCTTTTCTTCTACGGGAATACCGAACGGTACCTGACCATCCCCACCGGTAAGGCCAGCCTTAACCTGCTGAACATGGCCCGCAAAACCCTGCAGTACAAGCTGGTCCCGGCCCTGCACGAGGCCAGCCAGCACAACGATGTGGTTACCCGCGAAGGCTTACAGCTCGGGGAGGCTGACAGCTATACCCATTTTGACCTGATCGTTCACCCCTTTCCGGCTGTCGAGGGCGAGCAACCCGTGATGCTGGTCGTTTTCCGGGCCCGCGCGCCCGCTACCATTACAGAAGACAAGGCTACCACCTCAGCAGAGGATAGTGAGCGGGATAAGCAGCTTATGGAGGTGGAAAAGGAGCTGCAGGCCACTATCGAGCAGCTGGAGATCTCAAACGAGGAGCTACAATCCAAGAACGAAGAGCTACAGGCCACCAACGAGGAGCTGCAGAGCAGCGTAGAGGAGCTGGAAACCTCCAAGGAAGAGGCGCAGTCAACCAATGAGGAACTGAGCTCGGTCAACGCGGAGCTGAAGCAGAAGATCGCAGACCTGAATGAGGCCAACAATGACATTAACAACCTGCTGGCCAGTACGGAGATCGCTACGGTGTTTCTGGATGCTGAGCTCTGCATAAAGCGCTATACGCCTGCAGCCAGTACGATCTTCAACCTTATTAAAACTGACGTGGGCCGCCCGATCCGCGATATCACCTCCAACATCAATTACGAAAGCCTGCCGGCTGACGCCCAGTACGTCCTGGAAACCCTGGATAGACAGGAAAAGGAGATCCAGACTGACAGCGGCTTTTGGTATGCCGTACGGGTCCTGCCCTACCGGACGATTGAGAATATCATAGACGGGGTGGTTATCACTTTTACAGACGTTACGGCCAATAAGGTCTCGCGGGAAGCCTACCAGCTGGCCGAGGTGGTCTGGAATGCCGAGAGGGCCCTTACGGCTATTGACCTGTTCGGGAACCTCATTGCCTGGAGCCCGGCCGCTGAAGGTATTTACGGTTATACCAAGGCCGAGGCCCTGCAGATGAACGTCAGCAGTTTTATCCCGTCAGACCGTAAGTCAGAAATGCTGGATGCTGTTACGCAGCTGCGGGAAGGGCAGAGCCTTCCACCATTTCAGACGCAGCGAGTTCCCAGGTCCGGAAATCCGTTGGCTGTAGAACTTACGGTCAGCCCGCTGCTGAATCAGCAAAACCAGCTGTACGGTATCATGACCATTGAACAGCCTGTAGTATAGTTATGGTAGTGGTTGTATAGCTATTTTTTTTGAATTTTGCATTGTTATGGCCCAGTCAAACCCCTCAGGCTCATCGAGCAAATTTGACGAGCTCCGCCAACGGGCAGAGCAAAGCCTGGATAAGGCTACCCGCAGTGATGACGATGCTACCAGAAGCGCAGATGCTGAGGAGGTCAAACGCCTCCTTCACGAACTGCAGGTTCATCAGGCTGAGCTGGAGATGCAGAACGATGAGCTCAAGCAAACAAAAGAAAAGCTACAGGCCTCTGAGCAGCGTTATGCACAGCTATATGAGGCAGCTCCGGTTAGCTACCTCACCATAAGCCGGGATGCCCGGATCGTAGATGCCAACGAAACATCAGCTGAGAAACTGGGCTTGCTGAAGGCAGATCTTATCGGTAAGCGGCTGTACGATTTCCTCTTTGAGGATGAGCACGATTCCCTTTACCTGTTTCTGGTGCGGGTGCTGAACAGTTCATTTACCCAGCAGTGTGAGCTCAGGATCAAGGTGCCGCCTGTTCCAGGTGATAGCGAAGAGCCATCTGGTTCAACCTCCGCTTTCTTCTGGGGATTGCTGTACAGTAAGCGCTTCTATTCAACTGAGGCAGGCCGCTCCCTTTGCCGCATCGTGCTCAATGACATTACGCAGCAGAAAGAACTGGAAGCAGGTCTGATAGAAGCCAAACAAAAGGCTGAAAATGACGATTTCCAGAAGTCTGTTTTCCTGGCCAACATGAGCCATGAAATCCGCACCCCGCTGAATGGCATCCTGGGCTTCACGGATTACCTGCAGCACGAATCCCCCAGCTATGAAGACTACGGCTACTACCTGGATATCATCCAGAAAAGCGGCCAGCGGCTCCTGAATACGGTCAACGGCATTATTGAGCTATCCAAAGTAAGGGCCGGCATATCCACTGTAGAACCCGGACCCGTTAACCTGAATCACAAGCTTGAGGAACTGGTCGCGTTTTTCAAAAGCGAGACGGACCAGAAGCCCCTGACCATCACCTTAGCCAACGAGCTACCGGAAGCTGAAGCCAGGATCCTCATCGATGAACAGAAGCTGGAATCCATCATTACCAACCTCCTTAAAAATGCCATCAAATACACGGATGAAGGGAGCATCATGGTGGGTGTCTGGCTTCAGGACAGTACCCTGACGGTGAGTGTGAGGGACACTGGCAGGGGCATCCCGGAAGAGAAGCAAGAGGCCATCTTTGAGCGGTTTAACCGGGGTGATCTGAGGAATCAGGATGTGACGGAAGGCGCTGGTCTGGGGCTGGCGGTCACCACCAGCTATGTTAACATGCTGAACGGGGCACTTCGCTTGTCGTCTGTGGAGGGGCAGGGCTCAACTTTTTATGTGGATTTACCCTACCGGTCTGCGGGCGAATCCGAGCATTTCTCCCGGAAAGCCCAGGCCGTTGATCATCAGGACATAACCGCTAAGCTGGCCAGCCAGGGAAAAACCCTCAAGGTGATTGTTGCAGAGGATGACCGGGCCAGCTACCTGGTCCTTTCCATGCTGCTTGAAAAACTCGGGGCTGCGGTTATCCATACCACCACCGGCCCGGAGACCACCGAACAAATGCGCACCAACCCGGATACTGATATTGTGATGATGGATATCAACCTCCCGGAGACCGATGGGTATGAGACCAGCCGGCAGATCAGGGCCTTTAATGACAAGGTCTTTATCATAGCACAAACAGCCTACGCGCTGGAAGGCGACAAGGGCAAAGCCCTTGAAGCTGGCGTTAATACCTATGTTTCCAAGCCTATCCAGAAGCAGGCGCTTTTAGAGGCCATTAACCTGGCAATACCGGAATAGGCCGGGAACGCCCCTCTATACCAGAAACCACCGGCAAGGCACGAAGAGCAGCTCCCTTCGGCTCAGTACAAGCTGGCAGGACCTGCCTGCCAAACACCTGTTCACGGCAGGATTTCGTTAGCTTTGCCCTGCTTTAACGAGTGCCCTTACCGCCATGAAACTCAAGTACCTGACCAACGTTCTCGAAAACCTGGCTCCGGCTCAGTACCAGATGAGTTTTGACAACAGTGGGCTTTTGGTAGGCCATCCGGAAGATCAGGTAGAGAAAGTGCTCTGCACCCTTGATGTAACTGATGAGGTGATGGATGAGGCACAGGATATAGGGGCTGATTGCATTGTGGCTCATCATCCGCTGATCTTCCAATCCCTTAAGCGCATCACAGGGCAGACCCCGACTGAGCGGCTGGTCGTGCGGGCTATCCGCCATGGTATTGCTGTTTATGGTATTCATACCAACCTGGATCAGGTAGCCTGGGGCGTTAATGACCGCCTGGCGCAGGCTATTGGCCTTACCGATACTCAGATCCTGAAGCCGGAAAAGCACACGCTTAAAAAACTCGTGACGTTCTGCCCGGATATGAATGCCAATGACGGAACCTATTACCCGGGTGCCATCCGGCAGGCACTTTTTGATGCCGGGGCCGGCCAGATCGGTAGCTACGACCAGAGCTCCTTCAATGCAGAAGGGAAAGGGACTTTCCGGGCACCGGAAGGTTCGCAGCCTTTTGTGGGTAACCAATCCCGCATGCACGTACAGGACGAGGTCCGCATTGAAACGGTATTCCCGGCCCCTCAGCAGGGCGCTGTAATCAAGGCCCTTACTGGTGCCCACCCTTATGAGGAGGTAGCCTATGATGTGTATCCCTTGGATAATACGTTTAAGGCAGTGGGTGCCGGCATGATCGGCCACCTGCCTGAGCCCAGGGAAGAAATGGCTTTCCTTCAGGAGCTAAAGCGCAACCTGAATGCACCGGGGATCCGTCATACCGCGCTAACGGGCCAGCCTGTGCAGAAAGTAGCCATTTGTGGCGGAGCTGGTCGCTTTACCCTTCCGGATGCTATAAAGCAAGGGGCAGATGCCCTGGTGACCTCGGATTTCAAATACCATGATTTCTTTGATGTCGACCAGCATCTCTTGTTAGCAGATATCGGTCATTACGAAAGCGAACAATTCACCCCCGAATTATTGTACAACCATATTGGAAGCCAGTTGCCGGAAGTAACAGCGGCAATCTCGGCCTGTAACACCAATCCAATTCATTACTTATGACAGAAACGAAGACGACCAAGAAGAGTGTGGACCAGAGCCTGAGAGAGCTCTTTGAGCTACAGCTAATAGACCGCAAGCTGGACCAGATCAGGGCCATTCGCGGAGAGCTGCCCATGGAAGTACAGGATCTGGAGGATGAGATTGCAGGCCTGCAGACCCGTATTCAGAAACTGGATGAGCAGATAAAGGAGTACCAGGATAACATTCAGGAGCGCAAGACCCGTATCAAAGAGGCAGAGGACCTGAAGAAAAAGTACGAAAGCCAGCAGGAGGCTGTCAAAAACAACCGCGAGTACACAGCCCTGTCCAAGGAGATTGAGCTACAGGACCTTGAAGTGATGGCTTCCCAGAAAAAGATCAAGGATTTTGAAGGAGAGCTCAAGGACCGGGAGAGCAAGAAAGAAGAAGCCGAAAAAGAGCTTACCGATAAGCAGCAGCAGCTGGAGGAGAAAAAAGAGGAACTGGATAACATCATTGCCGAGACGGAAAAAGATGAGAACCAGTACAAGGAGCTGCGCGACCAAACGCTCGAAAAGATCGGTGAGCGCCTGCAGAGCGCCTATGACCGGATCCGTGGCACCTTTAAGAATGGCTTAGCGGTGGTTACGATCAACCGCGATTCCTGCGGTGGCTGCTTTAGCGACATCCCGCCCCAGCGGCAGCTGGATGTTGGCCAGCATAAGCGCATCATTACCTGTGAGAACTGCGGACGCATCCTGCTGGACAATGAAACCGCAGAGGAGGTGCAGGAAAACCTTAACATCGAGCTGTAAGCTGAGCTTTTGCCACGACAGGCTACGCTCAGAAAAAGGGAAGTATATCAAAAGCCCTTCAATTTTTCCAAACCATATACAAGGACTCGAAAGAATGGCCTGATTTTCAGGGGTTTGAAAACTCCCAAAAGGGCTTTTAAAACGAAAAAATCCGGTGATTTTTCCGTTTTGATACACCCCCTGTGCTTTTTAGTAGCAGGCTTTACCCTGCTATGGCTTCTCTCAGCCCCAGCTGGCGCCCAGACCTACCAGTACAATCAGCAATGCCAGCAGGCCCATCAGGCACTGTTAAGCTATCAGCTCCCTGAGGCTAAACGGCTGATTGCGGCTGAAAAAGCCAGACCCGGCACTAACCTGATCCCCTACTACCTCAGCCATTACCTGGACTTTATAAAGCTCTACAGCCATGGCAGCTCCGAGCTGTACGACAGCCTGGACGACCGCGTTGACAACCGGCTTGACAAACTGAAGGAGGGGCCGGAAGACTCCCCTTACCACAGCTTTGCCCGGGCAGAGGTTCACCTGCTATGGAGCCTCCTGCAGCTCCGCAGGGAGGATTACTTCAGTGCCGGCATGGATCTCTACACCGCCTATCAGCAGTACAAGACCACTGTTAATAAATTTCCCGGTTTTGTGCCTGCTAAGCGGATCCTGAAGGCCATTAAAGGGGTAGTCGGCACCCTTCCGGACACGTACCAGTGGATTATCGGCAGGCTGGGCGTTGAGGGAGCTTTGCAGGCCTCGGTGGATAGCTATCCTGCCCTGGTAAAAGCCCTTAGCCGGAAACCAGCCTGGCAATCCTATCACCGGGAAAGTCTTTTCATCTTTAGCTACATGCAGCGCCACCTGATGGGTGAGTCTGATCAAGCGTGGCAAACGATGCAGGAAGGCACCCGCGACTATGCCAGGAATCCGCTCAGCGCCCTGCTCAGGGCGAATATGGCGCTGAACCTCAAGAAGGGTCAGGTGGCCCTGAGGTTACTCGAGCCCTACCAGCAGAAAGACGCCCCCATTCCCTACCTGAGCTACCTGACCGGCCAGGCTATGCTGTATGACCTACAGCCCCGGAGCCGCAAGCACTTCCGGCAGTACACCAGCACTTTTGAAGGCGGAACCTATATCAAAGATGCCTATTTGAAAATGGCCTGGAGCGCTTTACTCGAAGGGAATATCCCCTTGTATCACCAATACCGCACGAAGGTCCGCGAAAAGGGCTCTACGGTAAGGGCAACTGATCAGAAGGCCCTGAAAGAAACGGACCACTATAGGCCGGAAAACCGCTTTCTGCTCAAGGCGCGGCTCCGCTATGATGGGGGCTATTACCAGAAGGCCAGACAGCTTCTGGAGCAGCACGAGCCACCAGAGGTCAGCGAGACGCCCGACCTGTCCACCCTGGAGTATTACTACCGGAAAGGGCGGATCCACAAAGCCCTTGATCAGCCAGCTAAAGCCCTTCAGGCCTTTCAACGGATCAGTCACCTAAGCTCCTATCAGCGGTTGCACTACTACCTGCCCGCCACCCACCTTCAGACCGGCCTGATCCGGGAAGACCGATCAGAGCTAAAGCTTGCTAAGCAGGCCTTTGAACGTGTTTTAGGTTTTAGTGACTACCCCTACGAGCAAGCGCTCTCCCAGAAGGCAAAGGCCGGGCTAAAACGATTAGCAAATGGCAATTAGGCACCTGTACAGCGTAGTTATGAGCTTATTGGTCGTACTGTGCGGAAGCAGCTGCCGGGATCAGCAGCTACCACCTGTTCAGCGCTTTACTTACCAGATAGACAGCACCATTGTTGTACCACCAGCCGATAGCGGTGCTGAACAGGATCCGGTGTTTGAGGCCAGCTTTTCGGCTAAAGGAGCTGATAAGCTTAAAGAACGCTCCCTGACGACTGAAGCTATCAAGGACGTAAACCTGGATAGTGCTGTTATGATCCAGCGCGATTCCATTGGTTTTAGCTGGCTGAGTGAAGTTGAGATCCGGATTCAGGCCTCATCTCTGGCCCGCAGGGTCATTGCTGAAAAGGGGCAGATTCCGGCTGATTCCCTGAATAAGCTCAAACCAGCCGCCGGTAGAACTAATCTCGTTTCCTACTTCCAGCGGCCCGCTTTCGGTATCTCCGTGGCCACTCATCAACGGAGGGAGACCACAAAAGCTATCCCTGTTTTCCTAACGCTTTATTTCTCGTTCCGGTATGAGGAGGATTAGGAATCAGCTTTTCCCAGCACCTCGTCAATAGCTTTCCATACCAGGCCCTGCTCATAGCCTTTGTGAGTCAGATAACGGGCTACCTTGGTCTTTTGAGAGCGGTAATCCTCACCGGCCAGCTCCCTGAGCTTTTTGTGAAGTAAACGGTAAAGGGTCTCCTGGTAGGCTTCATCTTCTATCTCTTCCATGGCTTTCTGGATAAGCCGGGGCTGGATGCCCTTTTGCTTAAGCCCCTGCCGGATCTTCTGGCGCCCCCAGCGGTTGTGCTTAAACTTACCGCGGGCATAGGAGCAGGCAAACCGTTCTTCATCCAGAAACCCCTCCTCCACGAGCTCAGCAATCAGCTCCTCCGCAATGGCCGGCTCCTGGTTCAGCGCTTTTAGTTTTTCCCAGACTTCCTGATGAGAGCGGTCCTGGTAAGCGCAATAGCGCCTGGCCTTTTCCAGTGCTTCATGACGAGGGATGTAGCGGGACTTCATAGCCTAATGGTTAAGCAGGATTTACGCTATTGCCTACAGGGCAAATTTCAGGCTCCTGCAAAGGTTCATAACACGACTGACAGTTGTCAAAACCGCTTGAAACCAACGACTGTTAGCAAATAACCAAAACGGAGCTGCCCGTGCAGAATAAGCAAGCGATCATTCTTCTCTTTACTGGTAATACACTATCAGGCCTGGCTACGGGTATCACGATCTTAGCCATTCCCTGGTATTTTTCCCATTTTCTTGAGCAATCATCCCTTTACGGGCTGGCCTACGCCGGTATAACAGCTATCAGTTTTTTCTGGAGCCTGTATGCCGGCTCCCTGATCGACCGTTACTCCCGGAAACGCATTTTTCAGGTTTCCAAGCTCACCTGTGCTGTGGTGATCGGAGGTGTCGCTACCAGCGGATACGTTTTAGGCTATGTTCCCGCCGGGCTGGCATTACTGTCCTACGCTGTGACCTTTTTCAATTTCAATATCCATTATCCAAACCTCTACGCCTTTGGCCAGGAGATCACGGCTAAAGAGGATTT
This sequence comes from uncultured Sphingobacteriales bacterium, assembly GCA_964474835.1. Taxonomy (GTDB): domain Bacteria; phylum Bacteroidota; class Bacteroidia; order CAILMK01; family CAYYUA01; genus CAYYUA01. Next base: position 22,200 of record CAYYUA010000014.1, read on the forward strand.
CGGCAAACTGAATTCCTATATCGAGGTTCAGGGGCAGGCTACCAACGCCATTGCCGGCGGCTTAGCAGCTATAGTGCTCAGCGGGCAGGAGGCCGGCTTTCTGACCATTGGGGGCTGGCTACCCTTCGAAATTCCGCAGCTGGCACTACACCAGATCCTGGCTATTGATGCCGCCACCTATCTGGCTTCCTTCAGCATTGTATCATTTATCCGCTACCAGCCTATGCAGGAACGGAGCGGCACGCCGGCCAGCGTGGTAACCAGGGTCAGGGAAGGGCTAACGTACCTCCGGAGCCGGCCGAACACCTTTGTCTTCGGGGTACTTTCCAATGCCATTTTTATAACGGTCATGGCCCATGCTTTCTTCCTGCTGGCCATGTACGTTAACAATCATCTGAACATCGAGGCTGATGCCTTTGGAGCTGCCGAGATGGTGTTTGCGTTGGGCGCTATCCTTTCGGGAGTGGGCATCAGGCGGGTCTATAGCCGCTTTAGCCCGGTAGTTGGGGTGATTGTCAATACATTTCTGGGGGGTCTGCTGTTATGGTGGCTCAGCCTCACCCAGAGCTTAATAGTGCTGGTAAGCTTTTCCCTGATGTATGGGGTTATGAATTCCGGCAATCGCATTCTCCGGATGACCTTCATTTTCAACAATATTCCCAATGACATCATAGGCCGCATCAACAGTGTTTTCAGCGTATGTGGCACACTGCTGCGGGTCTTTTTCATCGGCATATTCGCCCTGCCCTTTTTCGGGCACGATGCGCATGTAGTCTATGCGTACATGGTGCTGGGAAGCTTTGTGCTAATAGCTGCCCTGCTGCTCTCCTACACTTATCAGTCGCTAAAAGGGGCCAGGGCCGGTTAGCTCAGGTGATCGTATCCGCCAGTTCCTTGTTCTGGGCATACCATTCCACCGTTTTACGCAAGCCTTCATCCAGCGAAACCTGCGGCTGCCAGCTGAAGAGCTGCTGCATGCGTGTGGTGTCCAGAACTTTGCGATGCACCCCGTTCGGCATGGAGGTATCCCAGTCAACCCTGCCTTCGAAGCCCGTCACTTTCTGGATCTTACTGGCCAGCTCACGGATGCTGACCCCTTCGCCGGTACCGATATTGATCGGCTGAAGGTCATGATCCATAGCAATAGTGCGGGTGATCGCCTCGGCTGCATCATCTACGTACATAAACTCACGGATCGGGGAGCCATCCCCCCATAAATAGACCGTATCCGTAGCCTCGGTAAACTTCTTGATCAGGGCTGAGAGCACGTGGGACCGGTACTCGTTAAAAACATCATAAGGGCCGTACAGATTGGTGAGGATCAAGTGATTGGAGGTGATCCCGTATTGGTTGTAATACGCCTGCTGCCCCACCTGCTGGATTTTCTTGGAAATGCCGTACGCCTCTACGGATTCGTGGAGCTTGCCCTCCCAGAAGTCTTCTTCTTTAAGGTCACCGGTAAGTTTACCCGGATAAGCGCAGGCTGAGCCGATCGGGAGCACTTTCTGCACCCCGTGCGCTTTGGCCGCCTCAAAGACGTTAAGCGCCATCTGGATATTTTTATAGAAGATGGTGGCCGGCTCTTTCTTATTGATACCGATGCCTCCGTAGTAGGCGGCTGAGTGGATAATGACATCAATACTGCCATAGTACCGCCTGGCCTCTTCCATATACTGCGCGACTCCTGCTCCCGTCTCAAGGTTGAACTCGGCACTGCGGGGGGCCAGAACATTATACCCTTTTTCCCGGGCCCGCTCTACAACATGGCGCCCTAAGAATCCACTTCCACCAGTTACTAATACAGTCTCAGGCATTTTTCCACTCGCTTTTGATGTAAATGTGCTTTAGAACCTTGATGAGCTCCTGTACGCCCTGATCCATATCGATGCAGGTCTCAAAACCCAGTTTCCGGATCTTTTCGTAGCTCACCTCATAATCCCGTTTATCCTTGTCTTCTCCCACATCTGCCTCGTGCAGGTAGTAGTCTACATACTCCTGTATCTTGAGCGCTACATCCCGCTTGGTGTAATTCATGGACTCATTGCCCACATTGTAGGCTTCCCCGCGCATCTTATCCAGGTTATCAATGGTAAAGGGGTAAACCCGCGCGGCATCGTGGCAGTGCAGGAAGGTCCGGCGGAAGTGCCCCTCATAGAGAATGATCTGGCGGTTATGCAGGGCCTGATAGGCAAAGTCATTAACCATCAGGTCCAGGCGGAGGCGGGGCGAAATGCCGAACACAGTGGCAAAGCGCAGGGCTACACCCCCGTAATCTGTAACCAGGTTCTCAGCCTCCCATTTGGTAGAGCCGTACAGCGTAAGGGGATCGATGGGCGTGTCTTCAGTGCAGATGCCATCAACCTTCCCATATGTAGAACCCGTAGAGGCAAAAATGATCTCCCGGCCATCTGCATTTTTAACGATGTTACGTGTTCCTTCTATATTGGTGCTGATAGCCCGGTCCCGGTCAGAAGCACAAGCCGGATACCCTACAATAGCCCCGAGGTGGATAACCATGTCACATTCTTTCATGGCATCCTTTACCTCATCTTCATTCCGGATATCACCGGTGACGATTGAAAGGCGGGGATCAGTGGCAAAATGAAGGATCGGCTTCACGCCCCACATGAACTTGTCGAACAATACTACTTCATGGTCACGCTCCAGGAGCATGGGTATCAGGGCAGCCCCGATATAGCCGGCACCGCCGGTCACCAGGATTTTCATAAAACGGATTAAAGGTTATTACAACAAAGCTAATGCGCTAACGGGCAAAATTCAAATTAGCGCAACAGAAGCCTCTGAGCGCCAAAAATATGCCATGCGGCGGTCTTAGCGGAGGCACACCCCTGTTTTGGTTATATTTGTGCAAACCATCCCAAAATGCAGCTCATGCGCGGCATTCGTTTTAAGCAGCACATACTGCCCCATTTAGGAGCTTTAGGGCTCTTTATCGTCATAACCCTGGCTTACATGAGTCCGGTGATGCAGGGCGAAACCCTCCAGCAGCAGGATATTAAGCAGTGGCGGGGCATGACCAAACAGGCCCGTGATTTCAACGAAAACAATGATGACCGGACTTTCTGGACGACTTCCATGTTCGGCGGCATGCCCACTTACCAGATGCTGGGCGGCTTTAAGTACAATACGTTTATTGTAGGCAAGGTACAATGGGTTTTTAACAAGGCCTTCCCCGGGGATTCAGGGAAACTGTTCCTCCTCATGAGCAGCTTTTACTTCATGCTGTTAGTTTTCGGCATCAGTCCTCTCCTGGCTATCATTGGGGGATTGGCTTATGCTTTTTGTGCCAACACCCTGATAAGCCTGGAAGCAGGGCATGGGACCAAAGTGTTTGCTATGGGCTTTGCCCCGCTAGTTGTTATACCCACGATGCTGGTGATGCGGCAGGGACGTCTGGCTTTAGGCGGAGGTTTGATGGCGTTTTTCCTGGCCTTGGAAGTCAAGGCCAACCATCCGCAGATCACCTACTACCTGGGGCTTTTCCTTGGCCTGTATATGCTGGTAGAGCTCATCAGCGCTATCCGCGAGCAGCGCTTGCTAACCTATGCTAAAGGTACCGGGATACTGGTTCTGGCTGCGGTGCTGGCTTTTGGTGCCAATGCTCCCAAACTGGGCATGACCCTCGAGTATAGTGAGGCCTCAACCCGGGGCTCCTCTCCCCTGGATAGCCTGAAAAAGGGCGAAGCTGATGGCCTTTCCAAGGATTATGTGCTGAGCTGGAGCTATGGGATCAAAGAAACTGCTAACCTCCTGATCCCGAATTTTACAGGAGGAAGCAGCTCAAACATCCTGATCCGGGATAAGGACAGCGAAACCCGTCAGGCCTTTGCCCAGATCCGGGATCAGCAGAAGCGAAGAAGACTTGCCCGCACCACCTCAGCTTACTGGGGGCAGCAGCCTATGACTTCCGGCCCTGTTTACCTTGGGGCTGTTACGATCTACTTGTTTGTGCTCAGCCTGTTCCTGTTACGCGGCCCGCTTAAGTGGTGGATTGTGGCCACGGTAATCTTATCGATCATGCTGGCGTGGGGGAAAAATTTCATGCCCCTTTCCAGCCTGTTCTACAACTACTTTCCGCTATACAGTAAGTTCCGCACCGTTACCATGATCCTCTTCCTGGTGCAGCTGAGTGTGCCCTTGCTCGGTTTATTAGGATTACGCCAGTACCTCAACGGGCAGGTAGATGGTAACCGCTTGCTACAGGGTGTTAAGTATGCTTTTTACATTACCGGCGGATTCTGCCTGCTCTTCGCTGTCCTGTCAGGCGTCCTGCTGGACTTTACGAAAGGAGGGCAAACCAGTCAGGCTTTGTCTCAGCAGGCTCCCGGGCTGCTGGATGCTATTCAAACGGACCGTAAGGCTCTGCTTCAGAGTGACGCATGGCGATCATTTATATTCATCGGTCTGACCGCCGGTTTGCTTTTTATCCTGGCTAAGAACTGGCTCCGGAGCACCTATGCCATCATCGGAGTGGGTGTACTGCTGTTGGTAGACCTGTGGATGGTGAACAAGCGCTATGTGAATGAAGAAAGCTTTCAGGAGCAGACCGAAAAACAGGCGATCACCAAAAGCCGGGCTGATCAGCAAATCCTTCAGGATCAGGCTCCGCAGTACCGGGTGCTCAGGCTGCAGAATCCGTTCAATGATGCCACCACTTCCTATTACCACCGCTCAGTTGGCGGATATCACGGAGCCAAAATGGGCCGCTACCAGGAGCTGATCGACTACCACCTGCAGGATGAAGTGCGGCAGGCCCAGCAGAGCCTTAGCCGGGACAACATCCAGCGATCCATGGGAGGCGGGCCTGTGCAGCGGGCATTGAGCCCTCAGATCGCCTCTCAATTTCCCATCCTTAATATGCTGAATACCAAGTACTTCATAGCACCCGGCCGGAACAACCAGGAGTTTGCCATTCAGAATCCTGAGCGGTACGGTAACGCCTGGTTTGTGGAGAACCTGCAGCCAGTTCCGGATGCAGACCAGCTGATCCTGAAGCTGGGCGAGATCAATCCTGAACAGACAGCCCTGTATAACACCACTGATTATCCAGCCTACCTGTCGGACTTTCAGCTTAACTATGATCCCAGTGCCCGGATTGAGCTTACCAAGTACGAGCAGAATGAGCTGAAATACCAGACAAAGGCCAGCAGCCCTCAATTTGCGGTCTTTTCCGAGATCTACTACAATGATGAAAAAGGCTGGAAAGCCTACATTGATGGTGAGCGGGTAGAGCACATGCGGGTCAACTATGTGCTACGGGGCATGAAGATCCCGGAAGGTGAGCACACCATTCACTTTAAGTTTGAGCCTACCCGGCTGTATAACTACGAAAGGGTAGCCCTGGCCAGCTCACTGGTAATTCTCTTTGGCTTCCTGGGCGGGGTCGGTTATGAAATATACCGCCGGGAGCCTTCGGACGAGGGCGATGCTGAGCAGCCCAAGGCGAAAGGAGAAGACGATCAACCTTCAGCCAGAAAGCGGGCTAAAAAATCCAAGAAAGCCTCTGGCTGATCCGTCCTACTGAGCCTGCCGCTGCCGGTATTTCAGCTGTAGCAGCCAGCTTCCGAGCCTGGTCTGCATCAGGTTATTGAAGAACACCTGGTAAGCATAGCCCCACAGGATCCGCGCATCCCAGCCAATATGGGTCTTATAGCTGTGCATGACCTCCCGGAAGGCGGGCTTCCAGTTGATGTTGCTGTTGCCGCCAGGGGTAAAGACGGTAATCGGATAAGGAATGTAGGAGTAAGGCTCGTGCCGGATCCGGACCAGAAAGTCATAATCCATCGAGTGGCGAAAGCTGGTATCAAAATAGCCATGCCGTTCGTACAGCTCCTTTTTCACGAACATGGTAGGATGACCCACTTTCCCAAAGCCCCGGTATAGCTTTTCAGGATTGAAAGGTGAGCCGGTGATTACCCACTCACCCCCGATTTGCTGAAGGTATTGCCCGTGCGTCCACATAACTTCCGGCTGGTTGTCAAAAACAGCCTGAACGCGCTCCAGAACGGTTTCATCGTAGTAGTAGTCGCCTGAATTCAGCAGGTGTACCACTTCTCCACTGGCGTTGTGCACACCCTTGTTGAAGGCATCTGCAATACCGTTATCCCGCTCACAAACCCACCAGCGGTAGGAAGGCTGATCGGTATTTTCCAAGTAGTTGCGTATGGCATCGCTGGTAGAGCCATCGATAATAACATGCTCGTAGGGCCGGTGCTGCTGCTGATCAACAGCGGCAATGGTCCGCTTGAGCTCTTCGGGGTTGTTGAAGCAGATAGTGGCAACAGAGATCCGGTACGGCATGGGTGGAGAGCACCTTTGTATCTTTTTTGCGATCCAAATATGGTTAAATATTCGGCTTTCGTTCAGTTAGCACGCTACTCGTTTCAAGCTTACTATTCAAAAAAACCTTGCTGTTTTGAGATCATCGGTTACCGGCTTTTTACTAATGCTCACGCTGTTGCTCACTAATACAACCCCGCTATTAAAAGCCCAGAACGACCTGAAGCAAGACGAGGAATTTAACCAGCTGACCGCTATCAACCGCTCTAACATTGAGGTGGGGATCATGAGCGGGATCAATGGCTCCGTGTTTCAGTTCGGGCAACCATTGCGGGATGCCCAGACGCAGGTCGGCATCGGGCAGTTAACGCAGGGATTCATTAAGTGGGGCGGCAATACGGGCTCTGCTTTCAAAACCTCACCCGGATACCTGCAGAAGAGCAACCGGCTACGGATACCACGACCGGACTCATCCTTTACACTTACCTATAACATGCACTCTGTGAGTATTCCTGTTCAGTATGTTTACCAGAACAACTACACCTATCTGGGTGGAAATCTCTTTCAGCAATTTTACTTTAGTGGTGGGCTCGGGGTCAATTTTCTGGCAAAGGCTGACCGGGAAGTTGAAGTAGACAACCTGGACTTAAGCCAATCCAGTCCTATCACTGACAAGGTCAGCAGCTTAGAGCTCAGTTTTCTGTTTTCCATTGGCAGCCGCTTTATTGTCAGTAAGACGGGTTCTGTATACATAGCTGTTCGCGGCAGCAATGGCCTAACCAGCATCAATGAGAACATGGACCTTTTCAGTAACCCCGGAGGTCAGGTCGGCAGCATCGAGATCACCCAGGTTAGTCTTGCACTGATGGTCGGGGTTTCCACCAGCCTGGTACCTGCCAGAGAGGAAGAAGCCCAAAAACAGCAAGGCCCGTTTTAGGGCAGTTTCTCCTGAATAGCACGGGCCGCTACCTCAGGAACAAAAGCCGTCAGATCACCCCTGTTCCGGATTATTTCGCGGACAATCGTAGAACTGATAGCTGTGTAGTTGGGGTGCGTGGTAAGAAGCACTGTTTCAATATCCCTTTTTAGCTTCTGATTCATCTCCAGGATCGCCTTCTCATTCTCAAAATCACCCGTGTTACGGACCCCTCGTATAATGAAGGAGGCGCCTGCCTCCTGGCAGAAATTGACCGTCAGCCCTGTAAAATGCGTAACATGGAGCCGCTCTTCGTGCTGGAAGGTGGCGCGCAGGATCGAAAGGCGGTCCTCCAGGCTGAAAAAGTGCTGTTTGTTGGTGTTATGACCGATGGCCAGGTAGATGTGATCAAAAAGCTTAAGGGCTTTTTCAGCCATGTTGTAATGGCCGAGCGTTAAGGGGTCGAATGTGCCGGGAAAAACCGCAATTGTAGCCATGGTCTGGAAATTAGCGTAATCACGAAATTGCAGCTTTCTCCAAAACGTGCCATAAGCGCTCAGCTGTCTGGTCCCAGGAAAACCGGGTACACTGGACTTTGGCATTACGCACGAGCCGGGCGTGTAGCTGGGCGTTCATAGCCAGGGCTGCCATGCTCTCAGCTATGCCCTCTACATCATCCGGATCATTAGTCAGGCCCGCTGGTCCGGCCACCTCCGGCAGGGAAGAGGCGTTGCTGGTAATAACCGGCACGTGGCACTGCATGGCTTCCAGCAGCGGAATGCCGAAGCCCTCAAAGTAAGAGATGTACGTCAGGGCCCGGGCAGCCCCTACATAGCGGGCCAGCTGCTCCTGCTCAACACTTCCGGTAAACCGGATATCCGCTTTACAGGACAGGCCTTCGTACAGGCGCTCCAGCTCCGCATTGCCCCAGGCCTTGCGCCCGGCTATCACCAGCTTTACCGGGCTGCCTGTGGTGTGCTTAAACTGCTCAAAGGCCCTTAGCAGGTTGGGGACGTTTTTCCGCTGATGGATGGCCCCCACATAGATGAAATAATCATAGCCCTGGGTGAGCTCAGCTTTCACCGCCTGCTGCTCTTCAGGGCTAAGTGGCCGGAAATGCTCACCCGCTCCATTGTATACCACTGCTATTTTATCAGCATCAACGTGGTACTGATTGATCAAATCCTGCTTTGAGTAAGATGAGACGGTAGCGATGGCCTCAGCTTTACAGGCAAACTTTGGGAAAAAGTGCTGGTAATAAAAGCGTGTAAGCAAAGGCACCGCCTTCGGGTAGTGCTCAAAAGCCAGATCATGGATGACCGGTACTGATTTCACCTCTGTGTTAAGGGATAAGTAGCCGTCAGGAGACAGGAACAAATCCGGCTGGTGCTTCTTAAAAACCCATGGAACCGACCACTCAAACCAGGTATACCAAAGAAAGGGATGCCTGGCCTGAGGGTAAGCCACTACTGGGGTAACATTATCAGCATAGATAAACTGGTTACTGTAGGAGCGGTCAAATAGGAAGATGAATTCATGTTCAGGATGGGAAGTAGTCAGCCGCTTTAACACCTCGTGGGTAAAAACGCCAAAGCCCTCAAGCTTGCCGGGTAGTAAAAAGCGGGTATTAACAGCTATACGCATTGCCGGTTATCAGGTCTGGCGCAAAAGTACGCTAGTACGGGCTAGCAGCATCCTTATACCTTTGCCTCTTTTTCTGTAAACGTATACACCGGGCTTGAAACTCTTCGTACAGCGGCAATTTACCCGGCTCACCGGGCGCGATCTGCATCTACGGGAGCTCCTGCAGGGCGGGGCCAGCGCTTTTCTGCTGAAGATAGGCAGCGTAGGGGTGATGTACCTCTTTTACTACCTGGTAGCCTGGTTTTACGGGCCGGCGGGTAGCGGGCTGTTCGGCTTTTGCTTTACGGTGCTTAACCTCCTGATGATCGCGGGCCTGTTCGGCCTGGATACGTACCTGGTGCGGTACTTGGCCACCATGCAGGCTGAACAGAACTGGCCCGGCATCCGGGGCCTCTACTGGCAGGCATTGGCCTTTACTGCGGCCCTGAGCCTGGGGCTGGGATTGCTCCTGTTCGGAATGGTTACCTGGCTTAGCCCGGTTTTGGCATTCATAGGCAGCTACCATCAGGGGCTGCAGCTTACCGCAGTGGCGCTGGTACCGGCTGCTGTGCTAAGGCTGAATGCTGAGGCCCTCCGCGGCCTTAAGGCGGTTACCCTGTACTCACTGCTGCAGAATATCTCCATCATTGGGATTGCGCTGATCGTGCTCTTTGGGATTCACAGGCTGAGCGATCAGCCCATTAATATCCTTTATGCCCTTTTGGCCGGTGAGGTGCTGGTGATGCTGTGGAGCTTTTACCTGGTTCATCAGCGGATCGGGCTTACCGGGCAGTTGGGTGCCAGGCAGTCTGCTCCCCTGTCGGAAGTCCTGGCTACAGCCCGGCCTTACTTGCTAACCAGCGCCACATTTTTCCTGATGAACTGGACCGATAAGCTAATGCTTGGGCTACTAAGCTCACAAGCTGCCCTGGGCGTGTACGATGTAGCCCTGAAAATTGCAAACCTGGGGATTATCGTCATTTTTGCTATCAATACCATCGGGGCTCCCAAGTTTGCGGAGTTTTACAGCCAAAAGGACCTGCGGAAGCTGGAGACGTTCACCCATCAGACTACTTTTCTGATTGTTACCTTAACGCTGCCCATTCTGATAGGGATTTACGCTTTCCCTTCGTGGGTCCTTAGCATCTTCGGGCAGGCTTATACCACAGGTCAGGCCAGCTTACTGATCCTGGTTACCGGGGCTTTTGTCAATGCTGCTTCGGGTTCCGTTATCATCATCCTTAACATGACAGGCAAGCAGAAGCTTGCCCATCGGATCCTGCTTGTCGTAGGCCTTCTGAATATCGGCCTGAATGGCGGCCTCATTCCGTTACTGGGCATCCAGGGGGCTGCCATTGCTACCACCCTCAGCACCATAGCCTGGAATCTGACAGCGGCCTATGCCATTTACCGGTATTACGGGTTCTGGACGTTTCAGTTTACCAAACTCTTTTCGGCATGACGAGAACGCATCCGGACTTTGTGATAGCCGGAGCCGCTAAGGCAGGCACCACGGCCCTGTATACCTACCTCCAGCAGCATCCGGATCTCTACTTTAGCCCGATTAAGGAACCACACTTTTTTTCGTCAGACATTCAGCCAGCGCACTTCAGGCCTGAATTTTACAAGAATACTGTGCCTGACCTTACAGGCTACTTCAGCAATGATCCGCTGCCCGAACGTTTCCAGGCTTTTATCCGCGATCCGGCTGCTTATCAGGCCCTGTTCCGGGAGGCCAGCGCCCAGCAGCTAACAGGGGAAGCCAGCACCACCTACCTGTACTCCACGGTAGCGGCCTCAAACCTGCAGGCCTATCGTCCGGATGCTAAAGTCATCCTCATCCTGCGCAATCCGGTTGAGCGGGCCTACTCCCACTACCTGATGGCTTTGAAGTTCGGTTTTACTGATCAGTCGTTCCAGCAGGCTCTGCGAGCGGATAAGCAACGGCACCCCAAAGGATGGGGGCAGTCCGAGCTTTTTCTGGAGCTGGGCTGCTATGCTGCTCAGGTTCAGCGTTTTTTACGCCACTTCCCACGCCAGCAGGTATTCATTGCTTTTTATGAAAACCTGAAAGACCAGCCCCAATTGCTGTTAACGCAAATTACGGATTTCCTTGGGGTGGCTGCTCATCCCTTCGACCTTACGCACCAGCCCAATGAAGGGGCCGTTCCCCGCACCCCGCGGCTCAACCGCTTGCTGCATAAGGGCGGCCTGCGCACAGGCCTCGGGAGCCTGCTGCCGAAAAGCCTGAAGGATAAACTCAAACAGTGGTACCTGAAACAACCAGAACCCAATGCCCGAGGCACTCCGGTAGTGGACCGGTATCTACAGCTATACTATCGCAGGGATGTTCAGCAGCTTAGTCAGTTAACCGGCCATGACCTTTCACATTGGATTTCAGCGCCCTGAGCCCTATACCACTTAGGATAATCTCCTTTTTGGAAGGGTGCCTTTTTTATGATCTTTGGCTTCTAAAAGCAGCCAAAACTTACATTCATGGAGGATCAGAACCGAAATCCCCTCAATTTCCTGAAGGTTGTACGTTTCCTGTACCGCTGGAAAATCACTTTCCTGGCTGCAGTCTTACCCAGCGCGATCCTTGCGTATATTCTGGCCAGTCCGCCTTTTACCGATCCGCTTTACCGATCGGTTACAACTTTTTACCCTACTTCGGAAGGGGCCCTGTCGGATCAGGTTATTCATCCGGACGGGGTCCACGAAGAAGGTTACCTGAATTTTGGGGAAGAGCAACGGGTTGAGGTTTTCTTAGAAACCCTGAACTCTGAAAAGATCAAGGGTATCATGCTCAAGCAGTTCAACCTGTTTGAGCACTATGATATCCCGCAGGATGCCGCCAACCGGTATAAGCGCTTTAGCCGCACTTTCAAAAGCAATGTTGAGATTTCAAAAACCCAGTTCCAGGCAGTTAAGGTAGAGGTACTGGATGAGGACCCCCGGATGGCCGCTGACATGGCTAATGCCCTGGTACAGGCAGCAGATTCCCTGCAGAATCAGCTACGCAATGAGCGAGCGCAGAACACGCTGCGTATTGTCAAGGATAAGTATCAGCAGCAGCAGAACAGGGTTGCCACACTGGCTGACTCCGTTAAGGCCCTGGCTGATAAAGGCCTGGTAGCTTTTGAGGAGCAGTCTGAACGCCTGGTGGAAACACTGGGTAAAGCCCGGCTCGAAAACCAGGGGGAGGTCGTTAGACGTCTGGAGAACAAGCTGGATGTAGTAGGCCAGTACGGGCCGGTATATCACGGCCTGATCGAGCAGATCACTTATGTGAACGAACGGATCGGGATTCTTTACGAGACCTATGAGCGGATCAAAGCGGATGCTGAAGAGAAGCTCAGTAATGTGTATGTCATTGACAAGGCTAAGCCTTCAAGCGATGACGCTAAGCCCAATAAGCCCCTGATTGTAGCACTGGTGCTGGTTGGCAGTTTTATTATAACAGCGCTTCTAGCCCGAACCTATGAGCGCTGGAGCGTCCTGAAAGCTGAAATCACCGGCTAATTGTTAATCCTTCTTTTTTGAAAGCTCTATCTCTGCGGGATTACAGCCTTATCCTTTCAGGCTTACTCATTTACCTGGGCCTGAATGCCTACCTGGTAGCTGATAGCAGTTACCTCTTGACGGCCCTGCCGATTCTGGCAGCAGTTTTCTACGCCTTGGTGCGGTATCCCAAATTGATGTTTCTGGCCGTAGTGGCCCTGACCCCGTTTAGTCTGAATGTTGAGCCAGCTTCCGGCACCTCTTTTTACTTCCCTACCGAGCCGCTGATCGTAGCTATCATGGGGCTTTACCTGCTTAGCCACTTGGTCAATCCAGCGTTTGATCAGCGGGTTTTCAGGCATCCCCTTACCCTGCTGATCCTGCTCAACCTGCTGTGGATACTGGTCTGCACCTTTACATCTGCGCTTCCTGTAGTGTCGCTGAAGTTTTTTCTTATGCGGCTGTGGTATGTTGTGGTCTTTTATTTCATGGCGCTGGATATTTTCCGGTATTTTGGGCATATCCGGCATTTCCTGCTGGTTCTGCTGGTCAGTACAGCGCTGGTTGTTACCTATGCTACGCTCCACCATGTAGCTATAGGCCTGAATCAGAACAATGCAGGCGCGGCACCGGGCCCTTTCTTTAAGGATCATACAATCTATGGTGCTACCATTGCCCTGCTGATACCGGTTGCATTCGGCTTTGTGTTCAGGCAGTTGCCCTTCGGTACGACTAAGTGGCAGCGTTACCTGGTGCTGTCTATTACTCCTGTTCTGCTCACGGGCCTGCTCCTCTCCTTTAGCAGGGCAGCGTGGGTAAGTGTGCTCGTGGTTGTTCCGCTACTGCTGATTTTTTTGTTGCATATCCGCTTCCGGACGCTGGTCATCTGGGGCGTGATCATCGGAAGCTTGATAGCAATATTCTGGACGCCTATTATCCTGTTCTTTCAGGAAAATGAGGCAACCTCTGACGAGACCATTGAGGCACAACTTCAGTCTGTTTACAATATCAGCAATGATGCCAGCAATACTGAGCGGATCAACCGCTGGTACTGTGCCTGGCGAATGTTTGAGGACCGCCCTGTTTTCGGATTCGGGCCGGGAACCTACGAGTTTGTCTACGCCCCGTATCAGCGTCTGTATCAGCGCACCAGGATCAGCACGAACTTTGGTAACCGCGGTAATGCCCACAGCGAGTACCTGGGTCCGCTAGCTGAGTTCGGACTGCTGGGCATGCTCAGTAAGCTTGGGCTACTGGTCGTTTCCTTTTACAAGGGTATGCAGCTCTATTACCGGGGGCAGAACCTAACGGTCCGCATCACCGCGCTGACTATCACCCTTGCCCTTGTCACTTACTTTACGCACGGGTTTTTAAACAACTTCCTGAATTACGATAAGGCTGCTGTTCCGTTCTTCGGTTTCCTGGCTATCCTAACGGCCCTGGAAGTCTATTTCAATAAGCCACCAGAGGCCTTTGATGCTGACAAGCGCCCAGCTCCCTGACTAATTCCATTGCGGATCGTTGGGGGAGTTAGCCAGCACACTGTAGTTGCCCCCCATTGACCGGAGGACTGCTTTCCACATCTCATCCGTGTTATCAGAGAATACCACATCCTGATTGGCCCGCGCCACAAACCAGCTTTTCTGCTCTAACTCCTGTTCCAGCTGACCGGGCCCCCAGCCTGAATAACCCAGGAAGAAGCGGAAATTGGCCGGATCAGCTTGTTCCTTTTGCAGAAGATGCTTCAGCGATTCGTAATCAGCTCCCCAGTGTACGCCGGGTACAATTTCCATTTCCGGCTCAGCCAGATAAGGGTCTTTGTGGAGCAGGTGCAGGGTTTCCTGCTGAACAGGGCCTCCGGTGAAAAGCGGAAATTGCCCTTCTACCGGGAAGTCAACGACTTCATCCAGGTTGGCCTTTGCACTGCGGTTCAGCACAAAGCCAAAAGAGCCTACATCTTTCTGATGCTCAGTGAGCAGTACAACCGTCCGGCTAAAATTCGGGTCCGGGAGAAACGGATCAGAGATCAGGAGCTTGCCAGCGCCGGGCTCTTCCTGTCGGTGCTCGATCTTGCTAAAATCTATCATGGTTTATGCATTTTTAAGCACCTTTTTACTACCGAACTACTTATTTTTGGAATAACTATTATGCATTGCTGACTGCGCTAAACTTATTTAAAAAAGTGCCAGCAGAATCCTGCTTATGGCAGTAACCTGCAGAAAGATCGTTTGTTTAGGGGTGCATTGCTAAAAAAACCAATCCATGCTAGTCAAAACCTACGGCAGTGCTGTCTTTGGCATCAACGCGCAGACCATTACCCTGGAAGTGGACGTTAGTGGCGGAACGGGCTTTTACATTGTCGGGCTTCCTGATAATGCTGTTAAGGAAAGCATGCAGCGAATGGAGGGCGCTATTAAGAACAATGACTACAAGTTTACCCGTAAGAAGACGGTGGTCAATATGGCCCCGGCTGATATCCGGAAAGAGGGCGCCTCATACGATCTGCCCATTGCTATAGGCATTCTGGCAGCCTCAGAGCAATTAGCTCCTGATTACCTCAGTGACTACCTGATTATGGGGGAACTATCGCTGGATGGCTCCTTAAAGCCTATTACCGGAGCGCTGCCCATTGCCATTCAGGCCCGGAAAGAGGGCTTCAAAGGCTTGATAGTACCAGCCGAAAATGCCCGGGAAGCTGCCATTGTGGATGATCTGGAAGTTTATGGGGTCAGGACTATCACGGAAACGATTGGTTTTTTCAATGGCAGCCAGCAGCCTGAGCGCGTGCAGGTGCAAACCCGCGAGGAATTTTTTGAGGAGCAGCAGACCCATCATGTCGATTTTGCCGATGTCCGGGGGCAGGAAAACATCAAGCGTGCTCTTGAGATCGCGGCTGCTGGCGGGCACAACATCATTCTGGTAGGGCCGCCCGGCTCCGGCAAGACCATGCTGGCTAAGCGGGTGCCTACTATTCTACCCCCGCTTAACCTCTACGAAGCCCTGGAAACTACCAAGATCCATTCCGTTAGCGGGCAGCTGCCCAGCAATGCCTCGCTGGTAGCCAGCCGCCCGTTCCGTTCTCCTCATCATACCATCAGTGATGTAGCACTGGTAGGCGGGGGCGGCATGCCGCAGCCCGGTGAGATCTCCCTGTCGCATAACGGGGTGCTGTTCCTGGACGAGCTGCCCGAATTTAAGCGCACAGTGCTCGAGGTGCTGCGCCAGCCTATGGAGGAGGGACGCGTGAGCATATCCCGGGCTAAGTTTACGGTGGACTATCCGGCTAATTTTATGCTGATTAGCTCCATGAATCCCTGCCCTTGTGGTTACTACAACCACCCGGATAAGGAATGTGTATGCTCATCAGGCGTGGTGCAGAAATACCTGAACAAAATATCCGGCCCGTTGCTGGACCGTATTGATATCCACATCGAGGTTACGCCTGTGGATTTTGAGGAGCTAAGTTCAGATCAGCAGGCGGAAACCAGCGAGAGGGTGAGAGGCCGTGTAGTAGAGGCCCGCAACCTACAGGAAGTGCGCTTTCAGCAACAGGAAGGGATGTACACCAATGCCCAGATGGCCACTAAGCAGGTTCGGAACGTCTGCCAGATCTCACAGGCCGGCCAGAATCTGCTGAAATCTGCTATGGAAAAGCTGAGCCTTTCAGCCCGCGCTTACGATCGTATCCTGAAGGTAGCACGCACGATTGCTGATCTTTCAGGATCGGATGATATTGCGGTTGAGCATCTGGCCGAGGCTATTCATTTCAGGAGCCTGGACCGCGAGGATTGGGCCGGGTAAGCTTGTTAGCTCTTGGAAGCCATGACCAGCTAAAAAAAGGGGAAAGTTCTTAGAACCTTCCCCTTTTCCCTATTCTATTCGTGTCTGCTACTTTAGACTGCAAAGCTTTCACCGCAGCCACAGGTACGGGTGGCATTCGGATTGTAGAATTGAAATCCCTTACCATTGAGGCCGTCTGTGAATTCGAGCTCCGTGCCGTGTAGGTAAAGGTAGCTCTTCATGTCTACGACTACCTTCATTCCGTTTCCGGCATCAAATTCCTGATCGCCTTCCTTTGGCTTGTTATCGAAATCCAGGTAGTAAGATAGCCCGGAGCAACCACCGCCTTGCACAGCTACGCGTACAAAGTAGGAATCATCATAGCCTTGGGTTTCCTTGAACTCCATGAGCTTATCCTTGGCCTTTTCGGATACCGTTATCATAACGCTTTTTGCTTTAGTTTTGCCAATTCAGTTAACGTCCACTATTTAGAAAAGTTCTAATCTAAACTCAAATATAAAGTTCTCAGGTTGATAGCAAAATAAGTGCTAGATCTGTTTACAAGGTTAGCCCCAATCTTTTTATGGAAGCTTCAGCACCCTACACCCTTGATGCCAGTGCTTCACTGAGTTCGCTCAACACCTTCTGGGTGCCGGCCAGCGCCAGCTATCTGGCCCACTTATACACGGTTGATGGCATTAGGCAATTTTTACACGACTACCGTATTCAGGGGATGCCTTTGCTTATCCTGGGCGGGGGCAGTAATATCCTTTTCACACAGGATTATGAAGGCTGCGTAGCCGTGAACCACCTGCTGGGCTACGAGCAGATCGCAGAGGACCGGGAAGTTGTCTACCTGAAGTGCTATGCCGGAGAAAACTGGGATGATCTGGTTACCTACACGGTAAACCAGGGCCTTGGTGGCCTTGAGAACCTGGCGCTGATCCCCGGAACAGTCGGGGCATCGCCCATTCAGAACATCGGGGCTTACGGGGTGGAATTGAAGGACGTCTTTGAAGAACTCGAGGCAATGGAGCTTTCGTCAGGTGAGATCAGGCGATTTGGTCCTGCTGACTGTCGTTTTAGCTACCGCAGTAGCGTATTCAAGCAAGCGCTTCGGGGCCAGTATATCATTATTTCCGTCACCTTCCGGTTATCAAAAGCGCCTGTTCCGCAGACCAGCTACAAAGGCCTGAAGCAGGCCCTCTCTGCCAGGGGTATCACTGATCCCGATATCAAAGCTGTGAAGGAAGTGGTGACTGCAATCAGGCGCGAGAAGCTACCCTATCCGGATGAGGTCGGGAATGCCGGGAGCTTTTTCAAAAATCCTTATCTGGCTGAGGCGGATTTTGAGGCTCTACAGGCGCAGTTTCCCGATGTTCCCAATTTTCCCCAGCCCGATGGACGCTATAAAGTGCCCGCTGCCTGGCTTATTGAAAAAGCCGGCATGAAGGGCGTTCATCGAGGCCGCACGGGTACTCATCCGGATCAGCCTCTGGTAGTGGTCAACTATGGTGGCGCTACCGGCACTGAGATCTACCACATGGCCATGGAGGTTCAGGAGGCCGTTGAGCAGCATTTCGGTATTCAGCTGCAGCCGGAAGTCCGCATTTTCTGATACGTCAGATAGCCGTGATGCTCTGCTCCTTAACCCAGCCTTTTTTCCCGTTGGAGAGCCTGATCTGCTGCCAGTTGTCCAGCTTATCCGTCAGCCTGACGGTTACCCCTCCCTGCAGGACAAAAACATCCTTGCCTTCCTGGTCAGGAGCACTTTTAACGGCTACGCTCGGGGCTGTAACCACAGCTCTCGACTGGGTAGTCATGAGCTCATAGCGCTCGGCTGTGAAGGTTAAGCAAAGCCCAAAGCCCATAAGGCCTATCAGGCCGGCAATAATGCCGACACGCTGCCAGCTGCGCCTCCGAAGCCAGAGCCGGCCCAGCCCGCCTAAGCCTGTCAGCCAGGCAAAAGCCAGTGTGTAGAACGTCCAGGTTTTCAGGGGCCAGTAACGGACGGTCTCATCCCAAACCCGGGGCAGCAGTGATTGATCCTTCCGGTTGATGCTATCAGCAATACGCTCCCGTGCCAGGGACAGGTTGTACTGAAGGGATTCCCAGTGGCCGGTCAGCTTTCGGGCCCTTTCGTAGTAGAGGATAGCTTTAGCGATCAGGCCTGACTTGTAGCAGGCATTGCCGAGGTTGTAGAAAAGTACAGGAGACTGGTAGCCTGCGTTCAGCAGGCTGTCGTAGTATTGTATGGCCTGCCGGAACTGCTTGTTCTTATAAGCAGCATTGCCCTGCTCAAAAAGCTCTTCTGGCCCGGGATCAGCCTGTAACGGGGCAACGGCCAGGCAGCAAATTCCGGAAATCACAAGCCACACGTTCCACTTCATGCCTGCTTAAGTTCTGCTTCCAGATCAGTGATCAGCTTTTCAGCCTTCTGGTAAAGGCTTTGACGGTTCATCCGGCCTTCGCTTGGAGTATAGGTAGCTTCTTCGCAGTGCTGGATCAGCGTTAATAGCTCCTGTATCAGGTGTTGAGAAACCCCCTTTTCCTGAAAACGCTGCTGTAGGTGATCCTGCGTCATTTCAGCTACCGGAATGCTGAGCTTATCGCCCGCATAGCCCCAGAGAGCCCAGCTGAGGGACTCATAGAAGGCCAATGTAGCCTCGTCTTCCAGCGCCTTTGAGGCGGCTCTCAGTTGTTGCTGCGCCAGTTTCTGAGCGCGCTGGGCACGCGAAGCTTCAGCAGCGCCGGGCTGCTGGCGGAGGTAAGCCATACCGCCCACCAACAGGAACGGAGCGATAGCCAGGCCCCAGAAGGGGGCGGAAAAGGCAAAACCTGCTGGCTCTTTTGAAAGGTTTGCACCTTCAGCCTGAATGTACCGGATATCCTTATCAATGGTCTGAACCGATTGCTGCCGGGGCAGCAGACTACGGGCCGCAATTGTAGAGTCAGCACGCCCCTGCCCCGGCCTTACCCGGATATCAAAGGCCGGGGTGGTTTCCGTAACGTATTTTTCTTCGCTGGGGTTAAAGTAGGTAACCGGAAAAGGATCGAGCTTATGCTGACCCGGAGACCGCGGGATCAGAAGGTATTTAAAGGTTTTGACGCCTTCCACCTCACCGCTTTTAGCGCTGACCTGGTTGGTCGTTTCGGGAGCATAAGTATCGAAGGTGGGCGGAATAGGCAGCTGAGGGGGTTGCACTTTGTTAAAGTTACCCTTGCCTGCCAGGGTTAGCTTCAGGGAGACGGGCTCGTTCATTTTGGCCTGCTTTCGCTCCAGACTACTGGAGAGGTTAAATTTCCCCACTAAGCCGGCAAATGACGCAGGTGCTCCGTCTGGAAGGGGCTTCACATCAATAGAAACCGGGCTGCTGCTTATGGTCAGGGTCTTGGTCTTGTAGTTCCGCCTGAAGCGCGAAAAGCCGCGCTCGTTACCCCCGTCATCTCTATACCTGACGTCAAACTTCATCTTAAAGGGGTCCAGCTTCAGCTCGCCAGCACGCTGTGGGAATAAAGCCACCTTGCTAAGCACGGCTGTCTTGAAGCGCTCCCCATCTACCCGTTCAGTCCTGACGTTGAATTTCTGCGGATCCTTAATGACTTCCTTCCAAAAGCCATTGAACTGAGGCGTAGCTTTGACCTCATAGTCAGATACCCCTACATTGATGAAGAGCTTGTAGATCGCCCTGATCTGCTCCCCCCGATAGGGTTCTGTATTATCCACCATGCATTTGATGTAGAGGTTATCCTGTATACGCTGGGTTGCTGTTCGGCCGTTCTTTCCGGCCTGACGGGATTTTTGCTGGCCGGCAGATTCAGTGACTTTTATGGATACTGCGTCAGTTGTGAGGGTCTGGGCATCCTTTACGATAGTTGCAGGCCCGATCCGGTAAGAGCCCTTGCGCTTGGGCTTAAGCTTGTAGGAGTAGCTCATCGTCATGGAGAAGTTACCATTAACGATACGGCGGTTCAGGGATTTGGCGGGGCCCCATTCTACGTCAAAATACCTGAATGAGGGCGGCTCGAAATCCCGTCCTTTTCCGTTCAGCTTAAAGCTAATGCGGAAGCCTTCGTTAGCTGCGACTTCACTGGCCTCCACCTCTACCCGGAAATCCTTTTCCTGAGCCCAAGCGCCTACAGCTAATAGCAGACCGATGCTTAGCAGGAACATCCGCCGCATACCTACCATTCCTTTTGGTTTTGATTCTGTGGGCTGCCTTTCCGCTCTTTCTTCATGATCTTCTTCTGAAGGTCTCGCTCATTAGCCTGGATCGCGCGTAGCAGCTGGTTCATCTGCTCCTTGCTCATTTGCTGACCCTTTTGTTGCTCGCCAGTTTTACGGGCCTGCTGTTGCTGCTGGCTCTTCTGCTTTTGCTTTTGTGATGGTTGCTGCTTTTGTTGTTGCTTTTGCTTGTTAGCCTGTTGTTGCTGCTGATCTTTGTTCTGGCCCTGCTGCGGCTGCCCCTGGTCTTTTTGCTTCTGGCTCTTTTTGTTCTGTTGTTGTTTTTTCTGTTTTTGCTTTTGCTTTTTACGCTGCTTAAGCGCATAGGAAAGGTTGTACCGGGTGTCTTCGTCCTTTGGGTTTAATCGCAGGGCATTTTTGTAGGACTGGATGCTCTTGTCCACTTCCTTCTGCTTTAGCAGCGCGTTACCCTTGTTGTGGTAAGCCTTGGCTTTTACCTGCTCATTGTCAGTGTTCTCAATGACCTGCTGGTACTTTTTAGCGGCCTGCTTGTAACGCTCCTGTTTGACCAGCGTATTACCCAGGTTAAAGCGCGCTTTGTTGAAATCAGAGGCTTTTTTCAGGGATTTCCGGTACTTAACCTCGGCTTCGCTGTATGCTTCCTGGTGATAATCCTGATTTCCCTTGCGGGCCAGGCTTCGCTCCTCCTGGGCAAGGCCTGGCAGCGAAAGCAACAGGCCTAATAGTGGTGTGATAATGTAACTCTTGTGAGTCATAGCTTCAGCTTTTCGAAAAGGCGGCTCTTCCGCTCAGTGATGAGAAACTCCATTACAAATAACAACAGCGCTGCTCCCAAAAAGTATTGGAAATGATCGGTGTAGTCCGTGTACACTTTGGTGTCGATTTTTCGCTTTTCCATTTGGTTAAGCGCCTTGGAGAACGCTTCTACGGTCTGCGCAGTGTTCTGCAGGGACAAAAACTGGCCGCCTCCTTTTTCAGCAATGGTCTTCAGGATATCCTCATTCAACTGGCTGACCACCACCTCGCCATCACTCCGGACGAAATCGACTTGCTCGCCCCCTTTTTTGATCGGAATCGGAGCGCCATCCGGCGTTCCGATTCCAATGGTATGTACCACGATGTCATCTTCCTGTGCTTTCTTGGCCGCCTGGATAGCCCCGCCAGCGTGGTTCTCCCCATCTGATATCACCAGCATGGTCTTGTACTGTTCCTGGTTGTTCTCAAATGCCTGCTGGCCCAGCTCCAGCGCATCGCCAATGGCAGTGCCCTGCGTGGGTATCATATCAGTGCCCACGCTATTCAGGAACAGGTTAGCAGCAGCGTAGTCTACGGTCAGGGGCATCTGCATGTAGGCATTGCCTGCGAACACCACCAGCCCGACCCGGTCATTGGTCAACTTAGTAAGAAGCTGGCGGATGAAAAACTTCGCCTTTTTGAGCCGGCTCGGCTCGATATCCTCCGCCAGCATACTTTTGGATAGATCCAGGGCTACAACGATATCCACGCCCTTCTGCGTTACTTGCTTTTCCTTGCTGCCGTATTGCAGGTTGGCCAGGCCTAATGAGAGCAGAACCGTGCCTAGCGCCAGCAGGCTGACCTTAACCCACCGCTTGTAAACCGGGTAGTCGGTAAGAAATTGCCAGATGGTTGCCATGTGGCCCCATAGGCGCAGTGCCTTGCGCTGGCGGTACTGCATCCACAGGAACAACAGGATGAGTACCGGGGCGAGGACAATCCCGTACAGATAGGCTTCGTTCTCAAAGCGGAGTTGCTCCAGCATCAGGGCAGGCGTTTCAGGATGACATAGCGGCTTAGCAGCTCAAAGCCCAGCAGGGCTGCAGCTATCAGCCCAAACGGCAGGAACTCTTCATCGTAGCGCTTGAAAGCGCTGACGTTGATCTCGGTCTTTTCCATCTTATCAATCTCCTCATAGATACGGCGCAGTTTTTCGGAACTAGTAGCCCGGAAGTACTGCCCGCCTGTTTCATCAGCAATGGTTCCCAGCAATTCTTCATCGATGTTAACCTGTTTGTTCTGAAAGCGCTTACCATGGCGGGTATCCACTGGAAAAGGTGCTTTTCCCTTGCTGCCGATCCCGATGGTGTAGACCGTGATGTTAAACTTCCCGGCCATGCGCATGGCCGTCATCGGATCAATAGAGCCACGGTTGTTCACTCCGTCCGTCAGCAGGATCAGCACTTTGCTTTTCGCGTCACTCTTTTTCAGGCGGTTGACGCCATTGGCCAGCCCCATTCCAATGGCTGTTCCATCCTCGATAAGGCCACTGTTGGTTTCTTCCAGTAAGTTCTGCAGCACCCGGTAATCAGTAGTAACCGGGCACTGTGTAAAGCTTTCAGCTGCAAAGACCACCAACCCGATACGGTCATTCCGCCGGCCGGAAATGAAATCCTGTGCCACTTTTTTAGCAGCGCCTAACCGGTTAGGCTCAAAATCCCGGGCCAGCATGCTGGAAGAAATATCCAGGGCCAGTACGATATCAATGGCTTCCGCTTTCACCTGCTGGCGCTCCAGCACCGTCTGCGGACGGGCCAGGGCTACGATAAGAAAGCCTATGGCCGTCAGGCGAAGCATGGGTAGTAGCCTGCTTAGCAGATGCCGCCAGGAAAAATGGCCCTGATCAAAAGGAAGCAGGGTGGAAATAGTTTGCTCCGGATAGTATTGCTGCTTAGGCCTGAAATACCACAAGCCCAGAACTGGGAGCAGTAGTAGTAACCAAAAGGCTTCGGGATTGGCAAAGTTATATCCCCCAACGGGCATGAGCTGCGTCATTAACGTTTCGGCAATTGCGGTATTTATCGGTGGAGCAGCACCCTAACGTCCCAAACACAATGGGGCGTAGGCGTCAGTGCTCCATTACCTTAACCACTTGATCGAGCGCCTGTTTCAGATCAGCCTGCAAGGTAGCCTGTTCTTCCAGTCCGATGTAAAAGCGCACCAGGTTCCAGGGGATTCCCCGTACAGCCTCGCTTTTATCGTTAAGCAGGGCACAGGTGGGGAAGACTAAGGATTCGTAACCACCCCAGGAGCAGGCCAGCAGAAAGTGCTGAAGCTGCTCGCAGAAAGTCTCCACCACCCTTATCGAGCCTGTATTCAGGGTAATGGAGAGCTGCCCTCCGCCACGGGCAAGCTGACGCTGAGCCAATTCATACTGAGGATTATCAGTGGCAAACGGATAGTAAACCGCTTCTACTGCCGGGTGCGCCTCCAGAAAAGGGATCAGCCCTTCTGTGGTATCTGCCACTCGCTGCATGCGCACATCCAGCGTGCGGAGTCCCCGGATCATCAGCCAGGCATCGTTCGGGGAGATCACCGCGCCCAGCGTCATGTACTCCCCATCGAACAGCTGCTGGATAAAGGCCTTTGAGCCGCAAACCACCCCGCCTACCACATCGGAATGCCCGTTCAGGTATTTGGTGGCCGAGTGGCAGATGATATCGATCCCGAATGCGGCCGGCTGCTGGAACAACGGGCTGGCGTAGCTATTATCGATCAGCGTGGGAATACCATGCCGCCGGGCAATGGCCGATACCGCTTCCAGGTCCTGCTGCTCAAAGGTTACGGAGTTCGGGCTCTCCAGAATGATCAGCTGGGTCTCAGGCCTGATGGCTGCTTCAAAGTGCCGCGGCTCTGTCCCATCTACAAAAGTGGTTTCCACCCTAAAGCGCGGCAACAGGTTCTGTAGCAGTTGGTTAGTCCAGCTATAGGGCTTAGCTATGCTGATGATATGCCCACCGGTGCTCACCTGGCTCATAACAGCAGCCGAAATCGCACCACTGCCACTACTGAATACCAGGGCATCCTCCGTCCCTTCAAGAGCCGCCACTTTCCGGCGCAGGATCTCTACTGTGGGATTGTTACCGCGGGTGTAGAAATAGTGGGTAAGCTCGTCCGCAATGCCAGCCCGCATAGCGGTAACACTAGGGTAAGCAAAATTGCTGCTCTGGACAATCGGTGGTGCCACAGCCCCGTCTTGGGTTTCGTGCTCCTCCCCTAACTGATTCAGAATATAGGATAGCTCCATAGCTGTGGTTTAGCACTGCAAAAGTAACGGTTTCAACCCTGAGCTGTCGTGCTTTTTCGCAGGTGTGTGCTGTGGTTACTTTATTTTTGTTGGGCAATCAAGTGGAACAGCTTTTGTTCCTTCGCTAATCGCTAAACCACGCCTGACATGGAAGAGGCTTCTGCCACCCAACCCCGGGATTCAGTGAATATACAGGAACTCAACGAGCGTATATACCGGGAAAGTGCTTTTGTAGCTGAGTTAGAAGAGGAAGTGGGCAAGGCCATTGTCGGCCAGCGCTATATGCTTGAGCGCCTGTTGGTAGGGCTGCTCTCGCAAGGGCACATCCTCCTGGAAGGGGTGCCGGGCCTGGCTAAGACCCTGGCAATTAAGTCCCTCTCCTCAGCCATCAACGGCAATTTCAGTCGTATTCAGTTCACACCGGATCTGCTCCCGGCGGACCTGCTGGGCACACAGGTCTATAACCAAGCCAATGCTGAATTTGTAACCCGCAAGGGCCCCATCTTCTCCAACTTTATCCTGGCGGACGAGGTAAACCGCGCGCCAGCTAAGGTTCAAAGTGCACTGCTGCAGGCTATGCAGGAGCGGGAGGTCAGCATTGGGGCAGAGACCTTCAACCTGGAAGAACCTTTCCTGGTCTTAGCCACCCAGAACCCGATAGAGCAGGAAGGCACCTATCCGCTTCCGGAGGCGCAGGTAGACCGGTTTATGCTAAAAGTGGTCATCACTTACCCGGAAAAGGAAGAAGAGCGCACCATCATGCGCCAGAACATCAACCGGCCGCCCCAGCTCATCCAGCAGGTTACTGAGCCCAGCACCATCCTGAATGCCCGGGATACCGTCAAGGAAGTGTACATGGATGAAAAAGTGGAGCAGTACATCCTGGATATTGTATTTGCCACACGCCAGCCTGACCAATACAAATTGACCGATCTGCAGGATCTGGTGAGTTTCGGGGCCTCGCCCCGGGCCAGCATTAACCTGGCGCTGGCAGCCCGGGCCTATGCTTTCATCAAGCGCAGGGGCTATGTGGTGCCGGAAGACGTCAGGGCGATCTGCCAAGATGTGATGCGGCACCGGATCGGCCTGACCTACGAAGCAGAGGCTGAGAATGTAAGCCCTGACAGCGTGATCACCCGCGTGCTGAATGCAGTAGAAGTTCCCTAAGTGACCCCTGAAGCCCGGAATAAGGCAGTAACACAGCATGGAAACCCGCTCTCTCCTTAAGCAGGTCCGCAAGATCGAGATCAAGACCCGCGGCCTTTCCAACAACCTGTTCTCAGGCGAGTATCACAGCGCCTTTAAGGGTCGCGGCATGGCCTTTTCGGAAGTGCGGGAATACCAGTACGGGGATGATATCCGCAACATCGACTGGAATGTGACCGCCCGTTTTAACCATCCCTACATCAAGGTGTTTGAGGAGGAGCGGGAACTAACCATGATGCTTTTGGTGGATATTAGCCGCTCAGATTTTTTTGGCAGTACTACCAAGACCAAAAAAGAAGTGATCACCGAAGTGGCGGCTATCCTGTCCTTTTCGGCCATTAGCAACAATGACAAGGTAGGCGTCCTGTTTTTCAGCGATCAGGTAGAGCAGTTCATCCCGCCCAAAAAGGGGCGTTCTCATATTCTGCGGATCGTCAGGGAGCTGCTCACCTTTGAGCCCGGGCATTCCCGCACCAACATCCGGCAGGCCCTGACGTATTTCAACAATTCCATGAAGAAGCGGACCATTGCTTTTCTGCTGTCGGATTTCATTGACCAGGATTTCAGCAAGCCCCTGGCAGTAGCAGCTAAGCGGCATGACCTTATCGGCATGCATTTTCACGATCCGCGGGAAGCGCAGCTGCCCCCGGTCGGCCTTATCCAGCTCAGGGATGCAGAGACCGGCAAGCTACAGTGGGTGGATACCCAGAAGCGGCAGGTCCGCGAGGAGTACGAACGCTGGTATCAGGCCAATTACCAGTATGCCCGGGATTCGCTTAAGAAAAGCGGGGCCGACTGGGTGAGCATTGCCACGGATCAGCCTTATGTGAATACCCTCTTAAACTTTTTCAAACAACGTGAGAGACGTCATTAGCCGGCTTCTGAAAAGTGCCTCCTGGTATGCTTCAGTTTTAGTTTTGATCACTGGGCTATGGACTGTTACCGGACTCTCAGGCGTTCAGGCTCAGGAGAAGGCACACACGGCCCAGGCCCGGATCGATACCCAGGTTCTGAAGATCGGGGCTCCCCTCACCTACCAGCTTAGCGTACGGGCCAAGGCCGGCACCGCTATCCAGTGGCCTGCCTTTGCGGACTCACTGGGGGCTTTTGAGGTGCTGGCGCAGAAGCCCGTTGATACGACAGCTGTCAATGAAAACGTCTTTCAATACCAACAGACGCTGACGCTGACCAGCTTTAAGCCAGGGCGAAAGGCTATTCCGGCTGTACAGGTTCCCTACAAACGCCAGGATCAGCCTGAGGGCACCCTACGCACCGATAGCTTTGAGGTGGTGGTAGAAGCCGTTCAGGTAGACTCAGCCCGGGGAATCCAGCCGATCAAGGGCCTGCTGGAAGTACCGCTAACATTCCGGGAACTCTTGCCTTACATCCTCGGGGGTGCTGGGGTGCTGGTGCTGGCCGGGCTGGGTTACTGGCTGTACAGGCGCTGGAAGCGCCGGAAAGCTCAGCCTGCTGATACCGCTGAAAGCCTGCAGCTGCCGCACGAAAAGGCTCTGGCCAACCTGCAAGCCCTGGAGGAACAACAGCTCTGGCAGCAAGGCTACATTAAAGAGTACCACGACCAGCTGACCGATATTGTTCGGGACTACCTGGAACGCATTCTGGAAATCCAGGCCATGGAGCTCACTACAAGCGAGATTATGGAGGCGCTGGCCAATAAGCCGCTTTCCGCTGAGCAGCAACGCCAGCTGCAGGAGCTTTTCACCATGGCCGATATGGCCAAGTTTGCCAGAGCGCAGCCCTCATCTGAGGAAAACCAGCGGGCGCTTTCCGTTGCTTACCAGTTTATTCACGAAAGCAGCAGCGTGAGAAATTCGGCTGCTCATGAATCAGATACAACCTAAAAGCAATAAGCTATGCTCAAGGAATATTTCCTGAAACTTTTCCGCTACAATGAGTGGGCTAACCAGCAAGTCCTGGATGCTGTAAGTCAAGCTAACGCGCAGCCCCGTCCTATGCTGAACCTGCTCGGGCACATTGCCTCCACGCAGGAGATCTGGCTGGCCCGCATCCTGAACACGGATACCCAGCACCAGGCAAACTGGCCGGAATATGACCTGGAAACCATTAAGCAAAAGCTTCCCGAGAGTTCTGAGGAGTGGTCTGAGTTTATTGAAACCATGAATGACGAGCACCTGAAGGAAGAGCACCAGTACAGCAACTCCAAGGGGAAGCTCTTTAAGACCACGCTGGAAGATGTAGTGCTGCATGTCGTTAACCACGCCACGCACCACCGGGCACAGCTGGTTAAAATGCTCCGCGACCAGGGCGAGGAGCCGCCGGTGACGGATTACATCTTCTACAGCCGGGAAGAAAAGTCTTAAACGATAATCGCTCCCTCTTCCGGATCGCCCAGCACCTCATGAGCATCATGGCACCAGCGAATACCGGTCAGCAGTGCTAACAGGGCGTCTACATGGTGCCAATCCGGAAGGTGGTCTGAAGGTGGTTGTAGTCCTGCTGCGTTACAGATGGCTCGGGTAACCTCCGTTATGGCAGCTTTTGAGCCTTTGTAATCCACCTCCTGAAGCTCCAGCTTTTCAGCCATAGCCTTGGGGTAGGCTTCCATGACTGATAATGGAAGGCTGGTTTCCAGCTGATCTTTCAGCCGGATAGCCCTTGCGGTCAGACCGGCCAGAAACATGGGCGACATGGCCTTAACCATCCGGTCGCCCTGCCGGTAGAAATAATCCTCATAAGGTTTACCGAAGCGGTATACGCCGGGAAGTGATAGCGGAGCATCCAGAAAGAGAGCGCGGAGGTCAAGCTCCGTTAGCGCTTTTTGCAGGAAGGCATCGGCATCTTTCTTTTTCAGGGATTGCCGCCATTCTGGTAGGCCCTGCTCGTTGAGAAAACAAATCACGGTAGTCCCTGCTAGCTTATTGCCTAGGTCCACACCTGCCACCTCATGCTGTTGCATGGCTTACTGGGCTTCGCTCAGGGCCTGCTTGTAGGTAGAAAGAGCCCGTTCCCGGGCAAACTTATGCTCTACTACAGGCTTAGGGTAGTTTGGCGTTCCATATTCGGGAACCCAGTGCCGGATAAACTTATACTGCGGATCAAACCGCTCAACCTGCCGCGCCGGGTTAAAGATCCGGAAGTAGGGAGCAGCATCCACCCCGGAGCCTGCGGCCCATTGCCAGCCACCGTTGTTAGAGCCCAGCTCGTAGTCCAGAAGTTTCTGCCCGAAATAGGCTTCGCCCCAGCGCCAGTCGATCAACAGATGCTTGGTCAGGAAGCTGGCCGTGATCATCCGCAGGCGGTTGTGCATGTAGCCAATGGTATTGAGCTGCCGCATGCCAGCATCCACGATCGGATAGCCAGTCTTGCCCTCACACCACTTCCGGAACTCTGCTTCGTCATTGCGCCAGGGAATGTTGTCGTATTCTTTCCGGAAGGATTCGTGCACCACTCTGGGGAACTGCCAGAGGATCATCTGATAGAAATCCCGCCAGATCAGCTCATTCAGGAAAGCATGGCTGCGTTCCCGCGCATATTTCACTAGCTGGCGAATGCTGATGGTCCCGTTCCTCAGGTGCACACTCAGGCGTGAGGTTCCATTCTGGGCGGGAATATTCCGGGTTTCCTCGTAGTTGTAGATCACCTCATCCTTCACCTCGCGGGATGGGAAGGGAATGGAAGTAGGCTTAAAACCCATCTGCTCAAGGGTAGGCAGCTCGTAGTGCGGCAAGGGCGCAAAGTGTTCTTTCAGTTCCTCGGATGGGGCTGGCGCCACATCATCTTCGGTAAACTGCTTTTCCCACTGTTTGCTGTAAGGGCTGTAGATCACATAGGGCTGGCCATCACCTTTTACCACTTCGTTCTTTTCAAAAATGACGTGGTCTTTGAAGATCTTCATCGCAGCGCCATGCGCCTGAAGCACCTGGTCTACCTTAGCCTCACGATCCTGGGCATAAGGTTCGTAATCGCGGTTCAGGTAAACTTCAGCAACATTGAACTGCTGCAGCATTTCCCGGAAGACCTCGTCAGGCTTTCCATAGCCTACCCACAAGCTACTACCAAGCTTTTCCAGCTCCTCCCGGATGCTTTCCAGTTCCTGATGAATAAAATGGACCCGGCCATCTCCTTCATCCTGAATGCTATCCAGAATGTTACGGTCGAACACGAACATGGGTACTACCGGCTTGCCGGATCGCAGTGCATGGTAGAGCCCAGCGTTGTCATGTAACCTCAGATCCCTTCTAAACCAAAAAACGGTTACCGGTTGATGGGAATCGACCATATATTAGCTATCTCATTTTAGACTGAGCGAATGCCGGCCAAACCGCCATCTACCCCAATAACCTGGCCTGTGATCCAGCTGGCTTCATCTGATAGCAGGAATCGCGTCATACCCGCGATATCTCCGATCTCGCCATAGCGGCCCAGTGGGTGGCGATTTTTGGAAGCTTCCTGCTTGTCTTCGGTAGAAAGCAGGTTAGAGGCCAGGGGTGAGTTGGTGAGGGACGGGGCCAGCACGTTCACCCGTACGTTGTTCCTTACTAATTCTGCAGAAAGCGATTTTCCTAGCCCTTCTAGGGCGGACTTAGCGGTGGCTACGGATACGTGATAGGGCATACCCACCTGCGTAGCAACAGTGCTGTAAAAGACTACCGAAGCATCCCCGCTTTTCTTCAGCGCCTTTAGCGCTCCCTGGGCTGACTTGATAGCGCCCATTACATTGATGTTCAGGTCTTCCTGTATCTGCTCTTGTTTTAGCGCCTGAAACGGCTTCAGCGTTATAGAGCCCGGACAGTACACCATGCCATGCAATTGCTCCGGCAGGGCTTTGAAGGCTTCTTTCACATCATCGTTGATCACATCGATCTGAATGAATTGAAAGCCGTACTGCTTAACTTCATCTGACTCCTTTCTTGCTGCTACTACCACATTAGCCTGCTCCTCGTGAAGACGTTTGGCCATTTCCAGGCCGATACCGGATGTACCGCCTACAATCAGGTAGTTTTTGTTGGCAAAACTCATAGGAATTTGGTTTTTATCGGTGTTTAGCAGGTTATAGAACTTGACAAAATAGGAATTAAATGGTTTGCAGCTCGCAAAAGGGCCTGTTTACTGATCTGACCACTTGATGGTGCAGCCAATGGCCTTGGTTTTGGCAGGATCAGGAGATTTGCCAGCTTCAAGCGCCTGGATAGCTTCCCGGACGTATTGCTTTTCAACCTGGCCCGGATTTTCTGTATTGTCATCAATGGTGCCGATGTAGGCTACCTCAAGTTTGCCACTTTCCTGCTTATCCAGCAGAAAAACATGCGGGGTCCGGGTAGCACCATAGGTTTTGGCTACTTCCTGAGTCCGGTCGATAACATAAGGGAACGGGTACTCCTCTTTGATTGCCCGTTCTTTCATATTCTCGTAAGAATCTTCCGGTACAATATCCGGATCATTGGGATTAACTGCTATTAACGGATAACCTTTGGGAGCCATATCCTTATGCAGCTGGATGATCCGGTTCTCGTAAGCCTGAACATAGGGACAGTGGTTGCAGAAAAACGTTACGATGTAGCCTTTGGCATCCGGCATGTCTTCCTTCATGGAGATCTTTTCCCCGCTGACCCCCTTGAGGTTAAAATCTTTTGCCGTATCCCCGATCTCGTAGCCTTCACCTCCTGGATTTTGATTGCTGGAACAGGAAATAGCGGTCACTGCCAAGAGTATAACCGATAGGTAACGCATAGGAAAGTTTTTAGAGGTGGGGTTCGACAACATCTAAGAGGGATTGGTAATTGTCAAAAGGTTGCTCCAGAAAGGCTTTATCCCGGCTGTTTTTCACGAGGTAAGTTGCCGGAATGGCGCCTGTCCAGTTCTCGGAAATATCGTTCATCCACCTGTGGCCCTCGGGCTGATGAAGAAAGAGAACGCGGGACCTGAGATCCCGCTTTTCAACAAACGGAATCACTTTGGAGTCCACATTCCTGGAAAAGTCCAGACTTACCAGAAGTACGGACACCGGGCGGTCGTTGAATTGCTGGCTGAGGCGCTCAAAGTAAGGCAGCTCCTCCACACACGGTCCACACCATGTAGCCCAGAAGTTGACGACATAAAGGGTGTCATTGTTCTTGTGGAAGTAGTTTTGGAGTTCCTGAAACTGAACTTCCTTAACCTGAGCCGATGCAGTGTGATTGGCTGCTAAACCTAGTGCAAATACCAGGAGAAGCTTAAGCGTGAAGGGTTTCATACATTCCTTTCCTGACGAAGCTTTGCCGTCAGGTCCTCCTGTGCATCAAAAATTCAGCCAATTCCAGCAAGGGTTGCTTACGATCAGCCTGTACAGGGATTTTTGCCATGTTTTCCATAGCAGCCTGGTAGTACCGCTCGCGGGAAGCTTCGGTTGCTTCCGGAACACCAAGGGTTGAGAAGAGCTGCTTCACAGCCGCCACCTTATCGGAAGGATTCATAGTGGTATCCTGCATCAGGGATTGAAGGGTGTCCTGCTGATCAGGAGTAGCCAGTTCCATAGCCTTCAGGTAAAGGTAAGTCCGTTTCCCGGCCAGAATATCCCCGCCGATCTGCTTGCCAAATTCCTCGGCCTGGCCGTAAGTGTCCAGCAGGTCATCCTGGATCTGGAAAGCCATGCCCAGGTTGAGCCCGAAATCCCGGATCTGACCCTTGTATGCCTCATCCGCCCGCCCGATGATCCCTCCCAACTGCAGGGCTGCTGCCAGGAGATTGGCTGTTTTTAGCTGGATCATTTCCAGATAGTCGTTAACCGTAAGGCCGTCCTGCTCTTCAAAGTCCATATCCAGCTGCTGGCCCTCACAGACCCGCATTGCCATCTGGTTGTAGCAAGTCAGAACTTCCCGCAGCACGTCATCTTTCACCCCGCTCATGTATTCATTGGCAATCACATGCATCAGGTCACCGGATAGGATGGCATTATTGGTATCCCACCGGCAGTGAACGGTCGGATAGCCCCGGCGCATCTCGGCCTCATCCATGATGTCATCGTGCACAAGGGTAAAATTGTGAAAGATCTCCAGGCCGATTGCGGGTTGAAGGGCTTCATTCACTGATCCATCGAACATCTCTGTAGCCATCAGGGCCAGCACCGGGCGGATCCGCTTACCGCCAAGGCCCAGTACATAGCGGACAGGTTGGTACAAGGCAGCTGGTGTATGGGGCAGGGAAGCATTGGAAATGCCATCCTCCACATGTTGCTGTAGCGTCTGATAAGGGGTCATCGATGTTGGCTATCTGTTCGGGTAATTAAGTTCTAAATTAAGGCAATTGGGCGCCCGCAGGTTGACGCACTGCTAATTTTTAAGGCTGGGGTCAGTGGCATCGCGGAGGCCTTCCCCCACCAGGTTGAAAAACAGAACGGTCAAAAAAATGGCCATGCCAGGGAACACCACCAGCCACCAGGCTGTGAAGCGTTCCTGACCAGCTCTTAGCAGCGAGCCCCAGGTCACTGTATCCTGCGATACTCCCAGCCCCAGAAAAGAGAGGGAAGAAGCCGTCAGGATGGCGACCGCAATGCCGAAGGCAATGGCTGTAAACACCGGAGCCAGCGAATTGGGAATGGCGTGGCGCCAGACGATCCGCCGCTCGGAATAGCCGAGGGCGCGCGCTGCCTCAATGTAATTAAGGGTACGGTTACGGAATAGTTCAGCCCGGGTGAAGCGTGCAATACCGGTCCACAGCACCAGTCCGATCAGCAACGTCAGAAGGTCCGGGCTCGGAGGGCCAGTGATGGCGCGGATGGCGATAAGCAGGATCAGCGCCGGAATAGCCCGCAGCAGCTCCATGAGCCGTAGCACCAGGCCATCCAGGGGAATGTGTACGAGCCCGCTAAGGGCCGGGATCCGCGCCAGCCGCCGGCCTGCGTAGTCAAAAAGGCTCAGGATGAGGGTAAAGATCAGCAGGCTCTTACCAAGCGCCAAGAGGCCCTGGCCCATTCCATCTGCAAAAGCATCGTAAACCGTGTACTGGGGTAATACCAGCCCGTAAAACGAAGCCAACAGCACCCCGGCTAAGAGGCTTAGCAGGTGCACCCAGGCAGTTCGAAGCCCCCGGTCCCCATAGTACCCGGCTAATGCTCCGGCTACAATACCGATCACGGTTGCAATCATCATAGCGATCACCCCGATCCCGAGGGATTGCTGAGCACCGTGGAGGAGCCCTGCTGCGACATCCCGCCCGATCGCGTCCGTACCCAGAATATGCCAGAAGCGGGCTGGTAGAGGCTTCACCTCGCCCTCTGGTGTGCGGTACAGCTGATCACCAAAAGGTGCTGTGTAGTTGCGGTTGAAAGGATCGGGCTCATTGGCTGAATACGGGATGGGCGCCCATACCACGCTTTCCAGTTCCAGCTGTTTCCAGTCAGTGCGCTCAAAGACCAGTTGCTGCTGCTCTGAACTGTCATCCAGTTCTACCGTTTTGGTGTCCTCCACCAGCATGGTAAAGGCCGGGAACATCGTACGGCCCTGATATTTCGCATACCACGGATGGCGCGTGGCCAGGATATCAGCCAAAAGGGCGAGGATACCGATCCCGATTAAGCAACCCAGCGCAATGGTAGCAGTCCGGTTCTGCCGGAACCGCTGCCAGGTATTTACCCGGCCATATGCTACAGATACCTCTTTGCGGGCCATTCCAGTGAAACTAACGGTTTGTTATACGGGGATCTACCAAGGCGTACAACACATCAATGATCACAAAGCTTACCAGCGTTACGAGCCCGGTTATGGAAAAAATGGCCACAATTACCGGGTAGTCGGCCCTCAGGATAGCCTGGTAGAGCTCCCACCCTATGCCCGGGATGGAGAAAATCCCCTCAATGATGACAGCGCTGCCCAGGGCAAGCGGAAAGGCTGTCGCAAAAAGCGTGATAATGGGCAGAACAGCATTGCGGAGGGCGTGCTTGAGCAGGACTTTGCGTTCGCTCAGCCCCTTGGCCCGGGCCATCCGGATGTAATCGCGGTTGATCACCTCCAGCATTCCGGCTCGCATCTGGCGGCTCAGGAACGCTACCTGCCCGTAAACGTAGGTGATCAGGGGTAGCACAAGGTAAGCTGCCTGTTGCCTGATCTCTTCCAGAAAGCCTGTGCTTTCGTTCAGGGCTCCGGCTTCCTCCACTCCTGTTTCGGGAAACCAAGCCAGCATGTCGGGGTTCGCCAGCAGGAAGATGAGCAGGGTGCCCACAAAAAATGTCGGGGAGGCTGCAAAGGCAAACAACATGCTGCCTGAGATCCGGTCAAAAAAAGTATTCCGGCGGTATGCGGCATAAATGCCCAGGGGCAGGCTTACGAGGTATGCTAACCCCACTGCCGCTAAGGCCAGGCTCAGGGTCCACCAAAGACGTGGCCCCAACCTCGCCATGACGGGCTCACCGGTTTGATAGGAGTTACCAAAATCAAATTGCGTTACAATGCCTTCTAACCACCAGTGGTATTGGTTGTGGCTTCCATTCCAGTGGATAACCGGGAGGTAGTTTTTCCAGGCCTGGGGCGTGCTCAGCATGCGCACGTAAGCTTTCTGCGTTTTCTGCAGGGGTCTTCTTAGTTCCTGGAAGAAGGGGTACTGGGCATACAGCCCTTTTAGCTGCTTAAACAGCTTACTGATCCGCTCATCCTGATGAGCCGTCATTAAGCTTGAGAGGGTAAAGCGGCTCTCATTCAGGGCCTGCTGGATGGTAGCTTCCTGGTAGTAGAACTCCTGCTTGATCGAGTCGCGTGCAAGGGCTTTGTGTTTATCCTCAATCGCTTTCAGGGCCTGGTAGTAGTGGCTGATCTGCGGCCAATTGCCCTGCCGGTATGTGAGGGCGGTCAGGGCCTCGCGGTTGCCGGGTCCTGGAATGCGGTAAAGGGTATCCGGAAAGGCGTAGGTGCTGACGGTTATGTAAAACACCGGCAGCCGCGGGGACGCTCGTGGGTTTTCGCCCTGAGCTACCGGCTGGGCAGGATCTGTTGCTGTGTAAACCTTGATCCCAAAGCCCAGAAGAGAGACCAATACAAGCATCGGGATTAAAAGCAATAGCCGTTGAAGCAGGTAACTCAGCATGTAAGCAATAGGTAGCTTGTAGAAAGCCCTTTGGTCGGATTCAGGGTAAGGCAGCTTGACCGGGGCTGTTTTTCAGGTGGAAGTTATTCAGAATAACGCCGGGGCGCTCGCGGTACATCCCGGGTGTATCAAAGCGCCGGTGAATAGCGATGCCGCGCTTCTTGCTGTACAGGAATACATAGGGTTGCTGCTCATGAACGCGAGCCTGAAGGTTTTTCAGGATGGGGTGGCGCTCGGTTGTATCCAGGGTTCGGTTAGCAGCTTCGATCAGCGAATCCGTTTCGGCATTCCCGAAGCCTGTGAAGTTGCTCCCGTTGTTGATCCAGTTTTCAGTATGCCATAGCTGACGCGGATTCTCAGGCCCCGAATAGCCGCCCCATTTCCCGAGCATAGCATCGAAATTGTGATTGCGGGCCTGCTTGTAAAAGGTGGAGAATTCCAGCGCCCGCGGCTGCAGGCTTATGCCGGCTTCCTCCATGACCTGCTGGATCAGCACTGCAACCTGCCGGTGATTCGGATCCTTGATGTAGTTGAACTCAAAACGAAAGGGAATACGCTCTTCATTGATCACCGTGTCGCGAATGCCATCCCCGTCATCATCCTGCCAGCCGGCCTCTTTCAGGAGCTGGCGGGCTTTCGGTATGTTTTCCCGGATTAAGGGCAGCTGGTCGTTGTAGGAAGGTTTCAGAGGCGAAACGAACGAAGCCAATCGCTGCGCTCTTCCATTGGCGATCACCTTGATCAGTTCCTGCACTGGCACCAGATGGGCTATGGCTTTCCGGACCTTCTGCTGGGCAAAGTAGGGATCGCGCTTCAGCCCGGGGCGCATGTTCAGGCCGATGTAGGTATAGCCATAGCGTTTTACAAAACCTGAGCGGTATTGCTTCCGGAAATAGGCGCGGTGACGGGATTTGCTCAGCTCGTTCAGGCTGATGTGAGCGCTGACGTCCAGCGAGGAATTGCGCAGGGCCAGTCCTGCAGCAAAGTTATCGCGGATCACCTTGAAGACGATCTTATCCGGCGCTTGCTGATGGTACACCAGGTCACTGTCCTGCCCCCACCAATCGGGTTTCCGTTCCAGGGTGATGATGTTGGTGTTTTGCCACTCGGTAACCTTATAGGGGCCCAGCCCGTTGAAGCGCCCGGGATCATTCCCGCGGCTACCGGCATTAAAGCGCTTCATAAAGGCCTGCAGCCGGGGATGGTCATCTGGCTCAAAGTCCGGATCCTGGAGTTTTTCTACCGAAAACTGGGTCATCACGCCTTTCCGATCTTCCTTTGACCGTTGCATCAGGTAAAGGCCGTTTTCGAATATGCGGGAATTGGCAAAGTGCTGACGGTCAAAGACCAGCGTAAACGTGCGGTCTGCTTCCGGTCGGATTTCAACCCGGTTAATGGGATCATAGGAGGATTGGCGGCTGGGATTATCAGTCAGGGGGCAGACGTTCATCTTCAGGGTAAACAGCACATCCTTCACAGTTAGGGGGGTACTATCATCCCAGGTGATGCCCTTTTTCAGCTGGTAGGTATAACGAAGGCTGTCGGGGCTGGGCTCCGGGGGCTTCGTCAGGAGTGGATGCAAGAGCTCACCATTGCGGAGATCCGTCCTTTGCAACCGCATTTGGGTGTATTGGAAAATGAGCTCCCGGTAGGCGCCATTGCCGTTGGTTGGGTGAAGGGTAGTCGGTTTTGTGGGAAGATGCGCGATAACGCTTTCCTTTGAGAGGTTCCGGTCATTGCGGCAGCCGCTCAGCAAAGCGGCCAGGGCCATCAGCATTAGCAGGTTTTGCCGGTATGGTATGACGGGTAGGCGGGGGCGCACGGGCATTCACAGGTGTTTTGCTAACATGGTTAGCTAATCAATTGATAAAGGTACAAATGCAGCCTTGTTTAGCAGCCTACTGCCGGGAGTTCGGGCAATTCAGGCACAAACTGGCTCTTTGGCAGATGGCCGTTAATGGCTACTTTTGTAGTTATACAAGGAGAGGTGCCGGAGTGGTCGAACGGGGCGGCCTGCTAAGCCGTTGTTCCGCGTAAGCGGAACCGGGGGTTCGAATCCCCCTCTCTCCGC
>CAYYUA010000015.1:0-5762 GCA_964474835.1 uncultured Sphingobacteriales bacterium
TTAGCTTGTGGAGGCCAATGGCTCAATATTATTTGCAACGAATTTTGCAACAAAGGGGCCTATTTTACTGGCTTTGCCCTGCCATTACTGTCAGTGTAATTTACAAACTGTTTGCCTCAATGCCATGGCCTGCCTGCAATTAGTGGCAATATTTTAAGGATATGGCGTTTATCAGTGATTTTCCCTCATGCTTATACATCATAAACCGGGTGTGGCGGAGGCTGTGGCCCTTTTAATATTAGATTTTTATGAGTTTATAGCTTAATTTACTCGATTAGATAAGGATATAACTTGCTCAATGCCCGTTTGCCGGGGGTTCTGTCGATTAGTCGTAGTTATACATATATCAAATTTTTTAATAAATCGAGTCCTGTCTCAATATTGTTAATGTAACTTTCAATTTTGTACTACCGGGGTATAATACTATAACGACATTGCTTTAATAAGTTAAAAAATGAAAATGCCCGCTCTGTGGCGGGCACTCTCAAAACACGGAAAATCTAATCTAATGAACAGGGCTTTTATAAATATAGGCAAAATTTTCCAAACTATCCAAGTGCCTTTTCAGAAAATTTACCCGTGATAAACTTTTGTAAAACGGATGGGTTTATTTTTTTGTTCGCTGGGATTATTAGACTGTCGTGTTTCTGTACGAATGGAATATTTCGTTTCTCACTTTCCCGAAAAATGGGTCCTAAAAAGATATCACTTTCCTTCAGCTGCAAACAGACTGGAAGCGTGGAGGCGTGGAACTTCTTATTTAGCTGACAGTTAAGTTTCTTAAATTTCTCAGTCCAACCCAGTAAAGCCGGGAATTTCTCTTTTAACTGTTCCTTATCCTCATTAGTCTTATCAAAGTGGCTGAAAATTATCTCATACCTTTTTTCCTTTGCCTGTTCCCGGCTATCTAATTTAAGTTCGCTCTGGATTGTTTCGTAGAACTGTGATTCTCTGGCAGCTTCAAGTAACCTGAGACTGTTTTTATCCCATTCCTTAATGTTAGGCTGCTGCCAGTCTGTTTTGTTTAATCTGAGTTCGTTGTTTATGATACCTGTCAATATTGCGAACTGGCTATTTCCTAAATCAATCTCTTTCAAAGGTTCGCCCTTGTAGCTAAAAAATTTCCAAAGTTCTGATTTTAGGCTTGTAAGAACGTGAAAGAGACGGTTGTTTGTTTTGCTCTGAACTATGTTCCAATAACCATGACGCCACAATTCGAGTGTCTGCCAATACTCTGAAACTAAATCCTCCTTTTTAGCTTGCTCAAAGGTTTCTGAATCCTCAATGATGCACTCTTTCCCGTACACCTGAATCAATGATTTTCTATCCTTACGGGCTTCTGAGATTAAATAATTAGTGTCGAACTGTTTCTTTCTGCCTTTGCTATCTCTGGCTCTGAATTTAGAGGCGTTAACAAGCTCTACGGCTTTAAAGGGAATCGATTCGTTTACATTAAATAAATCCTCAAGTTTAAGATTTTCGACATACGAATAAATATAACTCATTGCGCCATTGTAATCCAATGTAAGATTTTCAAGAAAATGACTGGTATTTTTAATAAATTTTTGCTTAGGCTTCTTTTGCTTCAAGTGTTTTTTCCCTTTTCTTTCAATTCCGACAATATATTTTTCGGGCCCGGTTAAGAGACTGTAGCTTTTGCATTGCCCGTCTGATATTGGCCCGCTTACTTCATGAATCTGATTCCGGTAAGATAATCTCTTTGTTTTACTGTAATTCTCTATTTTATTATCAAAGTTCTGATATGGGATATCTACAAAATCCCTTTTAGTTAAATTTCGTTTCCTTAGCTTATCACTAACTATTTTGCGGAACTGAAATATATTATTAACTTCTGATTTAGGGTATTTAAATAGAAGGTTAAATTCTTCTTCCGAAACTATTATTCCCTGTACCATTAGTGATTAAATTTTCCATGTTATTTTATTTGAGTTAGGTCATTAAGTTGATTTTATTCTTTCTTTCTTATAAATAGATTTTGGATTGATTTTAGTTTCAATTTGATTTGATTTGATTTGATTAGTAGAGTATATGGCCACCCACCCGCCACTGATATAAGTAAGAATAAGATTTAATCCAATTGAATTAGTAATTAAGTAAATGATAAGTAGAGGAGGATATAAGTAATTAAATAGAAATTGAAAGATAAATAAGGAGAGGCCGGGGGGGCCCTGTCTGTCAGGAGTGTCTATAGCTTAAATTGCTTCTGATTCTTTATTGACGGTATTTCTGGCTCTGGAAAAAATTTTATTTGTTTAAACTGATTTTAGGAGCAAGTGGAGGCCTCGGAAACCCTGAAATTTTTCTGTTAGTTCCTTTTATCTAATATTTTTTAATGCGGGTCAAACCCAGCTCAATATTATTTCTGTGAGGGCAATGAATGGTTTCTGAATGTTCAATGTGATTTTCTGGATTATTGCCCGGCTCAATTTTATTTGCCAGTGAGACGGCTTTATTTGCCCTTATATTTCAAGCTTACTTTCGTGTTCCTGACTGTTTCCATTTTTGTTCACGTATGAGTAGAGTGTAGCAATGGTAAGGCCTGTGTATTTAGCAACTGAAACCGGGGGCAAACCTTTTTGCAAACAACGGGTAATGAATGTTTTTCTGCAACTGTGGGTGCCTACACATTTATATTTTGGTTTTTTTACTGTTTCCTGTTTGTTTCCTCGAATTATTGTTTTATGTTCAACTGTCTCTTTAAAATGTGGAATTTGTTTTAGAAAATCCTTTATGTACTGGTTAAATTTCGGTGTGGATAGCTTTGGCGGGTCAAAATTGTATTTCTTAACTATCTCCAGTGCAACCGAATTGAGTGGAATGGAAACTGAATCCTTTGTTTTTGAGGTGAATAACTGAATGTAGAGTTTATTATTTTGCTCTACAAAGTGTTCGGGCTGTAATTTTTGAATATCTCCGTATCTCAATCCAATTGAGCATCCCAACAAAAATAAATCTTTTACCTTTTTGAGACTATTATTTTTTGGCTCAAACTCTTTTATTAAATTCAATTCATAGTCATTTAACGTTGTATTTTCTGGTTTATACGTCTTTACCTTATACTTCGGTGCCGGAAATTCAAAGTAATTGAGGACACTTCTAAAAACTCTCATGCGGTTTTGGCAGGTATTGTTATTTAAACCCCTTGTATTGAGACAAAAGGAGTGGAAACGCTCTAATGTGGCTTTTTTGAAACTGTCTGGTTTGAATTTTTTGTTTTCTTTTGCTTCGAATTGGTGATAGGTATTCCTGAATTGAATGTAGTCCCTAATGGCTTCGGGGCTAACAATTGGTTTTTTACTCTCAATGAATGATTCTATGTAGTCCCTGAAATAGTCCCTTTTGTCATTCTGCTGCCAGTTTTCTTTTACCCAATCAATTGACGGGTTTTCGTGGTTTTGCAGTTTGTAGTTTATCACCAATTGCTGCATATCATTTTTTAGCTTACTCAATTTTTCATTCTCTCGAACTGCACCAAATATTTCCTCATTCTCTTTATCCCATTGTACAGGATAGCAGGCAAACCCGGTGTTCCATTTAAAATAGCGCCCGTTCCGGTTGTACGTCAATTTTATCGGACACTTTCCTGACTTTAGGGGGCGGTATTTCCAAAGCATTAGCTTGACTGTCTCCATTGTTTCCAAATTTTGTTTCAGTTTTACAAGGTGGCTGCCAGTAAATTATCTATTTCGGCGCCCTTATGGAGACAAATTTAAACGTTTCAGTCTGGTTATAAAAACCAAATTCCTAAATA
Organism: uncultured Sphingobacteriales bacterium; assembly: GCA_964474835.1. Taxonomy (GTDB): domain Bacteria; phylum Bacteroidota; class Bacteroidia; order CAILMK01; family CAYYUA01; genus CAYYUA01. The sequence continues at coordinate 3,773 of CAYYUA010000015.1, forward strand.
TTGTTAAAGGATTAGCTCAAAGTTTTTTGCAATATTATTAGGATAGTTAAAAAGGTTCGGCTTTTACAGAAAGCAAACCTACTGAAAGCTGGCTGAAAGGCCCAGCATGATCTGAACAGCGGATACGTTATTGGGCCCGGATATCCTCTCCAAAATGCCACTGTTAGAAAACTGGAAGGGAACGCCTGTTTCAAACCGGCCGTGCACGACATTGCTACTAAGCGTGATGCCCAGCCACGAATTGAACTGATAAGTCAGATCAATTCCTGCTTTGTAGCCCAGGGTTGATGCCGTCTTTGGTCCATAAGTGATGGTTCCGGACTCATCCGAACCGGAATATGACATAAGCGCCAGGCGCATATACCCTGCCTGAACGCCCAGCCTAGCCCGGATCGGACCTCCAGTCAGTTCAGTCAGCTGCATAGCGGGCCCGGCCATGAATGTGGTGAGCTTATTACTTTCGGGCTCATCAGTAAACCGAAAATTGTTTCCGTAGAAACGCCTTAACTGTGCCTTGTTAACGCTAAAATCCTGGTAGCTGCCGGATGCCTGCACCACCAAGAGGTCATTTACCTGAAACGTGTATTCAGCACTAAAACCTACAGTAGGCTCCGTGTAAGTGCTAGTGGTCGGGAGGCCCAGATCGCTAAGGTCTCCGGTAGGCTGAGCATACCCGGACTGGACGGTGACCGTATGCTGGCCTTTACTCATCAGGGGGGTCCCTAACAAAATCACTAAAAGTACCGTTACCCAGATGGCTGAGTCAGAAAGGGAGCTTTTTAGGCTCATACCCATGTTTTTTTGATCAAAAATAGACATTGTATCAATCAAAGATCGGCTGAAAGACCCAGCATAGGCTGAATAGCGGTAATAGCGCCCGGGCCGTTTACTTTTCTGGGTTCTTGATTATTACTACGGGTAACTGACAGGCGCTGGTCAAACTGGCCATGAACCACGTTAGCTGACAGGTTAATCCCGAAGCGACCTGTCAGGGCATACCGGAAATCCATTCCTGCCGATAAGCCTAAACTTCCGCTTTCGTTACCAGACTGCTTAAACTCTGATTGAGGAGGTATTGTATTTTCATACCTGGCCTGATAAGAAAAGCCGGTCATGTTTAAGTGCATGTAGCCAGCCTGTATCTTCAGGCGCGCTTTAAAAGGGCCGGACGCGAAAGTTAGAGCCGGCCCGGCCATGGCAGTCCACAGATTGTGGGTGCTTGGTTCGTTGGTAAAAGTCAGGTCCTCAGTGCCAGCTCGCTGCTTTATTGCATCCTGATCAAGCGGAAAAGCCTGGTAACTCCCTGTGGCTACAATTGCCACAAGCTCCTGAACCTGATAGTTGTATTGGAAAGTAAGTCCTGCTCCTGTTGCAGCATGCCCGCTGTAACCAAAGTACCCAGGGTAAGTCCGGGACAGATCACCTGCCGGATCCGATACACCTCCCTGTAGGGAAACCGTGTGCTGGGCGCTAAGCTGTGAACTCAGCAGCAATAAAAACCCTGACAAGCAAATTAGCCGGATGCTGACCATAAGGTAGTGTTTTAGGTTGGTTGCGTAACGAATAAGGGGGATCCCTATTATACCCTCAGAAAAAATTTTTTTCAAAATCAAGCTAATAAATAAGGCGCTCGGGCGGTTGAGTTTGATCACCTGGCTTGGTGAAAGTTTAGAAAAGATAAATGATTCCATCAGAAAAGCAGGTTTCCACGCTCATACATGTACTGAAGGCCTTCAGCTAAATCACACAGGACACCCGATCAGGAACATTTGCAAGTGTTCTAAAAGCGGAAGATCAATAAAGGTTATGGGGTAAGCGAGGGTTGGCAATAAAAAAGCCCGCTAAAAAGCGGGCTTTCTGTAAGTAGCGGGGGCAGAGCCTGTCCGCCTACTGGCGGAACTCGAACCTGCGTCCGCCAACCGGCGGATATGAGCTCAACGAGCTACCGTAAAGATTAAGTCTTTTTATTGGTTTTATTTAGATCTTAACC
>CAYYUA010000015.1:5862-55291 GCA_964474835.1 uncultured Sphingobacteriales bacterium
CAACGAGCTACCGTAAAGATTAAGTCTTTTTATTGGTTTTATTTAGATCTTAACCGATTCCAAATGAATTTACGGCCTTTGGCAGATTTAAGCTGTTTTTCCCTTTTTAACGCTTCTGACTGATTATTAAACGTTTCATGATAAGAAAGCTCCCAGGGTTGAAATTTTTTAGTCCATCCTTTATTCCCAGGATCATTATGAGCATTGACCCTTTTCTTGAGATTTTGGGTGTACCCGATATAAATTTTGTTGAATTGGGGTGAAAAAAGGACGTAAACGAAATGCATTCATCAAAAATAGAAAAGCCCACCGAAGTGGGCTCTTCCTAGTAGCGGGGGCAGGACTCGAACCTGCGACCTTTGGGTTATGAGCCCAACGAGCTACCATCTGCTCTACCCCGCAATGTGTGGCTTTTGCTAAGGCAAATATAAGCCTTCACACCGCACAGGCCAAACCCTGCACAGGAAAAAAAGAAAAGCCCCAAATTGAGCCTGATCGCGCTACCTTGGGAGCGAACACCCGATAAACTGTATTTTCGAGCCCTGAACCAAAAAATCTCATCACCTTATGCGCATTCCCAGTTTACTAATAGCCATTGCTTTCGTGGTTGCCGGCTGTGGGTCCGGTCAGAAGCAGTCAGACAATCAGTCGGAACAAGAGCAGGAAACCAACGCCACCGAAGCCAGTCAAACTGACGGTAAAACATCAGAAGAAGAGGAATCGGACGATATGGAGATGCGCTTTCCACAGGTTAGCCCCAAGAGCACGGTTAGCCAGATGATCGGCATCAATAAGGTAACTGTTACCTATTCGCGGCCCTCAGTGGATGATCCTGAAACCGGCGAAAAACGCAAGATATGGGGAGAGCTGGTCCCTTATGGCGAGCGCTGGCGTACCGGGGCTAACGCCCGCACCAGGATTACTTTCAGTCATGACGTCAAGATCCAGGGCCAGAAGCTGGAAGCCGGCACCTATTCCATGTTCTCGATCCCGGGTAAGGATCAGTGGACCCTGATCTTCAACAACCAGCTAAAAGGCAGCGCTCTTTCTGCCTACGACAAATCCAAGGATGCGCTCCGCGTCAAGGCTCAGCCCAAAGAAGGCCCCTATCATGAAATGATGACCTTCCAGTTCAGGGATGTTACCGATAACTCCGGTATCCTGGAGCTGGCCTGGAAGAAGACCCGCGTTCCGTTTAACATCGATACGGAAACCGATAAGCAGCTCATGGCCATGATGGAAGAAAAAGTGCAAAAGGCGGGCGGTGATGATTGGGAAGTGTACAATCAGTGCGCAGCATACCTCGCTGAGGAACAGATGCACGTGGACAAAGCCAGGGAATGGGTAGCCCAGTCAAGAGCGATCAAGAAGCACTGGCGGAACACTTGGACCAAAGCACAGGTCATGCGGGCTGATGGTGCTATGGAAAAAGCCATCTCCCTTACCAAAAAAGCCCTGGAGATGGGCAAGGATGACATGTCCGGCGGCTATAAGGACTACATGAAGGACGAGCTGGAAAAGATGAAGCAAGAAGCTCAGGCCTAACCGCCCATTGTAGCACTTACTACGCCCTGCCTTCGCTAACAAGGCAGGGCGTTTTTTTAGTTAAGCAGCATCTCCAGATCCTCCTGCGTCAGTTGGTAAGCCTGTCGCTGGTCAGCCTGGATAACATCCCTGACCAGTGCCGATTTGCGCTCCTGCAGGGTCAGGATCTTCTCTTCAATCGTGCCCTTCGTGATGAACTTATAGGCGATCACCCGCTTATCCTGCCCGATCCGGTGGGCGCGGTTAATGGCCTGGGACTCCGTAGCAGGGTTCCACCACGGATCGCAGATGAAAACATAATCCGCTTCTACCAGATTAAGCCCGACTCCTCCGGCTTTTAGCGATATCAGGAAAACAGGTTTCTGCGTGTTTTCCCGGAAGTCCTGAATGATATCCTCCCGCTTTTTAGAGTTGCCGGTCAGCATGCTGTACCCAATCCCGCGCTGCTCAAAGGACTCCTTCAGGAAATTCAAGTGCCGCACAAACTGAGAGAATACCAGGATCTTGTGGTTGGTCGCGGTTAGCTCTTCTACTTTTTGCAGGATCTCTTCGAACTTGCTGGCGTCCGAAGGATACGCATCATTCACCAGCCTTGGATGATTAGAGGCCAGCCTTAGCTGGGTAAGGCCCTTCAGGATCATAAACTGGGATTTCTTAATCCCGAACTGCTCGATGTTATCCATGATCTGGTTCCGGTAATAGGATTTGATCCGGTCGTACTCGTTCTGCTGCGCCTCACTCATGATGCAGTAATGCGTCTTCTCCGTCAGGGAGGGCAGTTCTTCAGAGATCTCCTCCTTGGTGCGCCTGAGCAGGAAAGGCTTGATCAGGACGCGCAGTTTATTGCGCCGGTCCTCATCCTGCCGTTTCTCGATAGGCACCCCGTACTCCTGCTTAAAAAACCGGTAACTCCCCAGCAGGCCGGGATTCAGGAAGGTCATTTGCGACCACAAGTCCATCAGGCTGTTCTCGATAGGAGTTCCGGTCAGGACCAGCCGGTAGCGTCCGCTAAGTTGCTTGACCGCCTTGGCTGATTTGGAAGACGGATTCTTGATCACCTGGCTTTCGTCCAGAATGATGTAATTGAACTGGTAGCGCTCCAGCAGTTTGATGTCATTCCGCACCAGCCCGTAGGTGGTCAGGATCATGTCATAGTGCTCAAACCAGCGGATCAGGTCGCTGCGGTCATTTCCGGTGTAAGTGAGGCAGCTCAGCTGCGGGGCAAACTTCAGGATCTCTGCCTTCCAGTTGTGCAGCAGCGAGGCCGGCATTGCGATCAGGTTCATCCGGCCCTTCCGGGTGTTTGCCGTTCCGGGTTCCGGGCAGGCTTCCGCTTCCTCTTTGTCCTTAAGCACAGCAGCCAGGGTCTGCAGCGTTTTGCCCAGGCCCATGTCATCGGCCAGGCAGCCGCCGAAACCCTGCTCCCGCAGAAACATCAGCCAGGAGTAGCCCTCTACCTGGTAGTCCCTGAGCTGGACGTTCAGGGAGGAAGGCAACTGGGTGGATTTGCGCTCAGCGTCCTCCATGCTTTTGAGCGCTTTGATGTAATGACCGCTGGTGGGCTGCTTTGCCTTACTATCCCCGCTATCTAAAAGCCGGTAATGATGCTTACGCAGCTGTGCGGTCTCTTCATCGGCTGTTGGTTCCAGGAACTGAAAGAGGTCCGCGTACTGGGTAAACCAGGCTTCAGGGATCAGCGCCAGTTCGCCGGAAGGTAGCTGATACTCCCGGATGCCCTGCTGGATGTAGGGCTTCAGCCACAGAAAAGGCACACTATAGCTGCCAAAATAAACCCGCGCCCGTATGTCGAACCAGTCATTGTCCTGTGTGCTCTGAGATACATCCAGGGAAAGCTGCGGTCTGCCAAGGTAGAGGCGGCCCTCCGGAACCTGCTGATGAATTTCGAAACCCAGCGCCTCCAGGTCCGGCTTATACGTTTTTAGCCACTCAATCAGCGGCTCAAAAGCTGCGCTGCTATCCGTCAGGGGCTTGTACTCCCCGGGTTTGGATGAGGCATCCATCAGCGTGAAATAGGAACCCTGGTAGTTGGAAAGGCCCTCCATCCGGAGCTGCTCTACAAAGGCCTCTTCCGTAGCGGTGTCCCGGTTGACCTTGTAAAACTGATAACTACCCTGCTCCTCGAACAGGTTGACCTTGTGCGGGCGCGCCTCGTGGGCATAAAACTCAAAATCCTTTCCGTAAGAAAAGGTTAGCAGAAAAGCAGGCCGGGACTTCAGGTCACGCGTAAGGCACAGAACCGGGGTAGGGGCAGCTTCTTGCTTTTTGATGGCAAAGCCTGAGGCTTCTACACGGTGGCTTTCGATGATCTGCGGGATAAACTTTCGGTAAAATTCCGGCTCTGAGCGCTTTGGGATCTGCAGGCTCCCCCGGCTCAGAAAGGGCTTGAGCTTTTTGCCATCCAGGTTATCGGTAAACTGGAATAAATGCCCCTTGACCATCAGCCAGCAAGGCTTAATGGTTATAAGGTGCGCCTCATCCCTTGCCGGTTTTACAGGTCCGAGCTCCTGATGCTGAATAGTTGGGTAGTACTTCGTGCCTTCTTCCTGATTGATAAAGTGAAAGCGGACCGTTGCCAGGTGGGCTGACACCGTGAGGAGGCTGGATGTGGGATTGCCGGATTTGCTGTTAAGGTAGATCCAGCCATATTCTTCCTTGATAAGCTCCAGCACGGCAGTCAGCCGCTTATCGATATAAGGGCGGATAACCTGCTGCTGGTAGTCCGCTGTTATCTCAAGCTGCAGGAACTCGGCCGGGCGGTTCTTCCGCTTGCTAAAGCGCTTAGCCAGGGCCTGGTGCGAATACTCATCCATAAGCTGAATGAGCCGCTTATCACAGGCCGAAAGGTTCTGGTAAAAGCTTCCGATCGTGGAATCATGAACGCGCTGATAGGAAAGGGTAGGCGTGCCGTTTTCATTGAGCTGTACTACGAACGGCTCCACCACCGGTCCTACCGGGGAGAAGGGGTTTAAGCTGTAGACAAGTTTATAAGGCCGGTTAACAGTGACTTGCACCGATCACAATTTTTGGTAAAACAGACAAAATCGGGTAAACAATACCTGAGCATGTTTTAAATGCTCGGGGTAGATACAGAACAATTTACAAAATTCAGAAAAATTCAGGTAAGGATATAAACCCACGAAAGATATAAGAGGCAGGCCCGGTTAGCTGAATCTGATCGGCCTGAAAGGGTGTTTGTTGAACAACCCTGAAATCAACGGATAGATGGCCGCCAGGGGTCTCGACATGCACTGGTCCCCGCTGAATGGCATTCCGATAAGCCTGACTAAGGGCTGCGGCAACTATGCCTGTACCGCAGGACAGGGTTTCGCCCTCTACGCCCCGCTCATAGGTTCGCATATACAGCTGGTCCGGGGCAGTTGGGCCAATGAAATTCACATTGATGCCTGCTTCGCGAAAAGCCTTGTTATTCCGGATAGCGCGGCCTTCCCGGCCAATATCTTTGGCTTTTACAGATGCCTGGTCTTCAAAAACCAGGTAATGCGGGGAACCTGTATCCACTGTAAGGCCCTGTTCAGCTTTCGTGATACCGGATACGGGCTGCATGCTTAAGGTCACCTGACCATCTGCATTAATAGAAGCAGTATGCCAGCCATCCACCGCTTCAAAACTGAAGGCCCCGGCTGGCTGAAGCCCCGTGTCAAAAACAAAGCGGGCAAAACAGCGCCCCCCGTTCCCGCACATTGTGGCTTGCTTTCCGTCTGCATTAAAATAAACCATTGTAAAGTGACCATCCGCCCGCTGGCGTGCGAGGATCAGCCCATCAGCCCCGATCCCGAACTGCCGGTGGCACAGCCGGGCAATCAGCTGGGTATCATGATCAGGAAAAAGGGCTTCGGTATCCCTTAAAATGATGAAGTCATTGCCGGTGGCCTGGTATTTTCTGAATTGCCGTTCGCTCATGAGTTCGAGAACATTACAGGCCGACAAAGGTAAGAAGAAAGGGATGGCGTTAAGGAGCAGGCAAGGCGATGCAGGGTTTATATAGGCACAGTTGTTGAAACTATTTGACGAAAAAAGCAGATCCTATGGGCACTTACTCCTTAAAAAATGCGCTTGTTCTGTTTGGTGTGGCGATCCTTGGCGGTATTGTTAGTTTAGGAGGCTATACCATGCTGGCAAGTGATGAAACGCCGGATCAGAAAGCATCCGCAACCAAGGCCTCTGCAACAGCAGCTAAGAATAGCCAACCTGAGGATGGCGATACCAATTCTGAGAATACTGATGCACAGTTCACCAATTATGATGTGAAGAAGGTTCGCATGCCTTCTTTTAGCTTTAAGGAAGTATCCAAAAAAGTCCTGCCCACAGTAGTCCATATTAAAACCAGCGTAGAGGTAGAAGGCGGACAGGGTCGATTCCCGTTCTTTGATGGCTTTCCGGAAATGCGCAAGGGCTCTGGCTCTGGTGTTATTTACAATAAGGAAGGCTACATTATTACCAATAATCACGTGGTGGAAAAAGCTTCTGAGATCGAGGTAACCCTGCACGACAAGCGCACTTACAAGGCTGAGATAGTTGGTACGGATGAATCTACTGACTTAGCTGTGCTGAAGATAGATGCTGACCAAATAAAGCCCCTGGACATTGGTAACTCAGATAAATTGTCCATCGGGGAGTGGGTTTTAGCGGTTGGCAATCCTTTCAACTTAACCAGCACTGTAACAGCTGGGATTGTAAGCGCCAAAGCCCGTAACCTGAACCTGCTTGGCGGAGGTACGCACATCGAGAGCTTTATTCAGACTGATGCAGCAGTCAACCCGGGTAACAGTGGTGGCGCATTGGTAAGTGCTGAGGGCGACCTTGTTGGAATCAATACGGCTATTGCCTCTAAAACGGGCGAATACGCTGGCTACGCTTTTGCTATTCCCGCTTCTATTGTGACCAAGGTAGCGGATGATATTATCGAATATGGCGAAGTTAAGCGGGGTTTTCTGGGCGTATCCATCCGGAACGTGAATGACAAGATTGCCAAAGAAAAAGGCCTGAGTGACATCAAAGGGGCGCTGGTAGCTGGTTTTGCGGAAACCAGCGCTGCTGCCGAAGCCGGTGTTCAGAAAGGAGATGTTATCACAAAAGTAGAAGGGGAAGTAATAAGGTCTGTCCCTGAACTTCAGGCTATTATCGGGCAGAAGCACCCGGGCGACAAGGTAGAAATCACGGTTTTCCGGGATGGTGAAACCATGGAAAAAACAATAACGCTGACTAATCGCAATGGCAAAGCCCGGATCGTAAAGTCAAGCCCGTCAAATGAAATAAGCCGTGATATTGGCGCAAAGCTAACCCCGTTGGATAATAACCTTAAGGAGAAGCTTGGCCTCAACTACGGCATCAAGGTTAGCGAGATTACAGGGGGTAAGTTCGCGGAAGTTGGTATCCCAGAAGGTTTCATCATCCTGCAGATCAACAACCGGAAAGTAAAAGCAAAAAAAGATGTTTACGAGATCATGGACCAGATCAAGCAGAAAGATGGGGGAATCCTGATCAAAGGCATTAACCCGGATGGCTCGAAAGGGTACTATGGTTTCGGGTTAGAGTAATACTGAACACCAAATCAGACAAGTTGAAAAGCCCGGCTTAATGGTAGCCGGGCTTTTTTTATGAGAAAAGGATGCTGAGTACCGCTTCTAATGTGCTTACGGCATAGAGCTGCAGATCAGGATGCTCCTCCTCCAGATGCTTCTGGTTGAATTCAGAAATGTACATAGCAGCAAAGCCCAGCTTCTCTGCTTCATTGATACGCTTCTCCACCTGCTGAACTGGTCTGATTTCACCGGACAAGCCGATCTCACCCGCGAAACAGATATTGTCCCTAACTGGCTGACTGTAATAGGAAGAAGCCATCGCAACAGCCACACTGAGGTCAGAAGACGGATCCTCCACCTTCATGCCGCCGGCAATGTTCAGGAAGACATCAGCAGCGGACAGGCGCAGGCCGCACCGTTTCTCGAGCACGGCCAGCAGCATATTGAGCCGCCTGCTGTCAAAACCCGTGGTGGAACGCTGCGGGGTGCCGTAAGAGGCAGGTGCCACTAATGCCTGTATCTCCGTCAGCATGGGCCGGATACCTTCCAGAGTGGCGGCAATGGCAATACCGCTCAGGGCCTCATCCCGCTGAGAGAGCAGGATCTCAGAAGGATTGATCACCGGACGGAGCCCCTGGGCGACCATCTCGTAAATGCCGATCTCAGCTACTGAGCCAAAACGGTTCTTAATCGTCCGCAGGATGCGGTAATTGTAGTGCTGCTCCCCTTCAAAGTAGAGCACTGTATCCACCATGTGCTCCAGCACCTTGGGGCCGGCAATGTAGCCCTCCTTGGTAATATGCCCCACCAGGAAGATGGCGATGTTCTGCTGCTTAGCCCATCGCTGCAGGTGATTGGTGGACTCCCGGATCTGGGGTATACTGCCTGCTGTGGAATCAACATCCCCGGTAGTCAGCGTCTGTATAGAATCCACGATCACCACGGTTGGCTGGACCTGTTTGATTTGCTGGGTGATCGCCTCAATGGCTGTTTCCGGCAGCAGGTAGCACTCCGGGTTGGGCTGGCCGATCCGCGAGGCCCGGATCTTAACCTGATTCAGGCTTTCCTCACCCGTTACATACAGGACCGTCTCCTGCTGCTCCAGGGCCAGTTGAAGCAGCAGTGTAGACTTGCCAATGCCCGGCTCACCCCCTAACAGGACCAGCGAGCCCGGTACAATGCCGCTACCCAGGACCCGGTTGAGTTCCTGATCAGGCGTCTGGATCCGGTTAACCTCGTTAAGCTGGAAATCAGCCAGTGGCTGGGCTCCTTTCGCAGTGGCAGACGGAGCTGGGGCAGCCGCAGCACCGGCTGCTTCCTGCTGTAATACCTCTTCCACCAGGCTGTTCCAGCTGCCGCAGGAGGGGCAGCGCCCTCGCCAGTTTACCGAGGTAGCCCCACACTGCTGACATACATAGGCTGATTTCCGCTTGGCCATGAGCGCTGTTTTGGTACAACCGAAGGTACGAAATAACACCGGCTCAATCCCGCCTGATCAGGCCTTTTCAGGCCCGGGGAGCAAGGTTGCTGTTTACGTTTTTGGTCTGTGATAATTTTCCTAAAATTGCATAGGAGTCGTTGAATGAAAAGGGATCCTGCATGATTGAAGATACGATACATGAACTACTGCGGGAAAAACAATATGTTGTTATCCCTCATTTCGGAGCAGTCACCCAGTCCCGGCAGCAAGCACAGATAAGCCCGGAAAGGCAGGTAATACAACCACCCGAGCCCAAGCTTTCCTTCGATGAAGCGCATTCCGTCAATGACGGGCTGCTGGCCAACCGCCTTTCCGTCCGGCAGCGCATTAGCTTCTCAAAAGCTCTGGCGCAGGTGAATGATGCCGTTAAGGCCTGGAAAGCACAGCTTGCAACCGGGCAGTCCCTTTCGCTGGAAGGCATTGGAACTTTCCGGATGCTGAGTGATGGCGCTATCCAGATGGATCCCCGGACCAGCCTGTCGCTCAGCCCCGAAACGTACGGGCTTGCCCCTGAAACCCTGACCCCGGTCAAACGCAGCCCCAAACGCTCCCGTAAGGTTGCCGGGAAGCCAAAAAAGGCAGCTCGTCAATCGCGGAAGCCGGCGAAGCCGTCTCCAATTTTACTTGCCCCGCTTAGCGTGTTAATAGCGGTATTGCTGCTCAGCCTTGGGCTTAACGTTCCCCTTTACAGTAGCAGCAACAGCAATCAGGCAAGCTTCTCTGCCCTGATTCCCACCGGTACCACTTCGGCTCAGCCTGAAGCTTCCCTGAGCGACAACTTATCCAGAACCAAGGCAACGCCTGACAAGGAACAGCAACCGGCCAAGTCACCATCCCCTAAGCAGGATTCCGAGGCCTACCATGTCATTGCCGGGTCCTTTGAATCCGGACAGCATGCCCGGGACTGCCTGGCAGTATTCCGCCAGCGTGGCTACGAGGCAAAAATCCTCGCTGACAGGGATGGCCTGTATCGCGTTAGTGTTCGCGAAACCACTAACGTCAGCAAGGCTATGGATCTGGCTAACAACCTCAGGCAACGCCCAGCCCAGCCCCAGGCCTGGGTCCTTAAACAGGACTAAGAACGACCCTTCTAATGCATTCGACCCTCTTACTGCAGATCACCCAGGATACCCTTAGTAATCAGCAAGGCGGAAACGGGCAGGGTGAAGCAGAGCTGACCATGATAGAACTACTCATCAAGGGGGGTTGGATCATGCTGCCCCTTTTGATTCTGGCTGTGGTCGCTGTTTATATTTTCATTGAGCGCTACCTGACTATCCAGCGCGCCTCCCGTATTGACCGGAACTTCATGAATAAAATCCGGGATATGGTGGTCAACGATAACATTGAGGGTGCTAAGCAGCTCTGCAAGAACCACGATACGCCCGTTGCCCGCATGGTGGAAAAAGGCATATCCGGGATCGGCCGTCCGCTGAAGGATATTTCCGCTTCTATTGAAAATGCCGGAACCCTGGAGGTTTTTAAACTGGAGAAAAACACGGCCACCCTGGGTACCATATCCGGTGCGGCTCCGATGATCGGGTTCCTGGGAACGGTCACGGGGATGATCAAGGCCTTTTACCAGTTATCGGTTGCCGGCAATAACATCGATCCCTCAATGCTGGCCGGTGGTATCTACGAAGCAATGGTAACCACCGCTACTGGATTGGCGATCGGCATAATTGCTTATATTGGCTACAATTACTTAGCCACCCAGATCGAGAAGATCGTTTACAAGATGGAAGCGACCACAGTGGAGTTTATCGATATCCTTCAGGAACCAGCAGAGTAGGAAAGCTTCATGGCCATCAAGCGCAGAACCCGGGTCAGTACGAATTACAACATGTCCTCTCTGACGGACATTGTATTCCTGCTGCTGATCTTCTTCATGCTGACCTCCTCGTTTGTGACCCCTAACTCCCTGAAGCTTTTACTACCCCAGTCTTCCAGCTCATCGGTTTCCAAACAGACCGTCACCGTATCCATCAGTAAGGACCGGGAGTTCTATGTGGGGCAGGACCGGGTCCCGTTTGAAGATCTGCAGAACCAGATAGCCGCTAAGCTTAGTGAGCGGGAAGGCACCACTGTTGTTCTGGCATCCGATAAAACGGTTCCCCTGGAAGAGGTTGTTAAAGTGATGAACATCGGCAAGGAGCTCGATGCCAAAGTGATCCTGGCGACTGAACCTGAGTAATTTCCTATGGCCCCGAAAAGTGGTAAGCGAAAGGTCCCTGCCCACAAGGCCCGGGAGATCCAGAACCAAAACCGGATCGAGCGCCGGGCTGCTCTGAGCACAGGGCTGCTCTTTACCCTGCTGTTCATCGGCTTTTTATTCCTGTCGCTCCGCAGTTCTGTTCCGGAGCCCCAGCAAAAGGGTGTGCGGGTTATGCTGGGTACTGACCAAACCGGCACCTCTCAGCAGCTAAAGGACATCCAGGAGGCCACTGATAAGCAGGAGGATGCAGAAAAACTGAAAACCCCGGAAGCCGAGCAAGCTGAAGAAACCCAAACGGCTAAAGCCGCAGAGAACCAGGCACCTGCCCAGCCTCAGGAGAGCAGCGTGACCCAGGAAGATAAGCCGGCCCCCGAGATGAAAGCGCAACCATCGTCCGAGCAGCCTGAGCAGGAGCAGGAAAAGGAACAGGCTAAAACCCAGGCCGATAAGGGCGATGGTGACGCCAAAGAAGCGAAGACCAAAGAGAAGCGAAAGCCTAACGAAAAAGCCATGTTTACCCCTTCTGATAACAATAAAGGGCAGCAAAAGGAAGACGGCCAGCAAGGGCAGGAGAGTGGTGATAAGGATGTACAGCAACCCACGGAGCAAGGGGAATCCACTCAGGATGAACAGGGAATTTCCTTTAGCCTGGAAGGACGCTCCATTACCCAGTACCCTTCTGTTGAGGACCAATCCCAGAAACGCGGAAAGGTTGTCGTTGAGATCACCGTGAATGAGCGCGGTCAGGTTATCAAGGCCGTGCCGGGCGTCCGCGGGTCCACCGTGACCGACCGGCAATTGAAAAAGCTGGCTAAGAAAGCAGCGCTTGAAACGGAATTCAACGAAAATCAGAACGGGCCAAAACGGCAGGTCGGGAAAATGACCATCAACTTTAAACTCCAATAGCGCGCATGAATTACCAGGAAGCTATGGCTTATCTCTACGATAAGCTGCCGATGTTTCAGCGGGTAGGGGCTAAGGCTGTTAAAAAAGACCTGACCAATACTCAGGACTTGTTAGCACACCTGGGCAATCCGCAGCAGCGCTTTCCAAGCCTTCATATTGCCGGTACCAACGGTAAGGGTTCTGTTACTCACATGCTGGCGGCTATAGCTATTGAGGCCGGCTACAGGGTCGGTTACTACACTTCGCCTCATTTACTGGACTTCCGCGAGCGTATCCGCCTGAACGGGCAGAAAATCCCGCAGGAAACCATTGCTGGCTTTGTTACGGCCAATCAGGCCAAGATCGAGGAGATTCAGCCTTCCTTCTTTGAGGCTACGGTAAGCATGGCGCTCTCCTATTTTGCAGAAGAACAGGTAGACCTGGCTGTGATCGAGACCGGCCTGGGCGGCCGGCTGGACTCGACCAACGTGCTACAACCAGAAGTAACAACCATTACCAATGTGGGCTACGATCACCAGGCCATGCTGGGTAACACCCTTGCTGAGATCGCTGGTGAAAAAGCAGGCATCATAAAGGAAAACATTCCCGCTGTCATCGGGGAAAGCCATCCGGAAACCCGCCAGGTGTTCAATGAAAAAGCCCTGCAGGTTGGTACCACGCTCACCTTCGCGGATAAGCAGTGGCAGTATGAGGTACGCAACAATACGCCTGAGCTCCAGCTGACGGTTGCTCCGCTTCATGGAAAAATGCCCGAAACCTATACCTGTGACTTACCGGGCTTTTACCAGATTCCGAACCTGCTGGCCACGCTTGAGACCATCTACCAGCTCAATAGGCGCGTTTACCTTAGTAGTAAGTCCTGGGATATCAGTAACGAGGCAGTGCGAAAGGGGCTCTCCAATATCAGGGGCCTCACTGGGCTCAGAGGTCGCTGGGAGCAACTGAATTCCGAGCCTCTTGTGATCTGCGACATTGCGCATAACCCGGATGCCATTCGCTGGCACCGCCAACAGCTCTCGCACTATGACTACCAAAACCTGCATCTGGTCTTTGGTATGACGCAGGAAAAAGAGCTGGAGCCTATTCTCCAATCACTGCCTGCTGAGGCCATCTATCATTTCTGTCATCCGGACTTACCGCGCGGAAGGCCCGGTGAGGAGTTGCGGAAGCAAGCTAAGGGATTTGATCTGGAAGGCACGGCCTCTTCCAGTGTGAGCGAGGCGCTGGACCATGCCATAAACCAAGCAGCCGGAACCGATGACCTGATCCTGGTTACAGGCAGCGCTTTTGTGGTGGCTGAAGCGCTGGCCTATTTTGAGCCCTCGGATGCAGCTGTTTCCGGGTAGGCAATCGTTAAATAACCCCTAAGCCTCTTTGGCTGAGGTTGCCGCTAGTTGAAAGGCTCTCAGATGCATATTGATGGTAGGCCGGTAATCCGCCTCAGTAGTCCCTGTTTGGGTTAAGCCAACGGGATGCCGGAAAGCCGGCCCATCGTACACCAAAGAGTGATACTCCCCGTTTTCCCCGCAGGCGTCTGCCTTTTGCTGGATAAGCTCATCCACAACTGACAGGCTAAGCGTTTGGCCCAGAATGGCTGGAGGAACTGCAAGCAAATCGATGGCGGTGATCATTGATTGATACCCCAGCCCTACAAACTCCCGTACCAGTGCTTGCGGATCAGCCTGCCAAAGGGGATAAAAGCCTTTCATATCGCTATTTGATAGTAGCTGGTCGCGGTAAGCTTTAATCGGCGCTAAGTGGATATCCCCGAAAGCCACCTCAGGGATCCCATCGGCCTTTAGCTGCGTAAAGCAGGCCTGATGCTGCTGCTCATACTCGGTATTCGGGGCATTGGCTGACAGCTGAACAGGGTACAACGGCAGTGCCAGGGCCTCAGCCTGGGCCTCAATCAGGCTGCGGGGCGTGTTGTGAAGGCTAATGACAGCTTCCGGCCCGCGGAAAGCAGCCATCAGCCCGCTGACCTCCACCTCCGGGTCAGCCAGGAGGCGATGAAGTGCCAGCATCGAGTCTTTACCGCCACTCCAGGATACCGCGACTTTTCGCATGGAGTCCTACTTTTGTCCGTTCCAGATGGTAAGAAGTTATGAATTCTGAACCTATCATTGTTTATACCGATGGGGCAGCCTTCGGCAATCCCGGGCCGGGCGGCTGGGCAGCTGTTATGCGCTACGGCCAGCACCGTAAGCGCTTTGCCAGGGGCTATTACCGCACCACCAATAACCGCATGGAACTGATGGCCGTTATCCAGGCGCTGAAGCAGATCAAGCAGCCCGGGCATCAGGTGGTGGTTTATTCAGATTCCCGGTATATCGTGAACGCGGTAAACGAGAGCTGGCTGTTCAACTGGGAGCGCAAGAACTTCAAAGGCCGGAAGAATGCCGACCTGTGGCAGGAATTCCTGAAGGTGTACCGGCAGCACGAGGTGACCCTTCGCTGGGTGAAAGGCCACGAGGGCATTGAGGACAATGAAGCCTGCGATGATCTGGCCAAGGCTGCTGCCGGGCAGCCGGAATTAGAGGATACCGGTTATACGGGAAAAGGCACCAGTTCGCTAAACCTGTAAAGTAGCTGCCAGGCCTGCTTTTACCTCATCTCTTGAAAGCTGAATATCCGTGTCAGCCTGCCCTGCCTCTACTAGCAGGGTGAAGTTAAACGCTTCCTGATCGCGCTTCTTGTCGGCTTTCATGATGGTCAGCACTTCTTCTACGCCCTGATCGGAAAGCCTGTAGGAAGGAAAGTGCTGGTACAGGTAATCGCGCACGGTTGCGTAGGTATCATCCGGTAACAGGGTGTGCTGGGTAGAGAGGTAAGCTTCTGTCACTATGCCGATGGCAATGGCTTCCCCGTGCAGGAGGGGGTCTTCATCGTGCTCCTGGCTATAGCTCTCAAGCGCGTGACCAATGGTATGGCCGAAGTTGAGCTTCTTGCGCTGACCATGCTCAAAGGGATCCCCGCGTACCAGCTCCTGCTTAACCTGAACAGCCTCATCAATATGCGGATAGAGCTGATCGCGGTCCAGCGGATGGAGCGCCCGGAACTGCTGCCAGAGCCCGGCATTGGCGATCAGGGCGTGCTTGACCATTTCGGCATAGCCACTGAGCAGTTGCCGGTCCTCCAGGGTGTTCAGGAATGCCGGAGCGATCACTGTCCGGTCCGGCTCGCGGAATACGCCCAACTGGTTTTTAAGCCCCTGAAAATTAATCCCGGTCTTACCACCTATAGCCGCATCCACCATTCCGAGCAGGGTAGTTGGGATGTTCACGAAGGGCATCCCGCGCTTGAAGGTGCTGGCCACGAATCCGCCCAGATCCGTTACCAGACCGCCACCCAGGTTGATCAGCAGCGCATTGCGGGTAGCATCGTTGTTGATCAGCTCGTGCCAGACATCCTCGCAGCACTCCAGGGTCTTGTTCCCTTCGCCCGGCGGAATGGTGAGCACGCCCTTCAGGCCTTTTTCCTGCAGATAAGGCTCGATCAGCGGAAAGGCTTCCTCGGCCACTTCCGAATCCGTCAGGACAAAGAGGCCGCGGTAGTTCTGGCTGTTGAGCCAGTGGGCAAATTCCTGCAGGGGCTCATTTCCGGCAATTACGGAAGGCTGGTCAGGTGGCTGCATGGTTAGTTACCCTTGATCTGCTTACTGCTGTCTTCCGGCCATTGGTTATTGCTGCGCCTAACATCCGCTACCCGCTTAGAGGGGTCTATCCGGATGGCTTCCACGGTGCGGTCAGCAGTGCCAATGGAAAACTGATAGGAAGGATGCGTCCATGGCCAGTCGGCCAGGGTGGTGCGCGGCATATCGTAGTTGTTAGGCTTTTCGGCCCGCATCATACGCAGGGGGATGTAGTAAAGCTGCTTATTGCCATTGGCAAACGTAACCTGCACATCCAGTGGCATCGGGATTTTCCCGTGGTTCTCAAGCGTAACGGTGGTGGTGTCCGGAGTTGTGGAAACCTGCTTGATGCCGTAATCGATGGTCCGGGTCGTGTTCAGGAAGAGGTTGAAATACCAGTCCAGCTGCACTCCCGTAGACCGTTCCATAACGGTTTTGAAGTCAATGGGGTAGGGGTGCTTGAACTGCCACTGGTGGTAGTAATCCCGCATACCTTCCATGAAAGCCTCTTTTCCCACAATGTAGCTCATCTGGTGCAGGAAAGTAGCTCCTTTGGAATAGGCGGCTATGCCATAGGCAGCATTGGTGTGGTAAAAATCGGCATGCAGGCTCATGGGCTCTTCTCTGGGCTTATTGGCCAGCTGAAAGTAGCCCCCGTAGCTGCCGGCCAGAGCGTTCTGCCGGTTCCGGTCGTAGAGGTGATTCATGGCCTTTACTGACGAGTAGACCGTCATGCCCTCATCCATCCAGGCGTGCATGTTCTCATTAGTGGCTAACGTGGCGTAAAACCAGCTATGCGCCATTTCATGGGCGGTTACGCCCGTCAGACCGCGAGGCCCGCGGTCACCCGTGATGAGCGTGGCCATGGGGTACTCCATACCGCCATCCCCACCCTGGATCACAGCGTACTGCTGGTAAGGATACTCACCAAAATGCGTGTTCATGTACTGGAATAGCTCCACCACGTTGGACTGCAACCTTTCCCAGACCGGCGCAATGGTATCGGGCGTGTAGGGCTGGTAAAGGAAATGCACGACTGGCCCGTTCGGGACCTTGGTGGTGTCATGCCGGTAATCCGGGTCGGCTGCCCACATGAAATCATGCACGCTATCAGCCTCAAACTGCCAGGTAAGCTTACCGCTGGCAGGCCTTTCCAGGGGCTCTTCCGGATCCTGATAGCCATGGCCTACCTCCTGCGGGTTCTGAACGATACCGGTGCCGCCCACTACATAACTGCTATCGATGGTAATGGAAACCTCAAACTTCCCGAATTCGCCATGGAACTCCCGTGCTACATACGGATCGGCATGCCAGCCGTGGCGGTCGTACGCGGCCATCTTAGGATACCACTGCGACATGGAAAGGGCGACACCTTCCTTGTTATCGCGCCCGGAGCGCCTGATCTGAAGCGGGACCTGCGAGTTGAAGGTCATGCGGAAAGTGGTCTGTTCACCGGGCGGAAGGGGTTCAGCTAACTTAGCTTCCAGAACCGTACCCGCCACTTCATAGGACAAGGCTTGGCCGTTTTGTTGGAGCGACTGTATCCGGTGGTAACCCTGCTCATCGGGCTCCAATTGGGCGATCCGGCTGCCTACCCGTTCGTCCGGGTCCTCTATGGTGCGGGACCGCACATCCATCATACTCCCTGGCTGAAAGGCATTGAAGTAGAGGTGATAGAACACCCTCCGAAGCGTATCGGGTGAGTTGTTCTGGTAGGTTAGGGTTTGGCGGCCTTCAAACGTATGTTCAGCCGCGTTCATGGTAATAGCCATATCGTAGGCTACCTCCTGTTGCCAGTAGTCGGGCCTGGGCGCTTGGCCCATGGCTGTCAGGAAAGGAGCGGTGAGAAGGCTTAGCAAAAGGGTGAGTGTGAGCGTTCTCATAGGCAGGCTAATGCTTGCATCAGGATTCTGTTACCCACTGGGTTTTCTCATCAATGCCGCTGATACGCTTACCCTTGGGCCATTGGTTACTGGGATAACCCAGGTAAAGAAAGCCCAGTACCTTATCGGCTTCTTCCAGGCCCAGGAAGGTTTTCATTTGCTCATGATAGGTCATACCACCGGAATTCCAGTAGGCACCCACCCCCTGGGCAGCGGCCGTAAGCCACATGTTCTGAACGGCACAGGCCGTGGCTTCGATCTCTTCTACTTCCGGAATTTTCGGGTTGTTGCCGCGTTTCATCCCAATACCTATGATGTGCGAGGCCATGAGCGGTCGCTCGTACAGTTTCTGATAAGCTGAATCCTTGAATTCATCCTCGGGCGTCTCGGTTTTGTAAAGGTTCGCGTGGAAGTTGGCCAAGCGGTAGCGCCCTTCGCCCTTGAAAACCAGAAAACGCCAGGGTTCTGTAAATCCGTGAGTGGGTGCCCAGTTGGCACCCTCCAGCATTTCCTGCACGATGGCATCCGGTACCGGCTCTTCCGAAAACTTTTCAGGCTTCACCGTTCGCCTGTTCTGGATCACTTCTTCAATGCTCGACATGATGTGCTTGCGTTTTGACAGCAGAACGAAAGTAACAAAACCTGCCCGGTGCTAATTCAGCACAAACTCACGGATCTCCGGGAAAAAGTGGATCAGCACGCCAAGGGTTACGTAGCGCAGGGTTTTGCCGATAAGCATTAGGACTGAGACCGCATACGGATCCAGCTTCAGGAAGCCCAGCGCTATGGCGATGGGATCCCCGATGCCTGGCAGCCAGGTGATCAGGGCCGGCCAGGCGCCAAAGCGCGACAGCTTATCCATCCACTGCTGAACCTTGGTAGGCGGCACGCCCAGGTATTTATCGATCCACAGCCAATACCCCAGATAGCCCATGCCATAGGAGGTCATGCCGCCCAGCCAGTTGCCAAGGGAGGCCATGACGGTGGTCAGGATCGGATCATAATCCCCGATCAGCATGAGCCCGTAAATGACATCCGAGCTAAAGGGCAGAATGGTGGCTGCCAGAAAAGCAGCTACCAGCATGCCCCAGTATCCCGGCTCCAGTAGCGAATCCATAGATTCAGGGCTTTGGCGAGGTGTTGACCTCCGACTGCCTTACCAGTCCGAAAATAGCAGATGGCGCATAGGCGGATAGCATGATGCCGCGCGCCACCATAAAAGCCGTAAACGCCAGCCACAGGCCATGGTTGCCCAGCGCTGGCTTTGTGAAAAAGTATACCGGCAGGAAGACGCCAAACGTGGCTACCAATAGCGTGTTCCGCATAGGCTTGCTCTGGGTAGCCCCGATGTACACGCCATCCCAGATAAAGGCCGGGGCATTGGCCAGTGGCGCTATGATAACCCAGATCAGGAAGGGTTTGGCCTGCTCAATGATCGCAGCCTTATCGGTAAAGAACTGAACCAGCGGCTGCCCGAGCACCCCGTAAACCAGGCTTACGAGCACAGCCAGCCCGGTGCCCCAGTAAAAGGAGTACCAGACGGCCTGGCGCAATCCCTGTTGATCCTGATTCCCGGTAAACCGGCCCACTAAACTTTCCGATGCAAAGGCAAACCCATCCACGCCAAAGGCCAGAATGTAGATAAATTGCAGGTAGATCTGGTTAACGCCCAGGATGGTCTCGCCCATAGCGGAGGACTTGGCGGTGAAGAACGAAAAGGTGAAGATCAGGCACAGGGTGCGGATAAAAATATCCCCGTTTACCGCAAAAAAGCGCCGGATGGCTTTGACCTGCATGACAGCCTCCCACTGCAGGTGGCCAAGGTAAGCGCGGTACTTGTTCAGAAACAGCCCAATAGCCACTATCAGACCAGCAGACTGCGCAATCAGGGTGCCCAGGGCGATGCCGCCTGACTGGTAGCCCAGCCCGTAAACCAGCGCCACATTGGCTACCACATTGGTGAGGTTGGCTGCCAGGCTGACGATCAGCAGGTAGCGCGAATTCTGCATACCCATGAACCAGCCGTAAAAGGCATACAGCGCAATGGTAGCCGGGGCAGCATAGATACGGATGCCAAAGTAATTGCGGCCAAAGGCCTCAACCTCTGCTGAACTTTCCACCAGCCAGAAAGCAGCCTCCACGATCGGCACCTGAAGGAGGATCAGCAGCAGGCTGGCTACGAGGGCCGTTAGAACAGCGCGGCTCAGCAGACTGATAACCGTAGCATGATCATCCTGCCCGTAAGCTTGCGCGGTAAGGCCGGTGGTGCCCATGCGCAGGAAACCAAAACCCCAGTAAAGGAAATTGAAGATCATAGAGCCCACTGCAATAGCCCCGAGGTGCGCCTTGTTAGGCGCATGCCCCATCAGGGCGGTATCCACTACACCCAGTAAGGGAACAGTGAGGTTGCTAATGATATTGGGAACGGCTAAGCGGAGGATCTCGCGATTCACAGATTCAAAGTTATTAAGCCTTCTTCTGCGATCAGCAATTCAAGCTATGAACTAAGTCCGGGTAAATTCGTTTCAGATTATTAGAAGATTAAGCCTAACTTTTGAGTAACTACTGTTTCAAAAAAGAATAATTATCAAATCATCATGGGTGTTGACAAGCATAACTACACTTACCAGGATCTAAAGCAGGTTCTTAGTGAGCACGGGCTTAAGGCTACCCACCAACGAATACTGATCCTCGAGGCTTTTATTCAGGCTAAGGAACACCCTACCGCTGAAATTCTGTACAATGATGCCAAAGAAAAAAGCCCGTCCTTGTCGCTGGGAACGGTATACAAAGCCCTGGATGCTTTCACTGATGTAGGCCTTGTCCAAAAAGTGAAGACGGATGAGGATACGGTTCGCTATGATGTCAAGACAGACAATCATCACCACATCTTCTGTCATAAGACCAACCGTATCATAGATTACGAGGATGAGGAGCTGGAAGCCCTGCTAAGGGATTATTTCCAGCGTAAGCAAATCGAGAATTTCAAGATTGAGGATATTCAGCTTCAGGTTACTGGTCACATTGAAGACGAGAACAAGGACGTTAAGGTGAATTAACTCCAGAACCCTGATATCGCACCAAACAGTTCTTCGGGAAGCGTTGCCAGCGATGGTGGCGCTTCTTTTGTTTAGGGACTTACTTCGGCTAAAGGTACTTTTTCTCCCCTGCTAATACTCCCTGATTTGGTATACTCGGTATTAACCAAAAAACCTGAGACAGCCAATTATTTACGCTTTCGTAAAAACAGAACGTAAACAAATCCACGCAATCTCGTTTTGAATTGGCGTATATAAATGATTGCTACCAACGGGCTGACCACTTATTGGTCGTCCATTTTCTTTTTTCCAAAAACCTTTTTGGGTAGTGCCAAAAACAGCAAGCTGACAACCTGTTCACTAGCCCTTGTTTTAAAAATCAAAACAGTATGAACGAGACCATTCCCGCAACTGATAAGCCCCGTGTGGTAATTGTCGGATGCGGATTCGCAGGCCTTGAGCTAGCCAGGGGTCTGAAAAAGGCCGATGTCCAGATCGTGATGCTGGACCGGAACAACTACCACACGTTTATTCCGCTTCTGTACCAGGTAGCCACGGCAGGGTTAGAGCCTTCTTCCATCTCTTACCCGATCCGGAAGATATTCAGCAACCAGAAAAACTTCCTTTACCGGATGGCCAATGTTGAAGCTGTTCATCCGGAAGATCAGGCAGTTCAAACGGATATAGGAGCTATTTCCTACGATTATTTGGTTCTGGCGCATGGCTCCAAGGCCAACTTTTTTGGCAATGAGGAGATCCAGAAAAACTGCCTTGGCCTTAAATCCGTCAACCAGGCACTTAACCTGCGCAGTGCCATTCTCAAAAAGTTTGAGCAGTCGCTCCACGAAAAGGATGAGCAGAAGCAGGAAGCCCTGATGAACTTTGTGGTTGTGGGCGGAGGACCCACTGGCGTAGAGCTCTCAGGAGCCTTAGCAGAGCTTAAGAACAAGGTGCTGCCTCAGGATTACCCCGAGCTGGACCTGTCCCGAATGAAGATATACCTCATGGAGGGGACCGACCGCCTGCTGCCTGGTATGTCCGAACAATCCTCCGAAAAGGCTGAGCGGTACGTTGAGGAGTTTGACGTAAATGTTTACAAGGAAACCTTCGTTAAAAACTATGACGGGGAAGTAGTAACCCTGCAGCAGAAAGGGAGTGAAGAGGAGACCCTTAACGCCCACACCCTGATCTGGGCAGCGGGTGTGCAGGGCAGAAATGCGGAAGGCATTGGGGAGCATGCCGTTGGCAAAGGGAACCGTTTGCTGGTGGATACCCACAATAAGCTCTATGGCTATGACCAGATTTTTGCCATTGGCGATGTAGCCCTCATGCAGACTGAAGATTATCCGCAGGGTCATCCGCAAGTGGCGCCAGTTGCCATGCAGCAGGGCCAACTGCTGGCCAAGAACCTGAAGCGCTTGGTCAAAGGTCAGCCCCTTAAGCAGTTTGCCTATTTTGATAAAGGCACTATGGCCACTGTTGGGCGCAATCGTGCAGTTGCTGAGGTAGCACGCATGAAACTGGGTGGCTTTTTTGCCTGGGCAGCCTGGATGCTGGTTCACCTGCTCATGCTGATCGGCTTCCGGAACCGCTTAGTCGTGCTGGTTGACTGGATCTGGAACTACTTCAGCTATGACCGGGGCATACGCCTGATCCTGCCGCGCAGCAATGACCTGAGGTAAGCGGCAGGCTGGCCATTACCTGAATTCCCACAATTCCGGCAAGGCCTTATCCGGAATTGTGAGATTCCTGCTCTGAGATGACCTGCTTTTCACCAGCCATTCGCCCGAGGCCTTTATCCGCTACCGTATCGCCAATAGAAAGGCAGGACGTAGCTGCAGGCGAGGGCGCGTTCAGCACGTGTACCACGCCTTCATCTTCAAAGAAGACAAAGTCATCCACTAAGCCGCCATGGCGGTCACACGCCTGAGCCCGTACGCCTGCGCCGCCGGTGTCAAGGTGGTGCTGCCGGATGTCAGGGACGAGCTTTTGTAGGGCCTTCGTAAAAGCTGACTTGGAAAAAGAGCGATACATTTCGCCCAGGCCCGTGCGCCAGTACTTGGTGGCCACTTTCTGAAAGCCCGGCCAGGAGAGGGACTCCATGGTTTCCCTGAGGTTGAAGTCCGACCGCTGATATCCTTCGCGCTCAAAGGCGAAAACGGCATTTGGTCCGGCTTCAATATTGCCATCAATTTCCCGGGTGAAGTGCACGCCCAGAAAGGGGAAATTCGGGTCCGGCACCGGATAGATCAGGTTATTGACCAGGTAGTGGGCTTCAGGTTTAAGGTTGAAATACTCACCACGGAAGGGAATGATCCGGTAATCGAGATCAGGGTGGGTGAGCTTAGCGATCTTATCAGAGTAAAGCCCGGCGCAGTTGACCAGCAGCTTGGTCTCGTACTGGGTTTCGGAGGTCTTTACCAGCGTATGGGAAGCCTGCAGCTGAATATCCTCCACCGCTTCTCCGCTGGCCAGCACACCACCATTCTGCTCTATGCGGGCAGCCATCCGTTCAGCCATGAGCTTGTAATCCATGATACCGGTCTGAGGCACGTGAAGGGCCTTGACACCCCGTACATGGGGCTCGTAGGTCTTTAGCTCATCGCTGTCCAGCATCTTCAGGTTCGTAAGCCCGTTCTCAATCCCCCGCTGATGGATGTTCTCCAGGATGGGGATTTCCCACTCCTCAGTGGCCACTACCACTTTGCCACAGAGCTCATACGGGATCTCCTCTTCATCACAAAAATCGGTGAGCATCTGATAGCCTTTGGTACAGTTCAAAGCCTTCAGGCTTCCGGGCTTGTAGTACACGCCTGAATGAATAACGCCACTGTTATGGCCCGTCTGATGATGACCGAAAGTTGGCTCCTTTTCGATCACCATCACATTCAGGCTGCCCTGTTTTTCCTGTAGCTTGAGGGCTGTAGCCAGTCCTACAATTCCGCCACCTACTACAATTGCATCATATGCCATAGCACAGGTTTGATTTTGTGGGCTATTCGCCCACCTTTTATTTAAAGGAATTTAGGATTTTTAAGGGAAAAACACTGGCGGAGGCTCGCTTTTTGTACCCTCAGAAAGCTTAGTTTTTCTTTAGTCCACCTTAAAAAGATTCGATTGTGAGCCTACTTCACCCTACCAATACACCGCCGAAAGCTGCTGTCATCGGAGCTGGTGTAGGCGGATTGGCCGCAGCTATCCGCCTACAGGCGCAGGGCTGGCAAACCGAAGTATGGGAGCAGCAGCGTGAGCCGGGCGGCAAGATCGGTGAGTGGTATAGCAACGGCTTCCGGTTTGATACCGGGCCCTCTCTTTTTACCCTTCCGCATTTGGTGGATGAGCTGTTCGAGCTGACCGGGCACAATCCTGAGGCCTATTTCCGCTACTTCCCGGTAAGAGAGGGAACCCGCTACTTCTACGAGGATGGCACCGTGTTGAACCCGCCTGCCGACCGGGAAGGGCTGGCCAATACCATCCAGCGCGAAACCGGTGAGCCCGCAGCCAATGTCCAGCAATTCCTGGATAGCAGTCAGGAAAAGTATAACATCACCAGACCAGTCTTTCTGGAGCAATCGCTACACCGGCTAAAGACCTACCTGCAGAAGCAGACCTTCTGGCGCTTTCTGAAACTGCCCCGCATACAGGCGCTGAACACCATGGCCAATGCCAACCGCAGAGCCTTTCAGGACGAGCGCGTACAGCAGTTTTTCAATCGCTATGCTACCTTCAATGGCTCAAGCCCTTATGAAACCCCGGCTACCTTCAATGTTATTCCTCATCTTGAGCATAATGTAGGTGCCTATTTTCCGGAAGGCGGCATGTACACCATCATCAGCTCCCTGCAGGCCCATGCTGAGCGGTTAGGCGTGCAGTTTTACTGGCAGGCCCCGGTCCGGCAGATCGAGCTTGCGGATAAGCAGGCCAAGGGGCTTACCGATCAGCATAACCAGACCCATCCCTACGATGTGATCGTTAGCAACCTGGATGTACACAGTACTTATCGTCATTTACTACCAGGCCAGAAAGGGCCGAAGCGTTTCCTGGAGCAGCCCAAGTCCTCCTCAGCCCTGATCTTTTACTGGGGGGTTAAAGGCCACTTTGAAGAGCTGGACCTGCACAATATCCTGTTTGCCGGCGATTACCAAAAGGAATTTCAAGCCCTGTTCGAGGACCTGACGCTGCCATCGGATCCAACTGTTTACATCAATATCAGCAGCAAGGATGAGCCCGCTGATGCCCCGGAAGGATGTGAAAACTGGTATGTGATGATCAACGCCCCCTGGAACAATGGTCAGCAATGGGATCAGCTCATAGCCGGGGCCCGGCACCAGATCATGAAGAAAATTCACCGGATACTGGGGATTGACCTGACCGACCGGATTGTAACCGAGGGTATCCGGGATCCGCGCTCATTGGAGAGCGAAACCGGTGCCTACCTGGGTGCGCTCTACGGGAACAGCTCCAATAACATGTTAGCGGCTTTTCTGCGGCATCCTAACTTTTCGCCTACGGTGCAGAACCTCTACTTTTGCGGAGGGACTGTCCATCCGGGTGGTGGCATTCCCCTTTGCCTGCTTTCCGCCCGGATTGCAGCTGACCTGGTAGCGCGCGACTATGCAATGACCCCCGCATGATTCCAGCAAAGCATACATGGCTGGCCCACCGGTTTTTCAGGGCCTTTGTGCCGGGTATTATCACTTATTATTTCCGGGATTTTTTCGTTGAGGAGATGCCAGCTATCGAAAAAGATCGGCCGCTCCTGATCCTGGCCAACCACTTTAGCTGGTGGGACGGCTTTACCCACTTTTACCTGAATATGCACTACCTGCATAGGCGCTTTTACATCATGATGCTGGAGGAGGAGCTAAAAAAACGGCGCTTTCTGCGCAATGTTGGCGCTTTTTCCGTTAACCGTGGCCGTAAGGAGGTGCTCACCACCCTGCAATATGCAGGCGAAATCCTGCAGGATCCGGATAATTTGCTGCTGCTTTTCCCGACTGGTGAGCTTCAGACGCTTTACACCTCAACCTTTCCCTTTCAAAAAGGCTTAGAGCGGATCACGCGGGCAGCACCGGCTGATCTGCAGATCCTGTTCTCGTTTATCCTGCCGGAGTATGGGCCATACCCCCGGCCAGCGCTTCATACCTACCTTAAAACGTATGAGGGCCCTCAGACCGATCTGGCAGCCCTGGAACAAGCCTTTCAGGAAGCTTACCATCAGGTGGTGGCTAAGCAACACGAACGCCTGGCCTGATGCTTAGTGCTATCCTGGTGGTGTCCGGCATCTTTTTGGTTGCGAGGCTGGTTATTGTACTCATCAACCTCTGGCAGCAGCCCTATATGCCGGATAGGGACCCTACAGGCACTGAACCTGCGGTAGCAGTGCTGATTCCAGCGAGAAATGAAGCGCATAACTTACCCCGGATTCTTGCTGACCTGGCGGCTATGCGATATCCGGATCTGAAGGTCTGTGTTCTGGACGATGCCTCCTCTGATGAAACGGCTGCCGTTGTCCGAAGGCATCAGGCCTCCCTGCTGAACCTGCAACTGCTTGACGGTCAGCCTGTGCCCGAAGGCTGGCTGGGGAAGCCCTGGGCCTGTCATCAGCTCGCTCAGGCTGTTACGGCTGACTACTACCTGTTCATCGATGCTGATATCCGCCTGGGCCCTGATGCCCTGAAGAACGCGGTTGCGGTTATGCAGCGGCAGCAGCTCAGCCTGTACACGCTATTCCCGAAGCAGGAGGTTCGCTCACCGGGCGAAAAGCTGACGGTGCCTGTAGCCTACTACACCCTTGCCACTTTCATCCCGCTCAGCCTTGTGGCTCGCTCTTCCAACCCTGCTTTCCGGGCAGCTAATGGTCAGTTTATGATGCTGGATAGCCGGCAGTACCAGTTGCACCAGTGGCATCAGCAGGTCAGGCATCATCAGGTAGAGGATATGGCCATCATGGAAGCACTGAAGAAAAAGGGCCTGACGGTAGCAGCCCATCTGACCCATGAGCACATGAGCTGCCGCATGTATACGGGCTTCCGGGCGGCTGTGCAGGGCTTTAGCAAGAACTTCCGGGCTTTTTATGCCGATTCCTGGGTGTTCATGGGCTTTTTTCTGGTGTTCGGGATCATAGCTCCGCTGCTGTTAGTCATCCCCTTTCCGGCTGAGGCAGGGCTGTTACTCAGCGCTGAACTACTGGGCGTCCGGTTGTTAGCGGCCCGCTTACTGGGGTATTGCCAGCGCGAAGCCGTACTTTTGGCTATTCCTCAAATGGCGGTCACTGTGTACCTGGCCGCCTGTTCGCTGTTAAACAACGTCTACAAGCAGAACCAATGGAAAGGCCGGCCTATTCCCTGAAAGCCATTGTGGGTATTAGTGTACTGGTGATCCTGCACGCTGTTGGATTAGGGGGCTTTGCCCAGCCCGCCTGGCAGGGCACTTTTCAAGCCCTTGTTCCGGTGCACCTGCTCATCTCAGCCCTGCTGCTACTGCTTTTTCACCAGCAGTGGTCGTGGCGCTTCTTCCTTACCGGAGCGGGAATCGCTGCCGGCGGCTGGCTGGTGGAATACATTGGCGTTCAGTCAGATCTTCTTTTTGGTGCCTATCAGTATACTCCGGTGCTGGGTGTAAGCGTTTATGACGTGCCGCTTATGATGGCTGTAAACTGGCTGATGCTGGTTTACGGGGTTGGCGGCATTGTGCAGCGCTTATCCATACCGCTGGTCGGGCGGATCCTGATAGGAGGGGCGCTTATGCTGTTAGTGGATGTGGGGCTGGAACAGTTTGCCATTACTCATGAGCTTTGGGTATGGGAAAATGATACAGTACCGCTTAAGAACTACCTGGCCTGGTTCTTTATCAGTTGCCTCTTCCTGTGGCAGCTCCTGGTCAGTAGCACGGTTAGCAGTAACCCGCTGGCGTTGCCGCTGATCCTCCTGCAGGTTCTGTTCTTCTACGGAGGCTGGCTGGCTGGGATCTGGTAGGCCTGTTTGAACTTTGCCACGGCCTTTTTCAGTTTTTCCTTTGGCTGCTTAAGCTTTACGTAGCCAAAGCCCGGAGTTGAAGGTCATCGTATGGCTAATCATGCTCGAGCACTGTTTAAGGATAGCGGGGCAGGTTTAAACATGTATGCTTACTGATAGTTAGTTAATAAAAAAGGATCCTTTGGGAAAATATTCCATTAAAGATCTGGAGTTTCTCTCTGGAATAAAAGCTCATACGCTGCGGGTATGGGAGCAGCGCTATAAAGTGCTCAAGCCTAAGCGCTCCGAAACCAATATCCGTTACTACTCGGATGATGATCTGAAGTATCTGCTCAATATTAGCCTGCTTTACAATTCTGACTACCGCATTTCCCAGATAGCCGGATGGAGCCGCGATGAAGTGGCCAACAAAGTCTACGAGATATCCCAGAATACCTATGACCATAACAGCCAGATCAACGCGCTAACCATTTCGATGATAGAAATGGACGAGGAGCGCTTTGAGAAGGTGATAAGCACGAATATCCTGCAGTTTGGCTTTGAAAAGACCATGATCACGCTGGTTCATCCCTTTCTCAAGAAAATCGGCATTCTGTGGCAAACCGGAGCTATCAATCCGGCTCATGAGCACTTTATTACCAACCTTATAAGGCAAAAGCTCTTTGTGGCCATTGATGGCCAGATGGTAGACCGGAGTACAGAATCCAAAAAGTACCTGTTGTTCCTGCCCGAGGGGGAAACGCATGAGATCGGGTTGCTTTTTGCCAATTTTATCCTGAAAAGCCGCCGGAATCAGGTTATTTACCTCGGCACTGATGTACCGCTGGCTGATGTGCAGGACGTCTACGACTTTCATCAGCCGGATTACCTGCTTTCGATATTTACCTCCAAGCCTACCGTGGATGAGATCCAGGAATATGTGAATGAGCTGAGCTCAATATGCCCGGAGGCTTACCTGCTGTTGAGCGGCTTCCAGTGTTTCCATAGCCAAGTAGACCCGCCAGCTAACGGGCACCTCTTAGGCTCTTTTGAAGAACTGATGAATTTTGCCTGGGAATCAGCTGTCAACCCTTCCCCCCAAACTTACAGCAGCAGTGTTTAAGCCTGCTTATCCGCCTCCATTCCCGGGATTTTGGATCGCCTGCTCCAGAAATCATAGACAAGGGTCCCAGCTACTGAAAGGTACTCCAGAGCCGTTAGCCAATACACCTCCTGGTAAGGCTCAGCCTGGTAGGTCGCGTAGCTGAAAAGAACGGCAAAAGCCCACACAAAAGGAAACCATAGCCTGGTTAGCGCGCCAAAGGCCACCATTGGGGTTACATACCAGGGGTGCACAGTCGTGGTTAGCGCCAGGTAGATGGCCAGGCTGATAACGATAAACCAGGGCCAGTTTCCAGTAGCCGGCCCTCGTTCACCAAAGGCATAGGTGAATATACCAATGGCTGTTAATGCACCAAGCGAAGGGCCGATGGTGCTGATCATGTTGTAACCCTGCCATTGGAACCCCACCCACCGCAGCAGGTAATAAAAGCTGGCATTAAACTCGAAAGTGCGAAAGTACAGATCCACACTTGCCAGCATATGCGATAGCTGATCAACAGAGCTCACTGCCAGAAAGCCGCCCAGTAGCAACGTCAGGCTCAGAAAGCCGTAGCCCGCAGCCCGGAACCAGCCGATGCGCCGCAGCAGTCCGGGCAAAAAAATAAGGGGCAAAAGCTTAGCTAGTACTGCTCCGCTGAAAAAAAGCCCTGAAAGGCCCCATCGCTGCTTGAGCAACAGCCAGCAGGTGGCTAGAAGGAAAGCGACCATAAACCCCTCAAAGTGCAGGTTGCCCGTGAGCTCAGCAATAATCAGCGGGTTCAGCGCGTAAAGCAGGACCGTGTACATGGGCAGTTGAAAGTATTGAACAAGCTTATGAAGCAGGTAGAAGCTTACCAGCTCAGCGCTGATCATCAGACTTCTTAAAAGCACAATGCTTCCCAGTATGCTTTTGGGAAACAGCCAGCCAGCTAAACCGAACAGCCCCTGGCAGAAAGGTGGGTAAACCGTGTAATAATCTGGTGAATTAAGTTTTTCAAAGAGGGCCGGCGTTAGCCCCACTAACGATTCCCGTACCGCTGCGTGCTCCATCAACCAGCGAGGCGTACGGGCAAAGGGATCCATTCCCTGAGCCAGAAGGCGCCCGTCCCAGATAAACCGGTAAACATCATCTGAAAGGAACGGAATAGCTGGTAAGAGCATTAGCCGAAAGCCAATAGCAAAACCCAGCGCCCACCAATAGCTCTGGGTATCTCTGATGTTCCAGCACACCAGGATGTAGCAAGCAAACACCGCTGAAAAAAGGCTGATCAGTAACGGAAAATCTGCCCGGTCCAGCTGATAGCCGATACCATACCAGAGCGGGATCATTACAATTAGCGGGACGAACAGCGCCGGATTTTGAAGGAGTGCCCTCATGAGGCGGCTAACCGGTTACTCTGCCACGTGTGGGCAATGGTAGCTCCGGTGATGCTGCCGAATCCTACCATTAGCATGGTGTGAAAGGGCAAAAGGCCAAAATCCTGGTAAACAAAAGCCAGTGCCGCTCCAGCCGCAAAATAAGCGGTCAGCAGGAGCTCCAGCAACACATTCGGGGTAAACTGGCCTTTGAGGTATTTTTTGCCCTGCCACTTATCGCTGACGGTTCGGAGGTCAAACTTAGGAGTGCGCACAAAGGGCGTCTTGATGTTCAGCCAGGCTTTGATCACAGCCCAGCCATTGTGCAGGGAAAGCCCCATACTTATGCTCAAAAAGACCGGGAACAGCCAGCTGTAGGTCCGGATAGCCTGCCAGCGGTTCTGGTAGCGCTGCTGAAAGGCATCAAAATAGATAACCCCGATGATCAGCAGGCTTAGCAGAAAGCCAGAGGCTACCTGGAAAAGCACCGGGAAATACCCGGCATTCTTGATAGCCAGCGCCGGAATGCTGAGCAGCGCACACACCAGAATACAGACGAAAATGGAACTGTTGAACAGGTGAAAGAAGGCCTGGACTTTCTGGCTTTTTTTAAGCCAGGTTGCGCGCAGCACCTGCGGAAAAACCTTCAGGGCTGTTTCAGCCCCGCCTTTGGTCCACCGGAACTGCTGCGATTTGATAGCATTCAGCTCAGCCGGTAGCTCAGCGGGTGAGCCTACGTCCTTCCGGTAGCGGAACTGCCAGTTTCGCAGCTGAGCGCGATAGCTCAGGTCCAGATCCTCAGTCAGGGTATCATAGTGCCAACCTCCGGCATCTTCTATCGTGGCCTTTCGCCAGAGGCCGGCTGTGCCGTTAAAATTCAGGAAATAGCCTGCCAGGTGACGCCCTTCCTGCTCGATCCGGAAGTGGTTATCGAGTGCTAAAGCCTGCGCCTTGGTAAAGATAGAGTAATCGGCATTCAGGTGCTGCCAGCAAGTCTGAACCAAGCCCACATCCGGCTCCTGAAAGACCGGAAGCGTAGCGGTAAGGAAATGAGGCTCAGGCAGAAAATCTGCATCAAAAATGGCAATGAACTCGCCCCTTGCCAGCTGAAGCCCATACTGAAGGGCCCCGGCTTTGTAGCCCTCGCGGCTGGCCCGCCGGATATGCCAGCATTGAAGGCCCTGCTGTTGTAGCTGCTGGGTTTTAGCCTTTACAAGGTTCACCGTCTCATCGGTCGAATCATCCAGCACCTGGATCTCAAAGCGGTCCTTTGGATAATCAAAGGCAGCCACTGCCTCCAGCAGGCGGTCAACTACATAGTACTCGTTGTAAAGCGGCAGCTGAACAGTTACAAAGGGATAGTTCTGCAACGCGGGGTATTCAGGCCTGGCGGCCTTCTGGCGGGTGTTCCTGCGGTACGATAGCCAGAGCTGCAGTTGGCTCAGGCTGTAAGCCAGAATGAAGCCCAAAGCCAGACCGTAAACGATCAGGACGGTCAGCACCAACAGTTCCAAGGTCAGCGCAGCTCTTTTAAAATGGTGTAAAGGATCTTGTAGCCCGCCAGAATGGTACCTCTCAGGGTTCCTGTCACCTTACTGACGCCAACACGCCTGCGATAGCTGACCGCTACTTCCTGGCAGGACAGGCCCTGCTTAGCAGCTTTTACCTGCATTTCCACTGTCCAGCCAAAGTCTTCATCAGCCATTTCCAAATCTAACAATTCCTGCCAGCGGACCGCCCGGAACGGGCCAAGGTCGGTAAAGTGGTAGCCATAGATCAGGCGGATAAGCCTGGTAGCCAGCCAGTTTCCGAACCTGGCCTGGGGTAACAGCGCACCGGGTTCGGCATTGCCCAGCATCCGGGAGCCGATAACCAGGTCAGCCTGATTCTGCTCAATAGGAGCTACAACGGCAGGAAGCTCCTCCGGGTGATCAGAATAGTCGCCATCCAGGAAGACCACTGTAGCCGGGGGCTCTGTTTTACGCTTCAGGTGGGCTATGCCCGTAAGGCAGGCCTTGCCATATCCCTTTTGCGGCTCGTTCAGCACCGTGGCTCCGGCCCCGTTAGCCACTGAGGCTGAGGCATCCAGCGATCCATTGTTCACGACCACGACCTCCCGTACTTTAGAAGGCGGCAGGTCCTGAATAACCTTTCCGACAGATCGTTCCTCATTGAAAACCGGGATGATGATATCGATTGGCATCATGAATGGGCTGGAGCTTCAAAGCTCAGGTAGCAGGAGTGCGCAAAACGTCAGATGAAAGACACGGACACCAACTCATCCATGCCCGAGGCTGCGGGCAAGATTTGAGGTAGAGTAACCCGCCAGAAAGGGAATGCAGTACACGGCACCGCCGGCTGACCGTACCTGATCAGCCCCCACGACCTGCTCAGGCGTATAGTCCCCTCCCTTTACCAGGATATCCGGCGTGAGCGCTTCGATGAGCCGGGCGGGGTTGTCTTCCTCAAATACCACCACAGCATCCGTCATTGCCAGAGCAGCCAGGATAAGGGTGCGCGATGAGGCCTCCTGGATCGGACGCTGATCGCCCTTCAGCCGGCTAACAGAAGCATCGCTGTTTACCCCGATGATCAGGCGCTCCCCGTAGTCAGCAGCCTGGCTCAGGTAGTGGATGTGTCCTTTGTGCAGGAGGTCAAAGCAGCCATTGGTAAAAACGATCCGCTGACCATTGGCTTTCCAGGTAGCTGCTTGGTCAGCGATACCGGACCAGCTGTATTGCTTAGCCTGAAGGTGTTCAATACCTGGTGGTGTCATGGTTAGCATTCAGGGATGAAAGGAAGCTATACCCGGTTATTCTGCGGGTAAATGACCGTGGGCTCGTGTTGCTGCGCTTCTTCTACAGGCAAGTAGCCGTAGGCTACGACCAGGACGGTGTCCCCGATCTGAACGCGCCGGGCTGAGGGACCATTCAGGCTTACTTCGCCCGAGCCGCGTTCACCCCTGATCACATAAGTTTCAAAGCGCTCCCCGTTCTCAATATCCAGCACCTGCACGCGCTCATTCTCCACGAGCCCGGATGCTTCGATCAGCGCCTCGTCCAGTCCGATGCTGCCTGCGTAGTGCAGGTTAGCTGCGGTTACCTCAATGCGATGGATTTTGGCCCGCATGACTTCTACAATCATAGAGTTGGCTATTCTTTCAGGTGCGAACCTGGCTTTGTCCTGTGTAGATGCTCAAAGTTAGCCCTTTTCCAGGCTAATTACCATCAGGAATGGTGTTTACCCTTACTGGAAAGGGTATGCCAGCATGTTATCGATTAGCCTGACCTTTCCAATACCGAGGGCTACCAGTATAATTACCGCTTTGGGTTTTTCCGCTGATGTAACTGGTGCCAGGGTAAAAGCGTTCCGGATGGTAAAGTACTCCAGCGTAAAGGCCTCGTAGCGATTCAGGGCATCCATCCCTTCCTGACTGAGCTCCTCAGGCCGGAAGTCACGCTCTACCTGATCCCTGCAGTACTTTAATGTCTGGTAGATAACGGGTGCCAGCTCTCGCTCCTCCGGCGTCAGCAGCACATTGCGGGAGCTCAGGGCCAACCCATCAGATTCCCGCACAATGGGCTCGCTTACAATGCTGACCGGTAGCTGGTAAGTGCTGACTAACTCCCGTACGATCAGGAGCTGTTGGTAATCTTTCTGCCCGAAATAAGCATAGTCAGGTTTTACAGTCTCCAGCAGTTTCTTAACAATGGTAGCCATGCCCTCAAAGTGCCCTGGTCGTTTTTCCCCTTCGAGCACCTGCCCTAAATAGCCGGGATCGAAATCTGCCAGGTTCTGCCTGCCTTCCGGATACATCTCTGCCTCATCCGGCATAAAGGCCAGGTCCACCCCTGCTTCTTCCAGCCTGAGCTTGTCCGCCTCTCTTGTTCGCGGATAGTTCCGGTAGTCTTCCGGATCGTTAAACTGCGTGGGATTGACAAAAATACTGACCACAACGATATCGTTAGCCTCACGGGCGGCACGGATTAGCGAGAGGTGCCCTTCGTGCAGGGCGCCCATTGTTGGAACAAAGCCAATGCGGTACCCGGCTGTCCGGTAGGCGCTCAGCATTTCCGCTAAATGCGCCTTTGACTCAGCAGTAATGGTCATAGGAGGGAGCAAACGGTTTGTTCGGGCATGTTGCAAAATTAGGAAAAGCCGCGGCAGAGCGCTGCTGACGTGGCCTGTGGAGTGAAATCAGGGCCGATTTCGTAATTTTGCACCTTCAATAGCCGTGTGTTCCAAAAAACAGACCAACAAAATGGCCGATACCAAAGTCCTGATCATTACCAACGAAATGGGCCCGTATGTGGAAGAAACGCATCAGGCGGAATTTGCCCGTGCTATTCCACAGCAGATGCAGGAGCAAGGGATGGAGGTTCGGTGTTTCATGCCCCGGTTCGGAGGTATCAATGAGCGCAAGCACAGACTCCACGAGGTGATCCGGCTTTCAGGAATCAATGTGCCGGTGGGGGAGTTCGACAATCCGATGATCATCAAGGTGGCCTCCCTGCCCGCCCCTAAAATGCAGGTGTATTTTGTGGATAATGAGGACTTCTTTCACAAGCGGAACCGCTTTTATGACGATGATGGCAACTTCTATGAAGACAATGATGAGCGAACGATCTTTTTCAACAAAGGGGCTATAGAGATCCTTCTGAAGCTGGGCTGGATGCCTGATATCATTCACTGCCACGGCTGGATGACAGGGCTGATCCCGCTCTATGCCCGCACCATCTATAAAAATGAGCCGGTATTCCGGCAGGGCAAGATCGTCTACACGGCTTATCAGGATGTGATCGATGAGCAGCTGGGTGATAACTTCGTCAAAAAGACCCATCTCAAGCGTAATGCTGATAAAGTAAAGGATACCCTGACCAACCCCAGGCCTGTGGATATCCAGAAAGTGGGGGCCAGCTATGCGGACGCTGTTAGTGAAGGAGATACTCAGATAGCTGATGAGCTGAAAACGCATATCGGGTCGCTGAACAAGCCCACACTCGGATACCAGGATCCCGGTTCAGAAGCCTTTACCAACGCCTATGTCGATCTTTACCAGAAGCTCCTTAGCTAAAGTCACACACGGTTTATGACATCCTGGAAATTCCTTCTGCTGCCCTGCTTTTTGTTGGCGGTAACAGCCTGTAATGAGGACAACGAAACCACCACCGGCTTACCGCCCGGCGAAGGACCGCGGGACTCCACGGGGCCTATTCAGTCAGCTGTTATAAAAGAGGGGCTTATCACCGAAACCCGCCTCACCCGGGAACAACGAGGTGATGAGCTGGGCCGGCAGCTGGTCGGTACCTACTACGATACAGTTTTTGGGCAGGTGAAGGGAAAGGCCTTTTTCAATTTCCAGCTACCGCGGGA
The DNA here is from genome assembly GCA_964474835.1 of uncultured Sphingobacteriales bacterium. Taxonomy (GTDB): domain Bacteria; phylum Bacteroidota; class Bacteroidia; order CAILMK01; family CAYYUA01; genus CAYYUA01. The sequence goes on from CAYYUA010000015.1 coordinate 40,911, forward strand.
GGATTTTTCAGACAGTTTCCTGAACGAGCGCATCATTGATTCTGCGATCCTGACCATCCCGCTGGACACCCGGGGCAATGGCGGGTTTGGCAATTTCGAGACTGAGCAAACGATCGAATTCTTCATCCTGGACGGAGCTATTCTTGAGCGCAACCCCTACGACATCCGTCAGGATTTTCAGCTTGAAAGCCAGCCTGTGGCTAAGTGGAACGATACCTTCAGGCTGGGCCAGACCCTCCGGGTGAAGCTGAATGACAACTTCCTGGAGGTTTTCAGGAATGCTGAGAAAGGACAACTGACTACGGATGTCGACTTTCAGAACCTGTTCAATGGCTTAGGGGCTGTTCCGGCTGACAATTTTCAGCAGCATAACAAAGGAGCCCTGGCTCCTATGCGGCTTATCGATCAAGCGAGTATTGTCTTTTACCAACCGAACGGGGCTGACTCTATTCTGGTGAATGACAATGCGGCCCGTACCAACACCTTCAGCTATGACCGCTCTAATGCTACAGTTGAGCTAAACACGGTCAATAACAAGTTCGCGTTTGTCCAGCCTCTGGGTGGCGTCAAGACTGAGCTTCGTGTACCCGGGGCTAAGCAGATCCTGGATGATTCCAATACCAAAGTGAACGTCCACGAGGCTAAGATCAACCTGCCGGTCTCCCGGAAGTACCACGAAGACCGGAAGCCGCCCAGGACCCTGGAGGTCTGGGCTGACCTGGATGGCGAACAAGCCCTGCGGGACACCCCATCCTACAACGCTGAGCAGCAGCGATACCAACTGAACAAGCCCCGCTACCTGCAGGAAATCCTGGTCGCGGAATCCGAAGATCGGCCCTCCCGTCTCGGGGCCCTGAACATCCGCCTGCCTCCGAGGCCTCCCCGGGCTAACCCTTTGTTGATAAACGGGGCGAACAACCCATCTGAAAGGGGTGTTACGCTAGAGATAACTTACTCAAAAGTTCGAAAGCAGTGATAGTAACCCTCAGCCCCGATATAACAGCCGAACAGCGCAAGCGCTTACATACCGTCCTGGGAACTTACAGCAGTAACCTGCGGGAAACCTATTTCCGCAGCCATATGGTAATGGTGGCTCCTGATGTGCAGAGCAATCCATCGCTGGAAGCTGAGCTGGAAAACCAGCAGGGAGTGCAGCGCATTGATAAGCCGGATACGGATTACCAACTGGCAGCCCAGTCCTTTACCCAGGACCACTCCCAGTTTGCGGTTAACGGGGAAACCATTGGTAACCCCTGGCTAAACGTAGTTGCTGGCCCCTGCTCAATCGAATCGCGGGAGCAGGTCTTTGAGGTTGCGCATTTCCTGAGCGAAATGGGCGTTCGTTTTATCCGGGGTGGTGCTTACAAGCCGCGGACCTCTCCGTACACTTTTCAGGGGCTCGGCTACGAGGGGCTCACACTGATCCGCGAGGCAGCCGATGCCTACGGACTGGCTGTGGTATCCGAGCTAATGGATAAAGAGCTCATCCCGGAGTTCGAGCCGCTGGTGGATATCTATCAGGTTGGTTCCCGGAACATGTTTAATTATTACCTGCTCAAGGCGCTTGGCAGCCAATCAAAACCAGTGCTGCTGAAGCGGGGCATGTACGCAACCCTGGATGAATGGCTACTGGCTGCCGAGTACATCATGGTGAATGGCAATGAAGCTGTTATCCTGTGTGAGCGGGGACTTCGCACATACGACCCGGCTGTGCGAAACCAGCTGGATCTGGCCGCTATCCCGCTTCTGCAGGAAAAGACACACTTGCCCATCTGGGTGGATCCGAGCCAGGGCACAGGTAAGCGGTCCCTTATTACCCCGATGTCGCAGGCTGCAGTAGCAGCTGGCTCAGATGGGCTGATGGTTGAGGTTCACCCGGATCCGGATAAAGCGTTTTCGGATGCCAACCAGACCATTGACCTGCACACCCTGCGTAGCCTCCTGCAATCGCTTGAACCCTTATCAAACGCGAAGGGTAAGCATTTGAGCAGCCATGCCGAGCGACCTATCACTACATAACAACTCACCGGTTTCTGAGCCAAGTCATGATATTTTGATATTGCCCTCTGGGGTTTAGCTTGTAGTTGTCAATGAATTATTAGAACTTTACAACATCACCAAAAGCAAACCCTATGTGCGGTATAGTTGGCTATATCGGTTACCGCGATGCGCAACCTGTTATCCTGAAAGGCCTGAAACGGCTTGAGTACCGGGGTTATGATAGTGCTGGCATAGCCCTGCTGAACGGTGACATCACCATGGAAAAAGTAGCCGGGAAAGTACAGGCCCTGGAAGAAGCCATACGGGATCATCCGCAGGAAGCCAAAGTTGGCATAGGCCATACCCGGTGGGCCACGCATGGTGAGCCTACCCGTAACAATGCCCACCCTCATATCTCAGAAAATGGCAAAATATCCCTGATTCATAACGGGATCATTGAAAATCACAAGTCCCTGAAGGAAGAGCTCATGAACCGGGGCCATACCTTCCGGAGTGAAACGGATACGGAAGTCCTGGTTCACCTGATCGAGGATATCCAGGAGAAGGAGGAAAAGCCGCTGGAAGAAGCTGTGAGGATCGCGCTGGCAAAGGTCGTTGGCGCCTATGCCATTGTGGTAATGGGGCAGGACGACCCAAGGACGCTGATCGCAGCCCGCAAAGGCAGCCCGTTGGTGGTGGGGATCGGGAATGAAGAGTATTTCCTGGCTTCTGATGCCACCCCTATTGTAGAGTATACCAGAAATGTTATTTACCTCAAGGATAACGATGTAGCCGTTGTTCGCGGGGATAGCATGGTCCTGAAAACCATTGAGAACGAGGTTCAGACACCCTATGTCCAGGAGCTGGAATTCAGCCTTGAGCAGATCGAGAAAGGCGGCTACGATCACTTCATGCTGAAGGAGATCCATGAGCAGGCGAATTCCCTTAGTGATACCATGCGGGGCCGCCTGAATGTGAATGAGGGCACACTGACCCTTGGCGGCATTGTGGAGTACGAGAACAAGTTCGACAGTATTGAGCGCATCATCATCATTGCCTGTGGTACTTCCTGGCATGCCGGCCTGGTGGCTGAGTACATGTTTGAAGAGTACGCCCGCCTGCCTGTTGAGGTGGAGTATGCCTCGGAGTTCCGCTACCGGAAGCCCGTGATCAAGGAAAAGGATCTGGTGATCGCCATTTCGCAGTCCGGTGAAACAGCTGACACCCTCTCAGCTATTGAAATGGCAAAGGAAATGGGCGCCACGATCTTCGGAATCTGCAACGTAGCCGGCTCTTCGATCCCCCGTACAACGCATGCTGGTGTTTTTACCCATGCAGGTCCTGAGATCGGAGTAGCCTCAACCAAGGCCTTCACCTCTCAGCTGGATGTGCTGTACATGATGGCCCTGCGCATGGGATACCGCCGCGGCCACATTCCTGAATCCGAGTATCACAAGCTGCTGAATGAGCTGAGCCTGCTACCCCAGAAAATCCAGGAAACTATTGAAGCTACAGATGAGAAAATCCAGGAGATTGCCCGCCAGTACGTGAATTCTCCTAATTTTCTCTATCTCGGCCGTTCCTACAACTTTCCAGTGGCCTTAGAGGGTGCCCTGAAGCTGAAAGAGATCTCCTACATTCATGCTGAGGGTTACCCCGCGGCTGAGATGAAACACGGGCCTATTGCGCTGATCGATGAGAACATGCCGGTGGTAGTGATCGGCACGAATAAGAACAACTACGGCAAGGTGGCCAGTAACATTGAGGAGGTTAAGGCTCGTCAGGGTAAGATCATTTCCATTGTAACGCAGGGCGATTCAACTATTAGTGAGCTCTCTGATTATGTGATTGAGGTTCCCGAAACAGAGGAAGCTTTCGGGCCCATGATATCGGTTATTCCGCTCCAGCTGCTTGCATACCACATAGCGGTTATGCGGAACTGCAATGTAGATCAGCCCCGGAACCTGGCTAAATCCGTGACTGTGGAATAAAAAAAGGCCCAGCGTTTATAGCTGGGCCTTTTTTACTGCCTATTTAAGAAGAAGCTTTTACTGCATTGCAGCCTTGCAGCGGCGGCCCACTTCATCCCAGTTGACCACCTTATACCAGTTCTGGATGTACTCATCCTTGCGGTTCTGGTACTTCAGGTAAAAAGCGTGCTCCCACATATCCAGACCAAGAATGGGCGTGCCTTCAATGTCGGTAACATCCATCAGCGGATTGTCCTGGTTCGGCGTGGTACCGATCTGAAGCTGATTGTTGTTATTAACCACTAACCAGGCCCATCCGGAGCCAAACACGCCTTTGGCTGCGTTGGCGAATTGTTCCTTGAAATCCTCAAAGCTGCCGAAGGTTTGGTTCAGGAGGTCGGCAAACTCACCAGTAGGCTCATTGCCGCCATTCGGGCCCATGATCTGCCAGAAGAAAGCATGGTTCCAATGGCCGCCCCCATTGTTGCGAACTCCTGTGGGATGCTTGGATACTTCGTGCAGCAGCTCGTCCAGTCCCTTGTTAGCCAGTTCAGTCCCTTCTACAGCACTGTTAAGCTTACTGACGTAAGTAGCGTGGTGCTTATCGTGGTGTAGCTCCATGGTTTGCTTGTCTACACTGGGTTCCAGCGCGTCATAGCCATAGGGAAGGTCGGGTAATTCGAAAGCCATAGTCTTGTTCGTTTTGGTTTTACAATGCGTTAATCTGAATCGTTAGCTGGCAATCCCGCCAGGTAGTCGTTCATAAGGTCTAAGTAGGCCTGAACTTGGTTCAAACTCTGGTCAAAAGCAGCCTGATCAACTGCCTGCTTATCTATCAGCTTTAACGCAATTACTTTGCCACGAACATTGGCGCGGTAGGCTTTGAAAAACCGGAAAAGTCCCTCACTGCGGGAATCCTGAGGCATGCCTTCCCGGAAATGCGCCTGATAGCATTGGTAGGCATGACGGCTGAGCTGCCAGGCGCCATTCACCTCCAGGTCCATACAGAAAAAGGCCATTTCATTCAAAATGTCAATATGGCGGAATTGCTCGTTAAACTCAATACAGTCAAAGATCACGGGATCGTTGTACAGGAAGATGTTCTTGCTGTGCAGGTCTCCGTGGCAATCCCGGATCATTCCGGCATCATGCCGCTCCTGCAGGTATGGGCCTAAGGCATCTACAAACTGGTCAGCAGTGGCCAGCTGCCCGGGAAGCGCTTGTGCATATTCCGGCAAATGGGTAGTAAGAAAGTCCTGCACACTCTCGATATCGCGGAACTTCTTTTTCAGTACCTCCGGCTTATTCCCCTCGTAGCAAACAGGTGCCTGCTGATGAAAAGCAGCTACCTTGCGGGCAATCCGGTCGATGTCGGCCTCGGTTACAGCATTTTGCTCCAATAGCTTATCCATCTCCAGGGCGCTATCCATCCGCGCCATCTGCAGGGTGTAATCGATGATCGCGTTCTGCGGAAAGGCATCCGCTGATGACGGAATGAAAGGCTTTCCCGTCTGATCCTGGTAAACAGGGAGGACCTGATGGTACATAGCAGCCGCCAGCCGCCGGTTCAGGCGTAGCTCTTCCTCGCAGTAGAACTTTCGCTGAGCCAGCGTTGAAAAGTCCAGGAAGGAGTACTTGTAAGGCTTTTTGAATTTGTAAACCTTATTCTGCCCCAGAATCAGGTATGAGATATGGGTCTCCACCAGCTCAGCCTCCCCGGGTTGCTGGTCCGGGAAGGCCTGTTGATCAATTAGATACTGAATCTGTGTACGGTCCATGGGTCAGGAGTTGGGAGCAGGGGTGAGGTTCAGGTACTGATAGGCTTCGGCCAGCATGGTGGCTACAGGCATTTGGTCGGAATGCAGGACCAGGTGCGCTGTGGTAAAGGGTTCGGCTTCGCGCCTGAGCTCGTGATAAACAGTCAGATCAGCATCGCTATCCGGCCGGCTGCGGTTTACCCGCTGCTGAATGGTAGCCTCACTGGCCTGCAGCTCAATAAACCGCAGGGGCTTATGCTGCTGCTCAGCGGTTTCATAAGCGATCTCCCGCATCCAGGCCTGATGGAAAGTGGCATCCACGATCACAGCCTGCTGAGTCTGCAGGGCTTCGGCGGCCTGGCTAAACAGTGCGTGGTAAACAGCTGCCTTACTCTGGCTATCATAGGCGCCCCGCTTTTGAAGCTGATCGCGAACCTCATCGCTCTTCAGATGCGGCAGGGCTAAGGCTGCGGCTAAGTGATCAGCAAAAAAGGATTTACCGGAGCCGGGCAGCCCGAAAGTGACGATGAACATAGAAAGGTTATATTACAAGGATGATTAGTCAAAACGAAGAGCCTTTACCGGGGTAACGCTGGAAACCAGGATGGCTGGCAGGATCATACTGAGGGCACAGAACAGGAAAGCCCCGATATTGATAGCCAGAAACAGGCCCCACTCATAGTAAACCGGCACCACTGAGAGGTAATAGGAGGCTTCGGAGAGTTTCACCACCTCCAGGGTATCCTGTAGAAAGATCAGGCTCAGGCCGAGCACATTGCCCCACAGAATCCCAATGCCGATCAGGAAGGCCGCATTGTAAATAAAGACCCGCATAACAGAGGCATTGGCCGCTCCGAGCGCTTTCAGCAGGCCGATGAACTGCGTCCGCTCCAGGATCATGATCAGCAGGGCTGTGATCATGTTGATACTGGCCACCAGGGCCATCAGGATCAGGATGATCTCAACATTGAAGTTCAGTAAGCCCAGCCAGTCAAAGATCTGCGGAAAGATCTCCTGAATGGACTGAGCCTGCAGCTGAGCCGGTATTAACTGATTGAGAACCTGAACGGCAGGGGCAGTGGCCTTCAGGCTGTTCAGCCGTACTTGATAGCCGCCCACTGCGCCGGAATCCCAATTGTTGAGTTCCCGCACATGCCGGATATCGGCCAGGGCAAACACCTCGTCCACATCATCCAGTCCTGTATTGAAAATACCGCTGATCGTGAATTTCCGAACCCGCGTGGGCTTCTGAACGAAATACATCACTGCCCGGTCGCCGGTATCTACGTTGAGCTGGTCCGCCAGGTCCTGTGCCAGCAGGAGCTGATCAGAAGTGGCGGAGTCCGTCCACGACAGTGCCTCTCCCTTCAGGATCTGCGGCTGGAATTGCGACCAATCGAAGTCCGGGCCTGCTCCCCGCAGCACTACACCCTCTATGGTTTCGCCAGCCCTGAGGATTCCCGGCTTGTTGGCAAACGCCTGAACATGTTTAACCAGCGGCAGGGTCCGGATCGTATCCAGGCGGCCCTCGCTAAGCCTGATTGGGTCGCTCCTGAGGGACTCGGTCAGCTCGTAGCTACTGACCTGGATATGAGAGCCAAAGCTGATAACTTTTTGCTTAATTTCGCCCTGAAAGCCCCGGATGACGGCTATAGAGATCAGCATGACCGCCAGGCTGAGGGCAATAGCTGCTACAGCCAGCCGCACCACCAGCTTCGAAAAAGAGCGCCGGGATTGAAAAGTGATGCGCTTAGCAACAAAGTACTCAAAAAACATCGGGTCATGCTTTTAAAAGGCCTGGCAAAGGTAGGAATTCTCCTGCTGGCAGGGCTGCTGCCAGCCCGCGCACAAGAGCCTGTTCCCGGGGATGCGCGCTTATCCCGGTACCTGCCACAACTAACGGATCAGGCAGTAGGGGTAGTCGCTAATCACACGGCCCGCATCGGCAATACCCACCTTGTGGACACCCTGCTCAGCCATGGGATCCGGGTCAGGCAGATCTTCGCACCGGAGCACGGTTTCCGGGGTGATCGCAGCGCTGGCGCCACTATCCGCCACGGAAAAGATCAGGAAACGGGTATTCCGGTTTTTTCGCTCTACGGAAGTACAAAAAAACCAACCCCGGAAAGCCTCGAGGGTATTGACCGCATGGTCTTTGATATCCAGGATGTAGGCTGTCGCTTCTACACCTATATCTCTACCCTGCACTACGTAATGGAGGCCTGTGCCGAAGCCGGGATCCCGCTGATCGTCCTGGACCGCCCGAATCCGAACGGGGATTACCTGGCAGGACCGGTCCTGGATACAGCTTACCGGTCATTTGTGGGCATGCACCCGGTGCCGGTGGTTCATGGGATGACCATCGGGGAGTATGCGCAAATGATCAATGGCGAAGGCTGGTTACCACAATCCGAAACCTGCGAGCTCACCGTGGTCCGGGTCGCCCATTATGATCATAACACAGATTACAAACTACCCATAGCCCCTTCGCCCAACCTGCCAAACCAGGCTGCGATCAGGCTTTATCCCAGTCTGTGCTTTTTTGAGGGCACACCCGTGAGCGTTGGCCGCGGCACAGCTCACCCCTTCCAGATACTGGGCCTGCCGGATTACAAGGCGGGCGGTTTTACGTTTACACCCCGCAGCATCCCCGGAAAAGCAGCTAATCCCGCCTACGAAGGTGAGCAATGCCGGGGCTACGATCTCAGAGCCTACTTGGAGGGCAGAAGAAGCAACTCAAAAAACCAGCAGACCGATCACTTGCAGTACAAATGGCTGGTCCGGTTTTACCAGAACATGGGAGAGCCGGACAGCTTTTTCGAGCCTTACTTTACCAAGCTTGCCGGTACGCCTGAGCTCCAAAAGCTCATCGAGCGCGGGGCAACACCAAAAGCTATCCGCAATGCATGGAAGGCAGATCTGCAAGCCTTTCAGGACATTCGCAAGCAGTACCTGCTGTATCCGGATTTCAGGTAGCTGCTCTTCCACCAGGCAGGGTCAGGCTGAAGATACGGCTTTCCACCCCACCCATTTTGACCTTCTGGATATCATTGATGATAAAGGTGTGATCCTGCTTGATCTGCCTTTTTAGCAGTATCCACTTTGTGCCCATCATCACCAGCCGCCCGCCGGGCTTCAGCAGGTATGCGCCCTGTGCCAGCACGTGCTGATAAAAGGTGTGAAAAGCTTTTCTCCGGTTCAGCTTAATGCCGAAGGGCGGATTGGTCACGATGACATCAAAGGTGGCAGGCGCAAAGGACTGATGCAGGTCGTAGACATCCAGCTGCTGAAGGGTGACCTGCTCCTGGATCCCGGCCTGCTGGATGTTAGCCTCCGCTCCGGTGATAGAACGCTCGGCATAATCAGTTCCGGTTAGCTGCAGCCAGGGGTAGCAGTCAGCTGCCTCGATCAGGATGGTACCAGCCCCGCAGAACGGATCGAGCAGGGCGCGGTCCGCTTCAGTGATGCGGGCCTGTGCCAGCAGGGCATAAGCCATGTGCGGCTGTAAGGAAACCCTTGGCAGAAACCTGCGCTCATGGCGGTTGGTCAGAGAAGTGCTGGTCAGCTGAAGCCCCAGTATTACCGTGTTATCAAACACATCGCAGCGCAGCTCCACATCAAAATGCTCAAGGCTAACGGAGCAGGGATACTGAGCCAGGATACCAGCTCCGGCATACTGCTGCACCTGTGTGCTGGTGAAGGTGTGAGCCTTGCCATTGCGGTTAGTGGTGATGCGGAACGAGTTAGCCTGCCTGAGTCCTGGCACTGTGAATTCCTGAACTCGTTCGTAAATGCTTTGGAGGGGATTGGTCTCCGGCAGCTCAAACGAGCCGATGAGCGCCTGCACATGGTGAAGGGACCGTAGCTGGAACAGGATTTCCTGCCAGTAGGAGAAGGGGTGCTCGCTGCTAACCAATACATGACCCGCAAAGCCAAAGGGGCGCATCTGGATAACTGGCTGCTGGTGGCTCTGCTGCCGGCAGCGCTGCCGTAATTCACCCCGGATGGTGGGCTCCAGGCCGGCATTGGTTGTGAGCAGAACAGAAAGCGGGGCATCGCGAACCTGCTGCAGGGCAAACGCATTGATCATAAACACGAAAGTAGGCAGTTGCAGCCAAAGGTCACTTTTGGCGAGTGGCAGTTTGTGAAATTCGGCGCTTACGCTTTATATTTGTATCACAATGCGGGAATAGCTCAGCGGTAGAGCACAACCTTGCCAAGGTTGGGGTCGCGGGTTCGAATCCCGTTTCCCGCTCTCAGGTAATCACCTCCCTTACGGGAGGTTTTTTATTTGCGGGAATGAGGAAGCGTTAGCTCCTCTTTGGTTCAGCCCTGTCATGGGCTGCCCGGGTGGCGGAACTGGTAGACGCGCAGGACTTAAAATCCTGTGGCCGGACTCCCGGCCGTGTGGGTTCAAGTCCCACCCCGGGCACCTTTCCTATCAAGCCGGCATTCACGTTATACACGACATCCATGGCATTCAAGCTCAGCTAGATCTACTTAGATCCGTGCACGCGGGGAATTACACAGGGTAGTTAAAGCTACGCTTTGTTCGTCTTCTCAATTACATGCCGGATATGCCATGACAAGCGGTTGTAGCTTTCTTCACCCGTGGCAGTGGTATCCAGAGAGCCAGCGGGAAATACAGGCGTATGCTGATACCAATAGCAACCGAAGCGCTCAAAGTTTTCGCTGCTTGTTAGGGGCTTCATGACCTCCCACGCCCGTTTATGCGTTACAATGACTGCCTTAAGGCTATCCTGCTTAAGCAGCGGCCCGTAGGACCGCAAAAACCGTTTACCTACCTCATAGCCGTATGCTGATGCTGGAAATAAGGCCCATAGCTTAGCTTCGGTGGAGGCTCTAAGGGGGAATACATCAATATGCTCCCAGGTATAATCCGGATCAATGTTAGCGGTCATCTTCTGCACAAGTCCGAAGTAAGGCTTGTACGGGGGCTGATGGCCAAGCCCCCGCTTAGCTGTCCAGTGCTCCAGCTTCAGAACCTCGTCCCGCAGCCACGGATGCTGCGTGACGTAGTGCTTGATCAGGTGGTTGGTAAGCTTGCGCCACGACAGCCGGAGGTGGTATTTTTTGGTCAGCGTGCACAGGTGCTGCTCAATATCGCGAAAGGAATCCAACACTGCCTGCCAGGTGGCCTCATCTTCGTACAGGGCTTTTGGCAGGTTCTCAACGATAGCCTTAATCCGGTTGCCCAGCGCTTTTTTACCCGGGGAGAAGGGATGAAGCCCTACAAAGAGCAGGTCACTTTGCTGCAGACCTTTATGCAGGAGCGGAGCCTTTGTACTGTAGGTTCCCCCATCTATGCGCTGTTCATTGATCGTCTTACTAATGGTGGCCTTGATCTGCCGGTTGACTTTTTCCACATGCTGGCTGTGCAGGTATTGCCGTGTCATGCCCAATCAGGTTTCAGTGAGCGGAGCTATTGGCAGGCTCCTAATGCATGCCGGATTCAAATATCAGCGATTATAAGCTCAGTGAAAACTTATATTTACCACTGAACATAACACGCCACCTGCTATAAGCACGCCATCGGCAGGGGCAGAATGCGCTACCCCTTTTCGTGATTTCATTCCATCCGCTCAAACAGGTACTTCCCACCGGCCTGTAGCAGGTAAAACTGCTGAAAGGTATCGGCCTCAGGCTGCTTAAAGCGGATCTCTACGCCCACTCTTTTGTATTCAAAAGCCGTATCCGCAACAGGCGTCAAGGGAAACTCAGGCTGCCCGGTTCCCTGCGCTTTCAGGATATTGCTGTCGGCCCGTAGCGTTAGATCAATCGGGGCTTTTTCGGAAGTATACTTACCGGTCATTCGGGCCAGCCGGTCAGCGCTCAGGCTAACGGTTTGCTTGTTAAACTCCGGAATCTGGTAATCCCGGTCGAATACCATACTGAGCAATCCAATGGCTGCCTGGTTACGGCTATAGTTCAGGGCGTTGGCCGTAATGGCAAATGCAACACTATCTTTTGGAAAATAGCCGGCCTGGGCGGCATAGCCATCGACCCCGCCCGTGTGGCCATAGCCACTTTTCTGCCCGAATGGCATTTGCAGGAGCCCTAAGCCATAGCGGTTCTTCTGGCTTATGCCCTCCTTCATGCTGGTCATACGGTTGAGGCTCTGGGTATCCACCAGCTGACCCTCAAACAAGCCGCGATAAAAGGCCACCAGGTCCGAAGGCGTGGAAACGATACCGCCCGCCCCATGGGTAACGGAAGGATGGGTTAATCCTTGACGCTTCCATGTTCGGCCAGTCCACTTAAAAGACCGGGCCTCGCCTTCCCGCAGCGTAGAGTCCGAGAAGTATGTCCGGGCCAGCCCGAGCGGCTGGACAATGCGCTGCTGAAGCAGCTCAGGATAGCGCTTCCCCGTTATATCCTCAAGGATATAGCCTAACAGCACATAATTGGTATTGCTGTACTGGAACTGTTCGCCAGGCTGAAACTCCGGCTCTGTATCCCTGAAGTGCGCCAGCATTTCCTGCTTGGTACGTGCCAGGTTTTCCGACTGCCCGAAAATCGAATCCCGGGTGTAATTGTGCAGGCCGCTCTGGTGCCTTAGCAAGTGTTCCATTGTAATGGAATCAGCATTAGGCATATCCGGGTAGAAGGCCGAGAGCTTGGTGGACAGGCTTATTTGGTCCTTTTCCACCAGCTGCATAAAAAGGGTAGCGGTAAAGGTCTTCGTGATAGAGCCAATGCGGTACGGGGTGGTGTGATCGGCCGCCAGGGTATCCCCGCCTTTGATAGCCGCATAGCCGTAGGCCTGGTTATGCACCAGCTCCCCATTTCTGGAAGCTGCTACGCCTGCGTACATTTTGTCATGGATAGCTAATTGCTGCATCAGGGAGTCTATGCGCGGTTGTATAGCAGGCGGTGCCGGTTCAGGCTTTCCGGTAGTTGCGGTTTCCCGCGGATTCTGGCAGGCTGCTATTCCTAAGAGGCATAATCCTGAAAACAATAAGGAAAGCTTGTACATAGCTGGAATCTGTATTGGTTCGGGAATCAAAATTAAGTTAAAAACATCACTTACTCCTAAATAGCCATGACGCTATCAAAATCCGCTAAAGGCGCGCTGAAAACCCGGTAGAGCGACCAGCCGGGTTTTGTCCCTCAGTATTGAGTACTTCGCGAGCAGCTTAGCGAAGTTAAGAAGCCGCACCTGGCCTAAGGCGGTGGGCGTCAGCGAACAGCTTGCCATTTAGACAGCTGTTACTCCTTAACAAAGACAACAGGCCTCTGAAAACCTGCTAAATTTGCCGTCATGGAAAACGAGCAAGCAGCCATAGTGGTGATAGGCGGGGGTGCAGCCGGATTTTTTGCCGCCATCCATGCCGCTGACCAGACCAACCGCAAGGTGGTATTGCTGGAAAAAACAGCCAAGCTGCTGAGCAAGGTCAAGATCAGCGGTGGGGGGCGTTGTAACGTTACCCATGCCTGCTACCATCCCTCACAGCTGGTAAAGCACTATCCGCGGGGCGGTAAGAAGCTCTACAAGCCCTTTAAGGCCTGGGCCACACAGGATACCATCGATTGGTTCCGGGAGCGTGGCATCGCCATCAAGACTGAGGCCGATGGCCGTATGTTCCCTACTACCGATGATTCGCAAACCATCATGGATGCGCTGATCCAGGATGCCCGTAAAAAGGGCTGCGACATCCGGACCCGGGCCGGGGTCCAGGCCATCCAGCCCACAGCTCACGGCTATCAGCTTACCTTGTCGGGACATCAAACGATAGAGGCCGAGCAAGTGGTGGTGGCTTCCGGCGGCAGCCCAAGCGCCAAGGGCTATCAGTGGCTGGAAGGGCTGGGCTTGCCAGTGGTCAAGCCGTTTCCCTCGCTCTTTACCTTCAATGTGCCGGACTCCGGTCTGACCCATCTGCAGGGCCTTTCTGTTCAACAGGGGTGGGTGCAGTTAGCCGGCACCAAGCACTGGCAGGAGGGACCGGTGCTGGTGACCCACTGGGGCTTTAGCGGACCGGCTGTGCTGAAGTTATCGGCCTTTGCTGCGGAGTATCTCTACGAGCAGGACTACCATTTTCCCTTTCTGATCAACTGGTGCGGGCAGAAGCCGGAAGCAGTACAGGAGGCGCTGGATCAGCTCATGAAAGCTCATCCGAAAAAGCTGGTGAAAAGCAATCCGCAGTTTGCCATCCCGCAGCGCCTGTGGGCAGCCTTGTGCGATAAAGCAGGCGTCAGCGATGAAACCCCCTTTGCGGAGCTGGGCAAGCGCAAGCGCAATGCGCTGATGGAAACCCTTGCCCGCGATCCCTACCAAGCCCAGGGCAAGACCACTTACAAAGAAGAATTTGTAACAGCCGGTGGCGTGCACTTGAATGCCGTTGACCCACAAACCTTTGAGAGTCAGCAGCTGCCCGGCCTTTACCTGACGGGCGAGGTGCTGAACGTGGATGGCGAAACGGGCGGCTTTAATTTTCAGCATGCGTGGACCAGCGGGTACCTGGCGGGTGTGGCGGCCGGTAAAAAAGCCGTTAAACAACCGATCAAAGCTGGCTAAGGGTTACCGCCAAAACAGTTTCCTCCTTGTTTCCTGGAGCAACTGCTAGGTTAAGCAATGCAATTTTTTACCAGGAAAAGGCGAGGGGCTTCCAGCGGTAAATGGCTACTAAATGGAATCAGGTAATTGCTTAAGCAT
>CAYYUA010000016.1:0-47431 GCA_964474835.1 uncultured Sphingobacteriales bacterium
CAGGGCCTTAGTGTAGCCCATCACTTTCCAAAAAACCAAAATGGTTTCAAGCCCTTTCCTGCTGCCGGTAGCCCCATTCCTCAAAGGCAAAGGCCCAGTGGTGATTGATAAGGGCTAAATCTCCCGGATGGTAAGGGTAGCGCTGGCGGGGCCAGTTCAGGTTTTCCTGAATATAGCTGCGGAAGTAAGGCAGCGCCTGATCGAAGCCCTTCAGGTTCAGTTGCTGATAAATAGCAGCCAGCACCGCTTCAGGCTGGGCGATCAGGTCTTCGTAAGCCACTTCTATCAGCTGATCACTGGCCAGCTGGCTTTTCTGCTGCTGGTAGGCCTGATGCAACCACTGGTACATGGTGAGGATCAGGCGCTGCTGCTCTGCCTGCGTAATCTGCTCTAAGGAAATGCTGTGCTGTACATTGTTCCACAGCCGGTGATTTGAGTAATACACCTCGTACGGATGCCGGTGAAGAAAGATAAACCGGGCATGGGGATACAGGCCCAGCAACGCTGAAATCCGGGCTGTATCGCCGGGATTTTTAACCAGCAGCCTCCCGGAGCCATGATACCGGTAAAGCTTATTCAAAAAGGTGCCATAAGCCTGCTGCCACTTACGATAGGTATCCTCGCGCAGGCCTTCCAGCAATAGGTAATGGCGGAAGTAATACTGCCACGATCGGGGAAAGAAATGCGCCCAGTGATACGTGTAAGGGACTAACTGGCTGATCAGGGCCAGTTCTGCTTCACTGGGTGTATCAATGGCCATGGATTTGGAGATATTAGCCTGCCACTCATGCACGGGCCGGGTAAGGGATAAAAGCCAGGCCAGAACGGGCTTCAGGGACTGTTCGGTGGTGTAAAACCCATCCGGGAACAGGCTTTGGTACTTGTTCTGGGTAAAAAAAGCCGGATCCTTGTTCAGCAGGAATTGCAGAAAGGTGGTGCCGCTACGCCAGTGGCCCAGGATAAAGACCGGTCTTTTTTCCGGATCAGCGGCTGGCGGCTCTGGTTTAAGCTGCCGCTGGTCCAGCCAGCGCGGAAGTGCTGAGAGGAAGCACTTGGCATGTATTAACGGGATCATGTGGCGGTTCGGAGCATCGCCACCGATGCTGTGAGCCTTAAGCTTTTCGCGGAATTCTGCTAAAGGGCGGCGCTGCAGGGTAACCATGGTCGGCAGTTAGGGCCGGTTGGTAGAACAGCTAGAGTTTGTCTTAGAGATGATTGCGTAAAAAGCCAACCTGTTCCGGAGGGTTGGTTAGCTTTTACATAAAAAACCCAGCTCTCAGGGTATTAAAAGCTGGGTTTCTATCAGTTTTTTCCGGAAGCGCTTGGATAAGCTACTACTCTTCCGGGATCACAGCTACGTAAGAGCGTCCCTTCTTCTCCCGGAAATCCACCGTGCCATGGGTCAGGGCAAAAAGCGTGTGGTCTTTGCCTACTCCTACATTATCGCCTGGGTGGTGCTTTGTGCCGCGTTGCCTTACAATGATATTCCCGGCTTTGGCATACTGACCGCCGAATACCTTTACACCAAGGCGTTTTCCAATCGTGTCGCGAACGTTCTGCGTACTGCCGACTCCCTTTTTGTGAGCCATAGTGCTTCGTTATTTATTGTTGAATGTTGTTGATCTGTAATTGCGTTAACCGCTGACGGTGGCCGATGTTCTTCTTGTACCCCCGCCTGGGCTTCTTTTTGAAAACCTGTACCTTGTCATCCTTAAGGTGCTGAACAACTTCAGCGGAGACCTTGGCATTGTCGATAGCTGGCTGGCCGACTTTTACGTTGCCGTTCTCGTCATCGACCAATAGCACTTTATCAAATTCAAGGCTGCTGCCTTCTTCCTCTTTCAGTTGATTAACGTAGACCTTACTGTTTTCGCGGACCTTCAGTTGCTTACCGCTGATTTCTACGATGGCGTACATAGGGTTAACTTTTAGCTATGCAAAAGTATAAAATTCCACCGGGAGTGCCGCTGTGAGCTTGGTATCTACAGTTCACGGGCACCGAAGGAGCGGAACAGGTGTTAACTTCCTTTAAACAAACAAAACAGGCTTGACACTGTAACTTTGTTCAAAATAGCTTTTTATGTTCGGTTCACGTATGCCTTCATTCATAAAGCTACCGGCTCATAACCGGTTCAATTACCGGCCCTTATATTACGATCCGGATAAAGAAAAGAGCCGGAGGTTTTCGGAAAAGCGGTTAAGCTTTGACCACGGGGCTGCTCAGCAGAACAGCAGCCGTATACGGGGCGAGTTCCGGGACCGCATCCAATGGCAACAAAAGCGCAAGCTACGCGCCCAGAACAGCTCAGTGCGGGTCCTTATGATGATCGGGATTCTATCGCTACCCGCTGCTTATTACCTGGATTACATAGGGGGTTATCCGGCAATTGCAGGGATTGGGCTTTGTGTATTTGTTTTTGTGCGTAGAATCAGCTCCCACTCATGAGCCAAGCCATCCAGCTCTTACCCGATAGCCTGGCTAATCAGATAGCAGCAGGAGAGGTGGTCCAGCGCCCGGCTTCTGTGGTGAAAGAGCTCATGGAAAATGCCATTGATGCCGGGGCTCAGCACATTCAGGTGATCGTACGGGATGCGGGTAAGCAATTGATCCAGGTTATTGATGATGGCCACGGTATTGCGGAGGCTGACCTCCGGCTGGCTTTTGAGCGCCACGCCACCTCTAAGATTAGCCAGGCGGCTGATCTTCAGGGAATCCACACGCTTGGATTCAGGGGCGAAGCCCTGGCCTCGATTGCCGCCATCTCGCGCATTGAGGCGAAATCGCGCCTGCCTGATGCAGAACTGGGAAGCCATCTGGTGATCGAAGGCGCTGAGGTCAAAACGCACGAGCCTGAAAGCTGCAAGGCTGGTACTGCGATCAGCGTTAAAAACCTGTTCTTCAACACCCCTGCCCGCAAGCATTTCCTGAAATCCAACAATGTAGAGCACCGCCACATTATAGAGGAGTTTACGCATATTGCGCTGGCCAATCCCGGCCTGAGCTTTACGCTGAAAAACGGGGATGAGACTGTCTACCAATTGAAACCGGGTAGCGCCAGGCAGCGCATTGTCAGTATCCTGGGCCGGAAGTATGATGAAGGCCTCGTACCGGTGGAGGAGCAAACGCAGCTTTTCAGGATCTCTGGCTTTATCGGCAAGCCTGACCTGGCGCGCAAAACCCGCGGTGAGCAGTATTTTTTTGTCAATAACCGCTACATCCGCAGCCCGTATCTGCATCATGCCATTGTCAAGGCTTATGAAGGGCTCTTGCCAGAGGGGCATCATCCGGTTTATGTGCTGTCTTTTAGCATGCCCCCGGAGAAACTGGATGTGAATATCCATCCCACCAAGACGGAGGTACGCTTTCAGGACGAGCAGAGCCTGTATGCTGTGCTTAAGCCGACTATCAAGCGGGCTTTGAGCCAGAACCACGTCTCCCCTTCGCTTGATTTTGAGCGGAGCCCCCTGGAAACGCAGGGACTTCAGCAGAGCCAGAGCGCCCCATCTTCCGCCAATCCTGCCAGCACTTCGGCTTCTGCTAATAGCCAGGGCAACGGCAAGCAGACAGGCGGGCAGCCGATCAATTCAGGGACTGCCTCGCAGCAGGACTGGCAGGAGCTTTACAAAATCCTGAGCGAAGAACACAGCGGGAAAGCGCCACACCCGGATCAGCAGGCACCACCCCGCAAGGCAGAGGCTGAGCCCCTGCTGGAGCAGGAACCTGCAGGCGCCCCGCAGCAGCCTTCGCTCATCCTGCAGGACCGCTATATCCTGTCTCCCATTCACTCAGGGCTGATCGTTATTCAGCAGCAGTATGCCCGGCAGCGCATAGCCTATGAGGAGTATCTGGCAGCCCTGAGCGCCCAGGCCTCCTATTCGCAGCAGCAGCTTTTTCCGGAAGTCCTGGAGCTAAGCCAGAGCGATAAGCAGCTGATGGATGACCTGCTGTCAGATATCCGCTATCTGGGCTTCGATATCGAAACTTTCGGTAAGCAGGCTTATGTAGTAAATGGCGTCCCGGCTGACCTGGAGGGGGCTAATATCCAGCAGACGGTAGAACAGCTTCTCGAGGATTACAAGCACAACCAGCGCTATGCCCAGCTGGAGCGTAAGGATAACCTGGCACGCTCATTGGCTTACCATGCTAGCCAGCGCACCAGGCCCAGCCGTTCATCCGAGGCGCTGCACCGTTTAATCGACCAGTTGTTTGCCTGTGAAATGCCTTATTACACGCCTGATGGTAAACCTGTCTTCATCAAAATCTCTCAGCAAGAACTGGATAAGAAGTTTGAAAAATCCTGACCTGTACCCATGTTAAGACCCGGCGGTTTCGGTTCATTACCTGACATTACCAAGAACCTGCTCATCATCAATGGGCTGGGCTTTCTGGCAACACTGGCCTTCAAGTTCGGCTTTGGCGTGTCGCTGGTTCGGGATCTGGGGCTGTACCTTCCCAGCTCTGCCAATTTTGAGCCCTATCAGGTGGTTACGCACCTCTTCATGCACGGTAGCCTGATCCACATCTTTTTCAATATGTTCGCCCTGTTCATGTTTGGCAGTGTGCTGGAGCAGGTGCTGGGCTCACAGCGGTTTTTTACTTACTATTTCGTGGCAGGTTTCGGGGCTGCGGCCTTGTATATGGGGGTTAATTACCTGGAGAGCCTTTCCGTTTACCAGGATCTGGTAGCAGCAGGCGTTTCAAAGAGCAATATGACAGCGCTTCAGAATGCTACCACTAAACAGGAGCTGCAGAGCATTCTGGCTGGTATCGATAACCTTTCTGCCGGTGTGCGCGATGAGGTCATTAACCTCTACCGCTCTTACAACATCCCCACAGTTGGCGCTTCCGGGGCTGTTTATGGGCTGTTGGCGGGTTTTGGGCTACTCTTCCCGAATACCAGTATTTATCTATACTTCCTCTTCCCGATCAAGGCTAAGTACCTGGTGATTGGCGCCGGCGCTATTGAGCTTTATTCGCAGCTAACCGCCGGCCCTGATGATAACATTGCCCACCTTGCGCACCTTGGCGGTATGCTATTCGGTTTTCTGCTATTGCGGGTCTGGGGCATTCAGCGATTCAACTGATCAGTCATAGTTTACCCTGGTTGCCGCTCAGGCTTTGGCGGTTTGCAACTGAAAATCTTATGTTTGCTTTCATAAAACCGTTAAACCATCCAATATGGCTGACGACCAAGACGCCAGAAACCGATACAGCAATGAGGATGAGGAATATGAGAACCGGAACCGGCGAAGGGGCGAAGCGGAGGACGAGGATGAGGAAGAAGAGGATTACGAAGAAGTGGAGGAAGGCGGCAAAGGCACCCTTACCGGCTTTTTAATTCTGTTTATCATCCTGTTTGTAGCGGCAGCAGGATTGTTAGGGTATTTTCAGTTCTACCAGCCGGACGGCAGCTTTAAGCTGACCTTCCAGAAGCGGCAGATCACGACTGCGCAGGTCAAAGAGCTAAAACAAGAGAATAAGCAGCTAACGCAGGTTGTCGATTCCCTGAAGAAGGAAAACCAGCAGAAGCAAGCCATGGTGGATTCCATGCAGGGTAGCGGCAACAGTGCTGATGGCTCAGGAAATGCCTCGCTGGCAGGCGGGGCTGAGATCAGCGGTACGTATTACCTGGTTCAGATCGGAGCTTTTGAGAGTTTCAGTTTTGACCGGTACGGGGATCGTGTTACCAATCTCACTTTTCAGAACGATGATGGCGTGCTGAAGCTTACGCTGGGGCGCTTTAAAGAAGCCAATGCAGCCCGCGCCTTCCGGCGGGACCTGGCGGAGATCGGAATGGAGGACGCCTTCATAGCCAAGATGAGAGACGGCAAGCGCCTTGACATCGTACAAAGTTTTTAGCTAAAGGGCATTCAGCTTCTCCTCAGGCAACCTGCTCCACTACTTCTTCCTCCAAGTAAAACAGGTAAGCCGTCACATCCTGATAGCCGATCTGCTCCAATAGCGTTTTGTACTGTTGCACCTGTTGCTTGTCAGTCGGTTTTCTTTCCCCGGTTTTGTAATCGATCACCCGTGCCTGGTTTCCTTTCGTCATAACACGATCAGGCCGGTAGCTCTGGCCACCGGGCAGCAGTAGTTCCTGCTCATTCCGGATATTCCAGTCTGTGGGTTCAAACCAGGGCTTAACAGACGGCAGGGCCAGCAGCCGGTACACTTCGCTAATCAAACCTTCCTGCTCCTCAGCTGCGATCAGCCCTTCGTAGTAGACCTGCTCCACAGCCTGCTGTACATCAGCCGGTTCTTTGATGCGGGCCAGGATGCCGTGCATCAGGATTCCCTGGTTGATACGCTGGGCTACAGCTCCGTCATACAGCTTAAGCACATCCTGCCCTCTGGGCCGGATGTTAAGCTTACCCCGCCAGCTATTGAAAGGCGGCTTGGCGTTCTGGTCAGGCTTTGGCTCCGGCTGCGCTGGCGAGCGTTCGGGCAAAGTTCCCCACACTAAGGCCTGTTCCTCCTTAGCCCCGTCTGTCAGCTCACCTGGCCGAAGGCTTTTAAGGGCCATGTAGACCCGGCTATGAAGCCCTGCTAAAGGCTTTTTCTCTTTATTTAAAGGGTAAGGAGACCACAGGTAGAGTGCTTCTGTAGCTCTGGTGCAGGCAACGTATAAGAGGTTCAGGCTGTCCAGGCTCGCCAGCATCTCTTCCCGCTCGTAGGCATGGCTGAAGTAAGACTGCGCTAAGCGCTTCGTGGGGTTGACCGGGTAATAGGCCATATGCTGAAAATCCGGATGCCGGGGCGCTTCCCACAGCCAGTCATTGCTACTGCTGCTCATATCCCAGCTGATATCCGGAAGCAGGACTACCGGAAACTCCAGTCCCTTGGTTTGGTGAACGGTTTCGATCCGTACTGCATTGGCGCCGGCCGGCACCTGGATGGTTTCCTTGTAGCCTTTTTCCTCCCACCAATCCAGGAACTGATCGAGGTCACCCTGCCGCTGGCGGGCATAATCCAACAGGAGGTCCAGGAACCGCTGGAGGTAAGCATCGTACCGGTGGCTGAGGTCAAAGATGCGGATCAAAGCCTCCCCGAGGTCATACAGGGGCAGCTTCTGCAGGTAGGCCTGCTGCCGTGTCAGCGCTTCGGGCAGCGCCTTTTCTGTCAGTTCAGGATCGCGGGCTGTGCGGAAGCGTGTAGCCGGATCCTGCTCACCATCCGGGCTAAAGTAGCAGTAGTAATCGTTCAGCACAATGGCCCTGGCGAGGTCATCTGTTGGATCGTACAGGTATTGCATCGCGTGCACCAGTAGCTGAACCTTCGGAGACTGCCCGATGATAAGGCTGTTACTGGATAGCACCGGAATGGGCGGATCAGCTTTGGCAAGGTACTCAGCCCAGGTTTTTGCCTGCTTATTAGCGCGAACCAGTATCGCCATGTCTCCATAGTTGTAGCCCTTATCCTCCAGGCTGCGAATGGTTTCCAGCAGCGGGTCATGCACGTGTTCGTGATGCTCCGTTCCCCCGGCGGGCAGAAAGCTTACCCGCACATAGCCGCTCTCTGCCTTTTCGGGTAACCACTGCTGCTCTACTTCTTTGTACGCTTCTTCCATAAATGCGCCCTGCTCCCCGTGCTCTTGTGCCAGGAACCGGGGTAGCTCCTGGAAAAGGGCATTGTTAAAGCGGACCACCTGCTCATAACTGCGCCTGTTGATCCGGAGGTTCTGCTCACTGATCTGCTCCCGCAGGCCGCGCAGGTCCTGTGGCAGCTTGTTCACCAGCATGTCCGGATTGCCTCCCCGCCAGCGGTAGATGCTTTGCTTAACATCACCCACTACCAGGCTCTCGTATCCGCTACTCATGGCGTTGACCAGCAGGGGTTGCAGGTTGTCCCACTGGAAGTTCGAGGTGTCCTGGAACTCATCCAGCAGGAAATGCTGGTAAGTACTGCCGACCTTTTCGTAGATGAAAGGCGATTCTGCTTCCTGGGTTACCTGTTTAAGCAGGTTATTCAGGTCAGCTATCAGCAGGAGCTCGTGCTCCCGGCGGTACTGCTGAAGCGTTTGGTTCAGGTCAGCCAGCACACCAAAGGGATAAGCATTCTGGCGGATGTGCCGGGCAGTGTAGTAATACGGGGTAGCAGTTAGCAGCCAATCGCGAAGGCTTATCAGCTCATCCCACAGCCCGTTGCTGGCACATTGTGAAATGGCCGACTTCACGGATTCAGGAGCTTTATCAGCCCTCAGATCCTGTTCGCTCTCAAGCTTATTCAGGTGCTTCTGAAGGCTCGAGAGCTTCTCCGGATCGAAGTACTGGTTAAGCTTTTCGGCTGTCGTTATCGCATTGTACTTATGCTTGAAGTCCGAGCCCTGCAGGTCATGGGCCTGTACATTCGCCAGAATAGCCTGCAGCCTGCGCTGTAGCTCCTGCCTGAACTGGCTTGTGTGCTGCTTCATATCCTGCAGAACACGGCCAATGCGCTCCTGCGAATCTCCCGCACCGGCCTGAAGGGTATGCTGGATCTGCTGGTAGCGCTCTGAGAAAAGCTCGCTCCCGATGTTCTGCAGATCCCTTTTAACGTTCCAGCTTTTATCGTCTGCTAATTTCTCAAAGGCAAAATCCTGCAGCCAGCTCCTTAGCTGCTCGTTCTGCCCGTATTGGAGCATCAGCTGATCAATAACCTCACTGAGGATCTGATCTTTGTCTGTAGCAAGCTCAAAGGTGGCGGGGAGGCCCAGTTCCCGGGCAAACGCCCGCACCACCCGGTTAAAGAAGCTGTCGATCGTGGAAACCCCGAAACGGCTGTAATCGTGCAGCAGATAGGTCAGGACCTGCTGGGCCTGACGCGCAATGTTGTCTTCCGTGAGGTTATCCGGGTGATCTGCAAGCAGGGCTTCCTGCATGGGTGTGGCTTTGCCGTCAGCCAGATCCTGCAGGTTATCCAGGATCCGCGTCTTCATCTCAGCCATGGCCTTATTGGTGAAGGTTACAGCCAGGGTGTGCCGGTATACATGGGGCTGGTTCAGCACTAAGCCCAGATAGGCTTTAACCAGCGTAAAAGTCTTACCTGAGCCAGCCGAGGAGCGGTAAAGCGTTAGTGTTGCCATGCTTCCCGTTTATGCTGCAGGGCATCACATCCCCGCATTTTTCACAAATCCTTCCAAAAATAGCCAAGCCTTGGTGATCTGGTCAGTTCTTTGCCACTCTCGAAAAGCATAAAACATTTTAGACACTTCTCCGTTAACCAGTTTTAACACTATTCTCAAATACAACCGTTGCGTTTGCAACGACTGAATGGAAAATTCCCATCGCATTGATGACCGAACGGGCTTTTTAGTTGGAAGGGCAGCCCGTGTGATGGCCCATTCGCTGAACCGTGAATTTCACAATGCAGGCTATCAGCTAACGGTGGATCACTGGATTGTTCTGAGCAAGCTCCTTCACGAAGGTGGCCAGAAGCAGCAACACCTGAGTGCTGAAACAGGATCGGACAAGACCACCATTACCCGGCTGATTGATTTCATGGAAGAGCAGCGATGGGTATACCGGCAGCCTGACGAGCAGGACCGCCGGAATAAGCTTACTTACCTGACGGCTGAGGGGCAGAGCCTTCAGTATGATCTGTCACTCATCGTAGACCGGTTTAATCAGCAAATAGAAGAACAGCTCGATGACCAAGAGCTACAGACCTGTAAAAAAGTGCTGAACGACATTTTCCGGATTGTCGGCAGTCAGCGGTCTGCTTAGCCAAAAAACTACTAGATAAAAACATTGATAAACAATATCCGGCCGCAGATGGCCTTCGATTTTAAAAGTGCGCAACCATGAAGTTTCGGCAGATTAGCATTGTAGTAGGCATCCTCATCCTGATTGGCGCTGGGTTACTGACGCGGCAGATGATGTCCTCAGGCGAGGCAGCCGCTGATGAGCCCTCCAAACCAGCCCGTGCAGTACAGACGCAGGAGATCGAGAACGGCTCCTCGCCGGCCATGGTGTCGGTCACGGGAAAGCTGGAGGCCGCAGATAAGATTGAGATCTACGCGGAGGTTCAGGGACGGTTTAAGCAGTCGGACCGGCCTTTCAAGGAGGGCACCCGCTTTGAAAAGGGTGAAACTTTGGTGCAGATCGATAAGCAAGAAGCTGCCTACAACCTCCGCTCGCAGAAAAGTGACCTGAAGAACAGCATCACCCAGATGCTTCCGGACCTGAAAATCGATTATCCGGAAAACTACGAACGCTGGCAGTCCTACCTGGAAAACATGGATCTGGGCGAACCCCTGAAGCCCTTACCCACAGTAGATGAAGGGCAGGTCGATTATTTTATCTCAGCGAATAACATCTATAGCCTGTACAACACCATTCAGGCTCAGCAGGAGCGGTTATCCGACTTTACGATCAAAGCGCCCTTCGATGGCATTTTAACAGAGGCCGAGATCGATCCTGGAACACTCGTCCGGCCGGGGCAGAAGCTTGGAGAGTTTATTCGTCCGCAGGGCTATGAGCTTCAGGCCCCGATCGGGGCCAGTGAGCTTGACATGATCAGCCGCGGGGATTCCGTTCGCCTGATGTCCAGCGATATCAATGGCCGCTGGACGGGGCAGATCAGCCTTATCAACAACAAGATCAACGCTAGCACGCAATCCGTTCAGGTCACCATCACAGTGAATGGTGAGGCGCTGAAAGAGGGCATGTACCTGGAAGGCAAGGTTTACACCGGGCAGATCCCCAACAGCTGCCAGATACCCCGGCGCTTTGTTCAGGATCGGGAGTATGTATGGATCGTACGAGATGGGGAGCTGCATAAGTCCGAAGTGCAGATGCTCCACCACAGCGATGGAACCGCTATCGTGAGGGGACTGGAAGATGGCGCCCGGATGCTGGATGAATCGATCCCAACGGCTTACGAGGGCATGGCTGTCCAGACCGTGAGTGAATCTGCTATCTAACGTACAAGAGCCGTTTTTTTAAAGTCTAATCACCATGCAACGACTAATCAGCTATTTCATAAGCTACCCGATTGTTGCCAACCTGTTCATGATCCTGGTTCTGGTTTTTGGCTACTTTGGGTTAACCAGTATCAAATCCAGCTTTTTTCCGGAAACGGAAAGTGACACGATCATTATCAATGCCGTTTACCCGGGTGCTGCTCCGGAAGAGATCGAGCAGGGTGTTGTGCTGAAGGTTGAGGATAACCTGGAAGGCATCACAGGTATTGACCGCTTTACCTCGGTTTCGAAGGAAAACAGTGCTACGGTTACAGTGGAGGTTGAGAAGGGCTATAACACCAATGTCGTTCTGCAGGATGTCAAGAATGCGGTGGACCGGATCAGCTCCTTCCCGGCAGACCTGGAATCCACGGAGGTTTTTAAGAAGGAGAATGTTAGCGAAGCGATGCGCTTTGCCATCAGCGGGGATATTTCGCTGAAAGCCCTGAAGCGCTATGCCCGGAATGTGGAGGATGAGCTCCGCGCCACTGATGGGATCTCTAAGATCAAACTAAGCGGTTTCCCGGAAGAGGAAATTGAAGTAGGACTGGATAAGGGAGACCTGCGTGCCTATGACCTGACCTTCCAGCAGGTCAGCAATGCTGTGCGGCAGGCCAACCTTGAGCTGACCGGCGGGAACATCAAGACCAGCCGGGAAGAGATGCTGATCCGGGCTGATGCTAAGCGGTATTATGCTGATAAACTCCGGAAGATAGTGGTGAAAAGCGGCAGCGATGGCTCGCTGGTGCGGCTTAGCGATGTAGCTGAGGTCAGGGATCAGTGGAAGGACGACCCGGAGCGCTCCTACCTTAACGGGGATCCGGCCATTATTGTAACCGTTCAGAATACCATTTACCAGGATATCCTGAGCATTACCGAGCACCTGCGCGGATACATTGATGAATTCAACCAAAAGAATGACGAGGTCCAGGCCACGATCATCCGCGACCGCTCCGAAACCTTGAATAACCGGATCAGTCTGCTGACGCGGAACGGGCTTCTCGGGTTCGGCCTGGTCCTGATCCTGCTTACGCTTTTCCTGAACATCCGCCTGGCCTTCTGGGTGGCAGTGGCTATTCCGTTCTCCTTCATGGGGATGTTCATTCTGGCGAGTTTCTACGGGCTTACCATTAATGTTATCTCCCTGTTCGGGATGATCCTGGTGATCGGGATTCTGGTGGATGATGGCATTGTGTTCGGGGAAAACATATACCAGAAGTACGAGGATGGGCTGCCTGCCAGAAGAGCAGCCATTGAAGGCACGATGGAAGTGTTACCGGCGGTAATTGCCTCTGTGCTAACCACGATTATTGCGTTTTCTACCTTCTTTTTCCTGGCCGGGCGGATTGGTGAGTTCATTGTAGAAATGGCCTTCGTGGTAAATGCAGCACTGCTGTTCTCGCTTGTAGAGGGTTTCCTGATCCTGCCTTCGCACATGGCCCACTCCAAAGCCCTGGCACAGCGTGGTCAGCAAAAGAATATCCTGAATCAGTATACCGACCGGGCCCTCCGCTTTTTACGCGAACGGGTCTACAGTCCGCTCCTGTGGGGCAGTATGCATAACAAAACCCTGACGATCAGCATAGCAGTGGGAATGCTGCTGCTGACAGTGGGCCTTTTCGGGGGTGGCTACCTGAAGACCACCTTCTTCCCCAATATCGAGCGGAACCAGATCTCGGTTAAGATGGAGATGGCCTCCGGCACGCGGACGGAAGTGGTGAAAGACCGGCTGGAAGGCATCAAAAAAGCAGCGCTGCGGGTCAATGACAGCCTGAATAAACAGCGTAGCGATGACCGCTCTTACATCCAGGATATTCAGGTGAACACCGGGCCTGCTATACAGCAGGGTTCCATGGAGATCCTTCTGCTGAACAGCGAATACCGGGAACTGGCGGCCTACGAGATCACCAACCTGATACGGCAGGAAGCTCAGCCTGTGGTCGGGGCCAATAAGCTCACCTTTGGCTCGGGCATACCCTTCGGAAAGCCCGTCTCAGTAGCCATGAAGGGTGAAAAAATTGACAAGCTGCAGGCAGCCACCAATGAGCTAAAGGCTAAGCTGCAGAACATGGATAAGGTGAAAGACGTGATCGATAACAACCAAGCGGGCTTCCGCGAAATTGATCTGCGGCTTAAGGACAAAGCTTATACCCTTGGTCTGGATCTGATGACGGTCATGGAGCAGGTCCGCAGTGGCTTTTTCGGGGACGAGGTACAGCGCCTGCAGCGTGGCCTTGATGAGGTGAAAGTCTGGGTGCGCTTCCGGGAGGAAGGCCGTTCCTCAATGGAGTCGCTTGAGAACATGCGCATCCGGACAGCTGAGGGCAATTATCCATTGAAAGAACTGGCAGAATTTGATGTGGAACGGGGCGTTCTTTCGATCAATCACCGGGGTGGTGAACGGGAGATCAATGTGTCGGCTGACCTGGCAGATCCGAAGTATTCCGCCTCTAACATCAACCTTAAGATCCAGAATGAATTCCTGCCCCCTATTCTCAGCCAGTATCCAAGTGTAAAGGCCTCCTTCGAAGGGCAGACCCGTGAGTCCGGTAAAGTGGGTAAGTCCGCTGCCGCTGTTATGCCTATTGTGATCATCCTGATGCTGGCCGTGGTGATGATCGTTTTCCGCTCTGTGCTACAGACGTTCGTTATCTTTTTAATCCTGCCCCTTGGCCTGGTAGGCGTAGCCCTTGGCCACATCCTTCAGGGCATCCCGGTAAGTATTCTCTCAGCTTACGGCATCATCGCCCTGATCGGTATTATCATCAACAACTCCGTAGTGCTGGTCACGTACCTCAACCGCAGCCTGAAGACCGGGCAAGATTTCACAGAAGCGGTGTATGAAGCCGGGCTCTCCCGTTTCCGGCCCATCCTTCTGACCACCCTTACCACCATCGGAGGGCTGGCCCCCTTGATGTTCGCCCAGAGCCTGCAGGCACAGTTCCTGATTCCGATGGCCGTATCCGTGGCCTATGGGATGCTTTTCGGGATGTTCGTCACCCTGATCATCCTGCCGGTCATGCTGATCCTCCTGAACCGGCTGCGGTACGGCCTGGTGTGGCTGTGGACTGGTCAGCGCCCGGTTTTTGAGCAACTGGAGCCAGCCGTTCGCGAACTCCGAACCAGCAGCGATAACGAGAATGAATAAATGACCTATGGCCCCCTTGCGCCCAATTAATCCAACCCTTCTTGCCTTCAGCTTGACAGTACTGATACTGTTAGGCGCCATCCCTTCTTTAACAGCTCAGCAGCGCGATACCCTTAGTCTACAGGCTGCGGTGCAGCAGGCTGTGGAGAACAACTACAGCATTCAGGTAGCCCGCACCAACGAGCAGATCAGTGATAACAGCCTGAATATCGGGAATGCCGGCCTTCTTCCCTCGGTGAGCCTCTCCTCAAGCGGGAGCATGCAGCAGCAGGACACCCGCCAGGAGTTCGAGCAACCCCTGGGAGAGCAAACCATCAATGGCGCGCAGTCATCCAACCTGGATGCCTCGGTCAATCTGCAATACACCTTGTTCGATGGCCTGGGCAATACCTATAATTACCGCCAGCTAAAAACTGAGAAGAACCTTACAGAAGCCCAGGCGCGTCAGACCATTGAGCAGACCTTGCTAAGGGTGGTGCAGCAGTACTACCAGGTAGCCAGGCTCAGGGCTGAGGCGGAGATCGCAAAGGAAGCCGTTACCCTCTCCCAGCAACGGCTGAGCCGCGTGGAAACCGGAGTCCAGTTTGGTAATAAATCCCGGGTAGACCTTACCAATGCCCAGGTAGATTTGGATACGGACAGCACAACGCTGATCGAGGCCAAAACTCAGTACCGGAATGCCCGGCGTACCCTCAATGTGCTACTGGGGCAGGCGCCCAATGCGCCTGTAACAGTTAAGGAACAGGTGAGCTTTCAGCAGGATCTCGAGCGGCAGGCCCTGCTTGAGCAGGCACAGGAACGCAACAGCAGCCTGCAGGCTGCTGATTATGAGGTCAAGAATGCCCGCCTGCAGAAAAAAATTGCCAATGCCAGCTACTTTCCGGAGGTCAACCTGACCAGTAGCTACACCTACAGCCAGTCTGCTTCGGATGCCGGATTTCTGAACGAGCAGCGTAGTAGTGGTATCAGAAGTGGCCTGGAGCTGAATATGCCCCTCTTTTCAGGCTTCCAGAATGATATCCGGGCCGAGAATGCCGAACTGCGCCTGCAGAACCAGAAAAACCGGAAAGCAGAAACCAAGCTAAACGTCCGGCGTGACCTGACCAACGCCTATGCCACCTACGAGCAGAACCTAAGGGCCTTGCGACTGGAGAAGCGCAGCGTTGACAATGCCCGTCTGAACCTCAGGCGCACACGGGAGTCCTACCAGGTAGGGCAGGCTACCGCTACCCAGCTCCGGGAGGCGCAGGTCAACTTTACCAGGGCCAAGACACGCCTTACCAATGCCCGCTATGATGCCAAACTGGCCGAAGTGGAGCTTTACCAGCTAGCTGGCCTGCTGTTAGATGAGCTTTAGCTCGATACGCACAGGCAGGTGGGGAACCTTTACTTTTGCCCTTTAATCCCAGTTCTGCCCCCTGCTATGGCAAGCAACGCTAAACCCTGGATCTACTTTCATGTAGGGTTGGGGAAAGTCGCTTCCACCTATCTGCAATACCGCTTCTTTCCTAAGCTTCAGGGCATCCGGTATATCCAGCGAACGCTGTACCGCAGGGCTCCGCAGCTCATCCGGAAGGAGCAGGCCACCAGGTACTTGGTCTCGCGGGAGTTTGACCGTCAATTGCCGGATGAAGTGGCCTGGTTTAGCCAGCGTTTCCGGAATGTCAGACCTATTTTATTGCTCCGCCGGCACGATGCCTGGATCGCTTCCCAGTACCGGCGGTACCTGAAAAATGGCGGCCGTGCTACTATGGAAGCCTTCCTGGACCTTGAGAAAGATCAGGGCCGCTGGCAGCTGGAGGAAGTACGCTTCATGCGGTACATTCAGGCACTGGAGGAGGCGTTTGATTTTCCACCCCTGGTGCTGTTCCATGAAGACTTCAAAGCCAATCCTCAGGCCTTTTTCCGGTATCTGGCTGAGGAGATGGACGTTACCTACGATCCCCACAGCATTGATCTACAGCCCTTTCACGCCTCCTATACCGAGAAGCAGCTCCGCTATATGCGGAAATACGGCAGCCGGCTTTTTCGTAAGGGAAGGAGCTTACCGCGGCAACCAGTCGCCCGCTGGCTGAAGCGCCGCAGCGAAATGCTCCTCTCCTACACCCTGTTGTATGGAAGTCAGCTACTGCCGGAAGAGTGGGTTCAGGATGTTGAGCTGTATCCGCCCGATTACCTCAGGGCCATCCGGGAATATTATCAGGCGGACTGGGAAGCGTGCTGTGCTTACGCCCAACAGCCTATTCAATAGCCTCGAACAGTCCTTTTTCTGTGTTCTTACGCACATTATCCCAGGTGAAATACTGCCCGTTCATGGCTATGTAGACGCCAGCTGGCAGTACCTGCGCAAAGGCCAGGGCGCTCCCCAGGTTAAACATTCCGTCCGAACTTCCGAACCGGTAAGGCACCATGGCCCCGGTAAGGATGATGGTCTTTCCCAGAACCTTCTGGCCCAGGGTATTAGCGGTCTCGGGCATGGTATCCGTGCCATGGGTCACTACGATCTGCTGCTCAGGCGTATCCTGGCAGTGCCGGGCAATCTGGTCCCGATGTGCCTCGCTCATCTCCAGGCTGTCCACCATCATCAGGGTCTCGATAGAGGTGTCCAGCAGTGAGCGGCCCAGTTCCAGCATTCCCGGGAGGTGCGTATCCCTGATGAAAGTCAGCTTTCCGTTGATCTCGTCATAGGTTTTATCAAAAGTGCCTCCGGTGGCAAAGATTTTAATGCTCATGCGCCTGTTGGATTGCTTGGTTGCAAAGGTCTTGTTCCTTGCCTGAAGCTGAAAACAGTGCTGTCGCCTGTTAGAACGGCAGCCCGAAGTGCAGGAAGAGATCACTTTCAGAGCGGTCATTAAAGGCGTATTCCAGCCGGAAATTGAAGTCGTAGTAGGATGTAACATCTACGCCCACCCCGTAGCCGAAGAGGTACTGATTAGCCAGGTTCGGGGCCTCCTGCTCGGTATAATGATCCCATACCACGCCCTGGTCTGTGAAAGCTTTCAGGCGCAGGGTAACGGGAATATCACGGAACTTTTCGGGCACAATCCTGGGCAGGGAGAAATGGGTTTTGAAAAGGCGGTAGCGGAGGTCATTGCGGTTGAGCGCATAGTCCTGGCCCTGGATCACATAGTACTCATAACCCCGAACGAACATTTTTCCGTACCCAAAGCCTTTTTCAATGGAAAAGGGCTGATTCCCCGGGAGGGAGTAGCGACCAGCTACGGTAGTAGCAGCAGTCCACCGGTTTCCCAGCTGTTTAAACTGCTGGTAAGAGCCATTGAAGGCAGTGGTTTCAGGCCCCTCGAAAATTCCCAGCCCCCACTGAAAGGCTTCCAGCCTCAGCAGGTACCCGCTGGTTGGATAATTGACCCGGTCGCGGTAATCGCGCTGGTACTGGTAGCTCAGCCGGAAGAAGCGCTGGGTTTGGCGCTCTCCCTCGTAGTAGCGGGCATTCTTCTGGATGATAGGCTCAGCTACCCAGTTACTCTGAAACTCTACGGTAGCTTTATGCCCATTATCGATGGTAGGCCTGTGAATGAGGCGTACTTCACTGCTGAACTGCTTGTTAATGTACTCGTCCTCGCCATTGAAAAACTGAAGGGATTGGTTCCTGGCCTGGTAGGCCGTCTTATGGCTACGGGTGTAATTAGCACCAAAGCGCAGCCCCGTGCGGCTGGTGCTATCCAGGTAGGGGATTTTGTAGTACAGCCCGAATTGCTGGTTAAAACCCAGCTGGGTCACCACCTGTAGCTCTTCATTCCGGCCACGGACGTTTTCCTGGTAAAGGCGGACGCCATAGCTGGTACGGGAAAGATCCCCACCCCTGTTTATCAGCCACTCATTGAAATTCCGGTCAGCCAGTTTGAAAATGGGAGTCGGGAAGGTATACCATCGTTCCTCAACTCCCACAATGATCCGCGCCTGCCCGCGCCTGAGCCAGATGGGCACTAAGCGCACCTTGTTAAAAAGCCGGCTGTTCAAGAGCTGCTTCTCGGCCTTTGAGAGCCGGGCGCGGAGGCCATCCAGCTGTAGCGTATCCCCTTCACCAATGGGCATTTCCCGGGCGATAACAAAGGGCTTTGTGCGTTCATTGCCCTGCACACGCAGGTCTTTGACCACAAACTGATCAATTCCTGGATAGTGCTCTTTAAACCGGGTGATCGGGTCTACACTTGCCGTATCTGCTGCCATGGCCATAGCCGGCAGGAACAGGCTCAGCACTGTGATGGCGCTGCCCTTGATTAGCGATGAAAAGCAAGACACGTCCCCTCTGTTCATGATTCCTCCAAAGTTATAGCCTTTTTCAGCACTTACCGGCCAGCTTGGCTGAAGGCTTACCTTTGCCAGCCATGAGCCAGCGCTACGCCATTATCGACTTAGGAACGAACACCTTCCACCTCCTTATTGCCAGTAAAGGGCAATCCGGTTTCCTCGATGTTCAGCAACGCCAGCAGCGACCTGTAAAATTAATGAGCAATGGCTTTACAGAGGGGCAGATTCCACAGGATGCCTACGACCGCGGGATCGAAGCTATTCGTGCCTTTAGTAGGGAATTGGAGGCTCAGCATGCACAGCTCATCAAAGTTCTGGGAACCTCTGCCCTCCGTAGTGCGGACAATGCCCTTAGCTTTCTCAATCATGCAGAAACCCTGCTTAACTGCCCGGTTAGCCTGATTGATGGCGATGAGGAAGCCACTTACATTTACCATGGTACCCGGGAAGCGGTAGGATTGGGACGCGCCTACAGCCTGATCCTGGATATTGGCGGGGGTAGCGTTGAATTCATCATTGGGAATAAAGACGGGCTGGCGTGGAAGCGCAGCCTGGAGATCGGGGCAGCCCGGCTGATTGCTCGGTTCCCGCACGATTTTCCCATGACTGCAGAGCAGAAACAGGCAGTGCGGTCATACCTGGATGAGCAATTAAGCCCTGTTCTGCCGGCTATCCAGGCCTACCAGCCTGCTGACCTGATCGGGGCTTCCGGCTACTTCGAAACTTTTGTCAACCTTGAGTATCAGGAAGTGCGTTCTGATAAGATCGGGCAGATGCCGCTCCGGTATGAGCTTACCCTGGACCGCTTTCAGCAGCTGGAAGAAATGGTCATGAGCCGAACCACTCAGGAACTCTACGATCTTCCGGGTATGGAAGCTTTCCGGGTGCCGATGATGGGAGTTTCCTCGCTGTTGGTCCGCTACCTGCTGGATCAGCTGCCGCTAAACACGATTTACTACGCCAATTATGCTATGAAAGAGGGAGCCCTGTCCTACTTCATAGCCCAGTCTGAAACCGGAGATCAGCGTTAGCGCCAGCGCTAATTGACCACGATGTTGATAATCTTGCCCGGTACGTAGACCACTTTCTTCACTTCCTTGCCTTCTACCCACTTCTGCACTTCCGGCAGAGCCATTACTTCCGCTTCTAATTCGTTTTGGGGCTTATCCAGCGGGAATTCCTTTTTTACCCGCACCTTGCCGTTCACAGAAACCGGGTATTCGTGCCTGTCTTCCTGCAGCCAGCGCTCTTCATAGGCCGGCAGCGGGGTCTGGCTGATCGACTCCTGATGTCCCAGGGCCTCCCAGAGCTCCTCGGCTATGTGCGGGGCAAAAGGCTCCAGCAGAATGACCAATGGCTCCAGGATAGCGCGCTTACGGGTATCCAGCTTGTGCAGCTCATTGGTCGCGATCATGAACTGGCTCACACAGGTGTTCAGGCTAAAGCGCTCCAGGTCTTCCTGTACCTGCTTCAGGGTCTTATGAAGGGTTTTTAGCTCCGCTTCACTTGGCGCTTCCTCTGTGACTGCCAAATACCCTTCACTATCGAAAAACCGGTTCCAGAATTTCTTCAGGAAGCGGTACACGCCTTCAATGCCATCCGTACTCCAGGGCTTGGAATGCTCTACCGGGCCGAGGAACATTTCGTACATCCGGAATGCATCACACCCATAGGTGTCGATCATTTCGTCCGGGTTCACCACATTGTACTTGGACTTGGACATCTTTTCCACTTCCCGGCCTACGAGGTAGCGCCCGTCCTCCAGCACAAACTCCGCATCCCTGTACTCCTCCCGCCACTGGCGGAAAGCTTCAATATCCAGCTCGTTTTCGCTGTTCAGCAGGTGGATATCCACGTGAAGGGCCTGCGTATCGTATTGATCTTTTAAGCCTTTAGAGACGAACTTGTTGTTAGTCGTATCCTTCACCCGGTATACAAAAGCGGAAACCCCCTCGATCATGCCCTGATTCACCAGTTGCCGGAAAGGCTCTTTCACAGACACATGGCCGCGGTCGTACAGGAATTGCTGCCAGAACCGGGCATACATCAGGTGGCCGGTAGCGTGCTCAGCCCCGCCTACGTACAGGTCCACATCCTGCCAGTACTGCTCCCGCGCTTTTGATACCAGGGCGTTTTCATTCCCGGGGTCCATGTAGCGCAGGAAATACCAACTGGACCCGGCAAAGCCGGGCATCGTCTGGGTTTCGCGGGTGCTACCGTCTGCGCATTGCACCCACTCCTGGTTTCGCGACAGCGGGGAAGCGCCATCCTGCATGGGCTGGTAGGAGTCCACTTCCGGAAGGTTGATGGGCAGGGCATCCTCAGAATCAGCTACAGGAACCCCGTCCTTGAAGCGGATCGGGAAAGGCTCTCCCCAGTACCGCTGCCGGCTAAAACAGGCATCCCGCAGCCGGTAATTGATCTTTTCCCTGCCGGCTTCGTGTTTCCGGAGCTCTTCTATGGCCTTTGGTATGGCGTCTTTCACCTCCAGGCCGTTTAGCGGGCCGGACTGCATGAGGGTGCCTGTTTTCTCATCGTGGACCGTGCCGTCCTCCTGCCCATTATCCACTACTTTGGGAATGGGCAGGTCAAAAGCTTTGGCAAACGCATGATCCCGGTCATCATGGGCAGGAACGGCCATGATCGCTCCAGCTCCATATTCCATCAGGACGTAATCTGCTACATAAACCGGTAGCTGCTCACCAGTTAGCGGATGCGAGGCATAGGATCCGGTAAAGGCACCGCTTACATTCGTGAATTCCTGCACGCGCTCCCGCTCGGACTTGGCCTGCGTGGCTTTCAGAAAGTCACTGACCTCCTGCTGCTGTGCATTTGTGGTAAGCGCTGTAACCTTCGGGTGCTCAGGTGCTATCACCATGAATGTACACCCATAGAGCGTATCAGGCCGTGTGGTAAAGGCTGTTATGGTTTCGGCCGGGTTCTCAGAAAGCGGGAAGTAAACCTCAGCCCCTCGCGATTTCCCGATCCAGTTGCGCTGGATCTCCTTGATGGATTCCGGCCAGTTGAGGGTATCCAGTCCCTGCAGAAGGCGTTCTGCGTAGGCGGTGATGCGCAGAAACCACTGCGCCATCTCCTTTTTCTCGACTGGGTACCCGCCCCTGACGGAGTATCCGTTCTGGACTTCATCATTGGCTAGCACAGTTCCCAGCTGCGGGCACCAGTTCACCTCAGAGCTGGCCTGATAAGCCAGCCGGTAGTGCTGCAGCACCCGCTCCTGCTCCTGCCAGGTCATGGCCTGCCACTGTTCAGCCGTAAAGGGCTCTACAGGATCGTGGACGGCATTGATACTTTTATTGCCTTCCCGCTCAAAGGCCCGGATCAGGGTTTCGATGGGCTCTGCCTGATCAGTGTGGCAGTTGTACCAGCTGTGGAAGAACTGCAGGAAGATCCATTGCGTCCATTGGTAATAGCTACTATCGCAGGTGCAGACTTCTCGGGACCAATCGTAGGAAAGGCCCAGCATTTTGAGCTGCTCCCGGTAGCGCTTTATGTTCTGGTTGGTAGTTGTGCCGGGATGCTGCCCGGTTTCGATGGCGTACTGCTCAGCAGGCAGCCCAAAGGCATCAAAACCCATGGGATGCAGCACTTCGTAGCCCTGATGCCGGTGATACCGTGCTACGATATCAGAGGCGATGTAGCCCAGCGGGTGGCCAACGTGCAGCCCGGCACCCGAAGGATACGGGAACATATCCAGGACATAGTACTTAGGGCGTCCGCTTTCTTCATGGGTCTGGTAGGTCCGGTTGGCTTCCCAGTAAGCTTGCCACTTCCGCTGAATAGCGGCAAAACTGCGTTGCTGCATGTTGAAGATGGGTGTTTTATAGAAAGCAGACGAAAATACCAAAAAAGGCAAGCCTGTAAAAGGCGGCAATGGTGCCTTTTAGGCAGTACAGCGCTCCCCGGTAATGCTACCCGGGAAGCGCCATCAGAGCCGTAGCTGCGCTACTGAACCTCCGTGTTAAAGGGCAGCATCATGTAAGCGCCATTGCCCTGTTCCTGTATGAACCTGAGCCGCTCGTATTGCTGGATCTGCTGCTGGGCATAGGATCCGAACACCTGCCGCATCAAAGCCCGGGCGGATTGGTTAAAGAACGCTTCAAAACGGCCCTCGCGCTCGGGGTACCTGACCAGCTGGTAGTCTTCCAGGTCAGCCTTGTCTGCGGCCAGGGCTATGGCCTCATTAAAGCTCCCGATCTTATCTACCAGGTTTGCCTGTTTGGCATCTTCTCCGGTCCAGACGCGGCCCCGCGCTACTGAATCAACAGCAGCCTCAGAGAGGTCCCGGCCTTCTGCCACGCGGTCTACAAAATCCTGATAAGATTCCTCAATAAACTGCCGGAACACGGCTTTTTCCTCTTCACTCAATGGCCGGTTCGGGTTACCCAGGTCAGCGTACTCTCCGGTCTTGACGCGATCGAAGGTAACGCCCACCTCTTCATTCCAGAACTGTTTCCAGTCTATCAGAATCGCAAAAATCCCGATGGAACCGGTTACCGTATTCTCCTGAGCCATGATGGTGGTAGCCGGGGAGGCGATGTAGTACCCCCCAGAGGCGGCTACATCACCCATGGATACGATGAGGGGCTTTTCTTCAG
Source organism: uncultured Sphingobacteriales bacterium (assembly GCA_964474835.1). Lineage (GTDB taxonomy): Bacteria > Bacteroidota > Bacteroidia > CAILMK01 > CAYYUA01 > CAYYUA01. The sequence goes on from CAYYUA010000016.1 coordinate 22,977, forward strand.
CTGCCAGGCTGACCTCCCGCCAGATAATATCCGAGGCCAGGGCCCCACCGCCCGGTGAGTTGACCCGCAGGACAATGGACTTAACGGAAGAATCAGTCCGGGCTTTTTCCAGTGCCTCGGTCATAGAGGAGGCTCCTACGCTGTTCTCATCCCCTTCGCCAAGGCCAATCCCACCGTTGGCATAGACCACCGCTACCTTTTCGTCAGCATCTGATTCGTCCTTGCTCAGCGTCTGCTGGTACTCGCTTAGTTTTATGCTTTCAACCTCGTCATCCGCTGAGAGCCCTATCTGGTTGCGCAGGTATTTATTCAGCTCATCCTGATACAGCCGCTCATCGGCCAGGCCAACTTCCACAGCGTCTTCAGCCGTGCGGATGTTCAGGTCATCAATGTAGGTCTGAAGCTTTTCAACAGGAATATCACGGCCGTTGCTGATACCAGTCAGGAACTGATCCTGCTTATTGGCCAGCAGCTTGCGGGTTTGTTCTTTGCTGCTTTCACTCAGGGATTTACGGGTCAGGAATTCAGGAGCGCTCTTGTAGCGCCCGATCTTAAATACGTAGGGCTCAACACCCAGGTCATCCAGTAGGCCTTTGAAGAAGGTGGTCTGCGAAACCAGCCCATTGAAATTAATCAACCCCTCGGCCTGCATGAAGACACTATCGGCAGTTGAGGCCAGGTAAAGCCCCTTTTGGGTCAGGATATTACTGTAGCTGTAAACAAATTTGCCGCTATCTCTGAAGCGGCTGAGCTTTTCCCGCACTTCCTCCAGTTTGGCAAAAGAGTTCGGCACACCACTGGTTTCCAGCAGAATGCCCTCAATGCGCTCATCAGTGCGGGCTTTATCAATGCTTTCCAGGGCCTTGCGGTAGCTCACCTGCGGAGGCTGGTCACTAAACTCCGAGAAAAAACGGTTGAAGGGATTGTCTTTCTGAGCCCGTTCGGACAAAGGGTAATCCAGCTCTACCTTCAGAATGCTCTCATCCTCAACAGTGACCTTGTCGGTCTGCTGGAAGTCCTCCGCAGCTGACATGATACTGCCAACGCTGATCAGGACGATAATAAGGGCAAAGATGCTCAGTACAATGTTGGCTAAGACAAAACCCAGGGCACTGGCCAGGGTGTATTTGAGGAAATCTTTCATGGGAGTACTTTTAGACGTAGACAGTCAGGGACTGATCAAAGTTGATGATTTTCGGGAAATTCGGAAAAATTACCATGCTATGGTTATTCAGGAAAGTCAGGTTTACTGGTTTAGCGCTGCAAACGCAGCCCAAGGTATTGGATAAGAAGGCTGAGCACGGTGACTGCGGTACAGCCAATGAAGTTGAACCACAAATACCCAATGTCGGACGTGTAGTAGAGAGTCAGCACCAGGCTTTCAGCCAGCAGAGCAGCTATGAAGGTAGCATTAGCGCCTACATTCCGTATAAAAAAGGCTACCAGGAATATGCCCAGGATGGTGCCGTAGAACAGCGAACCCAGGATGTTAATGGCTTCGATCAGGTTCTCAAACAGGGAGGCCGTTAGCGCGAAGGTGATGGCCAGGCCGCCGAAAAGAACAGTAAAAATGCGGGAAGCCTGTAGCAGGTGTTTATCAGTCTGTTCGGCTTTCCGGTTCCGCTTGTACAGGTCTACCGTAGTGGTCGAGGCCAGCGCATTCAGCTCAGCTGCTGTAGACGACATAGCTGCTGAAAAGATCACGGCCAGCAAAAGGCCCACAATCCCCGTTGGCAGGTAATTCACTACAAAATTCAGGAAGACATAGTCACTATTCTCCGTCTTGGCGTCCGGTGCTGCTTTTTCAATCAGGCCTGCCACTTCCTTATCCAGCTGTTGCCGTTTAGCCAGGTGCTGCTTGATCGCGCTGATCCGTTCATTGAGCTCGCTACTGCTTACATTGCCCTCCTCCAGGGCCGCGACCAGGGCCTGCACCTTTGCTTTTTTAGCCTGAAAATTTTCAGCATGGGTGTTCTTGACCGCCTTCAGTTCATCCTTGTACTCAGAGTTCTCCACCAGCTGGAGGCTAGCCTGGTTGAAGTACACAGGCGGCTGGTAAAACTGGTAAAACATAAAGACCAACACCCCGATCAGCAGGATGAAAAACTGCATCGGGATTTTCAGGATGCCATTGAACATCAGGCCCAGGCGGCTTTCCTTAATACTCTGGCCAGAGAGGTAGCGCTGCACCTGCGACTGATCCGTACCGAAGTACGATAGCTGCAGGAACAGCCCACCCAGGATGCCAGCCCAGATGTTGTAGCGGCTACTGGTATCAAAAGACAGGTCCACCACTTCCAGCTTCCCGAGCTTCCCGGCCACAGTCAGGGTCTGCTGAAAGCTCAGGTACTCCGACAAATAGGTGATCACCAGCCCGAATGCGATGAACATTCCCAGAAAGATCACAAACATCTGGGTCTTGTGGGTCTGGCTAACAGCGTTAGTACCTCCCGAAACCGTGTAAAGGATCACCAGGCCACCGATCAGCAGGATGGTAGCCGTTAGGCTTACACTCAGGATATGGGACAGGATAATAGCTGGTGCATAGATGGTGAGCCCTGCCGCCAGGCCGCGCTGAACCAGGAAAAGCAGGGCTGTGAGCAGCCGGAGCTTTTTGTCAAAGCGGCGCTCCAGGTACTCATAGGCCGTGTAAACCTTAAGCTTGTAGTACAGGGGAATAAAAAAGACTGAGATAATGATCATGGCTATGGGTAGCCCGAAGTAAAACTGCACAAAGCCCATCCCACTCTCGAACCCCTGCCCCGGCGTAGACAGAAAAGTAATGGCACTGGCCTGCGTGGCCATTACAGAAAGCCCGATCGTCCACCAGCGCTGTGATTTGTTCCCCAGCAGAAAGCCCTGAATGTTACGGCTACCGCGGGTCCGCCAGATTCCGAAAGCTACGATAGCTGTAAGCGTGCCCAGCAGCACGATCCAGTCAATGACCGTCATTCGTAAGCTTTTGTGAAGAGGTAGAACAGGATAACCAAGCCCACAAAAATGCCGATCACCAGGCCATACATACCACTCCAGGTCTGAAAAAACGGAGGTGGATCGGTATAGGCTGCTTTTTGCAGGGGGTCATCGTCAGGACGCGCTTTTTCTTGGTAGGCCGGGTCGTTATCCGTCATAAGCCAGGAGATTGGTAAAAAGGCGGTAAGCGCCCGGCACACCAGCCGGCAGCTGCCGGAAGAAGGCATAGCCGGTGTAGATGTACTGGCCTTCTCCATAATCAGCTACTAACAGTCCGCCTTTCTTGGGGCTTTCGTTGGCATCCCGGCTGCTCAGAAGCGGGGTGTAGGCATCGCTCCATTGGCCGGGAAAGTACAGGCCGCGCTCCTGCACCCAGCCCTTAAAGTCTGACTTACCGATGTCATTAGGCTCATTGAGGACAGGGTGCCCGGGCTTCAGGAAGTTGACGGCTGCTGTTTCCTGCGTAACCCGGTCATAGGCAATGGTGAAAGGATAGGGCCCGAGCTCATCAGTTACCATGTTCCGGTCTTTGTTGTACTGGGAGACCATGGTACCCCCCTGCTGCACGTAGCCCATAAGCTTATCCTGATACCGGGGTAGCCATTCCTGCGTGTTGTAGGCCCGGACACCGGTCACTACGGCATCAAACTGCTGAAGGTCCGTTTCCTCTATGTTGCTCTCATTCAGCATCGTGACCGTATAGCCCAGCTGGCGCAGGGCTTTCGGGATCTCATCGCCTGACCCCATAATGTAGCCGACACGCTGGCCTTTGGTTTCAATATTCAGGCGCAGCAGCTTAGCCTTTGCCTCCGGGAACAGGGTCTGCTTGGGGATGTGGTCATAGTTGATTGTTGTAACCTCTCTGGTAAAGGTGCCTTTTTCGTTGGTAAACTGAGCAGTCAGGTTGCCCTGCGCGGATTGTTGGGGGGGATCTATTTTGAACGTTAGATCTTTCGTAGCCCCTTTTGAGGTAAGCTTTATGGTTTTTGCTTTTTCTGAGGCGGTCTGAAAGCCTTCAGGTAGTTTCAGCATAACCTTACCTGAAAGCTCAGGCTGATGGCTTTTCACCGTCAGGTTCAGGCGCTTGGTGTTGTTATCCGGGAACGCAAGGATATCGCTGGCTAGTTCGAACGTAGCTGGCGGGCCGATCTCAAAGCTTTCGTAGACCTCTCCTTTCACACGGTCCTCCCGCTGATAGCGGACCGGCTTTGTGATCTCAAAACGCGCGTCACCAGCGCGGATCTGAAACGTAACCCGGAAGGCAGTTGGCGTTTCCGGTAATCCGATCAATTCCTGCTTCGGAACGCTGTACATGCCCTTGCTCATCATGGGCTCCCGCAGCCAGTATGGCTGGGTGAAGGCAGCATCAGCCGGAATGGTGATCTGCCTTGTTGTATCAAGCCTCTTGTACTGCTTCAGGGTTTTATTCAGGGCGAGCTGGTCTTCCTGAAAAGGGTAGGTGATGCCCTCCAGCTCCATGGGGTGGCTACCGCGTTTCAGGAGGCTGGCTGTAACTGAAACCTCCGCTCCCGGTACGCCATAGGGCCGTGAAGCTCTGGCATCCAGCCGGCACCCATTGGCTGCCAGAATCAGGTGTTTGATCTCCCGGCTCTTGACTTTCCGCCAGTGCGCATTGTCTACCTGATCCAGCGCATTGTAGGCTCTGATCAGGTGCAGCACCATCTTATCCGGCTGGTCGGCTTGATAGGTATCAATGGCTCTGTCAAGCTGCCGGCTGACCACACCTCCACCGCTGACGCGCCCCCAGCTTGTGTTAATGCCATCCATCAGGTCATCGCTAGCAGGCGCTCCTTTGGTATGCCTGAGGTATGCTAAGCGACCGCCCCGGCTCGGGGCTTCGCCAAATCCCTGGCTCTTGTGATGGGTCTGGCTTTTGGCCCCTAGCTCTATGTAGGTGGAGCCTAATTGGGCATTTAGCTGTCCGAGCTGAGCCGTTACAACTTTTGAGGTGTCCATTGCCTCATCCTCGCCCCGGTAAAAGTAAGGCGAGGTGTGGAACAAAAGCCGCGTGGGCTGCCAGGGATCTACCTGGTCCAGCTGCTCCCTAAACCGCTCCGGATCAGCCGCAGCATCAAATGCCTGCTCAGCCAGCCGGGCTGAGGCGGTATGGTGCCCGTGCGCTCCCTCGTAGCCCTCGGAGGGGAAGCGGGTGATGAGCACATCCGGCTGTAGCTTACGGATCACCCACACCACATCGGATAGCACAGCCTCCTTATCCCAGATATTCAGGGTTTCTTTTGGGGTTTTGGAGTAGCCAAAGTCATTAGCACGGCTGAAAAACTGCAGGCCGCGGTCTACAGAACGGGCCCCCATGAGCTCCTGGGTTCGCAGGATTCCGAGCTGGGCCCCTTTTTCCGGGCCCAGCAGGTTCTGGCCGCCATCTCCTCGTGTCAGCGACAGGTAAGCGGTGCGTAAATCCCGCTCATTGGCCAGATAAGCCATGAGCTCTGTACTTTCATCATCCGGATGGGCGGCCAGATAAAGGACTGTGCCCAGCGTTTTGCTTTCCTCAAGGCTCTGATGAAGCTTACCACTTCCGGTGAGCTGGTAAGGTTTATGGTACTGGGCTGTTAGGATGGTTGGTAACAACACCAGACTCAGTATCAGGAGAGGCTTCGTTGTGCGGTTCATTAGGCTTTGATGTTTACCCGGTCAAAAATAAGGGCTTTCGGTCCGTGCCCAATAAGAAACCCGGGGAGCACCTCCGTGGCTTGGTCCTGCTTTATTGTTACTTTTGAGAAAAAGCATTCGCCCTGACAGCTAAAGGTCTTGCAATAGCTGTTTCGTTGTCGTTTAAATTGTAGCAAATGTTTGAAACCCTCATTGCCTGGGATAAAACCCTGTTTGAACTTATTAACCAAACCCTTACCAACGGCTTCCTGGATGGCATTCTACCCTGGCTACGGGATAAGTACATCTGGGTGCCTTTTTACATTTTCCTGATTGCCTTTTTTATTATCAATTACCGGCTGAAAGGGCTGGCGGTTACCTTATTTGTCGTTGCCACTATTGCCATATCTGATCAAACCAGCAGTAATCTTATAAAAGAATCAGTTGAGCGCCTGCGCCCCTGTAAGAACCCAGCGTTAGAGGAGCAGGTACGCTTGCTGATTGACTGTGGTCCCAGTTTTAGTTTTACCTCCTCCCATGCTACCAATCACTTTGCCCTGGCTGGCTTTCTGGCAACCATATTAGGCACCCGGTGGGGATGGGTTCCCGCTGCTATCTACACGTGGGCGTTTGTGGTTTCCTATGCTCAGGTATATGTGGGTGTGCACTTTCCATTTGATGTTTTGGCAGGGGGCATCGTAGGAACCCTCATCGGCAAAGTCATGGCAAGAATCACCAAGGGGGTTACGAGCTTTGATCCCTGAGATCAGGCCAGGGGCGAACGCCTGCAGCTCCATGTGCGTAGCATCATTACTTGCTTTTGCCAACCTACCACCTACCTCAACCAACGCCCCTTATGAGTATTTACCTCAGCCTGGCCGTGCTTTTTCTTGCCACCCTCGGCGGTGGCCTCATTTTCCAGCTTATCAGGCGCCCGGTTCAGCAGTCCATTAACTTCTTTCTGACCTTTAGCGGTGCTTTTCTGCTGGGTATTACCATCCTTAAGCTCATCCCGCATGTTTTTGAGATGGCCACTCAGCCTGCCATCTTTATTCTCCTGGGCTTCCTGATCCAGATGGGGCTGGAGGGCTTGTCGAAAGGGATCGAACACGGGCACCTGCACCTGGCTGAGCGGAGCCCCCACTTCCCATGGACGATCACCCTTGGGCTGGCGGTTCATGCCTTTATTGAGGGCCTACCCCTCTCCCACGCTTTCGATATGCAGTCGGGGGTTAACAATGCGCTGTTCTTCGGGATCCTGATCCACAAGATTCCGGCTGCTTTTGTCCTTTTAGCGGTGATCACCAGCTATGGCTTTTCGCGCCTGCAGGGTTTTAGCATTCTGGCCGTCTTCGCCCTGATGACGCCCCTGGGAACGCTGGTCAGCCGCGGTCTGCTCTCAACCCCTGATATGCACGAAACCCCCTATCTGCAGGGCATTCTGGGTGTTGTGGTCGGGGCTTTTCTGCACATCAGTACTACCATTCTTTTTGAAGCCCAGGATAAGCATCAGTTTACCCGTTCGCAGGTTATAGCCATCCTTACAGGCTTAGGCGTTAGCGCTATAGCGCTGGTCTAGGACCAGGCTTCAGACTGGTCTGGGATGCCTTTCTTAGCTTTGAGGGCTCAGCTAATGACCAGCTAAACCAATGCGCACTACCTTTCTGCTTTCGCTTTTATTGGGCCTGTTGGCTCCACCCGGCCTCACCGGCCAGACCCCTAAAAACTGTTACCGGGCTGATCCCGGGGCTGGCGCTCGTGATCACAAGCTTGACTACCAGAAGATGGAGCTGGATGTCAGCTTTGAGCCTTCTGCGGGTGTGGTAAACGGCACAGTCACGCACACCTTTAAGCCACTGCGGGGTGATGTTGATTCCTTTTTCCTGGATGGGCCGGGTATTCAGTTTCAGCAGGTGCAGCTGGGCCAGAAGCCCGTACCGTACCGGGTTCAGCCGGATGGCATCTGGATCGGGCCGGACCGTGCGCTGGATCCGGGAGCCACCTACCACCTGCAGATCACCTACTCAGCTCAGCCACGCAAGGGGCTTTACTTCATTGGCTGGGATCAGCCGGACACCGGTAGCCGTCAGCAGATCTGGACGCAGGGGCAGGGTACTGATAACCGTCATTGGATCCCCTGCTATGACAATCCGAATGATAAGCTTGTTACATCGGTTAGGGTGACGTTTGATAGCGCTTATAAGGTCCTTTCCAACGGCCGGCAGGTTAGCGTAGAATCCAATCCAGCTGAAGGCACCAAAACCTGGCACTACCAAACCACTCATCGGCACACCACCTACCTGGTGATGCTGGCTATTGGCCACTACAACATCGAGAAGCGCGAGACCCGGAATGAGGTGCCGCTGTACCTGTACTACTACCCGGATGAGCCCGAGAAGGTTAAACCGACTTATCAGCACAGCAAGGCGATCATGAACTTCCTGGAGCAGGAGATGGGCGTGGCCTATCCCTGGAGCCGCTATTCGCAGGTTCCGGTGCAGGACTTCCTGTATGGGGCTATGGAAAACACCACTGCCACTATTTTCGGGGATTTTTACTATGGCAACAAGCGGCAGCAGCTGGACCGGGACTACACCTACGTCAATGCCCACGAGCTGGTGCACCATTGGTTCGGGGATTACGTGACCCTGAACAGTGATGAGCATGCCTGGCTGCACGAGAGTTTCGCAACCCATTACGGCCGCTTAGCCGAACGCCACCTCTATGGCCAGCAATACTACCAGCGGATCCGCGAGCAGCAGCTGCAGCGGGCCCTTTCGGCTGCTGAGAAAAATACAAGGCCTATTCAGCATACGCAGGCCGGCACTAACCGGATCTATCCCAAGGGTGCCTTAGTCCTGGGTATGCTGAAGGATGTAGTGGGTATGGAAGCCTTTGACCGGGTGGTAACCCATTTTCTGAAGAAGCATGCTTACAGCAACGTTACCACCCATGACTTTTACATGGCCTTTCAGGAAGTGCTGGGTCGCAACCTGGACTGGTTCTTTGACCAATGGATCAAGCGCGGGGGCGTTCCGCACTACCGGATCAACTACCAGGTTTCTGAGGCTTCTAAGGTTCTCATACAAGTTGAACAGATCCACGAAACCAACGACCTGGTAGGGTACTTCCGGATGCCTGTGGAGCTGGAGGTCCACTTCCGGGATGGGAGCCGGCAAACTCTCAGACGCGCTGTCAGGGGGGCCTCCACCACTTTATCAATAACTAAGCCTGAGGATAAGAAAATTGCCTATATCCTGTTTGACCCGGAGAACCGGATAGTCAAGCGGGAGACCTTCGAGCAGCCGGTCAAAGTCCTTAAAGCCAAGGCCATGAAGGCGCCTTACATGATAGCTCGTTACGATGCTGTGAAAAAACTGCGCGGTAAAGCCAGCACGGCTAAGCTCGAGGCTCTGCGGGCGATCTACACCGCAGCTGACCACCACCTTGTTAGGCAGGAAGCCCTGAAACAGCTAACCCAATACCCGGCTGAGGAAGTAATACCACTGCTACGAAAGGGACTTACTGCTGATCATCACGAGGTGAGGCGGGTTGTACTCAAGCAACTGGATGAGCTTCCCCGCCCGTTGGTACCACTCTATGAAAAAAGCCTCAAGGACGCTTCGTTCCGGAACATTGAGCTTGCCCTCCGGCAGCTGGTGGAGCACCAGCCACGGAACCTGGGCACCTACCTTACCACTACCAAGGGCATCAAAGGGCTCGATAACCACAACGTCCGCCTTACCTGGCTTGAGCTGGCCGCTGCCTATAAGAGCCAGAGCTACACGGAGCAGTTAGTCCCCTATGCCAGCGGCAATTACGAGTTCCGGACCCGGGTAAAAGCCATGAAGGCCCTCAAGAAGCTCAACCACTGCAGCAAAGTGGTTATCCAGCATCTGGCAGATGCTTACCTGAATCCCAATGGGCGGCTGAGCAGGCCTGCCCGGAAAGTGCTCAAGTATTTCTACCAGCAACAACAGTATCAGGTAATGATTGAGCAGTATTACCAGACCAATACCTGGCCGGATTTTGCGGAGGAAAAATGGCAGGAATTGCTGGAGGCGTAGTTTCTGCTACACGGCTGATCAGGCCAGGCCAAGCTCCTGCTCCACACTATCGATAAAAATGTGAATAACCTTAATGTGGATTTCCTGGATGCGATCAGCGTAGCCATCATGAGGCGCCCGGATCTCCACATCGCATTGCTCGGCCATCCGGCCTCCTTCTTTGCCGGTTAGCCCGATAACCGTCATAGACTGCGCCTTAGCGCGCTCGATGGCCTTTAGCACATTGCCTGAGTTCCCGCTTGTGGAAATGGCCAACAGCACATCGCCGGGCGCTCCGTAGGCCTCTACCCCACGGGCAAACACCTCATCGTACCCAAAGTCATTCGAGGTACAGCTTGTAAAGGCCGGATCAGCCCCCAGGGCAATGGCGGGCAGGGCGCGGCGCTCTCCGCGGAATTTGCCTACCAGCTCCTCTGCAAAGTGCATGGAATCGCTCATGGATCCGCCATTCCCGCATGACAATACCTTGTGTCCATCAGCTATTGCCTGGTGCAGGGCATCAGCCCCCGCCTGAATAGCACGGATATTGGCATCATTAGTCAGGAAGTTGTCCAGAACAGCGGCAGCTTCCTGCAGGTGTTTGCGTGCAATTTCCATAGCCCCGTTCCTCACTTTTGTGCTTGTTGCTGCTGTTGCTTAAACTTCGAAATGCCCTTCTTCAGGAAATCCTGATAGGCTTCCGCATCCGGCGTATAGCCTTTCGGATCCAGAAGTTTATCCCCCTGATGGTCCAGCAGCACGTAGTAGGGCTGTGAATTGGCGCGGAATCTCGAGGCCTGGAAATCGCTCCATTTTCCACCCACTGTGGTGATCTTTTCACCGCTAAAGTCGGAAACGTAGCGCTCGTCTTTTGGAAGCTTTCTTTTCTCGTCCACATAGAGGCTGATCAGCACGTAATCGTCATCGATCAGGTCCTCTACTCCCGGCTTGATCCAGACGTTCTCTTCCATCTTCCGGCAATTCACGCAGGACCACCCGGTAAAATCCAGCATAACCGGCTTGTTGACTTTTTTAGCGTAAGCCATACCCTTTTCATAGCTGTGAAAGCAGTTAAAGCCCTGCGGGCATTGCTTATCGCTATTGATGGAGTAGAAGGTTGGAGGCGGAAAGCCGCTCAGGTAAGTAAGCGACTGGCCAGTGAGCCCTTGTCCGACATAGCCCACAAAGCCCAGCACCAGAACAGCTACCCCGATCGATGGATAGCTGACCTTGCCATCCTTGCTGTCGTGCGGGAAGCGTATCAACCCGAAGAGGTAGGCAGCCAACCCCAGGCCAATTATCATCCAGATCCCGAGGAATATTTCCCTGGGAAGGATCCCCCAGCTGTAGGCCATATCCACGTTTGACAGGAACTTCAGCGCCAACCCTAATTCCAGGAAACCCAGCACCACCTTAATCGTATTCAGCCAGCCACCAGACTTAGGTAAGTTATTGAGCCAGCCCGGAAAGGCTGCAAAAACGGTAAACGGGAGCGCCAGGGCCAGCGAAAAGCCGAGCATCCCGAGCAAAGGCCCGGTGTTACTGCCCAGCACAGCTGCCTGTACCAACAGTGTTCCAATGATCGGCCCAGTGCATGAGAACGACACCAGCGCAAGGGTAAACGCCATAAAGAAAATGCCCAGATACCCTCCGCGGTCAGCTGCCCGATCGGATTTGTTGATCCAGGAGCTGGGCAGGGTGATTTCAAAAAGGCCGAAAAATGACAGGGCGAACAGCAGAAAGATCACAAAAAAGGCAAGGTTGAACCAGATATTGCTGGCCAGCTGATTCAGGGCACTGGAGCCAAAGAGCTTAGTAACCAGAAACCCCAGGAGTAAGTAGATGGCAATGATCGATATCCCGTAGATGGCTGCATTGATAACACCCTTGGCTTTGTTACCGCTGTTTTTGGTAAAAAAACTGACCGTTAGCGGCACCATTGGGAAGACGCAAGGCGTCAGGAAAGCCAGAAGACCACCGGCAAACCCGGCAATGAATATTCCCCACAGCGTGCGGTCAGCCGGTTCAGATCCCCTGCTTTGGCTCACCTCAGCTGCTGCCAGCTGCTGATCCGAAAGCACAGCTGGTACTGCTTTGGTTTCCGGTGGCAGGCAGCGGCTGTCATCACAGCTCATGTAGCGAACCTCTGTAAAAATGGTATCGGCAGCCTGTTTAAGGCGAACGGTTTGCGTGAAGGTTGCCTCCTTCTTGAAGAAGGTCAGAGGCATCTGAAAGACGGAATCGTACTTATTAGCCGGTTTGGTCTTGGTCTGAGCACTGCTTTCAGCCTCGTAAGCTGCAGCATCAGCCAGCTGAATCTGGGTAGCGACCGGGCCACCTTCTGCGATATCGCGGCCGTAAATGCGCCAGCCTTCTTGGATGGCAGCGTCCAGTGTTACACGGAAGGTCTGATCTTCCATGTGCTCAACTTCTGCTGACCACTCAACCGGTTTGAGGATGCCATCTTTCTGGCTTTTTTCCTCTTCCTTATCTGTTTCTGCCTTTTTGCCCTGGCCGGGTAAAGTGATTGAAAAGTTCTCAGAGCTGGGCGGGAGGCATCGCCCCTCCGTGCAGGTCATGTATTCCAGCTTCCCTGCTACCTGATCGATGCTTTGATCCACCACCTTGACCTTCTGCCTGAAAACGGTTTGGCCTTTGTGGATCGTGATCATTCCCCCATACATCTTGCCTTCCTTGGTCTTGCCGGGATCATCGGGCTCAGCACCTCCTATAAGCTCAATGCCATCACTTTCCTGGAAGGTAAAGGCAGTTGGAACCGGACCATCACTTTCGAGCTCCTGGGCGTAGATATGCCACCCGGAATCCACGCTGGCGGTGAGCTGAAGCTCATAGGTTTGCTCGTCCAGCTGCTCAGCGCTGAAACTCCAGGACACGGGCTCCATGATCCGGGCTGATGCCGAACCTGCTAAGCTTATGAATAGCAGCAGAAAGCTCCAGCGGAAGAGGTGGTTCATAGGTAGTTGGTTTTTGCACAGATGGTAACAGTGGCTTTTGCCAGGCATGTTCCCAATGGATAAAAGCTGGAAGTTTAAATTTAGAAAAAACCATGCCTCTCTTCTGGCGATCAGGCATTCCGCGCGCGCTTACCTTTGCCCCAAAGCTAATACTAATGACCTTTAGTGTGTTTGCTCCTGAAAACTACATGAAGATCGCCCTGCAGGAGGCAGAAACAGCCTATGAGAAGGGCGAAATTCCGGTCGGGGCGGTAGTGGTAAGCCAGCGGCAGGTCATTGCTAAGGGCCATAACATGACGGAGCAGCTACAGGATGTTACCGCTCATGCGGAGCTCATAGCACTTACCTCAGCCTCGGAGGCGCTAGGCAGTAAGTATCTTACGGATTGTCAGCTTTACGTGACGCTTGAACCCTGTGCTATGTGCGCAGGAGCCCTGGGCTGGGCTCAGCTGGAGCACCTGGTATTCGGGGCTTCGGATCCTAAACGGGGCTTCACAAGGTTGCAGCCCGGGGTGCTGCACCCAAAGACCCAATTGACCAGTGGGATTGCGGAAGAGGAGTGCAGGGAGGTATTGCAGGCATTTTTCGAGGCCCGGCGCTGAGCTACTGCTTTTCCGGAATAATAACCGAATCCACATCACACGAATAGCCAGCAAATACGCCTAATCCGCCTTCCACATTACTCTGGATAACAGTAGCACTACCAAACGGGCTACCCTGGTTCCGGAGGTCATCTTCCAGGGTCGTCCAGAAATCGAAAACATCCTTTTCGATGGCGCACAGCTTTACTGCAACCGTATCCCCGCGCTCAAAGAACTGCGTACGGTTAGTTATACTATCCCGGTTAATACGACCAAAGGCGCGGTTTATCGGGAAATCGAAACTCTCCCCGTCTACTGCGCCATCGTTGGCCACCGAGCCAAACAGGGGCGCAAAAAAGGGTTCTGAGTTAACACGGGTGAAGTAGCGGTAGTATTTGGGCTCGCCCAGTGGATCATTCACGCTAATAGAAACCCTCACAAGCGAGTCCTGCGTAGGGTCATCCAGTTCCGTGTAAAAAACAGAATCCAGTTTGGCTTTTTGGGTGAGCCTTGTGGTTGCGGACGCTTCAAATTTGTCCGTTTCCGCGTGAACCTTATACCGCTGATTGGGCTCGCCCCTGATAGCGCCAGATTCCGGCACATAAACAGTCAGCCGCACATCTTCATCGATCTGCGAGAGGTCAACCGGGAGGTTGCTCCCAGCCGGGGCCTCGATACCGGGTGGCAGGTCACTGAGGTTAACGGGGATCATGTCCACCGTGTCCTGGTAGTTCGTCAGCATGACATCAGCACTGTCGATGAAGAGCTGAGCCAGCCGCCCGGCATTGACCTGCGAGAAATAACCCTGGTCACGGGTCAGGATCAAAAAAGGAAGATTCCCGTTTTCCACGCGGCCTTCCATGACGATGTTGGTCTCTGATTCCGGCACATCCACATCGATCTTCTCTTCGCAGGAAGCCAGGCCTGCTAACAGCAGAATACCTGACAAGACAAATGAAAGCCGGCGTAAAGCTTTGTTGTTATGAATCATGATTGGTTACACTTTTAAAACTCAAAATTCCACCGCACAGAGGGGATGATCGGGAACAGGGCCACCTTCTTAGCCTGGGTGTTAAAATCACCTGAAAGCAGGTTCCCTTCATTCTCAAAGTAGATGAAGAATGGATTCTTGTGGTTGTAAACGTTGTAGATAGAGAAAATCCACTCTGACTTAAAGTCCTTTTGTTTGTAATTCTTGGCCCTTAGGGTGGCGGAAATATCAAGGCGGTGGTAATCCTCAAGGCGATAGTTATTGCGCTTTCCGTACACGTTATGCACGGTTCCTTCCGTGATGAAGCGCCGCTTGGGGATCGTTGTCGGCTGACCAGTGCCATAGACGAAGGTGGAGCTAACCGACCAGCGCTCATTCAGGCGGTAGCTCCCCACAATAGAGAGGTCGTGCCGGCGGTCGTAAGGGGAAGGGAAAACAGAGGTCCGCAGATCGTCAAAAAAGCGTGTGGTTTTGGAAAGGGTGTAGCTTACCCAGCCAGTCAGGTTACCCTTCCGTTTTTTGACGTACATCTCGGCCCCGAAGGACTCGCCTTCTCCGTACACAAAATCCCGTTCCAGCTGCCGCCCGATCTCAGGGGTATAGCCGTTGTCGTACTCGATGATGTTATCCATTTTCCGGTAGTACAGCTCCAGGGAGGTTTCATACATGTTGTTGTTAAAATTCCGGAAGTAGCCCGCTGACCCCTGAATGGCGCTTTCGGGTTTTACATTCCGGGTGCTGGGCACCCATACATCATTCGGAAGGGTGGAACCGGAATTGGAAACGCGGTGCACATATTGGTTTGTGCGCATAAAGGAGGCCTTGACCGAGGAAGTGGCCGACAGCTTGTACCGCGCTCTGATCCGCGGCTCGAACCGACCATAGAACTCCACAGGCTCTCCCTTGTCGTACGCTTTTTGTAGCTGTCCATCCTCGAAATAGCGGTATGGCCCCACCTGCTGAAAGAACGAATACCGCAGGCCTGCATTCACGCGCAGCTTCGGAGAAAAATCGATCTCATCCTGAACATAGATAGCCCCTTCGTGGGCAAATTTGTCACCTACCTGATCTGTGCTGAACTGGCTGCCGGAGTCTGAAGTCCCGCCCGAGACAGAACTAGGTGTAAACCGGTGATAGGTGTAGTCAAAGCCGAAATCAACGGTTTGGTCAGGCGAGGGAAACCAGGTAAAGTCCGTCTTGAGGCCATAATCCTCAATACCGGAAAAAAGCTTAGCATTCAGGTTGGTCTGGCTGACCCCCACCTCAAAATCATATGAATTGTAGGTAGCGGTTACATCCATGAAGAGTTTATCGTTAAAAAGGTGATTCCACCGTACTGTTCCCAGGCGATTGCCCCAGGGGATCTCGATCTGAAAATCGCTGCCAGTACCGGCAAACTCGAACACATCGCGGCCTATGTAGCCACTTAGGTAAATGCGGTCGTTCTCAGAAAGCTGGTAATTAACCTTCCCGTTCAGATCGTAGAAGTAATAAGAATTACCCTCCAGCTCGGTGCCTTCCGCAAACAGCTCACTAAGCACATCCACATAGGTGCGCCTGGCAGAAAGGACAAAACTGCTCCGTCCGCTATCAATGGGTCCTTCCACCGTTACATCAGACGAGATCAGACCAATGCCCCCATCTGCTTCGTAGGAGCGGTCGTTGCCATCTTTCATAGCGATATCCACAACCGAAGAAATACGCCCTCCGTACTGAGCCGGGATCCCTCCTTTCATGAGCTCTACACTCTGAATGGCGTTGGAGTTAAAGACCGAGAAAAAGCCAAACAGGTGACCGGTATTGTAAACGGTGGCATTATCCAGCAGGACGAGGTTCTGGCTGGCATCGCCTCCTCTTACCCGGAAGCCGCTGGTGCCTTCACCTGCCGACTGAACGCCCGGCAGTAGCTGGAGGGATTTGAGGATATCAGCTTCTCCTAACAAAGCCGGGATTTTCTCTACTGTTTTGATATCCAGCTTTTGGGTACCCACATCCACGCTCTGGATGTTCTCATCCGGGCGCTCCCCTTCAACTTCTACTGTTTCAGTAGAAACCCGGGTCGGCCTCAGGTTGGCATTAATGCGCTTGCTTTTGTCAAGCTCGATCTCATAGGTCCTGGAGCGGTAGCCTACATAGCTGTAGCGAACATCGTAGGTTCCTTCGGGCAAGGTTAAAGAGTAATAGCCATACTTATTGGTAACGGTACCTTCCCCAAGAGAATCCACGTAGACATTGGCCCCTATCAGGCCTTCACCGTTCGTTTTGTTCTTGATGTAACCGCTTAGCGTGTAGGTTTGTTGGGCTTTTAGCGGAGCAGTTGCACTCGTTCCGATTAAGGCAATGAGCAAAACAGGAATGGAGCGAAGCAGTCGGTCACGTATCTGTTTTGGAAAAGCAGAACTTAAACGCATTTTAAATAAGTTGAAAACGATTTATGGCTAACGAAGCCGGTGATACAGCAAATCCGGTCATCTTTTTTGACGGGTATTGTAACCTTTGTAATGGGGCTGTTCAATGGATTATCAAACGTGATACCAAAGAGCAGTTCTACTTCACACCAATTAGCAGCCAGTATGCGGGCCGTGTGTTATCGCCTTACTTTCTAACAAGTGTGGATAGCATTGTTCTGGTTGCAGACGGGCAGACGTACATTAAATCCACAGCCGCGCTCGAAATAGCTGGCCGCCTGCCCTACCCGTACCCGCTGCTTAAGATCTTCAGCTTGATACCGGCCGTGTTGCGGGATATGGTGTATGATTTTATAGCCCGTAACCGGTACCGCATCTGGGGCAAGCGGGATGCTTGTATGATCCCGACTCCTGATCTGAAGGCACGGTTCCTGGAGTAGGAGCCAAAAAAATGGCCAACTGTCAACAGTTGGCCATTTTCATTATAAAAGCGGATTTTACTTGCTAAGACCGCGATCCCGGATCGGAAGAGGAAGCTTTGTGCTGTTCCGCCTCAGCGGGCTTCTCCTTCTGGCTTTCATCCTCACCGTTGGAATCGGAGTCTGATTTTCCGTTCGTTTCAGTTTTCGGATGCTGACCGTTCGATTCACCCTTATCATCTGAATCCGAGTCGGAAGCCGTGGATTCTTCCTGTGCTTCCTGTTCAGCTTCCGGTGTCTGATTCTGGATCCGGTCTTTTTGCTCAGCGATTTGTTGCTTCAGTTCCTCATTCTTTTCAACATACTGATCGTAGACTGAAGTCTCATCAAACGGCCGTGGGCCAAGAATTTTCTCAAGGTCCGCCTTGTGAATCACTTCATGTTCCAGCAGGGCCTGAGCTACTTGTTGATGCAGCTCTTTTTTCTCTTCCAGAAGTTGCTTGGTCCGTTCGTAGGCGTAATTGATAAACTTCCTGACCTCTTCATCAATCAGTTCAGCGGTTTCCTCAGAGTAGGGCTTCTTGAAGCTGAATTCACCCTGCGAATCCACGTACGACAAGTTCCCCAGGCGCTCATTCATACCGTAGACCGTAACCATGTCATAACCGATCTTGGTCGTCCGCTCAAGGTCATTCTGGGCACCAGTGGATATCCGGCCGAAAGTAATATCCTCAGCCACCCGGCCGCCAAGGGCCATGCAAACGGTATCGAGTAGTTGCTCTTTGGTGTAGAGGTATTGCTCGCGCGGGAGGTACTGGGCGTACCCCAGAGCAGCGGTTCCACGCGGTACAATGGATACCTTAAGCAGCGGGGACGCATGCTCTAAGAACCATCCTACTACTGCGTGACCAGCCTCGTGATAAGCAACGATTTCTTTCTCTTCAGGAGAGATCACCTTGTTTTTCTTCTCTAGCCCGCCAATGACGCGGTCAACAGCGTCCTGAAAGTCCTGCATGTCGACCATTTCCTTGTTCTTCCGGGCCGAATTAAGCGCTGCTTCATTACAGACGTTAGCAATCTCAGCACCGGCAAAACCCGGGGTTTGCTGGGAAATCTTCTTAGCATCCACTGAGTCAGAGACCTTCAGCTTTTGCAGGTGGACATTGAAGATTTCCTCACGACCAATAACATCCGGCTTATCAATGGATATCTGCCGGTCAAAACGGCCGGGCCGCAGCAAGGCCGGATCCAGCACGTCAGGGCGGTTGGTAGCAGCTACCAGAATTACGCCATTGTTTCCGGCAAAGCCGTCCATCTCGCTAAGGAGCTGGTTCAGCGTGTTTTCGCGCTCATCGTTGCCGCCACCCATTTGGTTCTTACCACGCTGCCGGCCAATGGCGTCTATCTCATCAATAAATACGATACAGGGTGCTTTTTCCTTAGCCTGCTTGAAGAGGTCCCGCACACGGGAAGCTCCAACACCTACAAACATCTCAACAAAGTCAGAACCGGAAATGGAGAAGAAAGGCACGTTGGCCTCACCAGCTACAGCTTTTGCCAGCAGGGTTTTACCCGTTCCCGGCGGACCTACAAGTAATAATCCCTTCGGGATTTCGCCCCCAAGGTCTGTGTATTTCTTCGGGTGCTTCAGGAAGTCTACCACTTCCATTACCTCAACTTTGGCTTCCTGAAGGCCGGCAACATCATCAAACGTAACGTCCACAGATGTGCCTTTATCCAGAAGAGTAGCTTTATTCTTGCCGATATTGAATATCTGACTGCCGGCACCACCACCGCTCATGCGCTTCATCATGAAGAACCACAGCAGCACGATGAGGCCGATGGGTATTAACCAGCCGAGCAGTTCGCGTCCCCAGTTCTGCCGGTTCTCATAA
Source organism: uncultured Sphingobacteriales bacterium (assembly GCA_964474835.1). Taxonomy (GTDB): domain Bacteria; phylum Bacteroidota; class Bacteroidia; order CAILMK01; family CAYYUA01; genus CAYYUA01. Next base: position 41,896 of record CAYYUA010000016.1, read on the forward strand.
TTGATAGGAAGGGATTGATCGCTGGCTAAGTAGTTATTCCGGGCCTCTTCTACCTTATCCTCGAAAGACTCGGCACTACCGATTGTGACTTTGTAGTGCGGGCCCTTTTTGGGATTCATGAAGAGCTTATCCTTAAGAGCCTTGTGGCGGTCCTCGTCCAGTGCCTCAGGCTTCAGGTAAACGTAGGCAAAATCTTTATTAACAACCTTGAACGACTTCACATCATCTTTCTCGATGTAGTCTTCGATCTGGGCCCAATTGGTTTCAGATGCAAATTCGCGCGGGAAGAACACGAACACCAGAAAAACCAATGCGACCACAAGGTAAATCCAGTAGAAACTGAACTTAGGCTTGTTGGATTTATTCTCGTCTGAGTTCTGGTTATCATTATCAGAATTATTGCTATCCTGATTATTGCCACCCATCAGACTAAATAAACGTGCGGGGTTGCCCAGTGAAGCAAGCGCTTCGTCAAGCTTACTCATCTTCCTCGCTATTGTAGTATTCTGCGGTTGCGTCTCCCCATAGTTCTTCGAGGGCATAAAAGTCTCTTTTCTGTTTTTGAAAAATGTGAACGACCACATTCACATAGTCGAGCAAAATCCATTCCTTGGTATCTGTACCTTCCCTGTGGTAGGGCTTCTCTTGCTGATGGATTCGAACCTGTTCCTCTACGGCATCTGCCAGGGCTTCAACCTGTCTGTCCGACCCACCGTGGCAGATCACAAAAGTATCTGTGGGTGCGCTTGGGAGATGGCTTAGGTCCATTGTTACAATATGGCGTCCTAACTTATCCTGCAGAGCCTTGACAATCACCTGAACGATGGAAGCTTTCGCCTGAAAGGTTTCCAGCTCATTGGTCATTCACACTGTTTTTAAATTTTCCATTGTTTATTGCGTAAAACCAAAACACAATTCTTATAATGTGGTTCAGCCGGATGCGCTCTATCCAGATTCTCACAGAAAACCCCGGCTTGGCTCCTCTAAGCGTAAGAAGTAGAGCTCATCAGCATTGGCTACCGAAAAGTTGACGTAAACCGGAACAGCCTCTCCGCAGATAGCCACCCGCATACTCACCCGTTCATTTTCCGCTAGCTGGAAGCCAGTGCTGCCAAACTGAGGTTGCGTGTCCTGCTCTTTCATGAAGTAAGGGTCTGAGATCTCGATAGCAAGGTCCCGCTCGAGTGCTGGCTCCTCACTGGCCATTTCCCGCCAATAGGGTCGCAGCAGCAGGTCCAGCTGCCACCGGAAGTACCGGAAGTGCTGCGCCAGCACCAGGGCCTCAGCCTCCTCCGGCTTTTGCTCAGCCAGCGCCCGCAGGAAGTCATAGACCGTTTCCAGCGCCTCGTCCCGGTTGGGCGGGGCTTTCCCGAAACTGCCACTAACCGCCAGAAGTGATTCCCAGTCCGCCATAGGATGCGTGTACAACGAATTCCGCTTTCCTTAACAAAACTAAAAAAATGGCCCCCGCATCCTCAATGAGCTATCTGGGGAAATAACGATAGCTTTGCAGCTAAAGTGATGGGTGGTGCCCGGATTTTCCTGCTTTAACATCCGCGTTTACGGGCTGTTGCTGGCCGGGCAGCAGGTGCTGCTGTCGCATGAATCATTGCGGAACGTGGCTTTTACCAAATTCCCGGGCGGAGGGCTGCACCTGGGCGAGGCCCCGCCCGAAGGCCTCAGGCGGGAGTTTCAGGAGGAACTGGGCATGGCCGTTCACGTTCAGCAATTGTTCCATGTGCCGGATTTTGTGGTGACCAACTACTTCCGGCCGGAGGAACAGGTGCTGGTGCTGCACTACCTGGTAGCCGCTGAGCATTCGGCTGACCTGCAGAGGCTCAACCTTGGCGAAAAAAACCTGGAAAGCCTGGCGGAGCCGAACCAAATGGCGCATGAGTGGGTCCCCGTGCGCTACCTAAAAAATGAGCAGCTCACCTTTCCGGCGGACAAGGCGGCTGCTCATAAACTTCGCTCAGCAATGGGCTGATGTGCGCGCTTTCAGGCCTCACTTTCGGGCCTGACCTCCTCTTTATGGCCTACCCAGACAAAGCGCTTCTGCAGGAATTCCGGATTGGCGAAGCCGGCATTCCCGGCCGGATTGCCGCCTGTCAGGTGCACATCGGAAAATGCCACATTGAGGTTGACCCACACAGGCCCGGCAAAATTGAAGGATACCGGGGCAAATACAGCCCCCATATCCCGCTTGATCTGCTTTTTCACATTGGCATCAGTGGTATAGGCCGAACAGGTAATGGCGCCCTTGTCGCGGGTTAGCTTCCGGGCCAGCTCAAGGGCATGGTTTACATCCCTGACTTTTACAACAAAAGCAATAGGGCCGAACTGCTCCTGCCCAAAGATCGCTTCCTGATCCGCCTCTACCTTGGCGATCAGCGGAGTAGCCGTGCGGGCCTGATCAAAGCCTTCCTGCTCCACTGCTTTGGAGTCCAGCACAACACGGTCACCAAGCTGATCACGGAGCTCCTGGATGCGGTTTACGGTCTGCTCCGTCTGAACAGCCCCCAGGGTACCCGGACCCATTTTCGGATGCTCAGCCAGGCCTTTGACGCTTTCGGCAAGCTTATCAGCCACTGCATCAAAGGACAGGTGCTCGCCATCGGCTGTGATGCCGTTTTCCGGCACATAGATGTTCTGGGGGGCGGTGCACATCTGCCCGGAGTACAGGCTCAGGCAGAAGGCAATGTTCTGGAAGGATTCACTGGCATTGTTCATGGAATGCAGGATCATGGGATTGACCCCGGACTTTTCCGTGAATGTGGTCTTGCCTTGTTGCTCCAGGCTTTCTACATAGTCACCAAATTCGCGGCTACCCGTAAAATCAATCAGCTGCACATCCCGGTGCTCTGCCAGCTCCTTAGTGATCTGGTTCTGCGGTTCATCCGGGGCCAGCTGGATGAGGTTCGGATCATAGCCCTGCTCAGCCAGGGTTTTCTGGATCTCAGCCACCTCAATGGCCACTGGCAGAATGGCCCTGGGGTGGGGCTTCCAGATCACCGGATTGCCGGTTACCAGGCTACCAAAAACGCCTGCCACCGAATTCCACACGGGAAACGTGGAAACCCCGATGGCCAGGCCGATGCCTTTCGGCACGGGCTCCCATTCCTTGTGGACGTGCACATCGCCCATTTTGCCCATGGGCTTTTGCCACTCAGCGCTATCCGGGAATTGCTCCATCTGGGCCACGCCCATGGTCAGCGCCTCTAGCGCGCGGTCATTGCCGTGCGGACCGGAAGCCTGAAAGGCCATCATAAAGGCCTGGCCTGTGGTATGCTGGGTCGCAAAGGCGATCTCAAAAAAGCGGTTCTTGATGTTTTCCAGCGCTTCTACCAGCACGCCAGCCCGCTCGCGGTAATCCACTGCGCGCCAGCTGTGGTAAGCGCTGTGCGCCCGCTGCGTCAGCGTGGCCGCATCAAACTGGGGGTAAGTAATGCCCAGCTTTTCCTGGGTATAGGGGGAGAGCTCTTCGCCAACCCAGTTCTGCGGGTTCTTCTGGTAGAGCTCTTCAAAGGCCTTCCCTTTCATGGCCTCGAAATTCTGCTGGCCCTGTTCGGAGTTCTCCTTGCCGTAGGCCTTGGGGTGCTCCGGGTAGTGGGCGTAGAAGGTCCGCTCCCGGTTAGCTTGTATGCCTTTTTCCAGGGCTTCCTGGTGCTTTTCGTATAATGCCATAGGAATCACTTTTTCTCCGCAAAGCTAAGTGTTCAGCCCGGTCGCTGGTAACAGCACTACCGGGTAAGGCCCCCCCTTGAAACCATCCTGTCAGCGCTATCGCTCATACCTCAAACTGAAAAACCTGCCCCTCTCCTACCGGAAAGACCTGCTCACCCTCGCCTGGCTGAACAGTGGCACCGCCCGTGAACTGCCCGAAGGCCGGCAGGATCAGGTGGTGAGCGGTCTGGTAAAAGCAGGGCAGCTTCAGGCGCTGACGGCCTTTACCTCTGAGCCTTACAGCAGGGTGCAGATGCCCGCACAGGTTTAGCTGCTCATGCTGCCCGGGCTCCAGCGGCTCATGGCTGAGGATGAAGGCCCCCAGCGCCAGGGGTTTGGCATAGACCTGTAGGCCTGCCCGTTCATAGGCTGCTGTGTCCAGCACATCGTGGTTGCCCCGGATCAGGTGAAAGCGTGTCTGGTGATGGCACTGCAGCCATTCCGCGAAGGTTTCCCAGCCCTGGTTGTGATAGCTGTGAAACAGATCACCCAGGAAGTAAACGTCCGCAACGGCATAAGCTTCCAGTACCCGCTCCAGCATGGCGTAGTTGGTGGCATCCGGGCCATCAGGTACTGGAATGCCGGACTTCCGGAAGTGATCAGTCTTGCCGAAATGCGGATCAGCCACAAAAAGGCGCTGCTCCCGGGGCTGGTATAGGGCTTTGGAGGGTAGCAGCCATAGCGTATTTCCGGTAATTTCCGTCACTACCCGTCCATCTGATTCCATACAAGCGTCTGCGCTCTGTTTTTACGGCCACAAAGGTAGGCGCTACAGCCCTTCAGCCCATTGCTTCCTGCGTGTTGGCGTATCGCGCAATACCCGTGGGATGGTTATCAGGCCTTTAAGCTGAATGCAGGCTTATCAGCTTTACTTCCGGCTCATCATGTTACGGCTCCGGCTCATCGCTGCTTATTTCCCGTCAAACGGGCATCAGCGTTCCTTTGCCCGTAGATTCAAAACCCAAAAAAGCAGCTTTTATGACACGGCAAATGATTACCATGCTGATAAGCTTGGGCTTAATGCTAAGCTTAACGGTAAGCACCGCAGCACAGAACCTAACCCAAACGGTAAGGGGGCAAGTAACGGATGCCCAAACTAAGCGCCCACTCAAAGGCGCCAATGTGGTGGTGGTCTCCACCAAAACCCCGACCGGGGCTACCACTGATCAGCAAGGCAATTTTAAAATACCGGAAATTCCGGTTGGCCGCCATACAATCAAAATTACTTATGTCGGCTATCAGCAGCGAACCATGTCGAACGTGGAAGTGAAGTCCGGTAGCCAAACGGTCCTGAATATCAAGATGCAACAGCGCGTTATTGAAGAGGAAGCAGTGGAGGTTACGGCTGAAAATGACAAGATGGAAACCAACAACGAGATGGCGGCTGTCAGCACGCGTAGTTTTACCATTGATGAAAGCCAGCGCTATGCCGGCTCCCGGAACGATGTAGCCCGAATGGCCTCCAATTTTGCAGGCGTTCAGGGTAGCGATGGCTCACGGAATGATATTGTGATCCGCGGGAATTCCCCCTTAGGGATGCTATGGCGGTTAGAAGGGGTAGCCATTCCGAATCCGAATCACTTTGGGGGTTTTGGTTCCACAGGCGGCCCGGTCAGCATGCTGAACAACAACACCTTAGCCCAATCCGATTTTTCTACCGGCGCTTTCCCAGCTCAGTACGGGGATGCTTATGCGGGCGTTTTTGACCTGCAAATGCGCAGGGGTAATAACCAGGAGCATGAATTCCTCGGCCAGGTAGGCTTTAATGGTTTCGAAGCGGGATTAGAAGGTCCCATTGACAAGGAAAAAGGTT
>CAYYUA010000016.1:47531-51089 GCA_964474835.1 uncultured Sphingobacteriales bacterium
GGCTTTAATGGTTTCGAAGCGGGATTAGAAGGTCCCATTGACAAGGAAAAAGGTTCCTCTTACATGGTCAATTACCGGTATTCCACGCTTAGCGTATTCCAGCAACTGGGCGTGGATATCGGCACCGGATCAGCCGTTCCCAAATACCAGGATGTGAATTTCAAATTACACTTCCCGGATGCCGATGGCGGGCATCTGCAGGTTTTTGGCCTGGGCGGTATCAACCGCATAAAATTCTCATCAGGGAGCGGTAGCGATAACAATCCCAACCTCTACACCAATAACAAACTGGAAGTCACCGATCAGAACCGCTTAGGCATCCTTGGGGTAGAGAAGCAATGGTTACTGGGCGATGAAACGGTGGCCACCCTTACACTGGCTGGTACGCATCAAAACAACACCCAACAACGCGATTCCACGCTTAACCCCGACACCGATCGTCAGCTTACCCTGTATGGCCAACGTTTCCGCAGGAATAAACTGTTTGGATCTATCAAAATTGATCACCGGTTTAACAGCCAACACAGCCTGGAGGCCGGGCTTAAGGCCAATCACTACCGGCTGGACATGGTCGACAGCAATTACCAGCACAGCACCCAAAGCTACCGCCGGTTTACGGATTTTGACGGAAACACAAGCCTCATCCAACCCTATATGGCCTATCAATTCAAAGCCAGTCAGGACCTCACCCTGAATGCCGGTTTACACGGCAACTGGCTGACCCTTGATAACCAATTTGCCCTGGAGCCCCGCATAAGTGCGGAATACCAGGATGGGCGCAATACCTACACGGCCGGTTTTGGGCTGCACAGCCAAAAAGCCCCGCTGAATGTTCATTTTCAGAATGTGCGGGGCGGCAATGGAAAGCTTCGGCAGACCAATAAAGACCTTGGCTTCATCAAAGCGCTTCACGGAGTGTTAGGTTATGAACGGCAGCTTTCCGAAAAAGTACGGCTGAAAACAGAAGCTTATTACCAGGATATCACACAGTCGGTAGTAGAGCCTGAGCCAAGCGCTTACAGCATCCTTAACTTCACGGATGCGGGCTACCAGGACCGTTCACCGCGCAACCTGGTGAATGGCGGAAGCGGCACCAACTACGGCCTGGATGTGACCCTCGAGCAGTTCATGGATCAGGGATTTTACTACATGCTAACCAGCAGCATTTTTACCTCCCAGTATGAAGGCAGTGATGGCAAGCAACGCTCTACAGCCAATGACGGGAATTACATGAACAACCTGGTTATCGGAAAAGAATTCGAGCTCTGGGCCAATTCCGGTGATCAATCTACTAAGACTTACTTAGTCCTGGATGGAAGCATTGCCCATGGTGGCGGCAAACGGTACACGCCCATCGATGTACAAGCCTCACGAGAGCAAGGCGAAACCGTTTACCAACTTGATAAGCCTTACACCAAGCAGTTTAAGGACTATTTCCGGGCGGACTTGCAGCTATCTTTGAAAGTGAATGGGGAAAATGTTACGCAGGAGTTCGGGTTTGATATCCAGAACATCACCGACCGCAAGAATCCGTTAAGGCGGAATTTCAATCCTTCCAGTGGCACGGTAGAAACCATCAACCAAACCGGACGCCTACCCGTAGCGCAATACCGGATTGAATTTTAGCCAGAAGGAGTTGATTAGCGCTAAAGCTGTTGAATTAGGTGCCGATATGGCGGCGGAAACCCAGAAATCCCTACCTATGGTCGCTGAAGCTCAACGCCCAAAAGCTCACAGTCGCTGGCACATCAGCCGTGGTCACTGGCTGGCTATTATCGGGATTACCGTTATCCCGGTAAGCATCTTCAGACTAAAAGCGCTGCTGACAGAGCCTGGCTCATCACTCCAGCAAGTGCTGGAGCCGATAGCCCTGTTAAGCTCGCTGACTTTTTCCTTTACCATTACAGCAGTCCTTTATCTGGGGAACCTGTGGTTTATTCGCTATCTGGATGACCGGCTGCCATGGCAGGGGCATGCGCTTCAGCGATTGCCGGTTCAGGTAGCATGGGCCATCCTGTACAGTGGAGGGACTATGGCCGTATTTTACACCGGTTTTGCCAGCATAGCGCCCGGGGCTGGCCGCTCAGCCGAAGCCATTTTCCGGAATGTTTACATTGCTATTGTCATCACGCTGATTGTGATGGCGATCCTGGAGGGCCTCAGCTTTTTCCGGCACTGGCGCCAAAGCCGCCTCGAAGCGGAACAGCTGCAGCGCGCGAATCTGCAGGCCCGCTTTGAGGTGCTGCGGAACCAGGTTCGGCCCCATTTCCTCTTCAACAGCCTGAATGTGCTGTCCTCACTGGTTTATAAAGACCCGGAACTGGCGGAGGATTTCATCGAGCAGCTTTCGGAGGTATACCGGTATGTGCTGGATACCGCTAACCAGAACCTGGTGACGGTGGAACAGGACGTACAGGCTTTGGAGGCCTACATCTTCCTGCAGCAGACCCGCTATGGCGCTGATAGCCTGCAGTTCCGGAATGAGCTGAACGGTGATGCCCGGCAGGCCTGGATACCCCCGCTAACGCTGCAAATGCTGGCGGAAAATGCCGTCAAGCACAATGTGGCCTCTGAACAAAAGCCACTGAAGCTGACCCTGAGCTGTGCGGCCGGTCATTTTTTACGGCTTACCAACAACAAGCAGAAGCGTACTGACCAGCATCCCTCTACTGGCGTGGGCCTGCAAAACCTGAAATCGCGGTTTGCCCTGGTAAATGAGCGGCTTCCGGTGTTTCAGGAGGAGCCCAATACCTTTAACGCCTACATTCCGCTTATCAATTAGAAAAAGACCGGGCTTATGCGAATCCTGGTAGTAGAGGATGAGCAACTGGCTGCTGAACGGCTGGAACGCCTACTCCAGCGGCTGGAGCCGGATAGCACCATTCTGGCGAAGGTCGATAGCGTGGCTTCGGCCATTGAGTGGATCGGTCATGAGCAGCCGGACCTCATCCTGCTGGATATCCACTTGTCCGATGGCTCAGGTTTTGAGCTTTTTGAGCATGTCACGGTGAAGGCTCCGGTGATCTTCACCACTGCTTATGACCAGTATGCGCTTCAGGCTTTTAAGGTCAACAGCCTGGATTACCTGCTGAAACCGATCAAAAAGGCCGAGCTCCAGCGCAGCCTTCAGCGTTACCATGAGCTTTACCAGCAAACGGATCAGGTACAGGCAAACCTGGAGGCCTTGCTGAGCACATTTCAGCCAGATAAGCCGGCTTACAAAAAGCGCCTGCTCATTCAGCTGGGCGAAAAGCTGAAGGCCATTCCCACGGCTGATATCGCCTATGCTTATGCCCGGCAAAAAGCGGTATGGCTGCGCCTTTTTGATGGTTTTGAGTACCCCGTCAGTTACTCCCTAACAGAACTGGCCGAGCTGCTGGACCCGCAGCAGTTTTTCCGGATCAACCGGCAGTTCATGCTGAATTTTGAGGCCATCACCCAAATGCACCAGTACCCCAAAGGCCGCGTTAAGGTCGACCTTGATCCCACCCCGGATGACTTGGTGATCGTGAGTGTAGAGCGGGCGAAAGCTTTCAAGGCCTGGCTGGAAGGGGCTGC
>CAYYUA010000017.1:0-51079 GCA_964474835.1 uncultured Sphingobacteriales bacterium
TAGGCTTTGCCGGCCTCTACAAAGCTCACGAACAGCGGATGCGGGCGCAGGGCTGTGCTGCGGTACTCCGGGTGAAACTGTACCCCGATAAACCAGTCGTGCGTAGGCAGCTCCAGCATTTCCACAAGGTTGGTGTCCGGATTCACGCCACTAAAGCGCAGGCCGCCTTCCGCTAAGGCATCCGCGTAGGCATTGTTCAGCTCATAACGATGGCGGTGGCGCTCTTCCACGGCTTTCTGCTGGTAGATCTGCTCAGCCAGCGTTCCGGGGCGCACCTCACACTTGTAGGTGCCCAGCCGCATGGTGCCGCCCTTGTTTTCCAGGGCTTTCTGCGATTCCATCAGGTCGATCACCGGGGCGCTGGCCCCGGGCTCAAATTCGGTAGAGTGCGCCCCTTCCCAGCCCAGGACGTTGCGGGCGTACTCGATAGCAGCACACTGCATACCCAGGCAGATGCCAAAAAAGGGCAGGCCCTGCTCCCGGATGTAGGCAATGGCATTGATCTTCCCGCTAATGCCGCGGTCCCCGAAGCCCGGAGCCACGATCACCGCATGCAGGTTTTTCAGCATGTGCGGAATGGTATCCGGGTGCAGGTATTCGGAGGAAATGTACTGAATATTGACCTTGCAGTCATTGTTGACGCCCGCATGGGTAACGGCCTCACGGATGGACTTGTACGCATCCGGCAGCTCGGTGTATTTGCCGATCAGCCCGATGTTGAGCTCCTCCGAAGGGTTCTTGAGCTGGTCCAGGAAATTGCGCCACGTCCGCATCTCCGGCTGGCCGGGCGCGGGCAGGTCCAGCTTGTCCAGTACCACGCGGTCCAGGTCCTCCTTCAGCATGGAGATGGGCACATCGTAGATGGTATCCGAGTCCAGCGCCTCGATCACGGAGTTGACGTTCACGTTCGAGAACAGCGCCAGCTTCCGGCGGATGTCGTAATCCAGCGAATACTCGGTCCGGCAGCCCAGGATGTCCGGCTGGATGCCGTACTCCTGCAGCTTCTTCACAGAGTGCTGCGTGGGCTTGGTTTTCAGCTCCTCGGGCGCCCGCAGGTAGGGGATCAGCGTCAGGTGCAGCACCACACTGCGGGATGGCCCAACCTCCCAGCGCATCTGGCGGACGGCCTCCACAAAGGGCAGGGACTCGATATCCCCGATGGTGCCGCCAATTTCCGTGATCACAATGTCATAATCTTCCTGCTCCCCGATCTCCTGGAATTTATGCTTGATCTCGTCCGTGATGTGCGGAATGACCTGAACGGTCTTACCCAGAAAGTCGCCCCGGCGCTCTTTCTCGATCACCGACTGGTAGATCCGGCCGGTAGTTACATTGTTCAGCTGGGAGGTCTGGATGTCCAGGAAGCGCTCGTAATGCCCCAGGTCCAGATCCGTCTCTGCGCCATCATGGGTTACGTAGCATTCCCCGTGCTCATAGGGGTTCATGGTGCCGGGGTCCACATTCAGGTAGGGGTCAAACTTCTGAATGGTAACGCGGTAGCCGCGGGCCTGCAGGAGTTTGCCTAACGAGGCCGAGAGAATGCCCTTGCCTAAAGAGGACGTAACCCCACCGGTAACGAAAATGTACTTGGTTTTCATGATGCCCTTCGCTGACTGATTACGGATCGAAACTATGAAATATCTGGGTTAACCAGCGTGGCTAAAGCCCCTCGCGAACCTGTTTCCGGGCTTTGCGGAGGTCCTGCAGGGTATCTATACCAATGCCCGTGCCCCGGCTATCCAGCACCTGGATCGGATAACCGTGCTCCACCCATCGCAGCTGCTCTAAGCCCTCTACTTGCTCCAGCGGAGTGGGAGGGAGCGCAGTTAGGGCTTTGAGGGTGTTGCCACGGTAAGCGTAGATGCCCAGGTGCTGGTAAAAGGGATGATGGGTTACCCACTGCGGCAGCTTTACATCCCGCAGATAGGGAATGGTAGCCCGGCTGAAGTATAATGCGCGGCCCTGCTGATCACAGGCTACTTTCACCACGTTGGGCGAATACAGGTCATCCGGCTCCTTGATCCGCTTAGCCAGGGTCGCAATGCTGACCTCCGGCTGCTCAAAAGCCTTGCTCAGCTGTTGGATCTCAGTAGGCTCAATAAAGGGCTCATCGGCCTGAATGTTCACCACCACATCAGGCGCCAGCCCCAGCTGCCCGAGGGCTGCTGCACAGCGATCAGTGCCGGACGACAGCGCTGGATCGGTCATCACGGCCCTGCCGCCAAAGGCTTCCACATGATCGCGAACCGCCTCATGATCGGTCGCCACGATCAGGTCATCCAGCCCGGCCTGTGCCGCTTGCTCATAGACGGACTGCAGGACCGTCTTTTCGGTGATCACGGCCAGCACTTTCCCCTGAAAACGGCTGGCGTGATAGCGGGCCGGAATGATGCCTATCCGCTGCATGGCTTAGACATTGAACTTAAAGTGGATCACATCCCCGTCCCGTACTACATACTGCTTGCCCTCCAGGCGCAGCTTACCGGCTTCCCGGGCATTGGCCTCGGAGCCACACGCTACAAAATCCTGGTAAGAGATCACCTCAGCCTTGATGAATCCCCGCTGAAAATCGGAGTGGATCACCCCGGCAGCCTCCGGGGCTGTTGAGCCCTTCCGCAGCGGCCAGGCCCGCACCTCGGGCTTTCCGGCGGTATAGAAGGTGATCAGCTCCAGCAGGTTGTAAGCCTCATGGATCAGCCGGTTCACGCCCGGTTCGCTCAGGCCGTACATGGCCAGCAGGCCCTGGCGTTCCTCGGCTTCCTCCAGCTCTGCGATCTCCGCTTCGATCTTAGCGCTAATGGTCAGCAGCGGGGCCTGTTCTTCCTGAATGCTTTCCTTTAGCTGCGCCACAGCGGAGTTGCCCCGCTCCACCTCATCCTCGCCTACATTGGCGATGTAGAGCACGGGCTTGAGCGTCAGCAGCTGGAGGTCCCTGATGCTTTCCAGTTCCTCTTCTGAAAGGTCCATGGAGCGGACAGAGCGGCCGGTCTCCAGGTGGCTTTTCACCCGCTCGAAGAGGGCCACTTCTTTTTCTGCGGCCTTGTTGCCGCTTTTGTTGTGCTTCTGGGCCTTTTCCAGGCGCTTTTCCACGGTTTCCAGGTCCTTCAGCTGAAGCTCCGTGTCAATGGTCTCCTTATCCCGGACCGGATCCACGCCTTCTTCCTGATGGGCTACGTTGTCATCCTCAAAGCAGCGCACCACGTGGATGACTGCATTCACATCACGGATATTCGCGAGGAACTGGTTACCCAGGCCCTCGCCCTTGCTGGCGCCTGCCACCAGGCCCGCGATGTCGTACATCTCGATGGAATTGGGCACCAGGCTCTCCGGCTGAACCAATTCAGACAGCTTATTCAGCCGCTCGTCCGGGATCTTGATGGTGCCCACGTTGGGCTCTATGGTGCAAAAGGGAAAATTGGCCGACTGCGCTTTGGCGCTGGATAAGGCATTGAACAGGGTGGACTTCCCCACATTGGGAAGCCCCACAATACCGCATTGGAGACCCATAAAGGTGATTTTTCAGCATGAAAGGCTAAGCGAGCTGAGATACCCGGAAAAGCCGGTGCAAAATTACTGGAAGTTCGGCCGCCTGCCAATTGACAGGAAAGCCCGTAGCAACTGCGGTTTATCAGAGCTGGGAGGTCAGGCGCTTGACCACCTCAAACTCGTTCAGGAACTCCTTAGCCACGATCCGGATAAAGGTGTAAGTAGGGATGGCGGCCACCATCCCCAGAATGCCGCCTAAGCGCCCGCCCACCAGCACGATCAGGAATACCTCAAGCGGATGCGCCTTTACCGAGCTGGAAAAGATCAGCGGCTGAAACAGCATGTTATCGGTGAGCTGTACAAAGCCAAATACCACAAAGACCTGAAAAATCAGGGAAAGCAGCTCATTGGCCGTCTGCATCTCCAGGTTGGTGGAAATGGCCACAAAAGCGCCGAACAGCGCCCCGATGATCGGCCCGAGGTAGGGGATGATGTTGATCACTCCCGCAAAAAAGCCGATCAGCAGGGCGTTCTTGATCCCGATGATGGTCAGGCCGATGTAGGCAACCAACGTGATCCCGGATATCTGAAAAATAAGCCCGATGAAATAGCGGGTCAGCAGCTGCTCAGCCTGAACCAGTATGCGGTGTACGCGCCGGGTGTACTGCTCAGGTACAGCTCCTAAAATGATCTGTTTGGGTAGCTTGTCATCCTTTACAAAAAAGAACGTGATGAACGTGATCGAGAAAAGCGTGACAAAGAAATTCCCGGTAAAGCCCACGAAGTAGCTAAACACGGACTGAAGATTCCCGATATTCAGGATCTGGTCCACTTTCTCATTCAGGTAGCCAAGCAGCAGTTGGGAGGGATTGGAGGAGATGCGGAATTCAGAAAGCAGGTCCTCCAGGTATTTCAGCGGTTCCTCAAAATTCTGGATAACCTTGTTGGTATCCACTTTTGAAAGCGCGTAAGCCTCCTGTAGCACAAGGGGGATAAACGAAGAAACAAACGTGACCAGCAAGCCGTAAAAAATGGCAATGCAGATCAGCGAGTTAGCCCAGTCGGGCAGGTGCAAGGGCCCGATATGCAGGCGGCCCAGTTGCTTTTTAAGGGGCTTCAGGATCAGGGAGAGCACGCCGGAAACCACCAGGTAAGTAACGATCCAGCTGAAATACCAGGACAGGGATACAAGCAAGACGATAACCAGCCCGGCCGCCAGGTATTTCTGATAGCTTTGATCCAAGTTAGCAGCTCAACAGTTAGGGTTCCCCACAAAGATACGAAAAGGCCATGGTGCAGGCGCTCAGGGTGTTCGCTTCAGAATGAACTCAACCCGCCTGTTCAGCCGGCGGCCCCGGGCCGTTTGATTGCTGGCGATAGGCTCGGATGCGCCATAGGCCTTAAAGTCAAACCGCTGCTCCTGCACCCCGTCTGAGACCAGGAACTCCATGACTGATTTGGCCCGCTGCTTAGCCAGCTTCCGGTTGTATTCGGCCGTCCCGCGCTCATCGGTATGGCCTTCAATAACTACCTGGAAATCCGGGTTTTCTTTCAGGAAGCTGGATAGCTTGTACAGCATATTGTAGGAAGCCTCCAGGAGCTTGGCCTCATCCGTCTCAAAGTACACATTAACCAGCTGCAGGCGGGTGGAGCCCGCCTCGCCATTGCGGATGCTATCCAGCGTAGCGGTGAGGTTGTGGTTCTCCAGGAAACTGCACGGGCAGTCCTCGATCCGGGAGCAGGGCAACACGGCCACCTCATCCAGGTAGTAGTAGCCCCTTCTTAGCCGCTCTCGCTCTTCCGCTTTTTTCTTTACCCAGGTATCGCCGATTTCTTCATCCTTCTGGAAGTTGCCCAGCGTGAGGTACTGCTCGCCCCCTTTGGCCTTGTAGCAACCGGATACAGCCTGCCAGCCCTGCTTTTTGGTAAAGAACTGGTCCGGACTGCCCTTCAGAGGCTTAAGGGGCGTGTAATCATCGCTGTTCCCGTAATAAGCGGAATCCCTGGTCAGCTTAGCAGCAAAGGATTTGATGCCCTGAACAGCCCGGTCCCCCATGCTCAGGTTGGCTTTCAGGTAGTAGGTTGAGTCAGCTTTCAGTGGCTGCTCGAGCTTTACCTGGATAAACTCCCGGCTTTGCACCTTGTAGAGCAATAAGCCCACATAGCCATTGCCCTTTAGCGCGGGTTCACGGCCTATGAAATTCTTTGGCTGGCTGTACTTGCCCTCGCTGCAGGAGTGGAAATAGTCAGGCGTCTGGGTAATGGTGTAGCCATCCCGGTGCTGCCAGGCCGGAGCGGTCCAGTGTTTCAGATACTGCGCCGGGAAATGATCGCCCGGCTGCGGACAGCCTTTTCGCTCCTCAAAACCTCCATTGGGAACCAGATTCTGAGCGCTGGATGGCGTACTGCCCGCCAGGAGCCCTAAAACACCTGCCAGGGTGATCCCTAAGAAATAGGCTTGTGGCCGGTACGCTTTCCTCATAGCATCAGGGATTAAACACCGGGTTTACCATTGCTAACGCACGCTGCCAGGCCTGCATATCCAGGTTGAGGGTTTCGTGCTCGCTAAAGTAGGCGATCAGGTTTTCAGTCGCAATATTGCCGACCAGTTCATCTTCCGCCATCGGGCAGCCGCCAAACCCCTGAGCTGCCGAATCAAAGCGCTGACAACCACTATGGTAGGCCGCCTCTACCTTCTCACGCCACTGCTCAGGCCGGGCGTGAAAATGAGCCCCGAATTCCAGCTCCGGGTAGGCTGGTATCAAATGGCTGAAAATGTAGCGGATATCGTCAGCACGGGCGGTTCCTACGGTATCTGCCAGCGAAAAAACGCGGACGCCTAGCGCTGCTAACTGATCTACCCAGTATTTAACAAAATCTGCATTCCACGGATCACCAAACGGATTGCCAAAGCCCATGGAAATGTAAATAACCAGCTCTTTGTCGTACCGATCAGCCGTTTCCTTGATCTGCTTTACGTCCTCAAAAGCCGTGGCTATTGAGCGATTAGTATTGCGCTGCTGAAAGGTTTCGGAGATCGAAAAGGGATAGCCGAGCTGATCGATAGCCTCATGCTGAACGGCATCATTCGCCCCGCGCTGATTGGCAATGATTGCCAGAAGCTTGCTGTGCCTGTCTTTTGTGTGAATACGGCTCAGGACTTCTGCTGTATCCTGTAATTGGGGAATAGCCTTCGGGGAAACAAAGCTTCCGAAATCGATAGTGTCAAAGCCGACTGCCAGCAATTGGTTAAGGTAATCAGCTTTTTGCTGGGTTGGAATAAAAGGCTGAATGCCTTGCATGGCGTCCCGCGGACACTCGATGAGTTTCATAACAGGAGCTGGTTTGCGGCAAATTTAAGTTTTCCGGTTAAGTCTCATCCGGCCATGGTACCCTTGCCAGATCGGCCTTTGGCTGTGCATGGAAGGAGGGAGGGGGTACATAGGGATTGCTATGAATTGCTAAATTTGCTTTCAGAGGGCTTTGTGAGGTGGGCTAAGCCCCGGAAACCGTGTGTTCAGGAACTGAATGGCGCTACTATGATGACAGCAGAAGACCAGAATCCGGCAATGAATCAGTCCGCTCAGCCTGATAACCAGGAACAGGAGCAAGCGCCCATGCAGGCGGCTGAACAGGAAGCGGCTGAGCAAGAGGAGACCTTTAGCGAGGACGCCCGGGAGGCCATGGCTGACGAGGAAGCTGAAACAACAGTGGAAGATTTTTCGCAGCTGGGCAAAGAGGCCCTCTATGAGCGCCTCAAGGCACTTGTTCAGGATGACAGCCCGCTTCGCGTGAACCGGAAGATCCAAGAGGTCAAGGACTATTTCGAAAACCAAGTGGATAAGGAATACCAGCAACAGTTACAGGATTTTCTGGCAGCGGGGAATGACGAAATGGACTTCCAGCCGAAGGCAGACCCCCTGAAAGGCGATTTCTACAAGCTATACCGCGACTTTAAAAAGCGCCGCGATGCACAGATCCAGAAGCTCAATGAAGAGCGCGAACAGAACCTGAAGACCAAGCGCCGCATCCTTGATGAGATGAAGCACCTTACTGAGCACCTGGAGGAAGAGCCCAACAGCATCCAGCGCTTCCGGAAGCTACAGGATGAGTGGCGCCAGGTTGGTCAGGTGCCGAAGCAGGAAATTGGCAACCTGCGGGAAGCTTACCGGTTCTACGTCAGCCGCTTTTACGATTCCCAGAGCATTTACCGGGAATTCAAGGAACTGGACCGGCAGAAAAACCGGGACCGGAAATACCAGTTAATTGAGCAACTGGAAGACCTGGCAAAGGCCACCGATGCCCGCCTGATCGGCCGCGAAACCCGCCGGCTGGAGGATGAATGGCACCGGGTAGGGCCCGTGCCGGAAAGCGACCGCGAAACGGTTGAGAACCGCTATCAGGCTGCCATGCAGGCAGCTGAGCAGCAGCGGGAGCAATTAGAGGCTGCTATTCGCGAACAGGAGCAGCAGAACCTATCTGCCAAGTGGCAGATCGTGGAGCAGATCCGCGAGTTCAGCAAGTTCGATTCTGAACGCCCTAAGGAATGGGTGGCTAAAAATGAGGAACTCTCCGGGCTCATTAACCAGTGGAAGGGCATTGGGTATGTGCCCAAAGACCAAAAAGCCGAGGTGACAGAGGCCTTTAATGAAGCTGTGAAGGCCTTCAACAACCGCAAGAATCAGTTCTTTAAGCGCAAAAAGCAAGAGCGCGCCCGGAATCTGCAGCGCAAGCGCGAGATCATAGAAGCGGCACGCCAGCTACTGGAGCCGGAGGATTTCAAAGCCGCTAAGGAACAGGTCTTTGCCCTGCAGCGTGAATGGAAATCCCTGGGCCGTGTGCCCGGTAAGGAGTCGGACCGGCTCTGGAACAACTTCCGCGAAATATGTGACCAGTTTTTCGATAACCTGGGCGCTTACTACCAGCGCAGGGACCAGGAAGAGCAGGAGAACCTGAAGGCTAAGGAGAAGCTGATCGAGCAGATTGAAAAGGCCGCCCGGGAAACGCACGAGGACCCTGAGGCTACAGTGCAGGCGTTCCAGGAGGAATGGGAGGCCATTGGCTTTGTGCCCTTCAAGCAAAAAGACCAGATCCAGGATCGCTACCACAAGGCTATCCAGGCCCTGCTGGACCATAATCCATCTGCCGGCAGTAGCCTGGACCCGGAGCTGCAGCGCTATAAGCTTAAACTGAACGAACTCAGGGATAAGGGTGATCAGAACCAGCTAAAGACGGAAGAACGAAAGCTCAACAAGCAGCTGAAGGAGCTATCGGACGAGATCACCACGCTGGAGGACAACATGAGCCTGTTTGGCAATACGGAGGGGGCCAGGCAGCTGGCCCGGCAATACCAGGAAAAACTGGATAGCCTGCGAAAGGAGTATCAAACTGTGAATCAAAAGCTCTCGCTGCTAAACACTTCTACCTAAAGTGGGTGAGCTTTCCTATCAGGTTAGAGCCGGACTCCGGCATGCCTTTACGGCTACTTCCCGCTATAGCTTACACTCCCCGTTCCTCTACCAGCTTTACCAGGGTGCCTTTCTCCCGGCCCGGAAACAGACAGACCCGGATTCCGTAAGCGTGTATAAAAATGCGCTGAAAGCTGATACCCGTTCCTTCCGGAAGACAGAGCTCGGTAACAGGCGGAAGGGCCATCGCTATGCCACGGTAAAACGAGAGGCGAACCGGATATCGGTGCCTCCCAAATACGGCCGCTTACTGGCTAACCTGGTCCAGCATCTGGGTTGCCATCACATTCTGGAACTGGGAACCGGGCTCGGAGTCAGTACAGCGTACCTGGCTTACGGGCTCAGCCAGCTGCCCCAAGGTGAAAAAAGCCTTGCAACAATCGAAGGCTGCCCGGGTACGCTGGAAATCGTGAAAAAACACTGGGCAAACCTTCTGACAACTGACATCCAGCCCGTATTTTACCAGGGTGAACTCAGCACTAAGCTTCCGGAAATCCTGGAGAACAGCGAGCCAGTAGAGCTGGCGGTCATTGATGCCAATCACCGGCAGGCAGCTCTTCAGAATTACGCTAACACCATTCTTCCTTATCTCGCTAACAACGGGGTTCTGGTAGTTGATGATATCCATTGGTCATCCGGTATGGCTGGCGCTTGGGAAGCACTAAAAACAGACGACCGCATACAAATGACTGCGGACCTTTACCGCATGGGCGTAGCTTTTACAGACCAGCGGCTGACCCCGGTTCACCTTAGGTTGCGTTTCTGAGGACTATGGCTACAGCAAGCCCGTGATCAGGTCATCAATGGTCTTGCCCTCAGCTTCAGCCTTGTAGTTTTTCAGCATACGGTGCCGGAGCACCGGAACAGCCACAGCTTTTACATCTTCCACATCCGGTGAGTACTTACCGCTGAGGATAGCATGGCATTTAGCGCCAATGGTCAGGAACTGAGAGGCGCGTGGCCCCGCGCCAAAGGAGATATAGTTGCTGATGGACTCCGGAGCGTGCTCAGAATCCGGGCGGGTCTTATGAACCAGGCCTACGAGGTACTCCAGCACATTATCCGGGATCGGGATCCGGCGTACCAGGCCCTGAAAGTACTTGATCTCATCCCCGCTCATCATCTGGCTTACTTCAGTATTAACCCCTTGCGTGGTGTTCTTGACAATGTTGATCTCATCCTCATAGGAAGGATAATCCAGGATAATATTGAACATAAAGCGGTCGAGCTGAGCTTCCGGAAGGGGATAGGTGCCTTCCTGCTCGATGGGGTTTTGCGTAGCCAGCACAAAGAAAGGGTCTTCGAGGTCATAGTGCTGGCCGCCCGCTGTTATGCTCTGCTCCTGCATGGATTCCAGCAGGGCAGCCTGCGTTTTCGGGGGCGTCCGGTTGATCTCGTCAGCGAGGACAATATTGGCAAAGAGCGGCCCCTTGACAAAGCGGAATTGCTTTTGCTGATCCAGCACTTCGGAACCGGTAATATCCGAGGGCATCAAATCCGGGGTGAACTGAATGCGGCTGAACTCCAGATCGAGGGCATCTGAAACCGTCTGAACCAGAAGGGTTTTTGCCAGCCCCGGCACACCTACCAACAGGCAGTGCCCTCTGCAAAGGATGGCGATCAGGACTGACTTGACGATATCCTCCTGCCCGATGATCACCTTCTGGATTTCGGAGGAGAGAATGTTGTAGCGTTCGTTCAGGTAATCTACAGCTTCAACGTCAGAGTTAAAGGTCTTCTGAAAAGGGGTGGCCGTCTCGGCTGCCATGGGTTATGCCTTTATTGTTTTGCTTGAAGGGGCAACGTTTCTGCCAAACTGCGCCCGGTTGTCATTGCCGCTGGAGGTAAGGTTTGATCGGACGGCAGCCGGTAGCATCGGCTTTGATCTTAAGGTAGGTCTTCTTGGCGTAATCGGTATACCATTCCTCCATTTTTTCCTGCTTATACGCCTGAACAGCCATTCGTTTCAGCCGCGGGTAATCCTGCTCAAGGTTGGCACGGTGTGGTGGTATTTTCTCTTTGACCTGGATGATGCGGTAGGCGCGCGTTTCGCGGCCATCGCTCATCGGAAGCGGGCCGGAAATGCTACCGCCCTCCATGGTGTCGGCATTGAAAAACATCTTGGAGTTGAGCGCTTTCACAGGGATCCGGGTCGCTCCGGTTTGTTTGTTGGTGATCAGGCCCCCATTGCTGCGGGTTTGGTCGTCCTCCGAGAATTCGATGGCAGCGCGGGCAAAGCTCAGGGAATCCCGCAGCACCAGCTTGCGGATACTATCCAGGAAGTCGCGTGTCTGTTGCTTAGCCCGGCTTGTGATGCTGGGCTCCTTCAGGATATGCTGAACGTGGATTTTGTCGCCCTTGCGCTCAACCAGCTTGACCAGGTGAAAGCCCTGATCAGACTTAACGACCTCTGATACCTCACCAGGTTCCAGCTGAATAGCCGTGGAAGCTATGCGCTGATTCAGGTCAGATTGCTTCTGCATACCCAGATCCCCGCCATCAGTGGCCGAAGCTTCGTCATCTGAATAGAGGATAGCCAGGTTATCAAAGCTTTCGCCCTGTCCCACAATGCGCGTGCGTAGCTCCTGCAGGCGTTCCTTAGCGCGCGCACGCTGGCGGTCAGTTGGTTTGGGCTCACGGACGATCTGCGCCAGCTTTACCTGTGTATTGAAATAAGGAACGCTATCCGCTGGCAGGCCATTGAAATACGTCTTGACCTCCCGGGGGCTGACCGAGACATCTTTAAGCAGCTTCTGCTTTGCGCGCTGAGTGCGGAGTAGCTCGCGCACTGGCTCCCGGAAGTTCTCACGGATCTCCGGAATGCTCTGCTCATAGTAATCCTCGAGCTTATCGCGGCTCCCGATCTGCCGCACAAAGTACTGGATCCGGCGGTTCAGCTCAGCCTCCACACGGGATTCCTTAACATTGATACTATCCTCCTTAGCTTTCGTCAGCAGAAGTTTTTTCTCAATGGTCTTAGCCAGGGTGAGGCATTGTTTGGTTTCAGTAGGAAGGGTATCAGCACCGGGCGTTTTGGCCAGGTTCTTCATAACCTCTGACTGAAGAACAATCTCATCCCCAACAACAGCAGAAATGCGGTCTGCTACCTGGCGCTCACCCTGGGCTAAACTACCACTGATACCAATAATCAGCAATAGCCCGGTAACAAGGCCGTTTTTAATCATAGCGCTGGACTTTATCCTGTTGTAATCCTTCCTGTATCGCTTCTTCCTCCATTTCATTGAAAAGGGCTTTTTTTCTTTGATTGAGCAGGGCTTCCCGCACTTGCTGTTCTTTTAACGGAAAAGGGGCTGTGGTATTCTTTAGCTTATAGGTTTTGATGCCCATGTGGAGGTTAGCCGTATCTCCCAGGCTGGTCTGGTGTGTTTGGTTGTTGGTCAGGAATGGTTCGGCCTGAGCTGGTAGCTTGAAGCGCTCCCTGACTTCAGGATAGTACTGCCACTGATCATTACCCAGGGAGAAGTGCTGTGCATGCTGCTTAGCGTACCGGTATAGCGAGTCCAGGTGGTAATTCTTATCGGATTGAAACCAATCAGTTAGTTTGGATTGGTCAGGGGCTGAGGGCGGCACGGCCAGATAACGGATCTTGAGAACAGGCGCTGACAGCCGGAAGCGTGACTGGTTGGCTTCATAGTAGGCCTTCAGGGTATCAGTGCTCAGTTCCTGATCCAGCTTCTGCCGAAGCAGGGATTGCTGATACGTGTGCCGGATCAGCGTTTCGTAATACCGCTGCAGCGCCTGATCCTTATCCTTTTGCTGGGGGGACAGGTTATCCAGGGCTTTCTGGTACACTAGCTTCCGTTTGATCCAGCGGTCAATGTACTCCTCACGCAGACGAGCCTCATCCTTACGCTGAGCCTCGAAGTTTGTTGTCATGGCTGCCAGGTTGGCCTCGTAGAGGGTGTCCTGACCTACTGAAACCACCGGCTCCCGGTCTTCTGATCCACGTTGATCAACGCTAGCTGGCTGATCCTGACAGCTGCACAAGGCCAGTAAAGCGGAAAGGAAGCAGAATTTCAGCAGTTCAGGGCTCACGGACCAGCGATTCAAGCACATCATCGTATACTTTAACAGCAAAGCGCTCCCGCAGCGAGGTCAGCCATTCTTCTTCCAGCTTCTCCTGGTAGTCAGCCACTACCTGCCCCCTGACAGCCTCAAATGGCGCACTGCCACCTTCCATGATGTCCCTGACCTCTACCACGTAGTACTGCCCTTTGTGCTCAAACTGATACAGGCCGGTTTCGTCCTCCGTTTTAGCCATAAAGGCCTGTTGCCCTTTCTGGAAAGTATCCTGCCGGCGGACGAAATCCTTTCCGCTCAGTTGATTGCGCAGGCTCTGCTCAACAACCTTATGGGCCTCCCCCGCCTCAAGCTTGGTATAGGCCCGTTGCTGCCCTTTTTGTGAGGGGAAACGGTAATAGGTTACAGCTTTTGAAAGCGGTAGTTCGTATTGGTCCTGATGGTCGCGGTAGTAAGCCCGCAGCCCGGTGGAGTCTTCCACAGCCTTGCTCCACACTTTCCGGTCCATGATCTCAAACAGTAGCACCCCTTCTTTGTACTCTTTCAGCAAATGCCGGTACTCAGGGTGTTTAGCAGCCAGGTGCCGGCGCTCGTACGCCTTGATGCGTTCCCGCTCAAAATCCTCGTAGAGCGCTTCCAGGGCATAAGACCGGTATTTGAACTGGCCCAGCTTCTGCCCACTCTGCTCCTCCAGATACCGGGCAAAGGCTAGGAGCTGGTAGGTGGTATCCCCAATGCGGAAAAGAGGCGTTCGCAGGGGCTTTGGATCCTTAATAGTCCATCCACCGGTCTTGAAGGTGGAATCCAGCTGCTGGGGCAGGGGCCCAAATTCCGGTAGCATGCGCTTGTAACCGCTCTGGCGCTTAATGCGACCAGTTACCGATGCCTCTACCCGCTCGTACCGCTTATCCTTTTTTAGCTTTTTCTTAAGCCCGGGCTTCATAGCTGCAAAGGAGTCAGGCGCCTTCATTTTAACCCGCTTAAGAAGATGATAGCCGTACTGGGTTTTGAAGGGCTCGGTTATAGCGCCATTTTCCTTCAGGGCAAAAGCCCTGCGCTTGAACTTACTGGGGAAGTTGGGATTGGTGCGGTCAAAGAGCGGAAGTTTACCCCCTTTCCGGCTACTCCGGCGGTCTTCGGAATGGCGCCTGGCTATCCTGCTGAAATCAGCGCCTTCCTGAATGCGCTGGTACAGGCTATCAATTTGGTTTTGGGCTGACTGCTGATTGTCCGAGCCGCCTTTTTGCTCAGGCTTTATCATAATGTGCTTAGCACGCATCTTCCCGCTGTAAGGCCGCTTATCAGTAACCTTGATCAGATGGTAGCCGAAATCAGTCCGCAAAGGCTTAGAAACGCTGCCGGGCGAGAGGCTATAGGCCGTGTTCTCTACTGGATAGGGTTGGTCAAATACGGAAAAGTAGCCCAAGCTGCCGGCATTGACCTGTTCCTGGTACGCCTGCGCCAGGCTTTCGAAACTGGTGCCCTGCTTTGCTTTTTTCCGGATCTTCCGGAGCTGGCGGTACGCTTGAGCCGTGTCGGCAGCCGGCGCTCCGCGCGGAACCCGGATCGAGATGTGGCGGGCTTTGACCTGCTGTAAGTGCCGCTGGTAGGCTTCTTTTAACAGCCGGCTCATTACCGAATCATTCTGCAGGTAGGGCTCAGCAAGCTGATCCTGATAAGTGCTGAACTCCCGCTGGAGCTTGGGAAGGGTGTCCAGCCCGGCTTCCCGCGCGGCTTCTACTTTAAGCTTGAATTCGGTATAAAGGTCCAGGTAATCCCTCAGGCTGCTTTTGGTGTAAAACGCGCTATCCTGGGAGTTATTCTTTTCGTAGACGTATTCAAACTCACTCACTGAGACCTGCTGGTCCCCTACCTCCAGAATGGTTTGGTCCTGCTGTACCTGCTTTTGCTCACTGAATAAGTTACAGCCGGAAACCAAGCCTGAAAGGCTAATCGCCAATAGCAGCTGCCATTGTTGCTTCATGGGTGCGCGTTTTCTTAGAACCGCTCAAAGGTAAGCAACTTGCTATCACGTAACTAAAGCGTTGGTGAGGGGGTGTTAGGGCTCAAACATTTTCAGAAAACGCTATCCAGGGGATTAGCCGCCTGCGCTTTCAGGGTGTAGTAGAAAGTGCGGTCATCGTGATTGATATCGATGACCCCGACTGCTATCAGGTTGATGAGGATATTCTCAGCCCGCCTGGGCTTAAGCTTAGCCATGCGTAAAAACTGCCGGAAGGTGATCTGGTCATTGTCGTTCAGAAAAGCCAGCAGTTGGTTCTCCTTGCGCGTGTAGTGGATGAAGGTGCTTGCGCCAGTGCCCTTGCGTTTCAGGACTTCTACGATGACGCGATTGGCATACTTATTCGTATCCCGCACCCTTACATACACCCGCCACTTGTCATCCTCATTCTTGGCATAGTGCGGGCGCTCCTGACTGTACGGAATATCCACGGTAAGGACCGTTTTGCCATCATAAGTCCATTCCTTAATGGTATAGGCAATGGCCGGATTGCAGAACAGCGTGGCGGCTGTATCGATCATGTAGCGCTCTTCGTCCGAATACACGCCTACCACCCGGCCGTTATCCTTCACACCTAATAGCAGTTTGCCACCATGGGTATTGGCAAAAGCCACTAAGGTCTTAGCAATTTTCTTGGTATCGCTAACGTGGTATTTGAAATCCTGGTGGTTGCTTTCCCCGTCCGCGATCATCAGGTCCACGGGATGAGGCTCTTTCCGGGCGCTGTACCGGTGATGCACTTCCTGCATGGCGATAAGTGGCTTTTAGCCTCGGTTTCTTTATTAAAACCTGAAAAGCTAAGCCAGGGATTCCCGATCTTAGCATTACAAGGTAAAGAAAACCAAAACGCAGGACAATGCCAAAACTGTCTAAAAGGTAGCTGTTGGGATGCGCTAGCTGCCTAAGGGGAGAGAGGAAAGAGCGGGAAACGGGATTCGAACCCGCGACCCCAACCTTGGGAAGGTTGTGCTCTACCGCTGAGCTATTCCCGCTATTGCATTTCCAAAAGTACAAAATAGCAAGGCCGGTTACAAAAGCTACTGCGTGGCTGATGACTGCCCATTGCCGGAAGTGGGCTTATCCAGCAACGCTTTGAGCTCATTCAGCTTCATCAGGGCCTCAACGGGCGTCAGGGTATTCACATCCACCTGTTCCAGGGCTTCTTTCAGCTGCTGCGATTGGGGATCATCCATCTGGAACAGCTGAAGCTGCATCTGCGGATCGGGTTGCGCACGCTTCCGCTGGCCCTTTTGCTGCACGCTGGCCCGCTGATCCTCCAGGGATTTCAGGATCTGCTCGGCCCGCTTCACCACGCTGCCGGGTACACCGGCCATCCGGGCTACGTGAATGCCGAAGCTGTGCTCGCTGCTGCCGGGCTTCATGGTGCGCAGGAAGATCATCCGGCCCTGATGCTCTTTAACGGAAACGTGGAAATTCTGCACCCGGCTTAGCTGCCTGGCCATGTCGTTCAGCTCGTGGTAATGGGTAGCAAACAGCGTCTTGGGCATGGCCGGATGCTCGTGAAGGTACTCAGAAATAGCCCAGGCCAGGGATACTCCGTCATAGGTGGCCGTGCCGCGCCCGATCTCGTCCAACAGCAGCAGGCTCCGCTCCGAGATGTTGTTAAGGATGCTGGCGGTCTCCGTCATTTCCACCATGAAGGTGGATTCGCCCGTAGACAGGTTGTCCGAAGCCCCCACGCGGGTAAAGATCTTATCCACCAGGCCGATGGAAGCGGCATCCGCCGGCACATCGCTGCCCATCTGCGCCATCAGCACACAAAGGGCCGTCTGCCGAAGGATAGCGGACTTCCCGGACATGTTCGGGCCCGTCAGGATAATGACCTGCTGCTGCTCCTGGTCCAGGTAGACGTCATTGGGCACAAAGTGCTCATCCTCCGCTAAGCGCTGCTCAATGACCGGATGGCGGGAGGCTTTGATATCCACTGCGCGGCCTTCGTGCAGTTCAGGCTGTACGTAGCCGTAATCCTCAGCGATCTGCGCAAAACACTGCAGCACATCCAGATGAGCGAGCAGGCTGGCATTCTGCTGAATAGGCTCGATGTAATTGCTAAGCTCGTGCAGCAGGTCCTGGTAAAGCTGCTGCTCCAGCGCATCGATCTGCTCCTCCGCATTCAGGATCTTCTCCTCATAGGCCTTCAGTTCCTCAGTGATGTACCGCTCCGCATTCACGAGGGTCTGCTTGCGGATCCAGCTTTCGGGTACCTTGTCCTTGTGCGTGTTGCGGACTTCCAGGTAATAGCCAAACACATTGTTGTAAGCCACCTTCAGGGAAGAGATGCCGGTGTTGTGGATCTCCCGCTGCTGGAGCTCCAACAGGTAATCCTTGCCGGAGTAAGCCAGCTGGCGGTACTCATCCAGCTGCGCTGAAACGCCCTCTTTGATGAGATTGCCCTTGGAAACATTGACCGGCGGATCATCGCTGAGCTCCCGGCTGATCTTCTGCCGGATGTGATTGCAGGGGTTCAGCTTCTCAGCCAGTTTCTGTAGCGGCTCAAAGGCACTTTGCCGGCACGCCTCCTTGAGGGTTTCCACGCAGGCCAGCCCGCGGTTGACCTGGTTGACCTCCCGGGGATTGATGCGCTGCATAGCAGCCTTGGAGATCAGCCGCTCGAGGTCCCCGATCTGGTTCAGGATATCCTGGAAGTAGGCCCGCTGCTCCGGCTGCCGGCGGAAGTAAGCCACCAGCGCCTGGCGCTCCTGGATGGTGCGCAGGTCCTTCAGCGGCATGACGATCCACTTGCGCAGGAGGCGCCCGCCCATGGGCGTGATGGTCTTATCCAGAATGTTGATCAGCGGGGTGCCGTCCTCCTGAGGCGCGTCCAGCAGCTCCAGGTTACGAATGCTGAACTTATCCAGCCACACGTAGTGCTCCTGCGCGAGGCGGGTTATCTGGCTGATGTGGCTCAGCTGGCGGTGATGGTTTTCCTCCAGGTAGTGCAGAATAACGCCGGCTGCGGCAATGCCGTCCGGCATCTCCTCAATGCCAAAGCCCTTCAGGTTTTTGGTCTGAAAGTGCCGCAGCAGCTTGTCATAGCCAAACTCCGCATCAAAAAGCCAATCCTCCAGGGTGAAAGTGTTGTGCTTATCGCCAAAGCCCTGGCTGAACTGCTCGCTGGCGCCCCGGGCGTGCAGGATCTCGGCCGGATTCAGGCTCCTCACCAGGTTCTCAATGTAATCAGGAGAGCCCTGCGTGGTGAAAAACTCACCTGTGGAGAGGTCCAGCAGGGCAAGGCCGCGGCTTTCCTGGCCGAATTGCAGGGCTGCCAGGAAGTTGTTCTGCCGGTTTTCCAGCACCTCATCGCTGAGCGATGTGCCGGGCGTGGCGATCTCCGTGATGCCGCGCTTGACCACCGTCTTGGCTTGCTTAGGATCCTCCAGCTGATCGCACACGGCCACCCGCTGACCAGCCTGGATCAGCTTGGGCAGGTAGGTTTCCAGGGCATGGTGCGGGAAGCCCGAAAGCTCCTCCTCGTAGGCCGAGCCATTGGCCCGCTTGGTGAGCGTGATGCCCAGGATGTTGGCCGTTTTCACCGCATCCTCCCCGAAGGTCTCGTAGAAATCGCCCACGCGGAACAGCAGAATGGCATCCGGATGCTGCTGCTTCACCTTGTGGTATTGCCGCATGAGGGGCGTATCGTGGGGATCCTGCTTAGCCAAGGATGTTGCTTTTCCGGTTTTCCCTTCAAAGGTAGCCAATTGGCAGCATCATCAGGTAGCAGCTTGTTGGCCCTTTTGCTGATGCCTACTTTGCAGCCCAAAACACCTATGCGCAAGCTGGAGCTGGATGAGCTGAACCGGCTCGATTATGAGACTTACAAGGCCAAGCCCAAGCTGCCGCTGGTCGTCATCCTGGACAACATCCGCAGCATGTACAACGTGGGATCGGTTTTCCGGACCGCTGATGCCTTTCGCACGCAGGGCCTGTACCTGTGCGGCATCACAGCTACCCCGCCTCACCGGGAGATCCAGAAGACAGCCATCGGGGCTACCCAGAGTGTGGAATGGGTGTACAGGGAATCGGTAGCCGAAGCCTGCCAGCAGGTGAAAGCTGAGGGATACCAGCTTGTGGGGGTTGAGCAGACCGATGAGAGCCAGCCCCTCCAGCAGTTTTCGGTAAGTACCGATCAGGCCTACGCGCTGGTGATGGGCAATGAAGTAGAAGGCCTGAGAGAAGCCATCTTACCCCTTCTGGATGCGGCTGTAGAGATCCCGCAGCTCGGCACTAAGCACTCGCTTAACATTGCCGTCTCGTCCGGGATTGCCATGTGGCATTTTGCACAGCGACATTTATAAAGGCTTAATCCTATCCGGGAATAGACGCCAGGCCACACTGACCTTCCGAATCATTGACAGATCCGGTGGTAAGCAATACTTCAAAGCCCAGCTGAATCTTCTCCTTAGGCATCAGGCGCGTGAAACCTGTGATCCAGAAACGTGAAGGCTACTGTAGCAGCGAAGCGGGCTGTATGACCGTCCTGGTCATAGGCAGGGTTCAGCTCATAGATCCCAAGGGATCGTACTGCGGTGTGCTGAGCTGCGGTTTCGATCATTGCCAGAACCTCAGCGGGGCTAAAGCCTTCAACATTGGGTGCTGATACACCGGGCGCATACGCCAGGTTCAGGGCATCCAGGTCCAGGCTTAGGGCAATGGCATCGCAGCGCTGCGCCAGAGAAGCAACAGCCTGCTGAAAACGATCCATCATTCCGCTGAAGCGCATCTGCTCCCGCGTGTGGATCACGACTCCTTGCTGTTCAGCATAGTCCCAAAGCTCAGGGCCATTGGCAAACTGCTGAATCCCAAAGGACACCATATCAGGGCCGGCTAAGCGTTCCTCCTCCAGCGCCATGTAAAAGGGTGAGCCGCTCAGGACAGGCTGCTGGCAGGCCCGCATATCAAAATGAGGATCAATATTGATACAGCCCAGGCGCTCGCCAGCTTCCAGACTATGGCTTACGCCTTTTAGCTGGGCATAGGCATAATCGTGCCCTCCCCCTACGATCAGGGAGGACCGCTGCGGAGTGGTTTCGCCTTGCACCACCCTGGCTACCCGGTCATGGGTGTGGCGAACCGGCCTGCGAGCAGGAGGGACATTGCCCCGGTCTGCCAGATGAGCCTGAACCGGGCGTCTACCCTTCGGCTTCTGCAGCCATCTGCGGAAAGCTGCCGGACCATAAGCCGCACCCGGGCGGCCACCGTTGTTAGCCACGCCCCGGTCATCGGGGCAGCCGATCAGTGCTGCAGTAGTGGTGGTCGTCATGGTAGCTGCGCCTTGGTGGTGCCGGGATAGGAAAGGGCCTCAAGCTCCTGCTTAAGTGGCTTATACTTGGCGGTGAAGGCTTCCATGTAGGGCGGTTTCAAGGGTTCGGCAGCTGGGATGTCCTGCTTGTAGGGATCGACCTGCCGGCCATTCTTCCAGAAACGGTAACAAAGGTGCGAGCCATTGGCCAGCCCCGTGGCCCCAACATAGCCAATAACGTCACCCTGGCTGACGGACGCCCCGCGCCGGACGCCATCAGCAATATCACTCATGTGCAGGTACTGGGTGGTGTACACGCTGTTGTGCCGGATTTTGACAAAGCGGCCATTGTACTTGCCGTAGCGGGCTGCTACCACAGTTCCATCCCCGACTGAGCGGATTGGCGTACCCCGCGGTGCGCCATAGTCAGTACCCTTGTGGGAGCGGTATTCTTTCAGCACCGGGTGGTAGCGCCGCTTTGTGTAACCTGAGGTGATGCGCGAGAACTTCAGAGGGGCCTGCAGCAGCGTTTTCCGGAGGCTCTGACCCTCTTCATTGAAAAATTGGCGCTTGCCATTCTGCTTAAAGGGGAAAGCGTAGTAGCCTTCGCCCCGGTGCTGGAAATAGGCAGCTTTGATAGCGCCTACCCCGATGTACTCACCACCGACATAGCGCTGCTCGTAGATCACCTTGAAACGGTCTCCCTTATCGATACGGTAAAAGTTGACGTTCCAGGCGTAGATCTCCGATAAGCGCATTACCAGTGCCGGGCTGGCATCCTGCTTTTCCAGTGCCTGCCAGAGGGATTGGTTGATGATAGCGGCAGTCCGGCGGGTCTTGGTACGCACCTCGCGCCTTCCTTTGTACACATCCACTGAATCCTTGAACTGGAAAACGACATAATTAACCGGATCCTGCTCGTACACCAGGTAGTCACATTCCTGATTGGTACTATCCTCAGACTGGAAAGCGCAGTAGAAGTTGCCGGACCGGATATTCGTTACATCAAATACACCCTTAGCCTCCGAGATTAACTGATCAATTTTAGCGTAGGGAACCCCATAACTATGGAGGATAGCACCGAGGTAGTCATTCCGGCTCACCTTTGAGCGGTCGATGTCATAAACGGAAGCATTCAGGCCATAGAGCAGGGTGTCAGGTTGTGCTCCCGGGGCTTCAGCCAGGGTGTCAGTGATCGCTTTGCTATCCACTGCCTGGGTAGTTGCTGCAGCATCCTTATTGGTGGTAGTGTTGCACCCGCCAAGGCAGAGTGCGATCAGCATCAGGGCATAAAAGGCAATTTCCGGGGAGCTAATTTTCATGAACAAAGGAGCAGCTATTTACAGGCGATGAAGGCAAAAGACCAACTAAACCAAATGCTACTGCGAAGTAAACCAAAACCCGTCTCTTCTGAAAAGGGCGAGACGCCCATCTGCCCTTACATGCTTACCATTATGTGGTATCCTGAGGCAGGGAATAATTTTACCTTTGCTCAGTTAAAATCTTTATCAGTCATGCCCTCAGAATACAAAGCTTTAACACTTTCTCAGGAAGTTGGGCTACACTTCACGCAGCAGCCTCATCGAGACCTTAAGGAGGGCGAGGCACTGGTACGCATAAGGGCTGCAGCACTGAACCACCGGGACGAATTCATCAGGGAAGGCCTGTATCCCAACATCCAGTTCCCGGCTATTCTGGGCTCCGATGGCTGCGGCATTGTAGAGGATATCAGGGATCAGCATAACCGCACGCTCCTGTCCAAGGAGGTTATCATTAACCCGGGTATGAACTGGGGCGATACTGAAGCAGCCCAGTCTAAGCACTTCCAGATCCTCGGTATGCCCAGTCCGGGCGTTTTTGCGGAGTATGCCATTGTACCGGTTGAAAACCTATACCGCAAGCCTCCGCACCTGAGCGCAGCGCAGGCAGCTGCTCTGCCACTGGCAGGCCTGACCGGTTACCGTGCTCTCATTACCAAAGGTGAGCTAAAACCGGCTCAGAAAGTCCTGGTCACCGGCATTGGCGGGGGCGTAGCTCAGATGGTGCTCCTGATGGCCTCAGCCCGGAATGCTGATATTCATGTGACCTCTGGTGAGGACGCCAAACTGGACCGGGCTAAGGAATTAGGCGCCCTGGACGGGGTTAACTACCGGCAATCAGACTGGCCTGACAAGCTCAAGAAGCAGAGTGGCGGGTTCGACCTTATCATAGATAGTGCAGGTGGTGATCAGTGGAATGCGCTTATCGATCTGCTGAAGCCCGGCGGCCAATTGGTCTTTTACGGGGCTACCTTAGGGGCCCCCTCCAGCCTGAACCTTCACAAAATCTTCTGGAAGCAGCTAACGCTTCAGGGAACTACGATGGGAAGCGACCAGGATTTTGAGGACATGCTAAGCTTTGTGGAGAAAAACCGGCTGGTGCCCACAGTAGACTCCATCCGCCCTTTTGACCAGGTTATTGAAGCCTTTGATCAGATCAAGGCTGGCACGCAGTTCGGTAAGCTGGTGGTGAAGATGGAGTAGCAAAGGCCCTTCATCAGCTATCTGCCGGATGGCGATATTCGGACTAATATGAGACAAACACAGCTGCCGAGCCCTGTGCGCTTTATGCTTGTACTGCTCTTAGCCGGGCTGCCTTTGATGAGCAGCGGGCAGGTGTGGAAGCGTACCGAAGACAAGCCAGACCCGGTCTGGCGGCTAAAGGGGATGACCTCCTACGATTTTTACCCCTTTCCGGATCTGAATACCGAGAAGTTTTACAAAACGAACTGGGGGTTTAACTACACAGCCGGGGTGGAGCTGATGCGGACCCGCGTGGGAGACTCCACAGCCTGGGGCGGTGGGCTGCTGTATACGTACCGGGATTTTGAGCAACAGCTTAAGCCACAGGATACCCTCCTACCGGAAACACCCACGAAAATGAGTCACAAGCTCCGGTATATAGAAGTGCCCGTGATCTACGAGCGGCAACTGGTACTGGGCTCCTCGTCTCAGCTTTCGGTAGAGGGCGGGCCCCTGTTCAGCTTTGTTGATGAGGCTGAGACGACATTCACGTTGCCCGGCGGTTCTCAGGAAACTGCCGGCATCAACGACAGCGACTTTGCGCGTTTCCTGTTCGGCTTCCGGGCCGGGATGAACTTCCGGAAGGCTATCTCGGAAACCCTGTACTTTGAGACCGGTTACTACGGCCGCCTGTTCCTTACTGATATTGGCAAAGACCTCTTTGCAAACTTTACCGGGCTTCAGATACGATTCGGCCTGACTTACGAGTTCAAAAACCCAGAGCCCCGCCCTCAGGACCGGTAGTAGCCAGGCTTGTAGCCTATCCTTTGTCAGCAGGGGTTTTTAATGCTTCCAGGCTGAAGGTTGCGCTGCTCTCAATTCCTTTATCCCCTTGGCTCAGGCGGGCACAGGCCACCTCGGGATCGTGCTCGAAAAACAGCACATAGTCATTCTGCTCGGCCTCTGCCAGAAAGGAGGGTTTCTCCTCCATAGTGGATAAAGGGCGGATATCAAACGCCATAACGTAAGGCGGCTTGTAATGGTAACGGGAAGGCAGCAGATCAGCCGTGTAGACCACGGTCTGGCCGTTGTAATCCAGCACAGGTGCCATCAGCCCGTCTGTATGGCCATCGTAAAACCGGACCTTGAAACCCGGGAACAGCGTTTTCTCGGGCTCATCGGCAGGGACGAGGTTAAGCTTAGCCGCCTTCTCCATCGGTTCGATGTTCTCAGGCAGGAACGAAGCTTTTTCGCGGGGATTGGGATTCCTGGCGCTGTTCCATTGAGGGCGGCTAACGTGATAGGTCGCGTTAGGGAAATAGGGCTGAAGTTCGCCAGCGCTGTCCCTGATGATGCTGCCCCCGCAGTGGTCAAAATGAAGGTGGGTGAGCACATGATCGGTAATATCCTCAGGCCCTAATCCCAGGCTGGCGAGCGAACTGCTTAGGCTCGGTTCTCCATGGGGCTCGTAAAAGCTGAAGAATTTGTCCGACTGCTTATCGCCAATCCCACTGTCGATCAGGATTTTCCGGTCTTCGATCTCAACAAGCAGGCAGCGCATAGCCCAGGTGCACTTGTTATTGGCATCGGGTGGGTTTAGCTTCTCCCAAAGGGTTTTGGGTACAACCCCGAACATAGCGCCACCGTCAAGCTTAAAATAGCCGGTGTGGACCGTATGCAGTTCCATAAGGAAAGGCGTTTTAGGGCAGGGCAAAATAAAAAACGGCTATCCGGTTTTACACCAGATAGCCGTTTTTGTAGTAATTACTCAGAATCCAGAAGTGGCTGCCTACTCAACCGAGGCTGAAGCCGTTTCCTCGTAGCTCTCTACGGGCGGGCAGGCGCACATCAGGTTCCGGTCGCCATAGGAGCCGTCAACACGGGCTACTGTTGGCCAGAACTTATTGGTGCGCAGCCAGCTGAGTGGATAGGCAGCACGCTCGCGGGTGTATGGGTAATGCCATTCGTCAGCCATGAGCATATCCATGGTGTGTGGCGCATTGACCAGCGGATTGTTCTCTTGCTCGAGCTGGCCCTTGGCCACCTCTTCAATCTCCTGACGAATGGAGATCATGGCATCGCAGAAGCGATCCAGCTCATCCTTGGATTCGCTCTCCGTGGGCTCTACCATGAGGGTACCCGGAACCGGGAAGGACATGGTCGGTGCGTGGAAGCCATAGTCCATCAGGCGCTTGGCAATATCTTCTGCCTCAATGCCTGCCGACTCCTTGAGTTCCCGCGGATCAATGATCATTTCGTGGGCTGCCCGGCCGTGCTTACCAGTGTAAAGGATGCTGTAATGGCGTTGGAGCCGCTCCTTAATGTAGTTGGTGTTAAGGATCGCCACCTTGCTGGACTCGGTCAGCCCCTCTGCCCCCATCAGCTTATTGAAGATGTAGGAAATGATCAGGATGTTGGAGCTTCCGTGTGGGGCTGAGGCCACGGCCTTGAGCCCTTTCTCACCGCCAACGTTATCACCGTAGATGTGATTGGGCAGGTAAGGCGCAAGGTGCGAGGCAACACCAATCGGTCCCATGCCAGGGCCTCCGCCACCGTGCGGGATGGTGAAAGTCTTGTGCAGGTTCAGGTGGCAAACGTCAGCACCGATGGTGCCGGGCGTGGTAATGCCCAGTTGCGCGTTCAGGTTAGCTCCGTCCATGTATACCTGACCACCGTGCTCATGGATAACCCGGCAGATTTCCTGAATGTCTTCTTCAAACACCCCGTGTGTAGACGGGTAGGTGACCATCAGAGCTGCCAGGTGATCACTGTTCTCCTCAGCTTTTTGCTTGAGCTCATCGAGGTCAATGTTGCCTTCCTCGTCACAGCCAATTCCAACGACCTTCATGCCGGCCATGACGGCGCTGGCAGGATTAGTACCATGGGCTGAAGTCGGGATGATGGCCACATTCCGGTGACCTTCACCGCGGTCCTTATGGTAAGCGCGGATGGTCATCAGGCCTGTGTATTCTCCCTGGGCTCCGGCGTTCGGCTGATTGGAGATGGCCGGGAAACCGGTAACAGCCTTGAGCTGCTCAGTGAGCTCATTCAGGATTTCATCATAGCCCTGTACCTGATCGCTTGGGGTGTAGGGGTGGATCTTGCTGAACTCGGGCCATGAAACCGGTTCCATTTCAGTGGTGGCGTTCAGCTTCATGGTGCAGGATCCGAGTGGGATCATGCTGTGAGCCAGCGATAGATCCTGGTTTTCAAGGTACTTAAGGTACCGCAGCATCTTGGTTTCAGAGTGATAGCTATTGAAAACCGGGTGCGTCAGGAAGCTGCTTTCCCGGGCAACTTCAGCCGGAGCTTCGACTGAAACTTCTTCAAAATGCTTTGCAACGTCAGTAGAATCAGACTGCTTAACCTCAGCAAGGATATTCAGCACATCCTGAACATCTGATAACTCCTTGGTTTCGTCTACTGAAATGCCAATAGCATTCTCATTTTCAAAATAGCGAAGGTTGATTTCCTTCTCGATAGCCTTCTGGTGAATCTGCTCCCGGAGTTGCGCATTTTCATCACCGAGGTCAATCTTCAGTGTATCAAAATATTGCTCATTCACCTGGTTAAATCCAAGCTGCCGGGCACCGCGGTCAAGTGCCTTAGCAAGCCCGTGAACGCGCTTGGCAATGTTCTTCAGGCCTTCAGGCCCGTGGTAAATGGCGTAAAAGGCGGCCATATTGGCTAAAAGCACCTGCGCTGTGCAGATGTTACTGGTTGCTTTCTCGCGGCGGATATGCTGCTCGCGGGTTTGGAGGGCCATGCGGCTGGCTGGCTTACCATCCTTGTCCTTGGAAAGCCCGATCAGGCGGCCCGGAATCTTGCGCTTGTAGGAATCGCGGGTAGCAAAGAAAGCAGCGTGCGGACCCCCATAACCCATGGGCACACCAAACCGCTGAGAGGAACCCACTACACAGTCAGCGCCCCACTCACCTGGTGGTGTGAGGAGAACTAAGCTTAGAAGGTCTGCCGCAACGACCACCGAAACGTTTTGCTCATGCGCGTAGGAGATGAAGGACTCATAGTGGTCAACAGCACCATTGTCATCAGGGTACTGAACCAGGGCACCAAAGTAGGAAGAGTCCAGTTCTGCTTCATTGTGATCCCCGTAAACGATCTCAATTCCCACCGGCTCAGCGCGGGTTTCTAGAACCTGCTTGGTCTGCGGGAACAGGCGATCGGAGACGAAGAACTTTTCTCCCTTGTTGCGCTTCTTCTGGGAATGGAACATCAGCATTGCTTCCGCTGCAGCTGTTGCTTCATCCAGAAGTGAGGCATTGGCAATCTCCATCCCGGTCAGGTCACAGACCATGGTCTGGTAATTCAGGATGGCGGTCAGGCGGCCCTGGGCGATTTCTGGCTGATAGGGTGTGTAAGCCGTATACCATCCCGGGTTTTCCAGGACATTCCGCTTAATAACGCCGGGCGTGTGGGTATCATAATAACCCTGCCCGATAAAAGATTTGTAAACCTTGTTTTTCTGGGCTTTTTCCCGGATCTGCTCCAGCATTTCGGTTTCGCCCACACCTTCAGGCAGGTTGATGTATTCGCTCAAACGGATCCCTGCGGGTACCGTTTCGTCCATCAGCTGATCGATGGAATCTGCACCAACTGCCTCCAGCATTTCCCGGATCTCACTGTCATCCGGACCAATATGCCGATCCTTAAAATGCTCTGTAAGTGCTTGATACCTAGCCATTGCTATTTCATGTTTTTTTAGAAACCACTCGTAATACAAGTGACATATAGGGAATGTTCAAACTCCTCTACCGCAAAAACGGTACAAAGTAATCCTGCAGCAGTACT
Organism: uncultured Sphingobacteriales bacterium; assembly: GCA_964474835.1. Lineage (GTDB taxonomy): Bacteria > Bacteroidota > Bacteroidia > CAILMK01 > CAYYUA01 > CAYYUA01. The sequence goes on from CAYYUA010000017.1 coordinate 27,589, forward strand.
TTTTATCCTTAGCCATGGGGGTGATCTCTGCTAAGGAGCTACACTTGCTTGCTGATCCCTGGCCACTTGTACTTCATCCTCCTGGTCGGTTCGCTCCAGAAACTGCTTGTAGTGCCGGTAACGGGTCATGATCTGCTTAACGTATTTGTAGGGCTCTTCCCCACGGACGTACCCATACTTAACCACCTCATCGTTGTAGTACTCCGGCTTAGCTTTTTTCAGAAGAAACTCCGAAACATTGGCCCATTTCTTAGGATTGCCATCGTATTTTTTGGTCAGCCGCTGGGCATCCCGCACGTGGCCGGGACCCGCATTGTAGGAAGCCAGCACGAACCGTTTGCGCTCATCTTTATCCGGAATCCGCTCCCGCCAGAAATTGCTTTCCAGCCACTGAATGTACTTAACCCCAGCCTTAACACTTTGCTCAGGTTGATACAGGTTTGTTATTCCGTACTGGGCAGCCGTATTGGGCATGAGCTGCATCAGGCCTTTAGCGCCGGCCCAGGAGGTCGTGCGCGGGTCAAAGCGGCTTTCCTGGAAGCTCAGGGCGGCTAACAACAGCCAGTCGTACGGAATCTGCTTGCTGTACTCCTTAAAGATCGGGTCGTACTTGGAAAGCTGATTGGTCGTGGCCGTAAAAAAAGCACTGTTCCGCCTGCGCTTAGAGGCTTTACGGCTTCTGTAATACTTACTGTAAAGGACATTGTAATCGCGTGTTCCTTTGACTGAAGAGATCCAGTGATTCAGGGTATCCAGAAGCTTGGGGGCGTTCTTCCGGACAGCCCAGGCGATTTTCTGCGAGTAACTTAGCTCTGTCCTTACGTCAATGTTGTTGTAGTAGGTCTGGTTAATCCGGGCAATGTTATCGTCAGCCACGGTGTAATCAATCTTGCCCTCTGCTACCCGCTTGATCAGTTCTTCGGTTTCTACATTCGGCTCGGCCTGGATAATGTGAATATCCCCGCTGATTTCATCTTCCAGGTTCTTAAGGCGATCGTAGTAGGCCGAATTCCGCCGGATATAGACCGTGTCCCCATCCAGGTTGATCGGGTCCCGTAACAGGTGCTTATTGAGCTGGCTGGCCCGCATGTAGCGCCAGTCACTAGGCTTACGCTGAACCAGCACCTGCTTTACGTAATTGTGGGGCTTTGAAAAAGCAGCTCGTTCTTTCCGTTCCGGCGTAACGGTCAGGTTGTAGGCGATGATATCCCCTTTTCCTGCATTCAGCATGGTAAAGAGCTCATCCAGGTTTTTGGATAGCTTAATGTTGAGCTCCACATCCAGGTGGTCAGCCAGGCGCTGTAATAGCTCGTACTCGTATCCCATTCGCTTCCCGCGGTAGATGAAATAGGTGGTAGAGCTGTAGGCAGTAATGGCGTTCAGGGTATCCCTCTCCAGGATCTCAGGCAGGTCAATATCAACCTTGGCTGGCATATCAGGATCCTCTTCTGCAGCCTGCCCTTCCTTTTTTACCTGATCGGTACAACCGGACAGCAGGATTCCTACACCTAAACAGCATGTAACAAGGGCTAAAAGTCTCGGGTGCATAAAACCTTGTTGAATAGTTAATGAGCATTTAATGGTTTAAATATAGGTCTTAATAAGGAGTTGAACGAAAACGGGTGTTGAGCTTCCCCTTCTCTTTTCAAACCACATTACAGCATTGCACCCTGTACAACGGGCAAAACGGCTGTGCTATTAGACTAAGGCTTTCTCTCAACTTTGCGGCGGGTACTGACGTTATTCAGAAGATTTACAAAGAACCTGTGCAGCGTAAACAAACATGGCTTGTGCCCGAAATTATTACTTTTGCACGGCTATTTGGAGCAGCTTTCTTGCTATCAGAATCGATTCAAATGCCGGAAAGCTGGGGAAAATGGAGTAAATTTGAAGCGCTATTCAGGCATTCTTTTTTGGCAAGTGCATAACCAGGTATTGAGGATTAAAGCTACATCTTAATGATACGAAGCATGCTTAGAATGAAAGGGTTGTTTGCATTAACAGTTATGTTGCTCATTGGGAATGCGGCAGTAGGCAGCGGGGTAGCTTCCCTTGCTGGCAATTTATCCAGTGTAAGCGCGACTGATGCTGCCTATTCCATCCAGACTCTGGACTTAAGCGACTTCTATTCCTCAGGCTTCCAGGTACAGGCTCAGAATGGGGGTGCAGCAGAAGATCCCGGTGTCACTTCAGATGTTCCGGTTCTCGGCCTGGATTACAGCACTGCTGTGACCATATTGGCTATTCTTGTAGGGCTATTAGTGATCGTTGTTTTAGTACTTGTACAGATACAAAGCCAGCTTGACAAGTTTGAAACCACCGAGGAAACAGACGAGCCAAAGCCCAGCGGTTTTAAGCAATTCGTAAATGCCTTAGTAACAGCAACAAAACCCGTCTGGTCGTTTTTTGGGCGGCTCAATCCTGTTCTGGGTGTTCTGGGCGCTTTAGGTGTTGTATTCGTAGTGCTGATCTTCAACTTCTACAACCAAGCCCAGGATCTCGGAACTCAGATTGGCTACGCGCCTGACCAACCTGTTAACTTCTCGCACAAGCTTCACGCCGGCAAGCTGGAAATTGACTGTCAGTATTGCCACACCGGTGTACGAAAAGCTAAAAGTGCCAACATTCCTTCCACAGGCATCTGTATGAACTGCCACAACGTGGTTAAGAACGGAAAATACGGTGGAAAGGAAATCCAAAAGGTTGTGGAGTCCTGGGAGGAAAAAGATCCGATCCAATGGACCCGGATTCACAACTTACCGGATCACGTTTACTTCAATCACGCGCAACACGTCAAAGCAGGAAACCTGGAATGCGAATCCTGCCACGGTAATGTGAAGAACATGGAGGTTGTCCACCAGCACGCTAAGCTGGAAATGGGCTGGTGCATCAATTGCCACCGCAATCAGAATGTAGATGCCTCTAATGACTACTACCAGGAAACTTTCGACTTCGTGGATAAGCACGACAACTTCACGGTAGCAGAGATGGGTGGAACCAACTGTCAGAAGTGCCACTACTAACAAAACCTGCTAAACCAATCAATTCAGCGCCTTATGCCAGATGATAATAATACGGTCAAGTATTGGAAGGGAATAGAAGAATACCGGCAGGACGATGAGTGGGAAGAGCAGAAAAACCATGAGTTTGCCGAGCACCTGCCGATCGATGATGTGCTTTCAGAAGATGAGATGAACCTGAAGGCCAACCGGCGGGACTTCCTCAAATACATGGGATTTACAGTGTCAGCCGCTACGCTGGCAGCTTGTACCAAATCCCCTGTAAAAAAGGCTGTTCCGTATGTAGAAAAGCCGCCCGAGGTAGACCCGGGTAAGGCTAATTACTATGCCACTTCCTCCTTTGCTACGAAGGAGGCCATCAATGTCCTGATCAAATCCAGAGAAGGACGCCCGATCAAAGTTGAACCGAATACACGTGCCCCACTCACAGCCGGCGGTACAAGTGCTACCGACCAGGCGGCTGTGCTGAGCCTTTACGACCATACCAGACTGCGGGGTCCGGTAGAAGGCAGTAGCGGAAGCACCTGGGGCAAGGTGGACAAGAAGATCAGACAGCAACTACAAGCCGTCAATGATGCCGGTCAGGAGATTGCAATCCTGACCGATACGATCGTTAGCCCTTCAACACAGAGTGCGATCAACAACTTTAAGCAGCAGTACAGCAATGCCAGGCACATTCAGCATGACCCGATGTCTCAGTCAGCCATGCTGGAGGCCAATCAGCAAAGCTTCGGCAAGCCTTACGTTCCGGATTACAAGTTTGATCAGGCCAAGGCCATTGTTGGCATCAATGCTGACTTCTTAGGCACCTGGGTAGCGCCTACTGAGTTTACCTACAAGTACACGCAGGGGCGGAAGGTTGATAAGTTTAAGGACATGTCTTTCCATGTCCAGTTCGAGTCCCACCTGTCGCTGACCGGCTCCAATGCCGATCTACGGGCTCCGATTAAGCCTTCGCAGGAAGGAGCTGTGCTGGTTGCCCTGTACAACCGCCTGGCCAAGAAAGCCGGGGTTGAAACGCTTCCCGAATCCAAGATGGAATTAGCGGCCAATGCCCTGAAAATGACCGCAGATGAGCTGTGGAAAGACCGGGGTAAGGCTATTGTGGTGTCCGGCACCAATGACCTTAACATTCAGTTGCTGACCAACCGCATCAATGCCCTGCTCAATAACTATGGGAATACCATTAGTTTCAAGCATGCTTCCCGTCAGAAGCAAGGCGATGATGCTGCTGTTGATGACCTGATCAGTGACATGAAGAGTGGCAAGGTTGGTGCTGTGCTGATGTACGGTCCAAACCCTGTTTATACTCATCCGCGAGGAGAAGAATTCCAATCAGCCCTGCAAAACCTTGATCTGTCGGTGTCCCTGAATTCCCGCAATGATGAAACGACCCAGCAATGCGGGTACCGGACGCCTGATCACCACTTTCTGGAATCGTGGAATGATGCGCAGCCCAAGCTTGGCTACTTCCACATCGGCCAGCCTACCATCAGCCCGATATTCAATACCAGGGGTGGAGCTGAAAGCCTGCTGCGGTGGGCCGGCAGCGATGAAACCCAATATGATTTCATCCGGCGGTTCTGGAATGAGAACCTGTTCAAAAACCAGGATCGCTTCCTGAGCTTCCGGCAGTTCTGGAACCACGCTGTTCACGATGGCTTCTTTGCCGATACAGATGGCCTGGAGCCAGCCAGTAAGCCAGTTGCGGATACAGCGACAGCTGAGGGCACAACCTTCAAAGCCGGAGTAGCTGCCAATATTGTCGACTTCAGCACACAGGAAGAAGGTAGCACCTTCAACCAGCTCAGTCAGGACCTGACGCAAGCTGCTGATCAGCTCATAGCGCAATCCAGGGAGCAGGGAGATGGCTACGAAGTGGTCCTTTATGAGAAGGTCGGCATCCGTGACGGGGCTGAAGCCAATAACCCCTGGCTACAGGAACTACCAGATCCGGTAACCCGCACCTGCTGGGATAATTATGCTGCCATCTCACCCAAGCTTGCTGAAGAGCTGGGCCTGCAGGACGAAGATGTGATCAACATTACAGCAGGTGGCCGCGAGTTATCCCTGCCCACCTTCCAGCAACCCGGCCAGCCCTATGGTACCATTGCGGTTGCGGTAGGGTACGGTCACTTCTGGGGCCAGGTAAATGGCAAAGTAGCAGATGGCGTGGGCCAGAACGCTTATCCCTTTGTACAGCAAAATGGTAAGCGCAGCCAATACCACATCACCAACGCCTCTATCAACAAGACCGGACGTACTTACCCGCTGGCGAAGACTCAGACCCACCACCACATGGAAGGCCGGGATCTGATCTACGAAGCGCCCATGGGTCAGTATCTGGAAGATCCGAAATCGGTAGAGCATTTCTCCCACCACGTTATATCGCTATACAAGGACTACAACTATAACCGCTTCCACCACTGGGCCATGGCCATTGACCTCAATGCCTGCACAGGCTGCGGGGCTTGTGTTGTCAGCTGCCAGGCCGAAAACAACGTACCGGTGGTCGGAAAGCAGGAAGTGCGGCGCAGGCGCGAGATGCACTGGATCCGGATTGACCGCTATTACAGTGGTGATCCGGAAAACCCATCGGTGAACTTTCAGCCGCTGATGTGCCAGCACTGTGATAACGCCCCTTGTGAGAATGTTTGCCCGGTGGCGGCCATTAACCACAGTGATGGCGGCCTGAACCAGCAAGTCTACAACCGCTGTGTGGGCACACGGTATTGTGCCAACAACTGCCCCTACAAGGTGCGGCGCTTTAACTGGTTCAAGTACGGGGAAAACGACAATTTCGACTACAACATGAACTCGGACCTTGGCCGCATGGTCCTGAATCCGGACGTTACCGTGCGCAGCCGTGGCGTGATGGAGAAGTGCAGCTTCTGCGTCCAGCGGATCCAGAAGGCGCGCCTGGAAGCCAAGACCGAAGGCAAGGAGCTCAAGGACGGGGAAGTTAAGACCGCCTGCCAGACCGCCTGCCCGGCCAACGCTATCGTTTTCGGGGACTTGAACGATCCGGAAAGTGAAGTGGCTAAGCTGGTGCACGAAAACCACCGCTCCTACGGGCTGCTAACGGAGATAGGAACCAAGCCGAGTGTTAACTATATGACCAAAATCCGGAACCGCCGCGGGCACTATCAGGAAGATGCAGGCGGGCATAACAGTGATGGCGGTCATGCCTAAAGCGGCTATTGCCCACAAGCGCACTGAGCATTGTTTATTCATGAAAAACAGACTGGAAGATGCAAGAGGCACCAATTCGTGATCCCCTGATTATTGGCAAAAAGTCATACGGGGAGATTGATGATGATGTGATTTCGCCCATTGAGCAGAGAGCCTCGCTGAGCTGGTATATTGGCTTTACCCTTTCAGCGATCATTGCGCTGATGGGCGTTCTGTGTATCGGCTACACCATCTATAAGGGGATCGGTGTATGGGGCCTGAACAAGACCATCGGCTGGGGCTTTGCCATTACCAATTTTGTGTGGTGGGTTGGCATTGGCCACGCTGGTACGCTGATTTCGGCCATTCTTTTGCTGTTCCGGCAGTCATGGCGGAACTCGATCAACCGCTCAGCTGAGGCTATGACGCTCTTTGCGGTTGTATGTGCCGGCCTGTTCCCGATTATTCACATGGGCAGGCCCTGGAATGCGTTCTGGGTTTTCCCAGTCCCCAATGACTTCGGTCCGCTTTGGGTAAACTTCAATTCTCCACTGCTCTGGGACGTCTTTGCCATTAGTACTTATTTCACGGTTTCGCTGGTGTTCTGGTACATTGGTCTGATCCCGGACCTGGCTACGATGCGGGACCGCGCCAAAACCAAGCTGCGGTGGTTTACCCTGAATTTCTTCTCTTTTGGCTGGACCGGTTCTGCTATGAGCTGGGTACGCTTCGAAACGGTTACCCTGATCCTGGCTGGTTTGGCCACGCCCCTGGTTCTGTCCGTCCACACCATCGTTAGTTTCGACTTTGCTATGTCTATCGTACCGGGCTGGCACACCACTATATTTCCGCCATACTTCGTGGCTGGTGCTATTTATTCAGGGTTTGCCATGGTGCTTACGCTGCTCATTATCGCGCGCAAGACCATGAAACTGGAGAGCTATATCACCATGAACCACCTGGATGCCATGGCTAAGGTCACCCTGCTGACAGGCCTGATGGTCGGGTTTTCCTACATAACTGAGTTATTCGTAGCCTGGTATTCCGGCAATCCATTTGAGCAATATGCTTTCTATAACCGGGCATTCGGGCCATACGGTTGGTCATACTGGGTACTGCTGTTCTGTAACCTGGTGGTACCGCAGATGCTATGGTCCCGCAAGGTTCGCTATAACACAGTGCTGCTCTGGGCCATCTCCATTGTTGTGAATATCGGGATGTGGTTCGAGCGCTTCGTTATTATTGCCACCTCGCTGCACCGGGATTTCCTGCCCTCCAGCTGGGCCATGTACTATCCCTCCTGGGTCGAGGTCGGCATCTATGTAGGAACGTTAGGAATATTCTTCACGCTGTTCTTCCTCTTTATCCGGTTCCTGCCATCTGTGGCTATTGCTGAGGTGAAAGCCTTCAAGAAGACCACGCAGAAAGGCAAGCCCATTGGGGCCCTCAATGGTCGCGAAATCCCATCCGATGTGGAGTTTGACTACACGGAAGAGGATTACAAGCAGGACTGGCGCGAAGCTGAAGAAGCCAGTACAAAAGAATAGTAACGGTATAAACTGAAGAACCTATGGCTGACGCACTGCTGAAGCGGACAAACTGTATAATGGGCGTTTTTGACGATGAAGAGATCTTCGTAGAAGCGGTCCGCTCGTTCAGGAATAAGAACTTTACCATCAAGGATGCTTTTACACCCTTCCCGGTACACGGGCTAGGTAAAGCGATGGGCCTGCCCGGTACCCGTCTGGGCTATGTTACCTTCATTTGCGGCCTGCTGGGAGGTGCTTTTGCATTTAGCGCCATGAGCTGGATGATGGGCTTTAACTGGCCTATGAATATTGGCGGGAAGCCGGAACTGCCCATTCCCTCTTTCATTCCCATTACTTTCGAGTTTACAGTACTGATAGCCTCACTTGGAACAGTGCTGGTTTACTTTACCCGGAATATTATGCTACCTGGCTTTGAGCCCAAGATCTACCACCCCAGGGCATCGCAGGATCGCTTCGTGCTGATGGTAGCTGAAGAAGACAGCAGTGAACAAATTCAGGATTTAATGGGTAAGTATGGTGCTGAGGCTATTCACCGTGATGAATACATTGAGCAAAAAACACCGTTCCCTTTACCTATTAAAATGAAATAAGAAAATACAAAAGCGATGAGACAGCTTTTAGCTATTAGCATTGTTATTTTAATTGGGTTAAACTCTTGTGGCTACAACCGCAGCCCGGGTAGTGGCAATTACGATCCCAACAATCCGGGATACCGGTATACCCCGGCCTATGCCATGTACGAGTCTGTTCCCTACAGCTCACTGTCCCAGGATACAGGCAGCTATCATAAGTACAACGAGAATGGCATGAACATGCGGAAGCCGGCTAAGCACACCATAGCGCGGGGTGACCTGAGTTTCCAGTATCCCTTCGAGGATGATGCCGATGGATACCGCCGGGCCGGTGATGAGCTGGAGAGTCCCTTTAACAAAGGCAACAAGAAAGTCCTTTCCAGAGGAAAGGTACTGTATCAGCGTTATTGCGATCATTGTCACGGGAAAAAGGGTAAGAGCAACGGCCCTGTAATGATGAATGAGCAGTATCCCAAGCCCAGTTTTGGTCATTTTCAATCCAGCTATATTGATACGATCGAGGTAGGACGGATGTACCACACCATTACCTATGGTAAAGGTGCGATGGGGGCTCACGCCTCGCAGGTAGAGCCCAAGGATCGCTGGAAAATTATCCACTACATCAAAGAAGTGCTGAATAACCTGGATGAAGAGAACCAAAAGCTTGAGATAGAATGACCGAATTCTTTCAGTATTCCAGCAGAAGTAAGCAGATCAACCTTGGCCTGATGGGCCTCGGGCTTTTGTTTATCCTCTTAGCTATCCTCACAGGTACAGATTCTAAGCGAATGTGGGGCATGTTCATTACAGCTAACTGGTACTTCCTGGCAATTGCCATGGGTAGCCTGGCAATCGTTGCCATTGGCTACTTATCCAAATCAGGTTGGAATACGATCATAAAGCGGATCCCTGAAGCATTTACCACCTATATCCCGTGGTCTATCCTGGTTTTTGGGGTTCCGTTCATCGGGTATATGATCCTCACCTATTTTGATGTGCTTCACCACAACATTTACCACTGGACGCACGATGGCCTGAGCGATCTGATAAAAGGGAAAAAGCCCTACCTGAACATTCCGTTCTTCATCGCTCGCACTGCCATAGCGCTGGGCGCCTGGGGGTTTTTTGCCTGGCTCATCCGGAAAGATTCCCTGCGGGAAGATCAGGAAGGAGGTCTGAAGTGGTTTAACACCGCTTTTAAGCACTCCGCTATCTTCATGGTCACCTTTGCGATCACAGCCACGGTGGTCACGTTTGATTGGTTCATGTCCCTGGAACCTCACTGGTATAGCACAATTTACGGGGTCTACGGTTTTGCCGGGATGTTTGTTAGTGGCTGGGCCGTTACCGTTCTTGCCGTCCTGGCCCTCAAGCGGCAGGGTTACCTCAGCGAGGTAACGGAGGAACATTACCACGATCTGGGCAAGTTTATGTTTGCTTTCAGCATTTTCTGGACCTATATCTGGTTAAGCCAGTTTCTCCTGATCTGGTATGGTAACCTTCCTGAGGAGGTTACCTATTTCTATGTAAGGACGCAGGGTGCTTGGGCGCCCTTCTTCTTTGGCAATGTCATTCTGAATTTTGCGGTACCCTTCTTTGGCCTGATGATGAGCTCTGCTAAGCGCGATCCGCGGGTACTCGCTACTGTAGCTATCCTGATCCTGGTTGGACGCTTTGTTGATTACTACCAGCTGGTCATGCCGGGCGCACTTGGTGATAACCCGCTTCCTCAGTTTGGTTTTGCCGAACTTGGTTTCATGCTCTTGTTCGGGGGCCTTTTCCTGTACAGTTTCAAGACGGCCCTGGCCAAAGCTAACCTGATCCCGAAGAACCATCCCTTCCTGGAAGAAAGCTTACACCACGAAGTGGGTTAAACTGACTACAAAAACACTAACCTATCTGCAATAGAAAGCCTGTTTTCACACTTAGTGGAAGCAGGCTTTTTTTGTTAGTATACAGGCTTGTTGCCCGGTAAAACCCCTACGCTGGTATGTTCTTCATCCTGTCTAAGCTACTGCGCTTCCTGATCCAGCCTGTCGTTTGGATCGTTCTGGCCTTATTAGGCAGTCTGATCCTGCCGGAGCGCTGGAGCCGTAAGGCTTTGTTTACTGGTGTTGCCCTGCTTGTGGTTTTCACCAATCCCTTTCTGTGCAACCTGGCCTGGTATGGCTGGGAAGCGGACCCCGTTCCCTTTGAAGCAGTGGATACGGGCTACGATGCGGTGATCGTGCTGGGGGGCTATACCCACAATAACCAAAAGCCCAGGGACCGGGTCCATTTCAGCGAAGCCTACGATCGGCTGGCAAGGGGCGTTGAGCTCTACCAGAAGGGAAAAGCTGATCACATTCTCCTGACCAGTGGCTCACCCAAGGTGATAGGAAAAAAGGTGAAATCCTCCATCATCCTGGAAGATCACCTGCTGCAGTGGGGAATCCCTCAGGAAGCCCTGATGATAGAGCCCAACTCGCGCAATACCTATGAGAATGCCCGGAACACAGCTCGTAAGCTCCGGGATACCATGCCGGATGGGAATTTTCTTCTGGTCACTTCAGCCTTTCACATGCCAAGGGCCAGGGCCTGTTTTGCTAAGCAGGATCTGGATGTCAGACCTTTTCCAGCTGATTTCCGCAGCTATGAGCCCTCCTGGCAGCCAGACCACCTGCTGATCCCCAGTGCCGGGGCGCTCAGCAGCTGGAACATCCTGATCAAGGAGTGGGTGGGCTTAGTGGCCTATTGGGTCATGGGCTATTTGTAAGGGGCTGAATGCCTTTAGGCACTTTAAGGATCAGCTAAAAGGCTTTGGAAACCTTTTCACCAGCTGTGTTTTTCTAATGGTGGTACCATAAAACAGTGAAACCATGACTAACACCATAAGCCGTGAGGCCCTGGAAAACGCCCTGAGCTACCAAGGCTTCAAGGATCGTGTGAAAGAACTTTACGATCAGGGCCGCCCTACCAGCGGTGAGGATGCTGATGCACCGCTGCTGGAGTTCACGCAGCTCAACCTGAACCGGATGGAGCGGAATGAAAAGAGCAACAAGCTGGACGCTGACCTCCAGCGCTTTCTGGCGGCCTTCCCCCGGCCGATGTATTGGTTAGTACTGGCTGAGGGCTGGTGCGGAGATGTGGCCGAGAGCCTGCCGGTCATTCACAAGGTGGCCAGCGAGCAGGAGCACATCACGCTTGGGGTGATCTTCCGCGATCAGAATCCTGAGATCATGGATCAGTACCTGACCAATGGTGGGCGCTCCATTCCAAAGCTGATCATCCTGGACGCTGAAAACCTGCAGGAACTGGCCAATTGGGGCCCCAGACCTCAGGAATTACAGCGCTGGGTAGATGAGAAGCAGAAAGAGCGCGACCAGTTTGAAACCAAAATGGACTGGGTCAACAGCATCCACGAGGGTATGCATAAGTGGTATGGAAAAGACCGTGGCCAGTCGGTTCAGCAAGAGCTTCATCAGCTATTGGAGGAGGCGCAGAAACAAGTTGTGGCTTAAGCGCATTACCTAAAGGAAAGGATAAGCGATGGTAAGCCTTTGCGAAATCCTTTAATTTTGAGCCAACGAAACACAGCGGGCTTATGCTAAACTTAGATGTAACAGTGGACAATAACTCAGGCTTTTGCTTTGGCGTGGTCTACGCCATCGAATTAGCCGAGGAGTACCTGGATGAATACGGCAAGCTTTACAGCCTGGGCGATATCGTACACAACGATGAAGAAGTAAAACGCCTTCAGGAAAAGGGGCTCCAGACCATCGACCATGATCAGCTGAAGGAGCTGAAGAATGAACGGGTCCTGATCCGGGCGCACGGGGAGCCACCCGAAACCTACCAGATCGGGATGGAGAACGATCTGGAGCTGATCGATGCTTCCTGCCCGGTGGTGCTTAAGCTGCAGCACCGCGTGAAGAACGCTTACAAGCAAAAAGAAAAGCCCATTTACATTTACGGTAAGCAGGGCCACCCGGAGATCAAAGCCCTGATGGGCCAAACCAGTCAGGACGCGGTGGTTTTCTCCAGTGAAGAAGAACTGGAGCAGATGGAGCTTCCGGAAGAACTGCAGCTCTTCAGCCAGACCACGAAGGATATTTCCAAGCTTTACGGCATCCGGGATAAGTTAGAGGCAAGGGGGATTAACGTTGACCTGCACGATACCATCTGCCGTCAGGTTTCTAACCGGGATGGAGAGCTTCGCGATTTCGTCCTGAATTTTGATAAGATCGTGTTTGTCTCCGGTACGAAGTCCTCCAATGGCAAGGTGCTGTACGAAGTGTGCAAGACTTTTAATCCCAATTCCTACTTTGTCTCATCGGTTGAAGAAGTCAACCCTAACTGGTTTGAGGAAAATAACAGTGTAGGGATCTGTGGAGCTACCTCCACCCCTCAATGGCTGATGAACAACATCCGCGACTACCTGGAAACCCTGTAAAATCAGGTTTCCTGACCTGTAGCATTAGCAAGGAGAGCTGGAAGTTACCTTCCGGCTCTTTTTTTGGCTGAAGCTAAGTCCTTAAAACCAAAAGCTCGGCTCAGCCTGAATAATCAGGCTTCTGTTTTTGCTGGTAAGCTGTTTTACACAAAATCATCCCTATGCGTACAACCGGCAGCTGTTCCAAAATCTTCTGGGTCCTGATACTGGGGTGTGCGGTCTTTCTTCCGGGAATCGGAACCCTGAGCGCGCAAGCGATTAATTACCTGCCCACCTCGACTACCAACCAGGTAGTTGAGCACCGGTACTATACCCTTTCCTATAGTGAAAAGCACGAGCAAGCCGAGTGGGTAGCTTACCACCTGACGCCCTACCGGGTGAAAGGAGGAATAGAGCGGACTGATGATTTCCGGAAGGATCCGAAAGTCAGGACCGGCTCCTCCAGCAACGCTGATCACGAAGGCTCTGGTTATGACAGGGGGCATTTAGCGCCAGCGGCTGCTATGGCTTTTTCGCGGACAGCCATGAGCCAAAGTTTTTACCTGTCAAACATGACCCCTCAGGATCCCAGCCTCAACCGCGGGCCCTGGCGCCAGCTTGAGAAGCAGGTCAGGCAATGGGTAAGGGATAAAGGTAAGCTCTATGTGGTGACGGGCGCTGTTCTTAACGGGGTTCAGGACCGTATTGGCCCCAACAATGTATCAGTGCCAAAGCGGCATTACAAAGTGATCCTGGATTACAAAGACCGAAGCGGAGTTGCTTTTCTGCTGCCGAATGCGGACCCGCAGCGCGACTTATCAGCCTATGCTGTATCCATCGATAAGGTAGAAGCCCGGACTGGGATCAACTTTTTTCATAGCCTCCCCGAAAGCCAGCAATCCCGCTTTGAGCAGGAGGTGAATCAGCAGGAATGGCGCATCTCGGTCAGTGGTGGGGGCGGAGGCGGCTATCAGCCTGCCAATCATTACACCAACGAAGCTGATAAGATCAATATCAATGCAGCCTCTTCCGCTAAGCTTCAGAAGCTTTATGGCATCGGGCCTTCCACGGCTGCTAATATCATTGATGCCAGGCCTTACCGCAGTGTCTCAGCGCTGAAAAAAGCCAATGGCATCGGTCCGGCTACGCTAAGCAAGATCGAGGATTATGTAAAAGCAGGGCCCGTTAAGCAACAGCGCAGCCCTGATCGGTATGGCGGGGGCAGTCAAAAACTTAACCTGAACGAAGCCTCCCGTAGTGAGCTGAAACAGCTGGATGGTATCGGTACTGTGCTTTCGAAGCGCATCATGCGGAGGCGGCCCTTTAGCCGCGTTAGTGAGCTCAGGAACGTAAAGGGGATTGGCCCTAAAACCCTTAGTGACCTCAGGTCAGAGGTTACTGCTCGCTGAAGCTATAGTTATAAACCACAAGCCAGCCAGGTAAACGGGAACCTGTATTTGATAAAACCCTTTTCTTTGAGCAGATCAAACCAATGCTTATGATACGTACGAAGTGCTCCCGTTTACTTACTTTACTTACATTGATCTGCGCCCTTACACTTTCCGCTACCACTGAGGCACAGCAGTGGCAGCAGAAGCAGCGCTTCCCAAGCCAGGGCCGTGATCATCCGGTTGGATTCGGTATCAATGACACCGGCTACGCGATGGTAGGCATGGTGGAGACGGTTGCGGGCATCACCTTTCTGGACGACTTTTACCGGTATTTGCCGTCAGAGGATAAGTGGGAATCCCTCCAAAACTTTCCCGGAGCAGCCCGTGGCTTTTCAATCGGAGTTGCCCATCAGGGCAAGGGCTATATTGGCTTTGGCGCTAAGATTAACCGCACAGCGGGCGAGATAGAGCCCCTGGATGACCTCTGGGAATACAACCCTGCCAATGACAAATGGCGCCAGCTACCTGATTGCCCGGGCGAGCCCAGGCGTCACCCGGCCATGGAGGCTGTGAACGGCAAGATCTACGTTGGCCTGGGAGATGGCAATAGTGGTAACCTGAAGGACTGGTGGGTACTGGATCTGGAGACGGAGGAATGGTCTCAGATTCCCGATATGCCAGGGGCTCCGCGGCACCATCCCTATCACTTTAGCCTGAATGGAAAGATTTACGCGGGCATGGGCCATGGACCCCGGTTTGCACCCGGTGCTAATGCCAGTGGGGTGATGGATGACTGGTATGTATACAGCCCTGAGGACAGCACCTGGACTGAGCTGCAGGACTTTCCGGGTCAAGCCCGGGTAGCCGGAACCCAATTCGCCCATGGCGAATACGGGTACATTCTGAGCGGAGATGGGGGTAACCACTCTTATATGGATTCCGGCCAGTTCTGGCGATACAAACCGGAAACCGATGAGTGGAAAGCCCTGCCAGCCCACCCCGGGGTCAGCCTCTGGGCACCTACAAGCTTTGTTACCAATGACATGGTTCACATGGTAGGAGGGCTGAACCGGAAAAAAGGCGAAAGGGGTGAAAACGTGTATGCCTTCAGGCTGGCAGACAGCACGAAAGATCCCACGGATACGACTGATAACCCGCAGGATCCCACAGGTGCTCCGGAAGTTGCCAAACTAGCTATGCAGGTGAAGCTGTACCCCAATCCCGTCAGCAGAAACCTGCAATACCAGCTGGAAGGTCATCGTGTAGACCGCGCAATGATCTACAGCTTAAAAGGAGCGGTGGTAGCCAGGCAGGGCGCCAGCCGTGGCGGTATCAATGTGCAGGAACTAAGCCCCGGAATCTATGTGCTCCGCCTTCAGGATAACCATGGAAAGTGGTATAGTAAACGCTTTATGAAGCAGTGAAACAGGGGCCTACAAAAACAGCCCCCTTTTACTGGGTTTCAGGGCAAGGGGGCTGTTCAAAAGGGCTATGGTAAGTGCTACTTTCCTAAAAGCGGTTCAGCCGCTCTAAGGGAAAGATCAGGCTAGTTACAGAGCGCTTTCTTGTCTTGGTAGATCTCATTGAAGATATCGTAGAAGTCCTGCTTGAAGCTGGGCAGGTCTCCTTTGTACACAAGCCAGAACTCCTCATCCCAGGCCATGAATTGTTCCATCATTTCATCAACCGAGGGTAGATTCGGAAAACTAGCGAAGAAGTACCACTCGATGTGCTGCTCTATGGTTTGATAGGTTTCCTCGTTCATAGCTTTCGCTTTTTAATTAGCCGGCCGTTAGGACTACCGGATTTTTGAACCACTTTGATCTGCAACTCAGCCCTTTCAAAGTCAATAGCTGATCAGAGCCAGCTTTTTGATAAGGCTTAACGTTGCTGTACTCCAAGTTGGCAAAAACCCTTCCAACGGCCCCTACTACTAAAAGCAAGCATGTACATTCGTCATTTGATCTGCCAGAAATGAGCCCTCAATTATGGCATGGTGCCAAACTGATAGATCAGGCAGTAAGGCTGGCAGGTGCTAAAGCGAAAGCACTTAATAGACAGGATTCCCGGAGCTAGCTAACCTGAAGATCCTCTTCTTTCAGCCGCTGTAAGACGCGCAGGCGGTTCTGCTGGCCTTTCTCATCAAACTGCCACCAGGCCTCTCCTTTTCCCGCACCGTAAGGGCGCGCCCTGCGCAGGGTTGGAAAGACATGCTCAAGCTGGGTTGTGCGAACGTCATCCTCATACAGCATGATGTACTTAGCCAGACTGGTACAAACGGTGTGGTTGACGTTTTCCCGCACGCGCTCAATGGCTGCATCAATGACCACCGCTTTCTGAAACTCGTTCAACTCCACCATAGCGTTTCCCTTTCACGTTCAACATTGCCTCACCCAGCTATTGCGTTATCGTTGTTTATCTGGGCGTTTTGCGTTTATTGATCAGTTTTCCTAAACCACGGTCTTTCCTGACACAGGCTGAACTGCGTACGGAATAATTATCCTTCTAACTTAAAAAAACTTGCGCGCGATACAAACGAACGGTACCGTGTTTTGCTGACTGATGTTAGGTGCGCGGGATATCCGCTAAAACCTCTGCCGGGATAAGACACCAACAAGCCCGTTACGCTGGTTGCTTTTCCCTTCTTAAGCGCCCATGATCCTGTTGCTGCACGACTAAGCGCCTAGATTTGTCTGGCAATAGAGTCCTGGATGGCGTTGTTTCCGTATGGCTTAAAACTTATAGCAATTGCCTGAGGTTTCTGATATAAAAGTTTCCGCCCCAACCGAATAAGCCTACCATGCGTGAAGATCTATCCCAAACAGAGGAAAACTACCTGAAGACCATCTACCAGCTTCCGGATGATGGTAACCCGTATGTTACAACCAATCAGATCGCCGGGCGGCATGCAACCTCCGCAGCTTCGGTCACAGATATGATCAAGCGGTTAGCCGAAAAAAACCTGATCGATTACGAAAAGTATAAGGGCGTCCGCCTGACGCCCGAGGGAGACCGGGTAGCCAAGGCCCTGATCCGCAAGCACCGGTTGTGGGAGTACTTTCTGGTGGAAAAGCTCAGCTTTGAGTGGGACGAGGTGCATACGATTGCCGAGCAGCTGGAGCATATCAAATCCACTGCACTGACTGACCGGCTGGACGGCTTTCTGGGGCACCCGCGGTACGATCCGCACGGTGATCCGATCCCTGACAAGGAAGGCCGCTATGCGCACCGGTCTGACTTTGTGCTGCAGGATTTCCAGCCGGAACAAGAGGGCATTGTTGTGGGCGTTAAGAACTCCGATACCAAATTCCTGCAGCTACTGGAATCGACCGATCTGGTATTGGGAGCAAAAGTCCGGGTGCTTAAATTCTTTGAGTTCGACCATTCCCTCAGCCTCCTGGTTAATGATGAAACGGAGACCCATATCTCTTACGAAGCTAGCTGTAACCTTTACGTTAAACCCCTTTGAACCGCATCGCATCGGTCAAGGGCTAATTGCTATCCCTGCAGGAAAACACAGCCCCTGTGCCTTACCCTGGCTCTCCCAGAGGATTGAAAAGATGATCCCCTGATGAAAAGATCCCCTGTAGAAAAAGTGGTAGAAAATTTGTAGCCTTATTTTTAGGTAAGCCTAAAAAATTATTTTTGTGGCAGTAAAAGACGGTTTAAATTAGGCTTGTAAAAACCCTGCAGGCGCTGGTTCAGGACGAAAAGCAAAGCAAGTAGCAATATGAAGTGGATACACATGGTTTTATCCGGCAGCTATTGGAAGGCGGCACAGCCGCCTAGGTGGAAAGGCACAACATTCCCTGCAGGCCTGATCCCGGCACTGATCCTTGGTCTGTTGTCAGGCTCTTCAGCGCTGGGGCAGGAGCAAGCAGCAATCCAAGGGACCGTCACCGATACGGCCGGTCAGGGGATTAGCCAGGTGGAGGTCACCCTGCGTAACACCCAAAAGGGAACCGCTACTGACAAGAACGGCTACTTCCGCTTAGAAGGCCTGAAAGCGGGTTCGTACCAGCTGGAAGCAAGGGCGCTGGGTTACCATACCCGTCAAGCAGCGGTTACACTCAGCAGGGGGGAGGTGGCTGACCTGGCCCTGACCCTCAAACCCTCGGTAACCCGGATGGAAGAGATGGTGGTCACCGGCACGCGCAAGGCCAGCTACGTGAAGGAATCCCCTGTAAAAGTGGAGGTGGTCAACGCAAGCTTCCTGGAGCAGAACCCTTCCAATAGCATCATGGGCAACATTGACCAGGTGAATGGCATCCAGCAGCAGACCAACTGTGGGGTGTGCGGCACCAATGCCCTGCGCATCAACGGCATGGAAGGCCCCTACACGCTGATGCTGATCGATAACATGCCCATCATGAGCAACCTGGCCAGTGTATATGGCCTGAATGGCATCCCCAGCTCTATGGTGGATCAGATCGAGATCGTGAAAGGCCCGAATTCAACCCTGTACGGCAGTCAGGCTATGGGAGGCGTGATTAACGTGCGGACCAAAGACCCGGCTGACATGCCTTTGGTAAGTGCCAATTCCTACTACACGGGGCACAACGAATGGAACGCGGACCTCAATGTAGCCCCTGAGCTCTCCGATGCCGTGCAGACCACTATTAGTGCCAACTACTTCCGGAATCAGGCGCGGTATGATTTCAACAATGACAACTTCCTGGATGTGGTGCTGAATGACCGCTTGTCCGTGTTCAACAAGTGGCAGTTTGATCTGGGCGATGCGGGCAGCGGCAGCCTGGCTGGTCGTTACTACCGGGAGGACCGCCTTGGCGGAACCATGGATTTTGAGCACCACATGCGCGGCAATGACAGCATCTATGGGGAATCCATCCGCACCCGCCGGTACGAGGTGTTCGGGAATTATGACATTCCCCTGGCGGATGAAGACCTGCGGCTGGATTTCTCGTACACCCACCATGACCAGGATAGCTACTATGGCACCGAATACTACAAAGCTGAGCAATCCACCGGCTTTGCCAACCTCATCTGGACCAATGACTGGGACCAGCACACGCTCCTGACCGGCCTCACGGGGCGCTGGGAGCAGTACACCGATAACTCACCCGCCCGGACAGGCTTCAGCAACCTGATCCCCGGCCTTTTTGTGCAGGATGAATGGTCGGCTACTGATAAACTGACGGTGCTCAGCGGTCTCAGGCTGGACCGGCATAAGGCGCACGGGAATATCATCTCTCCAAGACTGAACCTGAAATACGCCTGGAGTGAATGGACCACAGCCCGGCTAAACCTGGGCAGTGGCTTCCGGCAGGTGCACCTGTTTACCGAAGACCATGCAGCCCTGACCGGTACGCGGGAGGTGGTGATCCAGGAGGATCTTCAGCCCGAGCGTTCCTACAATGCCACGGTGAACCTCAACCACGTTTACCAGACGAAAAGCACCGGCACTGGCGAACTGAACCTGGATGGTTTCTATAACTACTTCACCAACAAGATCACGCCTGACTACGATGCTGATCCAGACAAAGTGATCTATCGCAACCTCGATGGCTACGGCATTACGCGGGGCGTATCCCTGAGCCTAAGCCATGACTTTCAGACCCCGCTCACCGTGAAGCTATCCGGCACTTACCAGAGTGCTTTCCAGGTGAGCCCGCAGGGCCCGGAGCAGGAGCGTACCGAGATCCCCTTTACCCCGGCTTTTAGTGGCAATTTCCGCGTGAAGTACCAGTGGGCCAAACCCGGCATCAACCTCGCCTACACCGGGCAGGTGACCGGCCCGCAACCTATGCCAACCTTTGAGGCGCCCTATCAGCGGCCGGCTAAATCCGAATGGTATAGCATGCAGAACATCCGGGTTGGGAAGAAGCTCAGCCACCAATTAGAAGTGTACGGAGGCGTGAAAAACCTGCTCAACTGGACCCAGCCCACACCCCTGATCGACCCTGAAAACCCGTTCGGGAAAGACTTCGATACCATCTATGCCTACGGACCGCTGCAGCCACGTAGGGTATATGTGGGGGTAAGGTGGCATTGGGATGAGTAGACCCTGTAACGCTGGCCAATGGTAAGCCTGCGTTTAACTGAATGGAGTCGCTGATGATTTACAGGTCCATCGATGAAGAGGAGCCTACTATTTTTGCTGATAGATTAACCCTTTTCTTGGGTATATATAATGCAATTTGCTTAATATCGCCTTACCGCTGATTCCGGATCGGGGTTCCCTTGGCCGGGTAGGTCACCCGGATCTGATCTTCCCGGCTGTTGGCTTTGAGCTCTGGTTTGACGGTCTCCTCATACCAGGTAAGCCAGTCGGTGGCTGGCAAAGCCTCGTAAGCATAGGAGAGATCCGACAGGATAGCTGATACCTCGAGGTGCGGCAGGTCTTCCTTGCGGGCTTTCGGCTTGCCGGAAAGCTGAATGCTGAGGCCTTTCAGGTAGTCGCCCAGCGTGGCAGAACTGGTGTCCAGAAAGTCGGCCACCTCATCGTGGCGGCCATCGAGGATGGGTTCTGACCGCTGCTGCTTCCGGTCCCAGACGCTCAGGCGAAGCTTGGAGAGGATTACCTGATCAGCCATGATTCGCTTTTTTCTCCTAAAAGGAATGGCAGGCCTTCCTGTTCAAATGGTTTCTCCATTCCTCTTGTCCTTAAGAACAGCTTTAAGCGGACCGCTCCCATTGAAAAAAGGGGTTGGCGGTTTTTTTAAATCAATTCCTTAAGAACGCAAGGGAGTGAGTGATCCAAGGCTAACGTAAGCAATTCCACGCCAGAAGCAAGCCGGGGTGTGCTGGCTATAAATTTTGGTCAACCAAACGCCCCGGATTGCTCCCTGGCGTGGATCAGTCAAAAACCTTCAGCAGCAATGCCCGCCTTTTCAGGCAGAGGCTGCTGGAAAGCCTAAACGCTCGGCCAGCATGTGCTTAAAGTCCTCATCGCTCATCTGGGCGCGGGCCTCCAGCATCTGGATGGCATCATCACCCACGGGGTAGCGCAGCTTTTCATCATTGGAGGTCGCGGCTTCGTAGATGAGTTCTACCACTTCCTGGATATTCGGGTTCTGGGCCATGTTGCTCATGGCGTTTTCAATGAAATGGTTGAAGGTATCCTGATAGGCCGCCATATCGCCATGCCCGAAAAAGCCCATGGAGCGGCCACCAAAATCTGTGGCATAGGCCCCGGGCTCGATCAGCTTTAGCTTGATGCCAAAGGGCGCCAGCTCATACTGCAAGGATTCGGACAGGCCTTCCACCGCGTACTTAGAGGCATTGTAGAGGGAGAAATAGGGCATGGAAACCCGGCCGGCAATAGAGGAGAGGTTAATGATAACCCCGCCCTGGGCCTGCCGCATGTTGGGAAGGGCCGCTTTGGTCACGTTCATCAGGCCAAAGACATTGGCCTCAAACTGGTTGCGGATGGTCTCATCAGAAGCAGCTTCAAAGACTCCGACCGTGCCATAGCCGGCATTGTTGATCAGCACATCAATGGTGCCGAAGGCCTCTTCGGTTTCAGCAATGGCGGATTGAATGGTATCGGGCTTGGTCACGTCCAGCGGGGTGACCAGCACGTTATCCAGGTCGTTGAGCTCTTCGGCTTTGTCGGTATTCCGCATGGTGGCGGCTACCTGCCAGCCTTGCTCCTGAAAGTACTTTGCGCTGGCTTTGCCAAAACCGGATGAGGCTCCGGTGATCAATACGGTCTGCATAGAATTATCACTTTGAGGATTATAAATACGCAATAATGGTACAAGTATTAGACCAAACAGGGGTTTCGTAGCTTCAGGGCTTCCGGTCAAAGCCCTGCCTAACACCATGGACTGATCAAACCCTGCTGAAGGCTTTACGCTGGTGTCAGCAGACAGGTTGCCGTAGCTGCTTACCTGGTAGGTCGATCCGGTAATGGCACTGTAGGGAGCCAACAGGCCTTGGTAGCTGAACAGCCCCTACTTACAACAAAAGCGCTTTTTGACCTTCACACCTGGGTAATTGGCCCTACAGGTTTTCAAAGCCCAATAATTGGTTGAAAATAGGTTTCTCCCTTTGTTCGTTACCAGATCGCGGTTTGCCGGGCTTTTAAGGGCAAGTTGACGTGCTGATCAGTAAACACTGCTAAGAGGTCTTTAAAAATTCTATATATTTAGACTGCTTTCATAAAGCAACCCTCAAAAGCTCAAAAAGGAATAACCATGGAAAAGCCGGTAGCACCCCCCAACGAGCAGGAAAGGCTTAGTGCCCTTGCCAATTACGAGGTGGACTACCACCTGCGGGAGTCTGATTATCAGGACCTTACGCGAATAGCGGCCCAGGTGTGTCAGACGCAGCAGGCCTTTATCAGCCTGATCAGTGAAGAGCAGCAGTGCTTCCTGGCTCAGCTGGGCTTTACGCTGGCCGATACGCCACGGGAACACGCCTTCTGTGCTCATCTGCTCACCAGCACTGATGAGTTCATGATGGTGCCGGATGCCCGGGAGGACAGCCGCTTTCACGACAATCCGTATGTGACCGGCTATCCGTACATTGTGTTTTATGCCGGGGCGCCCCTGATCAATGAAGCAGGATTCCGGCTTGGGACTATTTGTGTGGTGGACGCTAAACCAGGCTACCTGACTGAGCACCAGATCAGCGCGCTGCAGTCACTGGCCAAGCAGGTAGTGGCCCAAATGGAGCTGCAGAAGCAGCAAAAGGAGCTGGACCGCACGCGGGAGACCCTGCAGCAGAAAAACCAGGAGCTGGAGGAATTTGCGCACCGGGCAGCCCATGATATCAAATCGCCCCTTAAGAACCTGACCCTGTTAACGGACTACCTGAAACAAGGGCAGCAGGCGTACTTTGATGAAGAGGGCCGGAAGTGGCTGACGATGATCAAGCGTTCCTCGCAGGAACTGGAAAACCTGGTGGAAGGCATCCTCACGTATAGTAAAAGCGACCAGACCCTGGCCTGTGACGTGGAGCCGGTCGAACTGCCAGCCTTTTTCGAAGAGCTCAAAAGCCTGCTGGATGCCAGGGATGCCTGTACATTTCATTACCCGGCTGACCGCCAGACCATTTACACCAATAAAACGGCCCTTAAGCAGATCCTGACCAACCTGGTATCCAATGCCATCAAGTACGGGGATAAGGCGCAGACCGTGATCACGCTGGCCTTTGAGGCTGATGAGCAGCAGTATTACTTCTGGGTCACTGACAACGGGCCGGGCATCAGCGAGGCTTATCAGGAGCAGATATTCCGGATGTTTGAGGTCCTCAGCAATAAGGACGAGCACGGTCAGAAAGGCACGGGTATCGGCCTGGCTACGGTAAAGAAACTGGTAGAAGGCTTAGGCGGTCATATAGCGGTATCCTCAACACCCGGAGCCGGAACTACTTTCCGGGTAACGCTTAAGCGTGGTATTTGAAATAAACT
>CAYYUA010000018.1:0-36644 GCA_964474835.1 uncultured Sphingobacteriales bacterium
TGGATATGCTTCACGGCCTTGAAGTGCGATAGCAGGGCCTGCACGGATTTCTTGCCAATGCCGGGGATCTGTTCCAGCTCACTCTGCAGGGTTCGGTTTTTCCGGCGCTTGCGGTGATGGGTAACCCCAAAGCGGTGCGCCTCATCCCGGATGCGCTGGATCAGCTTGTTGGTCTCGGACTTCTTATCAATAGCCAGCGGATAGGGATCATCCGGCTTGTAGATCTCTTCCAGCCGTTTAGCAATGCCGATGATGGCCACCTGATCATCAATGCCCAGATCCTGCAGGCTCTTGTAGGCGGCATGAAGCTGGCCCTTCCCGCCATCAATCACCACTAATTGTGGCAGGGGCTGTTCTTCGTCCAGCAACCGGCGGTACCGGCGGTAGACCACCTCGGTCATAGAGCTGTAGTCGTCCGGCCCCTCTACCGTTTTGATGTTGTAATGGCGGTATTCCTTTTTGCTGGGCTGACCATCCCGGAAGCAGACCATAGCCGAGACGGGCTGTGTGCCCTGAATATTGGAGTTATCAAAGCCTTCGATGTGATGCGGCAGTTCGTTCATATCCAGGTCTTTGCGCACTTGCTCCAGGAACTGGCGATTGCGTTCGCTCTGGGGCATCTGCTTGCGGCTCTGCTGCAGGCGATCCTGGTAATGGTAAAAAGCGTTCTTGCGCGATAGCTCCAGCAGCTTCTTCTTATCCCCTTTCTGCGGAACGGTAAAGGTCAGGCCAAAGCCTTCCAGATCGATCTCAAAGGGCACGATCACCTCTCTGGCCGTGCTCTGGAATTGCTCCCGTATTTCATTGATCGCCATCAAGAGGATGTCCCGCTCATCCTCATCCACCTTCTGGCTGAATTCCAGCGTGTAGGTACTGATGATGGAGCCATTGACCACCCTAAGGTAGTTGACGTAGGAGCGGTTTTCCTTGGTCAGGATCGAGAACACGTCTACATTGTTGATCTTGGCATTGACCACCGTAGACTTGGCCTGAAAGTTCTGCAGGGTATTGATCTTCTTGCGGTAATCCTCAGCCTTCTCGAACTGCATCCCTTCGGAGGCCTCCTTCATCATAGCCTTCAGTTGCCTGATCACCTGGGCCGTGTTACCCTTCAGGATTTCCCGGATCTGCTGGATATTGGCCATGTAGTCCGGCTCCGACTGCAGGCCTTCGCAGGGGCCTTTGCAGAGGTTGATGTGGTACTCCAAGCACACGCGGAACTTCCCGGCTGCGATGTTCTTTTCGCTGAGGTCATACTTACAGGTCCGGATCGGGTACAGCTGCCGGATCAGGTCCATGATCACTTTCATAACGCGGGCGGAGGGATAGGGCCCGAAGTACTCCGAGCCATCCCGAACTACCGTGCGGGTAGGGAACACCCGGGGGAAGCGCTCATTGGTAACCACTAAGTACGGATACGTTTTGCTATCCTTCAGATCGACATTGTAGCGGGGCTGATGCTTCTTGATGAGGCTGTTTTCCAGCAGCAGGGCATCGTACTCACTGTTTACCACCGTGTAATCAATCTGGTCAATCTTCTGGACCATCAGCATGATCCGGCGGTTGTCATCCTTATTCTTATTGAAATAGGAGGAGACGCGCTTTTTGAGGTTGCGCGCCTTGCCGATGTAAAGCAGCTTTTCGCTCTTATCGTAGTATTTATACACCCCCGGTTTTTCCGGTAGTACAGCTACCTTATCCCGGATGTGCTGCGGAAATGCTTCTATGCCCATGGCCTGCTTGTTTTGCTCCTGCTTTGATAGAAAAAACCTGCCTGCTGCAAAAGGTTTGCAGTTTGCTTCCGGGCTATGGCTGGATGATGACTTTTTGCTCCTTCACCGTATCGTCAAATGCCACCCGGAGGATGTAGACCCCGGCTTGCAGGTCACTGACCGGCATGGTCGTACGGCCGGTGCGGAAATTAGCGCCCTCCAGCCGGCGGACCGGCTGCCCGCTGGCCCGGTACAAGGTAGCCGTTAGCACCTTGCGCTCTTTAGCCAGCGTGTTGATAACAATCCGCTCAGAAGCTGGATTCGGGAAAGCATTTACCTGCGGGTAAATGCCTGTGCTCACGGTATCCCGGCTATTCAGGGTATCGAAAGTGGTGGTGCAGCCAGCATTCTGCAGGTTGGTGAACGAAACCAGCTTAGGGCGATACTCAGCAATGGCATTGCGCATGCGCTGGCGCTGGCCAGCTGTAAACGCTTTCATGCAGCGGTCTATGCTGTACTCCATGTAGTTGCTGGTCATCCGGTCAAAGCCCCGGCACTCATGACGCGGCTCCGGCTCGCAGGGATCAGGTGCCCGGATCTTTTCAAAGGGACCTCTGCAAAAGGGAGTGTCATCCACCTCATCGTCCTCCCGGCAGCCACTTTCCGGCGTGGGTCCCCATGGATGTAGCAGATTCAGGTAATGACCGACTTCATGCGTCACCACTTTTCCACCTTCATAGAACACGTTGCGGGGATTGTTGCGGCCAAAGTACCGGTGGTCCATTACGATGCCATCCAGTTCCTGGCCTGGATTATTTTCGGGGAGGTACGCATAGCCCTGCACGCGTTGGTTTTCCCGGTCACTCGTGATCTCGCGCACCACCCAGATATTCAGGTAACGATCTGTGGGCCAGCGGCTGCTGTCCTTGATGCGCTTTTCACTGGCCGAAGGAGGCTGGCTGCTGGGCAACGTCACCGAGGCATCATTCACTTTCAGGTAGTTAATGCCATTGGTCGGCTGGCCGTCAGGGCCCTGCTTAGCCAGGCAGAAGCGAATGCGGGTATCTGCGCCATTTGCTACATTCACATTCTTATAATCGCCAGCCCGCCCGAAGTGATCGTTCAGTGCCCGGATCTGGCTCCTGATCAGCGAAGGAGGCAGCGAGTCTGCCCGGGGATTCGGCGAATACGGGCTTCTTAGCGGATCGTAAAAGTTGTGAACCACCACAGGAATGACGTGATAGGTCTGCTCACTCACATCGTACCCGGGCGTCAGGTCATCCGTCTTTTGTCTGAGCTCAGGCCTATCAGGCTGCACCTGTCCGGTCCCGCACTGGATCGTCTGCGCGGATAGCTGTGCGCTGTTTAGCATCATTAGTGTGAAGAGCAGTGATGCCAGAGCACTTGTACGTATCTTTTCAGGTATTAGCATATTGCTTTACTTGATAAGCCATTTCCTGCAGGGCCATGTAAACCATAAGCCCTACGCCGGGCTTTAAGGATTCCTCGTCAATGTCAAAGCGGCTGGTATGCAGTGCGTGCTGCTTGTCAGGATTGCCAGGGTCAGCCACTCCCAGGCGGTAGAACGAAGCCGGCAGCTGCTGTGCATAAAAGGCAAAGTCCTCGGCTGTTGGCCGGGGTGGTAGCTGATATACCTGCTCAGCGCCCAGGTAGGCGTGGGCGTTCTCCCGGATCCTGTCAGTCAGGGCTTCATCGTTGTAAAGGGCTGGGTAGCCCGGGCTGATCCGGACATCGGCCTCAGCACCCATCCCCTTCGCCAGATGCCCGGCCATTTCCTTCAATTGGTTCAGGGCTCTGGCTCGCCAGGTTTCATCAAAGGTGCGGAAAGTGCCTTCCAGGTATACTTCGTCTGGGATCACATTGCTGGCGCCATTCCCCTGAATGCGGCCAAAGGAGAGAACAGTGGGCACACTGGGATCCGCCCAGCGGCTGACCATCTGCTGAAGGCTCACCACAATATGGCTGGCCGTGACCACCGGGTCTACCAGTTTATGCGGCATAGCCGCATGGCCGCCTTTTCCATGCACGGTGATCCGGACCTCATCCGATGAGGCCATAAAGGGTCCGCTCTTGAGGCCTACGCTCCCGGCTGGCAGCTCAGGGTGCACATGCTGGCCGATGATCACTTCAGGGGCAGGGTTCTGCAGCGCCCCGTCCCGGATCATCAGGTTAGCGCCTCCGGGGGCTTGCTCTTCTCCCGGCTGAAAGAGCACCTTAATCGTTCCCTGAAACGTATCCGGATTGTTATGAAGGATATACACCACGCCCAGCATGGCAGCAGTATGCACATCGTGCCCGCAGGCGTGCATTACCCCATCGTTCCGCGAGGCATAGGGGACCTCACTGGCTTCGTGGATCGGCAGGGCATCGGTATCAGCGCGTAAGGCTATGGTGGCCGCATCTGGCTGCTCCCCGCGGAGGTAAGCCACCAGTCCGGTCTCCCCTTTTGGCTCAAACGGTACCTCCCAATCGGTCAGTACACCAGCCAGGTACTCGCAGGTATGGCTTTCCCGGAAGGACAGTTCAGGATAGGCATGCAGGTACCGCCGGTGCTTCACCACCATCTCAAAGTTACGTTCAACCGCTTCCTGAATCCACGATGGTTGCATGGCTGGCCTTTGTTTAAGGTTTGACGAAAATACAGCCTTTCAAGCCTGCTGGTGCTTACGCTACATCCTGCCTCACCGTGTAAATTTGTGGAAAACCCAACGTAATGCCGAAGCCGGAGCAGTACGAAGAATTGCTGAAAGCCATTGATCCTTTGTTTGACAAAGAGCTAACCGCTGAGGTTAACCAGCTCAATGTCCTGGCCCTGCTCAGGGAAAAGCTGGCGCTTTTCTGGGTGGGCCTTTACCTGGCAAAGCCTGATAAGCTGGTGCTGGGCCCGTACGCCGGCAGCCTGCCCTGTACCAAGATCGCCTATGGAAGCGGACTGTGCGGTCAGACAGCCAGTCAGGGTGCCATTCACTGTGTAAATGACGTTAGCCAGATCGAGAACTACATTGCCTGCCACCCTGAAACCCAGAGCGAGATCGTAATACCGGGCTTTCGGGATGGCCGTGTAGCTTTTGTGCTGGATATTGACAGCGTGACCGTAAACGCTTTTGATGATACGGATAAGCATTACCTGACCCAGGTAGCCGCTCACCTGGCTGCTATGAATTAATAACTTAAAAATTGTAAACGCTATGTCAGAAGCAGAAGCAAGGGATAAGAGTGTATTAGGACTTGAGCTACCAACGGACCCACGGTGGGTGGATCTGGCCTCCATGAGCCTTAAGGATATCCTGACCGATCACGCTTATTGTGAGCAGAAAGCGGCTACCACCTGCATTAGCCTGATCGTGCAATACCCGGAAAAACAGGAGTTGGTGGATGAGCTAACCCCGGTAGTAACGGAAGAATGGGGCCATTTCAGGGCTGTGCTGAACGAAATGCGGAAGCGCGGCATTGAGCTGGGCCGGCAGCGCAAGGATGAGTACGTGAACAAACTGATCAAGCATATCCGGAAGGGCGGGGATGGCACTGAGCAGTTTATGGATCAGCTGCTGACAGCTGCCCTGATCGAGGCCCGGAGTTGTGAGCGCTTCAAACTGCTGCACAAGAACCTTGAGGATGAGAAGCTGCGTAAGTTCTACTATGACCTGATGGTATCCGAGGCTGGTCATTACCGGCTGTTCATCAAGCTGGCCAAGACCTACCTGGATAATGATGCTGTGGATGAGCGCTGGAAGGCCCTGTTGGAAGCAGAGGCCAGCATTATTAACAACCTTGAGGTGCGGGGTGACCGGATGCACTAAGCTCATCACTGCCGGCTGCGAATGATTTTTGCTCTCCGCTGGTTACATTTTATAACTATTATGGAATATCCTAAAAAAAGTGCCTATGCATAAGGTCACTACAATTGCCCTCACAATCTTAGTTGCCTTATCTGCTTTCGCATTCCCGGCAGATGCTCAGCAGGCTAACCAGGCGATGGCTTATCAGACGCAGCAGGACAAGCCTGATGACTTTGAATTCATGGGTAACTTCCCGAATCCTGTCCGCGATAAGTCCTTTTTTAAGTTCCGCCTTAACGAGTCGCAGCAGGTGGCTATTCATTTGTTTGACTTGCTGGGGAACCAAAAGCGTACCATCGGCCGGAAGCTTTATAAGCCGGGTACCCACACGGTTGAGATGGAGCTTTCAGGGCTAAAACCCGGTATTTACTTCTACAAGGTTCATGTGCAGGACCAAACGATCACCAAGCGACTCAACATCGTTAATCGCTAAGCGCTTACTAAAGACGCTCAGTTAGCCGATGGAGAAAAGGCTTTTCGCTAATCATGATACCTTAGTAATCGTTTGCCTAGCCGCTGGGAATAACCGCAGCGGCCGGGCTAGCAAAGGTCGCGTGGTCAACTAAACGTGGTTTCCGGCATTTCGTAAGAACCCCGGATATCAGTACGGGGATTGATACACATGACCGGAATCCGGGATTTGCCAACAATCTGCTGAGCATACGAGCCCAGGATATACTCAGAAAAGGAACGCTCCTGCTGGCTCATGATCATAATGAGATCAGCTCCTTTATCTTCAGCAAATTCAAGCGTGGTATTGGCAAAATTGCCGGAGGTTTCAGTCAGCGAGTTGGTTGTGGTACTGATGCTGTTGTCCGTCAGGATCTGTTCAATCTGCTTCATGTTGTTCTGAACCCGGTTCCTCAGGTACTCATCATCCTCATTTACCGTCACAATATGCACGGTGGCATTGTAATACTTCGCTACCTTGATAGCCCAGTCAGTTTTTTGCTTGGTCTCCTTGGTCAGGTCCAGGGGCAGGACAATGTTTTTGTAACCCCGTTCATAGCCACGCTCTCTGACGACTACCACCGGGCAGGGCGATAGCTGGGTTACCCTTGATGCGTTGCTGCCAATAAAACCCGGTGAATTTTCCGATCCCCTCGTGCCCATCACAATGGTGTCAGCCTCCATGCGCCTGGCCATCTCAGCTGTCTGCTTATAGACCTTACCGCTGGTTATGGCGTAGCTGATAGAAGCATCAATATTGCTCAGCCGTTCTCTCTTCAGGTGCTCAAACCGGTTAATAACACCTTCTATGACCAGGGATTTATTCAGATTATCAGGCAGCGGATTACCCTCTAAGTAGGGCATGTCCAGGTCACTGCTCTCCAGAACATGAAGAAGCGTAACCTTGAAATTTTTGTCCTCCAGGGCATGGGCAATACCGCTTGCATGTTCCAGAGCGATGTAGGAATCGTCTGTGAAATCGATCGGGACAAGAGCTGTGTTTTTAAAGTCTGAAAAATCCATGATCAGGTTTTTTAAATTTCGGCGCTTATTTCAGTATTGATCTTCAAAGGTAACAATTTCACCCTCTGGGAATTGAAACAATTAGTTTATGGCCGCTGATCCTTCCTCCACTGAACTCATTTGTCATCCTGATGGCCGCATCTACCACCTGAATCTGCTACCTGATGAACTGGCCCCCACGGTTTTGTTAGTGGGCGACCCGGGGCGGGTAAGCCAGGTCAGTGCGTATTTTGATACCATAACGGTGAAGCAGGAAAACCGGGAATTCCGGACCCATACAGGCACTTACAAAGGCGCCCCGGTCACAGTGCTATCCACCGGTATTGGCCCTGATAACATTGACATTGCGGTGAACGAGCTGGATGCCCTGGTCAATACCATGCCTAATTGTGAGGTGGCACCCGATAGCCTGAACATCATCAGGATCGGCACCTGTGGGGGTATGCAATCTGCCCTTTCACCAGGTGGTGCTGCCGTTAGCAGCTATGCAGTCGGCCTCGATAACATCGCCCAGTTTTATGCCATTGCTAACACTGAGCAAGAGCAGGCGGCCTATGACGCTTTAGCCGCTTACTGGCAGCAATCCGGGCTCACCTACCCCTTCTATGTGAAAGCCAGTTCAGTTGAACTCCATCAGCATTTCAAACAGGTCGGACTGCCGGGCTTCACCCTTACCTGCCCCGGTTTTTACGGGCCGCAGGGACGCGGCATCCGGCTGGCGGCTTCTCATATGGATTTTGTCGATGTTCTGCAGAATTTCAGCTATGAGGATCTGAGGGTACAGAACCTTGAGATGGAGACCTCAGCCCTTTACGCCCTGGGTCATGCGCTGGGCCATCGCTGCCTGACCGTTACGCTGGCGCTGGCTAACCGGGTGACGGGTGACTACCTCGGCTCTTACCATGAGCCGATGAACCAGCTTATTCATCGTGTGCTGGACCGGGTGGCTGTGCTGGCCAATAGCGATGCTTAACCTTCCTGTAAAAGGCTGATAAAGGCCTGGCTTTGTAGGCTGTGGCCTGCTCTGGCGTGGTATGCTGCGGGATGCCTGCATTCCCATTGCTGATGCGCCAGGCACCTGTTAGGTGCTCGACCATGGCCTGAGGATTCAGAAGCCCCCATTGTGGTGATTGGTCAGGTTTCAACTGCCTGCGGTAACCGGGTACAGTGTTCCTGAAAAAGGACTCCGATGCTGTTTGCATAGGGTGTGAAAGCTCCGGTTTAGTTTGAGATTCAGGGGCTATCAGCAGGTTGGTTCAGGGGCTAAGAAGCACCGCCTTAAAACTCCTTAGGAAGCTCCAGCTTCTCGTACTGATTATGAATCCAGAGGATACCAACGCCAAAGAGCACACCCAGCAGTACAAGGGATACGTTCATGATACCTTCAGCGCTGAATGACAACTTGATCAGGATGGTTGAGATCACAAAGCCGGAATTCCGGATAACCTTGCTAAAGTCATCTGTACCGAAAAAGGATATTAGTAGCAAAAGCACATCAACGAGGATGAGAAGGGTAAAGAAGTCATCAAAAAACACATTCTTAAGCAAAGGCACCCCGTTTACCATCTCAGGTGAGCCAAAAGTACCGATGGCCCATTCAGTAAAGCTGTAGATCGCCAGGCCGGCCACCACGGGCACCAGGCAAATGCTGATAATACGCTTAACATTGATAAAACGCTTCAGGCCCGGTGGGGGTGGAGAATCAGACGATCCGTGGGTTTCGCGCCTTGGGATCAGCCGGTAGAAAAGGAAGATCAGGAAGAACAGGATAAGGGTAGCGACAATGTCGAAAGAGAATTGCAGATCGTACTTATTGTTGAACCAGTCCAGCGTGAGCTGTAGCTCTGAGATGTCTTTAAAGATACGCCGGATAATGATCAGGGCAACGATCTCGTACTGCTTGGCAATGTAGTTGGAAATAGAAAGGGGAAGGTGGTAAACCAGCAGGAACACCTCGTATACAAGGATGAAAGAAAATGGGGTGTAGATAGCGGAGTTGTAAGCCCTTAGCAGCTCATGCTCATCGCCTGGTAAGAGGTTATAGCTGTTGAGCACAATCAGCAGCAAGTGCACCAAATAACCCCCGATAGCAATGACAATAATCACGCGTTCGCTCCATTCCCTGACTGATTCAGAGAGCACTGATTGCTGAAGGTTGATGAATAGCTGGTCTACGTTTCTCATAAACAGGACAACTCTCGCAGTTTTACCATCAGCATCACCACTTTGCTTGGTTAAGGTTACCCGGTAGGCCTCAGCGGTGACCTGATAATCCTAAAGGTTTCAAATGTAAGGTATGCAGCATCTAAGGTCAGGATGGTAAGGCTGAACAAAAGTGGAGGCTTAGGCGGGACAGACCCTTGTTTGTTTAAAACTTTTAATCAAAGGTTAAACAAAATGCCAAGCATTCCATATGGGATCCGGTGCTGCGGGCTGGGTAACAATTTTGGCAGGCTTTTTTAGAAGCAGGGAAAGGCTTATTGCGTGTATTTGTAAAAATCCCGCTGGTTGTAGGTTTTAGTACTTGAGGTATAGGTAAACAGATAAAAATTTCAAGCAGGAACCAATTTTTCATTAAAGAGTTTGGTATGAGCTATTATAGCTATAAAACCGGAAACCATGCAACCCTCCTCCTGCAAAGGCCGCTGCACCCGGGATCTACTGTTTTACAAATTCCTTTGTGTTCTCAAACAAAGGCTTATTTTTGTCGTTGCATATGTGAAACTCAAAAAAAGGTGTTATGGTAGAACTGCCAGATCTAACTGCAGGACAGTACAGCTTGGTTTACAACGCCATGTCGTTGACCATTGCTGCTTTCCTAAGTACTTTCGTCTTCTTCCTTGTAGGAACTCAGTTTGTAGCTCCTAAGTACCGGAAGGCGCTTGTTACTTCTGCCCTTGTAGTCGGTATCGCTGCATACCACTACTTCCGCATTTCCTTTTCATGGGAAGCAGCCTTTACACTTGAAGGTGGAACCTATGTCGCCTCAGGTAAGCCTTTCAATGATGCTTACCGGTACGTGGACTGGTTGATTACCGTACCCTTGCTTCTTGTTGAGCTGGTACAGGTAATGAACATCTCCAAGGAAAAGGCCCGGAATCTGATCACTGTGCTGTCAATTTCAGCAGTACTGATGATCGTTACAGGTTATCCAGGAGAAGTTGCTCCTGTTAGTGTTAGTGAAGGAACGAACACTAGTCTCTTTTCTACAAGAGGACTTTGGGGTTTCATCTCCACAATCTTCTTTACCATCATTCTGGTGAAGCTGGTTCAGGAGATCTGGGGAACTGCTAAGGAGGAAAGCGGACAGATCCGGGTTCTGATCCGGAACACGCTTCTGCTGACAGTTGCCGTTTGGGGTTTCTATCCGATCGCTTACATGGGCCCGTTCTTTGGCCTCAGTGGCGCTGGCGGTGAAGTATTCGTCCAGGTAGGTTACAGCTTAGCTGACATTATTGCTAAGGCTGGCTACGGCCTGCTGATTTTCACCATTGCTCGCGAGCGTACTGCCGTTGAGCAACCAGAAGGTACACCTCAGGCAGCTTAACGCCAAGCACGTTTTTACTCCCTTCACAAAAAAGCCCAGGTGTTGAACACCTGGGCTTTTTTTATGGCTGTTTTTGCACAAATCACTTTCCACAACCCATCACACCTTTCCTTCTCGGGCCTGTTTCTGTAAAGCAGGTTGCCAGGCGTAATCTGGAATGCTTTTATATTAACGCCCGGCTCAGGCAGTAGGCAGCTTTCTGTCCTCGCTCGCTCTGAATTCTTGGTAATTCCATACCCTTGGCGCAGGCGCAAGAGCTTATCTTCCTGGATTATAGACCCCTTTACAGCCTTTTACATAAGGCAGTTCAGGGCTTAAAACCTGAATCGGGGATTGCCTTGGTTTAAAAGCTTAGATTTCAAAGCCTAACAGTAGCTTTTCCCTTTGTGGAATCACGCCGGCAGGTACTTCCAAAGCTCCCTAACCGACCAAAAAATAAGGGCAATTCTTCCACACGAGAAAAAGGCTGGAAAGCCGTTACTTAAGCACCCATCATGGTGTTGATCAGGCTGATCATACCGGTAGGGTAAACCCCATACCAGACCACCATCACTGTTAAAAGGGCCAGAGCGAGCGTATTAAAGGCGTTAAACTGCGGTTTTAGCAAATTGGCCTCAGGAGAAGGCCTGAACATCACAGCAATAATCCGCAAGTAGTAATAGAGGCCAATAGCGCTGCCCGCCACCAGGGTGATAACCAAATACCAGAGATCGGAATCAATACCGGAAGTCAGCACATAGTACTTTCCGATAAAGCCAGCAGTGAGCGGAATACCGGCCAGAGAAAGTAACATGGCCGTAAAAACAAGTGCCAGGAGAGGGCGCGTCCAGAAAAGCCCCTCATAGTTGCTAATATCCTCTGCATCCTCTTCCCCACCTGAGGACATAACGGCAATGATGCCAAAACTGCCCAGTGTGGTAATGAAATAAGCAATCAGGTAAAAAGTGGCGGCCTGAGCTCCTAAGTTACTACTGGCCAGAAAGCCAACCAGGATATAGCCCAGATGAGCGATAGAGGAATAAGCCAGCACCCGCTTCACATTATCCTGAAGCAGTGCCAGGAGGTTCCCTAACAGCATAGAGGCTATCGCTACAACACTGAAGATTGTGATCAGCGAGGCATACTGCCCCCCGTCCAGGATCGTGTAAAACCGGAGCCATACACCGAACATACTGCCCTTCGAAATGGTGGCTATCAGGGCTGTAACAGGAGCTGGCGCTCCCTGGTACACATCCGGGGTCCACAAATGAAATGGCACCAGGGCCAGCTTAAAACCGATCCCTACAATCATAATGGCCAGCCCGCCGATAAAGAGCGGATCCAGGGTATCTACACTCGAAAGCCGGGCTGCCGTTATCGTAAATTCCATGGTGCCAACAGCATTGTAGATCAGCGCCATCCCGAATAGCAGAAAGGCAGAAGAGGTGGAAGCCATGATCAGGTATTTGGTACCGGCCTCCAGGGCACTGGAGCGCTGCCGCAGGTAGGCGATCAAAGCATACAGGGCTATGCTCAGGACCTCCAGCCCCAGGAAAAGGGCAACAAAATGATGGGCATTCACAAGGGCTATAGCACCGAATGTGGCTATCAGGAGCAGAATGTAGTACTCTTCTTTTTGCTCGGGGTACTGCTCTAAGTAGCCAAACGATAGCAGCGTAATGGCGAAGCTGCACCCCAGGATAATGCCGGTATAGATAAGGGAGAACCCGGTAACCTTTAACAGAGAGATCCCCTCCCCTGCTGTATGGCTGGAAATGTCCTGCGGAACAACACCGGATACCACAAAAAGGCTTGCAAAACCGCCGGCCAGTAGCAGGGTTGTGCTGGCTACGATCAGGCTGTGGGACCGGAAGAAGGCTGTGATAAGCATGATGAGTATAGCACCGCCTCCGGTTACCAGCAGAGGGAGCAGGGCAAGGTAATCGTTGGGTGTCATGACCTACAGGTTTTGCTTAAGGATGAGCTCAGATTTGGCAGCCTGAGAGGCTGAGCTTTCGGCCTGGTTGGTTGTTTGGGCAGCTGACGGCCGCTGGTCTGGCTGCGTAATCGTTTTGATCGATCCCTGTGCTGTATCAAACACCGGCTGTGGGTAGAAGCCAAGGCCGATCACCACAACGATCAGCGCGCCCATGATCAGGCCCTCTTTGGCCCTGAAATCTGCCATCTGAGCATTGGAAAGGGAGTCTGGTACCTGACCGTAAAAGATGTTCTGCATCAACCTAAGGGCGTACAGACTGGAGAGCACAAGGCCGATAGAGGCAAAAACAGCCAGCAGGATATCAGCCTGGTAGGCGCCCATCAGCACCAGAAACTCCGCAATGAAGTTGCCCAGCCCGGGTAAGCCGAGAGAAGCCATTACGAAAATGAGGCCAACTCCGCCCATCACCGGCGCCCGGCTGTAAAGGCCTCCGATTTGGTTGACGTCACGGGTATGGAGGCGGGTTTCCAGGAAGCCGATCATAGCGAACAACGCTGTGCTGCTGATCCCGTGGGCGATCATCTGCATCACAACGCCCTGAAGGGCTAATTCATTCATGGCAAAAATCCCCAGCACAATGTAGCCCATGTGGCTAAAGCTGGAGTAGGACACGATCCGTTTCAGGTCACTCTGGGCAAAAGCCAGCTTAGCCCCGTACAGGATACCGATCACGCCCAGCACCATTCCGATCGGGGCAAAATCCCCTACCGCCTCCGGAAAGAACGGCAGGACGAAGCGGATCAGGGAGTAGCCGGCAGTCTTCACCATTAAGCCGGAAAGGATGATACTGCCGCTTGCCGGGGCCTCGGTGTACGTATTGGCCAGCCAGGTGTGAAGGGGGAAGGCCGGTAGTTTGACCAACAGCCCGGCCAGAAAGCCAAGCATGAGCGGATAGGCTACTGCTTTCGTGAGTTCTGTATTCATGAGGGCCTCGTAGGCAAAGGTTGCCTCCCCGGTTTGCTGTAAGTGAAGCGCATGCAGGCCCAGCACGGATAACAGCATCAAGAGTCCCCCTGCCTGCGTAAAAATGAAGAATTTGAAGGCAGCGTTACTACGGTTTTCCCCACCCCATATCCCGATCAGGAAATACATGGGGATCAGCATCACTTCCCAGAAGAAGTAGAACAGAAAAAGATCCATGGCCAGAAAAACGCCGGTTATGCCAGCCAGGACCCAGAGCAGGTTAAAGTAGTAAAAGCCTTCCTTATAAGGGTAGCGCCCCCAGGAGTAAAGAACTGTAAGGCTGCCGATGAAAGTTGTAAGAACGATCATCAGCAGGCTTAGGCCGTCCAGCGCAAGGTAGAAATCAATGCCCAGCGCGGGGATCCAGCTAACCTGAAACGTGGTCATCCAGCTGCTATCAGCGCCTGTATCGAGGGGAAATCCCAGCGATGTCCAGTAGGCCGTACTAACGATAAAGGGAACGAACACGCCCAGAAGCGCAACCAAGCGGGAGGCAAAGCTGCTCCATTGGTTAACAGACCACGCTAGCAGGCCTCCGGCCATTATGCTTAGAATGAGCCAAAGCAGCATCATAGGAAGACAATTATGGTTAGGGTGAGTGTGGCACCGATAGCCAGGCCAGTGACGTACCACCGGAGGCGGCCGGTCTGAGTGAGGCTGAACAGGTAGTGAAAGGCTTTAGCCAGAAAGGCGATAAAAGCAAAAACCTTGTCTATAACATCTGCCCGGTTGATACGGGCAATAAAGCGAACAGGCTTAACCAGCAACACATCGTAAAGGCGGTCGAATTGCCAGCCGGCACCCAGAAAAGTGTGCAGGGAGGCACCCAAACCCGCCTCAGCTGACTTTACCAGGCCAAGGTTGGTCTTCCGGTAAGCCTGATAGGCCACCCCGATAGCCCCCAAAGCGGCTACAGCCGTCAGCGCCTGCAGGCCCAGCTCAGCTGCCAGGCTGCCGTCCACTTTCAAGGTGGGCAGCACCCCCGTTATGAAGCCGGAAAAGACCGTTATATGTCCGAGTGTATGAGGGGTCTCCATGAAACCTCCGATCAGGGAAAGAACTCCTAAAAGGATCAGGGGGAGCTTAACGGGCAGTCCTGGCTTGTAGTCAGCACTCATTTGAGCTTCCCCGAAAAAGGTGAGGAAAACCATGCGGAAGGTATAAAAAGCCGTGATAACAGCACCGGCAAAGCCCGCGAGCCACAGCAGGAAATGCCCCTGATCACTCGAAAAGGCATACCACAGAATGGCATCCTTGCTGTAAAAACCCGCTGTTACCAGGGGAACCGCAGCCAGACAGGCTGCCCCGATCAGAAAGGTCCAGAAGGTAACGGGCAACTGCTTTCGAAGCCCACCCATCCGGAACATATCGTGCTCATCGTGAAGGGCGTGAATGACAACCCCTGCCCCAAGGAAGAGCAGCGCTTTGAAGAAAGCGTGGATCACAAAGTGAAAGATCCCGGCTGACCAGGCACCAACCCCCAGCGCCAGGAACATATAACCGATCTGGCTGATGGTAGAATAGGCCAGTACACGCTTGATATCCCGCTGAACCATGGCACTAAGCCCGGCAATGAGCAAGGTCAGCGCTCCGATAATGGCGATGACGGTCATCACGCTGGGCGCGAGGGTAAAAATGAAGTGAGTGCGGGCAATGAGGTAGATGCCCGCGGTAACCATCGTAGCCGCGTGGATCAAAGCACTGACTGGCGATGGTCCGGCCATTGCATCGGGCAACCAGGTCTGGAGCGGTAGCTGCGCTGACTTGCCCAGGGCGCCCACGAGCAATAAAGCTGAGGCGGCAATAGCCAGCGTATCACCCTCTGCCCATTGGGAGGCCACCGCTTTTTCCAGGCCGCTAAGGCCCAGGGTGCCTAAGCTGGCAAATAGCAGAAACAGGCCAATGCCCAAAGCTGTATCACCTATACGGGTAACAATAAAAGCCTTCTGGGCGGCCTGTCCGTTGTTGGAATCCTGAAAGTAAAATCCGATTAGCAGGTAGCTGCAGAGGCCCACTCCTTCCCAGCCGAGGTATAGCAGGGCGAGGTTATTAGCCATGACCAGGATCAGCATAGCGCTTACAAACAGGTTCATGGCCGCAAAGAAGCGCCCGTATCCGGGCTCTTCGTACATGAATTCCGTGGAGTAAAGGTGAATGAAGAACCCAATGACCGTGATCACCAGAACGAATGCTAAGGAAAGGGCGTCCAGCCGGAAGCCAAATTCAGGCGAAAAGCCGGCAACATCCATCCACTGCCAGAGCACGACTCCCATCTGCTCAGTGGAGCCACTGAAAAAGCTAAAGGCTACCAGGCAGCTCAAAAGGGCTGATAACCCGACTGATCCTGCCCCGATGGTGGCAATTGCTGTTCTTGGTAACTTCAGGCCCGTCAGGCTTAACACCAGAAAGCCTAAAAAGGGAATAACCGGGATTAGCCCGAGTAACGACTCCATGCAGCAGGATTTTAATTAGCCTTTTAAGCGATTGAGCCCATCTGTGTCCAGGGTCTGGAATTGCTGATAAACTTTGATGATCAAGGCCAGGCCTACCGCTACCTCAGCTGCCGCTACGGCCAGAATAAACAGGAACATAACCTGACCGTC
The DNA here is from genome assembly GCA_964474835.1 of uncultured Sphingobacteriales bacterium. GTDB lineage: Bacteria > Bacteroidota > Bacteroidia > CAILMK01 > CAYYUA01 > CAYYUA01. The sequence continues at coordinate 16,137 of CAYYUA010000018.1, forward strand.
AGCTTCGGCATGTTTGGCGCTACCTACCACAAAAGCCAGCCCTGCTGCATTCAGCATGACCTCAATAGACATGAGCATAAAGATGATATTCCGCCTTACCAGTACGCCTATGAAGCCCAGAAACATCAGGATGCCAGAGAGCGCAAGGGCGGCATTAACGGGTACTTCCATCGGTTACTTCTTCTTTCATGTAACGGTGAACAGCTTGCTTTTTCTTCCGCCCCAGGTGATAGGCGCCAATGATACCCCCCATCAAAAGAACAGCTGTCAGCTCTACAGCCAGCAGGTAAGGCTCAAAGAGGGCCTGACCAACAGCATCTGGGTTGATCTTAGAAGGCCGGATCGGTTCGGGGGTTCCGGCACTCAGCAGGTAAACCAACTCCCCCAGAAGAATAAGCGCGAAAATGCTGGGCATTACCCATACGCCCGGTTTTAGCCATTTCCGCTCCGTCTGGACCTGATCCTGGCCCAGGTTGAGCATCATCACAGCAAAGATGAAGAGCACCATGATAGCACCAGCGTAAATAACAACCTCGAGCGCTGCCAGGAATGGTGCCCCCAGCGTAAAAAAAATAACCGCCATGGACAGCAGGGAGAGAATAAGCCACAACAAGGCGTGCACCCCATTGTAGCGCGTGATCACCATCACCGTGGACAGGATGGATACAGCCGAAGCTGTATAAAAGACGATACTAAGATCCATGGGGTTGTGAGCTTTACCAAAACAAGGTGCAAAACTACGGGATTAAGCTCTTAGTATCAACGGGTTCTTCCTCCCTTTCTGATTCGCCCTTATCCTTACCGCCAATGGCCATTCCGGACACCTTGTAGTAGTTGTAACCGTGGTGCTTACCCTGCCCGTTGATCAGGAGGTGTTCCTTTTCATAGACCATGTTCTGCCGGTTGTACTCAGCCATTTCATAATCCGGTGTTAGTTGGATGGCGTAGGTCGGGCAGGCTTCCTCACACAGGCCACAGTAGATACAGCGGGAGAAATTGATCTGGAAAGTCTCAGGATAGCGCCGGCCGTTTTCGTCCTCGGTAGCTTGCAGGGCGATGCAATCAACCGGACAGGCTACGGCACACAGGTAGCATCCCACACACCGTTCGCCACCGTCCGGATCCCGGCTGAGGATAATACGCCCCCGGTAACGCGGAGCTAAGTAAGGCTTCTTTTCAGGGTATTCTATGGTTTCACGCTTCGTGAAAAGGTGCATGAAAACCATTCCAAGACTTCGTATGATACTCCACATAAGCGGAATGCATTTAGCGGTCTGAGACTAGGTGATCAATACAACTGCCGCTGTTCCCATAAGGTTAAGCAGAGCCAGGGGTAGCATGATCTTCCATCCGTAGCCCAGGAGTTGGTCGTAGCGTGGGCGTGGAATGGATGCTCTTAAGAGAATGAAAAGCAGGATGAAAATAAAAGTCTTGCCAAGGAACCAGAACAGCGGGGGTATGGCATTAGCCCATGCTGCATCTACCGGGGGAAGCCAGCCTCCCAGAAAGAAAGTGGTGATCAGGGCAGAGATCAGGACAATGCCCATGTACTCGCCCAGGAAGAACATACCGAATTTCATTCCTGAGTACTCTGAGTGAAAGCCAGCCCCCAGTTCGCTTTCTGACTCCGGAAGGTCAAAGGGCAACCGGTGACTCTCTGCCAGCGCGGCTACCAGGAATAGAAAGAAGCCCAGAAACTGAGGAATGATGAACCATCCGTCTTTCTGGGCCAGCACAATATCCTTTAGACTGAGGGAGCCGCTTATGATAACGATCCCCATGAGCGAGAGGCCCAGAAAAACCTCGTAAGTGATCATCTGAGAAGCTCCCCGCATCGCCCCGATCAGGGAATATTTACTGTTGGAAGCCCATCCTCCGAGCACAAGGCTGTAGGCGCCCAGCGAGGACATCGCCAGGTAGAAGAGCACGCCCACATTGAGATCCAGGATCACCATATCCGGCGTAAAGGGAATGATCATGAAGTTCATCAGGATAGTGACCACAATAACGGTCGGGGCCATGATGAACACAAAGCGATCAGCAAAGGGAGGCGTCCAATCCTCCTTAAAGATCAGCTTCACCGCATCAGCCACTGGCTGAAAAATGCCCAGCGGGCCTACCCGGTTAGGACCGGCCCGGTCCTGCCACATGGCCAGCATGCGGCGCTCAACCCAGATAAGGGCCGGTGCTATGCTGAATACAATTCCCAGAACTCCTAAGATATTGGTCATTGATCGGAGGTTTAGTCCAGTTCGGCTTCGCTGTCGGTTTCAGAAACGGTGGCATCCGGAATCGGATCGTCAGTAGATCTCCTGAGCCGGGCCCAGGCGGGCAGATCCAGTGCTGGTAGCCCCGGAAGCCCGTGCGGATAGCCGACCAGGTCGGATGGGATGTCAGTTCTCAGCTTAGCAGGTAAACGAAGCTGGGTTTGCTCGAAGCTCACTTCAACGGAATCCCCCTCCTGAATGCCAAGCTGGCCGGCGATATCCACGTGCAGCGCAACATAGGGCTCAGGGGAGCGCTGCCGCAGCGCGGGGGCATTCATGCTCATTTCTTCTGAGCCAAAGATGTGATGGAAAGGAACCACCTGGAAAGCATCCTTCCGGGATTGGAACGCATCCGGGACGTCATGGTAAAAGGTCCAGCTGTCCATAGCAACTGGTTCGATCAGACGCTTGCCCGGATCACCTCCGTGCAGCTTACCGCCAACCTCGATCTGGAATTTATTCACAGACTGGATAGAGCTCCACCCGGGTGCCCAGAAGTACGAGATATTGGAAGACGGCACCTGACCGCGGAACCCTTCCATGCTGAAAGACATCGGAGAATCCGGGTCATCAGGCGGCTTCTCTTCCGATACGTTCTTGTGGGCATTCATGGCTGTCCGGCCACTGTAACGGTGGGATTGGCGCGGGATCTTCTGCCCGTAAATACGGAAGCCTGGTGGCGGAGCGATCCCGTCCATAGCCTCGAAAACCGGTTCATGGGCTATGACATCGCGAGTGAAATCATCCAGGGATTGCAGGTCTTCTACAACATCTCCGTAGCCGGTGGCCCGGAAAACCTCCCGGAGCCAGCGCCAGCTCTCGAAAATATCGTTTTCGGTAACGTACACCTGGTAAAAGCGCTGCGCACGCCCTTCATTGTTAACGAGCGTCCCATCTGACTCAGCAAAAGAGCCAGCGGGCAGCACCACATTGGCGTGCTGGGTTGTTGCATTTTCCGTGTGATCGATGGCGATCAGCTGCTGAGTATTGCTCAGGAATTGATGAACCGTGGCATGGGGTGCCCGGCGGTACAGGTCATTTTCCAAAACAACAGCTGTATCAGCCTGGCCTTCATTAACGGCAGCCAGCCCGTCACTCAGGGGCTTGCCATCCATAATGGCCAGGCCCATGCTGTTCGCTTCAGGCACGGTCAGGCATAGCTCGGCCCTGTTTTCTTCGGTGCAGAGGGCATAGGCGATGTTGGCAGCTGCTTCCATAATGGCTTCGCTGCCGCTGCTGGTGCCGGAAACGACCATTGGTCGCTTAGCATTTGTCAGGCTCTCAGCAATCTCCTGCGCCTTGGCTTGCTCTTCTACGGTAAGCCCTTCCACAGCCGGAGCTGAGGAATGGATGTTATGGGCTACCGCATGACCAAGACGGGCAATGGCCTCATTATTGGTCTGGAAAGTAGCTTTCGCCACATCATCCAGTTTGGTTTCGTGCTGTGTAGCAATGTAAAGCGGGCCATACTGGTTATACGTGGCATGCTGTAGCGCCAGCTCCTGCCAGTCAGGAATGCCGGCTTGGTTCATAGCCGCTTCCCGGGGCTGTGTTTTGACCACCTGCCGCAGGTAGAGGGCCACCATGGGGGCTGTATTGGTAACATCCTCGCCCAGTACAAAGGCCGCATCGGCTTCCTGGATTTCGCGCAGGCCCGGTGTGCGGGCCGGACCGTTCTGCAGGATGTCGTAGGCCTTCTTCGTTAGCCTGTAGTCTGTTTCAGACATCCCGAGGTAGAAGTTTTCAGCCCCTACCAGCTTCTTCAGCATGTGGTTGGATTCCAGTGAAGCACGCGGTGATCCGATACCAATGGTTTGGCTGGCGTTGCTCAGCGCATCACCGATATCACCTACGGCCCTTTCCCTGGGTAGCTGAGCCTGAGTGCCGTTTGAGAGGTCTTGCTTTAGCGCGTACTGAATGCGACCGTCACTATTCACGAATTCGTAGCCAAAGCGGCCGCGATCGCAGAGGAAATAACCGTTCACCTCACTATTGTAGCGGGTTTCTACGCGGCGGAGTGTGCCGTACCGCTCACCGGCTATGATGTTACAGCCTACACCGCAGTTATGGCAGACGGACGGGGCCGTGCTCAGGTCCCACTTACGGGTGTAATGCTTCCGGTACGTCTTGTCAGTGAAAACGCCTGTGGGGCAGACTTCCACCAGGTTACCGCTGAATTCGTTCTGCAGCGGGCCATCTTCATGACGCCCGAAATAAGTTCGTACTCCGTTGGCCTGCTCCTTCAGGTCGCGCCCGCCTGCAAAATCCCGGTAAAACCGTACACAGCGGTAACAGGTAATGCAGCGGTTCATCTCGTGGTGAATAAAAGGCCCTAAGTCCTGGTTACGGAAGGTCTTTTTGTTGAAGCGGAACCGGCGGTAATTGTGCCCGGTCATAATGGTCATGTCCTGCAGGTGGCAGTGGCCGCCTTCATCGCAGGTGGGGCAATCGTGAGGGTGGTTGGTCATCAGCTCCTCGATGATAGACTTCCGGAACTGATCAGCTTCCTCATCCTTAACCGAAATCTGAGCACCCTCTGAGACCGGGGTCATGCAGGACATCACCAGTTTGCCCTGCGTGTCATTTTCGTCCTTATACTGCTTAACAGCACATTGCCGGCAGGCCCCCACTGAGCCCAATTCCGGATGCCAGCAGAAGTAAGGCACATCCAGCCCATTGGAGAGGCATGCCTCAAGCAGGTTCTGCCGCTCTCTGGCCTCGTAGGCTTTGTTATCGATATAGATGGTTGCCATAAAAGCAGGGTTTCTTAAGCAGGTTCTGGAATACAGGCTTCAAAATCCTCGCGGAAGTACTTCAGCGCACTCTGCAGCGGCTCCATGGCTCCCGGCGCAAAGGCGCAGAACGTTTTACCCGGGGCCAGGTAGTTGGTGTGCTCTTCCAGGATCTCGATATCACCTGGTTTCCCGTTTCCTTCGTACATGTTCCGCAGCGTCTTCTGAACATAGGGAATCCCGTCCCGGCATGGGGTACACCAGCCGCAGGATTCCTGCGCGAAAAAGCTCTCCAGGTTGGCCACAAAACCTACAACAGAAGTCTGGTCATCCAGAACGATGAGCATGCCCGTTCCCAGCCGGCTACCGTTGTTCATAGCGGTCTGGTAATCCAGCATGTCATCAAGGTGATCAGTGGTTAGCAGGTCAGTGGAGGCTCCGCCCGGCAGGGCTGCCCGGAACTGATAGCCGTCTTTCATTCCGCCGGCATAGTCCTCCAGGATAGTACGCATGGAGGTGCCCAGCGGAAGCTCCCAGACTCCGGGATTCTTCACGTTTCCGCTAACCCCGTAGAGCTTGGTGCCGCCTTCATCAGAAATGCTCAGGCTCAGGAACCAATCAGCTCCGTTCTTAACAATGTGCGGTACCGCGCAGAGCGACTCCACATTGTTGACGATCGTTGGCTTGCCAAAAAGGCCAACTGCCTGCGGGAAGGGAGGCTTAGCACGAGGGGTGGCCCGCTTACCCTCCAGGGCGTTCAGCAGGCCGGTTTCCTCCCCGCACATGTAGCGCCCGACACTGGTGTGGATGTGCATCTCCAGGCTCCAGGCTGATCCCAGTATGTTCCGGCCGAGGTATCCAGCTTCTTCGGCTTCCTGTATAGCGGTTTTCAGGCGATCATTGGCTTCGCGGTAAGCCCAGCGCAGGAAAATGAAAGACACATTGGCCTGGATAGCATAAGCGGCCAATAACATTCCCTCGATCAGCTGGTGCGGATTGCCTTCCATCAGAAGCCGGTCCTTAAAGGTCCCGGGCTCCATTTCGTCCGCATTGGCAATCAGGTATTTGGTATCAGGGGCATTCTCACTGATATCGACAAAGCCCCACTTCATACCTAGCGGGAAACCTGCACCACCGCGGCCCTTGAGGTTGGCATTCTTAACTTCCTGCGTAACCTCGCTGGGCTTCATGTTTTTTACGGCATACTTCAGGGCTTCATAGCCGCCTGTGGCTTCGTATTCCTGAAGGGTTAGCGGTGTGCGATCCTCCCGTATATCCTGGGTTAACGGCTTCTCCATGACTCCTCGCTTTTAGGTATATTGTTCTAAGATCTCGTCTATTCTTTCTTCTGTCAGATCCTGGTGTAGGTTGTCATTGACCATCATGGTAGGACCGTGGTTACAGTTCCCTAAGCACGGGATGGTCAGTAAAGTGAAGCGGTTATCACTGGTTGTTTCGCCCAGCTTGATCCCCAGCTTCTGCTTCATGTAGTTGAGCAGGCGCTCATAGTCCAGTATCCAACAGCTAATGCTTTCGCAGATCAGGATCACGTTGCGGCCAACCGGCTTCCGGAAGATCAGGTTGTAGAAAGTTGCAACCCCTTCCAGCTCGTCCGGCGTCATATCCAGGTACTCAGCCACTTCTTTCAGGGTATCATCAGATACCCAGTTCCGGTGCTTCTGAACCACCTGTAATGCTTCCAGACAAGCATTTTGCCTGGCCGGGTAGACGGCTAATTCTTCGTCTATTTCGTGTTTTTCCTGTTCGCTCAGCATGCTGGTGTATTTACAATCACTTTCCATGTTAGCGGTCGACATCTGACAGGACGTAATCAATGCTACCCAGGATCGCCAGCATATCGGCAATGGTGTAGCCCCTTGAAATGTAGGGTAGCATCTGCAGGTGGGGGAAGCATGGCGTCCGGATCCGGGTCCGGTAAGAATTGGTACTGCCATCGCTCACCAGGTAATAGCCATTGTTGCCCTTCGGGGCCTCGATGGACACCATGGACTCGCCAGCCGGGAACAGCGGGCCCCAGCTAACCCCCATGAAGTGATCGATCAGGGTTTCGATGTCGTGCATCGTGTTGTCCTTCAGAGGCGGGGTGGTAAGCTGGTGGCGGGATTTGTGCTCACCAGCCGGCATGTTGTCCACACATTGCTGAATGATACGCAGGCTTTCGCGCATTTCCTCAATGCGGACGATGGCACGGTCAAAAGCATCCCCGTTTTCTCCTACCGGTACATTGAAGTCAAACTGCTCGTACCCGGAATAAGGGCGTTCTTTCCGGAAATCCCACTGATAACCAGTTGCCCGCAGGCCAGGCCCGGTTACGCCCCATTCGATCGCTTCCTTGGTATTGTAGATCCCTATGCCCTTGGTCCGGTCCCGGAAAACCCGGTTGCGGACCAGCATTTTATCGTATTCCTTCAGCTTTTTGGGGAAGGAATCGAGGAAGTCCTGCACCATTTTCTGCCAGCCAGAGGGCAGATCCTGCGCTACGCCACCAATGCGGAACCAGTTCGGGTGCATGCGGTCTCCGCAGATAGCCTCGATGATCTCCAGCACCTTTTCCCGGTCCGAGAACATGTAGAAAACGCCCGAAAAGTGGCCGATGTCCTGCACGAAGGTCCCGTACCATACCAGGTGACTGGATATCCGGTAGAGCTCGCAGAGCATGACCCGGATGTACTTTACCCGGTCCGGGACTTCGATGCCTCCGAGCTGCTCAAGCGCCAGAACGTAGGGCAGGTTGTTATTGGTGCCGGCCAGGTACTCAACCCGGTCTGTATAAGGAATGTAGGTGTGCCAGGACTGGCGCTCGGCCATTTTTTCAGCTCCGCGGTGGTGGAAACCAATTTCCGGGACTGCATCGACAATGTCCTCGCCATCCAGCTGCAGGACGGTGCGGAGCACACCGTGGGTGCCCGGGTGCTGAGGGCCTACATTCAGAAACATGAAGTCAGCATCATCTTTCTGACGCTTCATGCCCCACTCTTCCGGATTGAATTTGAGGTATTCTTCCTGGTGTTCCTGCTCGTCATCCGGCAGCGTGAAGGGGCCGATCTCTGTTCCGCGGGCAGGATGTTCCTTCCGCAGCGGGTGCCCCTGCCAGTAGCCCGGCATCAGGATGCGGCGCATGTAGGGATGCCCTTCAAACGTGATCCCGAACATGTCGTAGACCTCCCGCTCGTACCAGTTGGCATTGTACCAGAGGTGCGATATGGTGGGAACGGTCGGGAACTCACCTTCAAGGGCCACCTTTAGCCGCACATCATTGTTCCGCTCAAAAGAGAGCACATGGTAAAAAACCGTGAAATCAGCCTGCGGCTGACCTTCCCGGTTTGCCCGTGAGCGCTCATCTATCGCGGAGATATCGTACAGGAAGGTATAGGGTGCTGGCACCTCGTGTTTGAGGTGATACAGGACATCTACCAGCCTGCTTTGATCCACCCAAAGCGTGGGAAACGGATCAGCAGTCGTTTGCTGCAGGAAGGTATCTGTTCCAAAGGTTTCTTGTAAGTAGGCGACAATATCTTGTTCTAAAGCTACTGTGCTCATAGATAGGATTGGTTATCAAACCGGTTTACACTTCATCAGGCGGCCGTAACTCGGTCATTTCCTTACGCTCCGCCATTTTCTCATCCCTTCTGGACCGCTCTTCCGGTTTTTCAACACCTTGCGGGCCAATAACCCAGCTCAGGGGTCTGCGCTCTTGTCCAACGGCTTCGCCCAGCATGGTAAGCCCTTCCATGAAGGCATTGGGACGTGGCGGACAGCCCGGAACGTAAACGTCCACCGGGAGGATTTTATCAACGCCCTGCACCACGCTGTAGATATCGTACATACCGCCGGAGTTGGCACAGGAGCCCATGGAGATCACCCAGCGGGGTTCCATCATCTGCTCGTACAGGCGCTTGATCACCGGAGCCATTTTAATGAAAGGGGTTCCGGCAATGATCATAACATCGGCCTCGCGCGGTGTGCCCCGTAGCACCTCCGCGCCAAAGCGGGACACATCATATTTACTGGTTACAGATGTTGCCATTTCAACATAGCAGCAGGACAGGCCAAAGTTGAATGGCCAGATCGAGTTTTTCCGGCCCCAGGAGACCATTGACTGGAGGGTGGTGAATACCACGTTCTGCTGTATGGTTTCTTCAAAAGAACCGGTTCCCTTGGTTGCTGTCTCAGGCTGCTCTGCTCGGCTTAACCACCACTTCATAGGTATCTTTTTCTATTGTTCATCAGGGAGGGTATTCCGGTCCATTTTCTGGTAGGCCCGTATGATACCCTTGTTGTCAGGCCCGAAATCGAGGGCGCCAACTTTCCATTCGTACACCAGTACCAGCGCCAGAACACCAATAAAGATGCTGGCCCCGATAAATCCGGCTATGCCTACACTTTCAAAGGCAATAGCCCAGGCAATGATAAAAACGGCCTCTAAGTCAAAAATGACAAAGAGCATGGCTACTAAGTAGAACTGAGAAGAGAAGCGTAACCGGGCTTTTCCAACGGCCGGTACGCCTGATTCGTAAACCTCGCCGGTTAGCTTGTTATTGTGACGCTGCCCCAGCAGGAATGACAACAACAGAATCGTTCCTGCTAAGCCAAGGGCTACACCAGCGTAGGTAAAAAAAGTTATAAGCCCATCAGGATTGATTTCAGCATTAACGGCCAGAATGGCTTCCAGCGTAAAGAACGGTTTCATAAGTAAACCCAATAAGGTCAACATAAGCCTTTTAGATAAGCGACAAAAATACTAACTACCCCAGTGTAAAACAAACTAAAAACCGATTGGCGCCTGATTTGGCCTTTCATGTTTTCTACTGAAAACACGCACTGAAAACTTTGGTTTAAGTTTTCGTGCTTACTTAGAGGGTAAACCCGTTAAGCAATGCTGATACCTGTTCCCTCCCCTGTGACCTGAGGTGCCGGAAATCCCGGGAGGCGCTCCCTAAGGTTTGACCACCTTGATGGCTTTATGGTGTTCAGGGGTCATAAGCCTGAGGACATAAACTCCCCTTGCCAGGCCTTGTGTGTTCAGCTGAATTGCTGTCCGCACTGGATTGGTAACTGTTTGAATCCGCTTTCCATTCAGGGTCTGAAGGGTGATCTGCAGGTGGCTGCGCGGCTGGTTAAGCTGTATATGGAAAGACCCCTTGCTATAGTAAGCAGTAGGATTCCAGCCCTCCGGGCCTTTCGGCTGATCAATGCCAAGCTGGCTGTTATCGATCAGTCCGCGCTTATTCAGAATGGTGCCTAATACCTGGTTGTGAGCGCCATCAAACAGCAGGCTGTCAGCCTGAAGCACAAGCTGTGCTCCATCCCGCATGGTCATATAGCTACTGAAGGAGTTCAGGGCCGAGAGCACCAGGCGGTCAGTTGTATTCCGTCCCAGCTCTTCCCATATTTCCATGAATGTACCAGCCCAGATCTCCCCATTGCTGTAGGGGTCCTCCTGCCTGATATCTGCCGGGTATTGCTTGTCGGTGGTGCACCATCGTCCGCTCCAGAACTTATTCTTCCGGGTCTTACGCACCCCGGCATCCCAGCTGAACAACCGTTCCCACTTGTAACTGCTCAAGTGACGGGCATAGGAACAGGCGAGGTAGTCGCACAGCCCTTCCTCCAGGCCTTCGGTCTCAGCGTCACCAATGTAGGAGTCGGGTGAAACATAGGCAGAAATAGCATGCCCGTATTCGTGCACGATGATCTCCGCATCTTCCCCATCATCAACGCCTCCTTCACCGAAGTAAAGGCGCCCTTTATTAGTGCCCGGTTTGCCGGAGAATTTGGAATTGTCCACACCACTCAGGGCATGGGCATCAACGGGCAGTTGGTAGCTGACCATATCCCCTGTTCCCAGCTCCTGCATATACTGATTGAACCGGTTCAGGTGATAGTAGACATTAACATCTTCAAAAGCAGTGGTATCGCGTGAAAAACGGAACTGCGGCTGGCGGGCGTAGGTGACAGGCGTATTCGGGGCTGAGAAGTCTTCAATATCCAGCCGGGAGTTCTGAAGTATCAGGGAGTCTTTACCGGCTACGCTTACGGGCATTGACACCTCCTGCCGTTGGTTTTGAAGGGAGGAGTTGGTTTGGTCACTGTTATTCCAATAGGGCTTTCCGTAGTCTTCCCTGGCTGTAACCAAAGGATTGGGTAGATAAACCATGGCCTGAGCCATCGTATCGGCCCGCATGCCAAGGTACCGGTTCAGATCCGCTTGATACAGGGTGTCACCCGCAGCGCTGTAGATGACCTGCTTGTGGAGGCCTGTTTCAACCTTGTGTAAGGTGGTTTTCAGGGCGAGCCTTGGTGCCTGGTCCTGTTTGAAGATCACCTGCTCCTTTTGAATGGTACCCTCAAACCCGGTTAGAGGCAGCTCCGGGGGGGTCCTCACGGCATCTCCAAGCGTTATAGCGTCCGGGTCCAGGGTTTTATGGAAAAGGGACAGCACGGTTCCCTCGCTGCTCAGGTTCAGCTTAACAGCGGAGCGATAAACCGGGTAACCCTTGTACACCTGCTGGTAAGTCAGGTGCGTACCAATCCGGCTTTTTCGCTGATTCGTGAGGCGAAGCCCGCTTCCGGGAGCGCTGATGTTGGGTAGTTGTTGTTCAAGCCACTGCCGGGCGGCCTGCTTTAGGTCTGTTCCTGCTCCGGCTAAGCGGACTTCTGATTTGCCAATCCGGCTTTTGGCATTGCGGTTAAGCCAGTTCTCCTGTCCCAGCAAGTGGCTATCAGATCCGGTCAGGCCGCAAAGCAGGAGTATGGTTAGGGCGATCTGCTTCATGGATGTAGCGCTATCATGTACCTACCAGATAACCAGTCCTGCCAGTAAGCGGTTTCATCAGCAGGTACTGATAAGGTTAAACGGCAACCGTTCCGGGCATATTGCTCTGAGGTAATAACCAGCGACTGCTGCTTCAGGGTATTCAGTAGCACAGGATAATCTGCATAAGCTATTGTAAGTGTTAATTCAGCCATTTCCTGCTTCTGAATAACAGCGGCCTGGGCTAAGGCCTGTTTAGCTGCATTGCCATAGGCTGAGATCAGGCCGCCCCTGCCAAGCTTAACCCCACCGAAATAACGCACTACAGCTATCAGTGCATCCGCTAGCTTAGCCCCTTCGAGGTGCCGCAGGATGGGTTTACCAGCCGTATTGGCGGGTTCGCCATCATCACTGCATTTTGTTTTCGGCTGGTGTAACCCTGTTTTGAAGGCGTAGCAAATATGGCTGGCCCTGGGATACTGGTTACCCAGTCCGGCTAATACCTGACCGGCTGCCTCTTCGCTCGGGACTGGCGCAGCGCAGCTGTAAAACTTGCTGCCCTTTACCTCGTAAAAGCCGGTTGTTGCGTTCTTTATCGTCCAGTAATGCATGGTTATGCTAAGGTAATAAATAAGATGGCCGCTATGGCCATTGAAAAACCAGCTAAGTTGTACCGGTTAAGGGATTCACGAAACCCGATGTAGGAGATCAACGTGCTCAGGGCAACAATGCTTACGCTGTTTACCGGAAAAAGGACGGACCCGCCCAGGTCACTGGCTGACAGGGCTAACAGGAGAAAATATATTCCGAAAAAATTGACGATACCCAGCATTGCACCAAATGGCAGGGCGCGCCTATCCAGACGCACATGGCCCTGAGCGTAGCGGAATACAATGAACAGGACTCCACCGAGGCCTGCCACGCTGAACAAAGCAATCAGGAAAAGCAGGTTAGGGATCGTAGCGAGGAAGTTTACCTCAGCCACTTTAAACAGGCTATCGATCAGGCCCGTACAAAGAAACGCGCCAAGGGGGAACAGGTAGGCTATCAGCTGCGAGCGCTTGCGGATGTTGGTCATTAGTCCCGGCTCATAAAGGGTTAGCACAATAGCCAGCAAGGCTGCGATGATCCCCATCCCTTTCAGCCAGTTGAAGGCCTCGCCAAATGCTATAACCGAGAAAAACGCGGGAATCACCAGGGAAATGCGGGCCAGGATGGTAGCAGGTGCAACGCCAAAGACCTGGGTAGCCCTGCCCATAAACCAGAAGTTAACCACGAACAAGCTCCCGACAGCCAGCCCGATCTGATAAAACAGCGGGGGCATGGCTGTTATCTGGCTGTACGTTTCCGCAGGCAGGAAAACCAGACCGAGCGCAATGCAGACGAAGTAATTGACAACAATCGCCTGAAAGGTCTGGACCTGGTAGGTACCGATAAGGCGAAAGACCACAAAGATCAGGGTGGTTGCCATTACACTCAGGGCAAGGTATCCCATCGGTTTATATCAGTTCAGTTCAGGATTCGAGGGGGTATCGTCAGGAAGTGTCATCTTCCCTGACGTTTAACTTGGTGCTTTGTTGATGCACCATAGCCCTCAGGCATTCCTGAAAGAACTTTTCGCGGTTCAGGGGGGCAACCCCGACCTCCTCACACACCAGCCCCCCTGCCAGGTTTGCCATTTCAGCGATCACCGGCATAGCACATCCGGCAGCCAGGGCCAGCGTTGCCACGCTGATCACAGTATCCCCGGCCCCGGATACATCGTAGATCGTCCGCAGGTGTGCGGGTAACTGGTAGCTGTGCTGGTAATCGCTGATGTAAACCCCTTGCTCAGATAGTGTGATAAAAGCGATCTCATTGTGAAGCTGCTGCCGCAGCTGCTCTACTGCTTGATCCATCTCCTGTTGTGAGACGGGATACGGCAGCTGAATGCCAAGGCTGTTCTGTAATTCCGTAAGGTTAGGCTTGAAGAGCGTGGTATGCTTGTAAGCAAAGAAATTCCGCTTCTTGGGGTCCACAGCGGTTGGAACACCAGCTTCCTGCGCCCAGTGGGTTACCTGCTGAATGATCGTTTCATCGAGCACCCCCTTGTCGTAATCCACAAAAAGGATGGCGTCCGCTTCTGGTATAAGCTGCCGGACCAGGCCGAGCAGCTCTTCCCTGGTTGTTTCGGTTAGCGGGGCTTTTGTTTCGCTATCCATTCGCAATAGCTGGTGGCGCTCCCCCATCACCCGGGTTTTTACGGTTGTTGGGCGGCCCTCAGCCCGTATCAGGTGCTGATGACTGATACCCTCATCTGCCAGAAGCTGCTGAAAGGTCTCAGCTTCCTGCTCACGCCCTATCACACTGCAAAGCAGGGGCTCACCGCCCAGCCGCTGGATGTTAACGGCTACATTAGCAGCGCCACCCAAGCGGTATTCTTTGTCCGCAATGTCAACTACCGGAACAGGGGCCTCCGGAGAAATCCGGTTGACATTCCCCCACCAGTAAGCATCGCACATCACATCCCCGATGATGATCACCCGCTTCTGGCTGAAATGGTCAGCAATCGTTTGCAGGTCATCGTGATTCAGAGCAAAGGGCTGGCTCATAAAAGGGGTGCGTTCAGCTGTTTGAAAAGGTATAGCAAGGATTAAGTGAGTAAATTCCGCAGGCGGTCTATTGCGGTGGACAGCTCGTCCTCAGAAGCCGCAAAGGAAAACCGTATACAGTTGTCATCCCCGAATGCAATGCCGGGGACCAACGAAACATTGGCCTCATTCAGCATGGTCATGCAGAAGGCTTCACTATCCTGGATGGCTTTGCCATTAACAATAGTGCCGTAGAGCTCACGAATATCCGCAAACAGGTAAAAAGCCCCTTCGGGCTTATTGTAGCGGATGCCGGGGATCGCGCTGAGCTTATCCATCACCAGATCCCTGCGCTGCTGAAAAGCGTCCCGCATTTGGTAGGTCGGGGTTCGGTCGCCACTGATCGCCTCGGTGGCAGCAACCTGCGCCATGGCATTAGCCCCTGAGGTGAATTGGCCCTGGATCTTGGTACAGCCATCCGCTATTGCCTGCGGTGCCACCATAAAGCCGATCCGCCAGCCCGTCATGGCAAAGCCTTTAGAAACGCCGCTGACGATCATTGTGCGCTCCTGAAGGTTTCCGAACTGAGCTATCGAGTGCTGGGTGCCCCGGAAATTGATGTATTCATAAATCTCATCAGAAATGATGTAAAGGTCTGGATACTGCTCCAGCACCGCTGCTAACTGCTTAAGCTCTTCCTCGCTGTAGACACTCCCCGTAGGATTGGAAGGGGAGCAGAGCATAACGGCCCGGGTCTTATCGGTAATGGCAGCCTGCAGCTGCTCAGGCGTGATTTTGTAATCAACATCCACGGTAGTCGGGATCGGGATCAGCTCCCCGCCTACCATTTTGATCATTTCCGGGTAAGAAACCCAATAAGGCGCGGGCAGAACGATCTCATCGCCAGGATCGACAATGGTCATCAGGATATTGATCAGGGTCTGTTTCCCGCCAGTGCTAACCACCACCTGGCTGGGCTCGTAAGACAGGCCTAAGTCCTGCTGATACTTATCGGCAACAGCCTTGCGGAGCTCCGGAAAGCCCGGTACTGGGGGATAGCTGGTAACGCCATCGTTGATGGCCCGGATCGCAGCATCCTTGATATGTCTTGGTGTATCAAAATCAGGCTCTCCTACGCTCAGGTTTATAATCTCCGCACCCTGATTCTTCAGCTCGCGGCTCAGGCGGGCCATCTTCAGGGTGGCTGATTCAGAGAGGCGGTCTAATCGCTCAGCTAATTGCGGCATATTTCCTTGTTCAGCTTAAATGATCAAAAATAACAGAAACGGACTACTTGATTTTATATATAACTGCCTCACAGGACAAGGAGAAGCGCTGTGATGTTTGAGCATAGCTAAGGCGCTTCTCTGCTGGTCTGATTGCTATACACCGTTTCGTTACACAGGTGGTAAAGGATCCGGGCCCCGACATTGCCGTCCCACTCATCCGTGCTGGAGGCTCCGGGCGCAACCTCGCAAAGGTCAAAACCGATGATCTGCCGCCCTCTTTCAGTCAGGCGGTGAAGCAGATACATCGCTTCCTCAAAGCCAAGTCCACCCGGTACTGGGGTTCCGGTGTTCGGACAGAGAGCGGGGTTAAGGCCATCCACGTCAACCGATACATAAACCTGTGGCGGTAATTCACTTATGATGGCATCGCAGAGCGCCTGCCAGTTTTTGCCCTCCAGCTGGCCTTTTTTCAGGGCCTGATCCGTGTACGGGCTGATCGTTCCCGGGTTGTTGCGGATGTAAGACGCCTCTTTTTCGGCATAGTCGCGCAGGCCGACTGGCACTAGTTTATTGATAAGCCCCTCCTCCACCGCATTGTACATGATAGACGCATGGGAGTAGGTCAGGCCTTCATAGGCTGCCCGCAGGTCAGCGTGCGCATCCAGTTGCAGGACTGCTACAGGCGCGCCCTGATGCGCTTTGAGCGCTCTCAGACAGCCGAGTATCACGCTGTGCTCCCCGCCTACCAGGCCTACATGCTTGTGCTGGCGCAGGTAGGCCTGGACCTGTTCTTTGACCTGCTGGTTAAGGTGCTCACAGGCTTCATCTATGGCATGGGCAGAGGTGGCATCATCGCCTGCCAGGAAGCCCCTTACCTGCTGGCGGCACTGCTCACTGTTCTGCTGCCACTGCCTAAAGATCGGGGCCATGGCATAGCCTTTCCGCCACAGGCCTGGTCTGTAGTCATCGTACAGGTCCAGTTGCTGAGAGGCTTTCCAGATAGCATAAGGGCCGTGGGCAGCGCCTTCGCCATAGGAAACAGTGGCATCCCAGGGAACCGGCAGCATAACCAGGCTGGCTTCAGCCGGCTCAAACGGCAAACCGAAAAGGCCCTGATTGAAATGGCCGTTGGTGTCCGGATCAAAGTGAGCTAGCTTATCAGCCCGCTGCTGCGCAGGGTCGTCCGGCATAGCAATCGCATTGGTTCAACAATCAGCTGCCTGTACCCGCTCAGGCATGGATCATCTGCTGGACAAAATTAGGCAGGGCAAAAGCAGCCCGGTGCACTTCCGGGTTGTAGTACTGAAGGGCGTGGGCGCTGGCAAAGGCGCTCGCCCGCTCTTCATCCAGATGCTTCCAGGGATGGGTATGGCCTTTTGAGGAGTAGGAAAAGCTCCACATACCGGTAGGGTAAGTCGGGATGAACACCAGGTAGCTGAATACAGCGTCATCTCCGAAAATGCGCTTAAACGTGGTGTAGACCTCCTGGTAGACCTCAACATTGAAGCGTGGTGACTCGCTCTGTGTGATCATGACCCCCTGATCATTCAGGATGCGGTGGATATCCCGGTAAAAGCCCTCTGTGAAGAGCCCCCGGGCTGGTCCTACAGGATCTGTGGAGTCCACGATCACCACATCAAAGGTATCGGATGGCGACTGCTGGACGTACTTGATACCATCATCTACAATCAAGTGAAGGCGCTCGTCATCAAAAGCTCTTGACAGGGTGGGCAGGTGCTGCTTACTGGCTTCGATCACGCGCTCATCGATCTCAACCATCACCACCTCTTCAATGCTATCGTGCTTCAGCACTTCCCGGACTGTTCCGCCATCACCGCCACCAATCACCAGCACTTTCCGCGGATCAGGGTGGGTAAGCATGGGAACATGGGCTATCATCTCGTGATAGACGTACTCATCGTACTCTGTACACATGACCATGTTATCGCAAGCCAGCATGCGCCCATAGGCATAGGTGTCCAGAACCTCGATCTTCTGGTAAGCACTCTCTTCCCGGAAAAGGGCACTGCCGCGATGCCGCAGGGATAAGGCAATGTTCTCATCGCGATCGGTAAACCAGACATTGCGCTTCTGCTTTGGCCCCTCTCCATTTTTAAGCTTGTCTTCGCGTAAGCTGCCCACATCAAAATCCTCCTTCTTGTCAAGCAGGTTGAGCTGCCCGCGTAGCATCTCCATTGAAGAAGCGTGCTCCGAGCGCAGGGCTTTCTTCAGGTAGTTGAAGGCAGCCCACGGATCCACGCCCTCCCCGCAGGTAAAAATATCCATAGAGGCAAACCCGTACTCCGGCCAGGTGTGTATAGCCAGGTGGCTTTCCTCAATCACCACAACTCCGGAAACGCCAAATGGTGAAAAGTGGTGGAAGGTTGAGTTGACCACCGTTGAGTCAGCTTCTCTGGCAGCCTGTACCATGCTCTCTTCTATCAGGCTTGCATCGTTCAGAATAGTCGTTGAGCTATTGTAGAATTCTACGAGGATATGGCGGCCTAGGGATCCTCTGTTCATGGTCAGTTGGTTTTGGTTCAGGCTCTGTTTTTCCGGTGCAAAGCTATAATCCGCAATCCCTCCTACCGTCTGAAACGGCTAAAGCACCTGCATGACCCCATGCCCTGGGATTTGGTAACTTTGCCCCTAAGGGCTGAAAAGCACAGGAAATTGAAAGAATCTTACCGGTTAAAAGGCTTACGCGAGAAACTGGTTCACCACCTTGAATCGCGGGGCATTACAGACGCTGAGGTGCTCAGGGCCTTTCTCCGGGTTCCCCGTCATCAGTTTCTGGATACGGCCTTTGCTGAGCACGCCTACGAGGACAAACCTTTCTCGATCGGTGAGGGCCAGACCATCTCCCAGCCCTTTACAGTGGCCTACCAGACCTCCCTGCTGGACGTAAAGCCGGGTTTAAAAGTCCTGGAAATTGGTACGGGGTCCGGCTATCAGGCTGCTATTCTGGCAGCTATGGGGGCTAACGTGTATACGGTAGAACGGCTGGAAGCCCTCCTTGCCAGGGCTGAACAGCCTTTAGCTGCCCTTGGCTTTGAGCAGGTTGAATTATACCTGCGGGATGGTTCAGAAGGGCTGCCGGAGAAAGCCCCTTTTGACCGGATCCTGGTAACGGCCTCAGCTCCTGCTGTTCTGCCGGTTTATTTAGATCAGCTTAAGCCCCATGGTCGGATGGTGATACCAGTGGGCGATGGAGAGGCGCAGCAGATGACCCGGGTAACCAAATTACCTGATGGTTCTTACCAGGAGGAGCACTTTGACCAATTCCGGTTTGTACCCCTTAAAGGGAAATACGGGTGGAAATAAAAAAGCCCGGGCTGCTGGCCCGGGCTTCACCTTATTGCTTAGCTTCTGAGTGTTTAACTTCCTGCACCTCAGTTCTCACTTCCTGCGAAAGCTCTTTAAGATCCTGCAGACCTTTTCTTACACGTGTTCCGGCTGCTTTGTTACCGTCTTCATAGAATTTCTTGAAGTCCGTTTCCAAGGATAACAGTAACTCCCGAAGTTCTGCGTAGCGATCCATAACTGCCCATTTAGCGGTTTTGTTAAACAATTTTTCGAAACATCTAACAAAAGCAGGGATAGGCAGTTTAAGGGCTCGTTTTAAATTTCCGCAATCTCAATAAGCTTGGACTTGTCGTATTTCTTATCCTGTAAGTTCTTAGCTACATCTTTAAAGGCCTGAATGGTCAGTTTCACATCTTCATCCGTGTGAACTGCCGTGGGAATCAGGCGCAGCAGGATCGTTCCCCTTGGCACAACCGGGTAAATCACTACTGAGCAGAAGATATCGTAGTTCTCTCTCAGGTCGGTAGTCAGGTTAGTGGCTTCCTGCACCGTTCCGTTCAGGAAGACTGGTGTTACCGGTGTGGTGGTGTTACCGATGTTGAAGCCCGCTTGCTGAAGGCCCTGTTGCAGGTTTTCAACATTGTGCCAGAGCTGCTCTTGGTATTCAGAGGAGCCACGCAGCAGCTCAAGCCGCTTTTTATTGCCGATAACAATAGGCAGCGGCAAACTCTTGGCAAAGATCTGAGAGCGCATGTTGTACCGCAGGAAGTAGATGATATCCTCATTCCCCGATACAAAGGCGCCAATGCTGGCCATGGATTTGGCAAAGGTGGAGAAGTACAGGTCCACATCCTGTTGCACCCCCTGCTTCATGGGAACGCCACTACCGTTAGGCCCCATGGTGCCAAAGCCGTGCGCATCATCCACCAGCAGGCGGAAGTTGTATTCTTCCTTTAATTGAGCAACCTCCTTAACGAGGCCTTCATCGCCCGACATTCCGAATACGCCCTCCGTAACAACCAGAATACCGCCCTCATCGGGGTTCAGAATGCTATTGGCCTTTTTCAGCTGCTTTTCCAGGTGCTGGATATCGTTGTGCTGGAAAGACATGTGCTTGCCATTGTGCATCCGGATGCCATCGATGATGCAGGCGTGGGACTGAGAATCGTAAATAATAATATCCTTGCGGTCCACAACAGCATCCACCACCGACATCACGCCCTGATAGCCGTAGTTCAGGATGAACGTGTCCGCTTTCTGGACAAATTCAGAAAGCCCTTGCTCCAGCTCATCGTGGTGATCAGTGTTGCCGGTCATCATCCGGGCACCCATCGGGCTGGCAAGCCCGTTTTCTTCAGCGGCCTTGCGATCAGTCTCACGTACTTCGGGATGGTTGGCTAACCCCAGATAGTTGTTAACACTCCAAACCACCTTTTCCCGTCCTCTGAAATACATCCGGTTAGAGATAGGCCCCTCAAGTTTCGGGTAAGTCAGGTATCCGTGAGCTTCTTCCGCGTAGGCCCCCAGTGGTCCGGGATTGTCAAGTACTTTCTGAAAAAGGTCCATCTGCAGACTTTTTTATGATCCGACAAATTTAAAGGTTACCCGGGGAAAACTAGTTTTATATTG
>CAYYUA010000018.1:36744-47834 GCA_964474835.1 uncultured Sphingobacteriales bacterium
CCCCAAACGCTTCAAACAGCACTTTTACAGTTTCATGCAATCATTTCGGTCAGATAAGTACCTGCAGCGGATAATGGCACTTTCCATTCTATCAGCCATTGGACTGGGCCTGGGCAGCTGCAACGAGTATCAGCAAGTTCTGAACAGTGATGATCCGGAAAAGAAATTCGAGAAGGGGAAAGAATACTACAACAACGAAGAGTATCAGCAGGCCCTTACCTTGTTTGACGACATCCTCAGTTACTACCGGGGGTCCCAGCGCGGGAAGAAAGTAGCCTATTACCATGCTTACAGCCATTTTGGCGTTGGCTCCTACAAGGTTGCAGCTTTTCGTTTCAAGAGCTACTACAAGTCTTACGGCCGCTCTGAAAAGGCCGAAGATGCGCTGTACATGAATGCCTTCTGCCTTTACAAACAAAGCCCGCGGGTAGAGCTGGACCAGCAAATGACCCAAAAGGCTCTGGATGCTTTTAAGCTGTTTCTGGAGAAATTCCCCAATTCTGATCGCATCCCGGAGTGTAACAAGTACATGGATAAGCTCCGGGATAAACTTAAACAGAAAGCCTACGAAAAAGCGCGGCTCTGGTACCAGATCCTGGATTACAAGGCAGCCATTACAGCTTTTGATAACCTTTTGGATCAATACCCCGCTCTCGAAAACCGGGCTGAAGTTGAATACCTGATCATTGATTCCTACTGGAAAGTGTCTGAGAAAAGCGTTCAATCCAAAAAGGAGGCACGCTACCGCACCACCCTGACCAAAGCAGAAGATTTCCTGCAAACGCATCCGAACTCAGAATATAAGGACGAGGTTACTGAAATAGCAAGACAGGTTCAGGACGCATTAGCCCGGTACAACTCCTGACCTGAGCTTGAAATTAGTTTAATTGTCAATGCTTAAAAATCAACAACATGCCTGTTAATAAGCGAAACCTGCAGACGGAAGCGATTCCGCGCGATATGAAGCGGATCAAGGCCTACACTGGTAACATTTACAAAAGCATCGCTGTCGTTGGTCAGCGGGCCCGCGAAGTAGCCAAGGAAGAGCGCGAAGAACTCCACGAGAAGCTTGAGGAATTTGCGCCAGCTTCAGATAACCTGGAAGAGGTATTTGAGAACAAAGAGCAGATCGAGATTTCCCAGTACTACGAACGGATGCCCAAGCCGACCATCGTGGCAACGGAAGAGTTCCTGCACGGAGAGGTGAAGTTTACGGAATTGGATAAGAAGTCTAAGAAAGAGCTGGCAGAAGAGGGCCTGACGACACCCTCCAGAAGCGAATCCGTTTCGTCTGCTCAGAACAACTAAGCAGCCTGCAATGACTGCCAAAGCTGCCTGGTAATGCAAGGCCGGAACGTTCTGCTGGGCGTCACTGCCGGGATTGCCGCCTACAAAACCCCGGATCTGGTTCGCCAGCTTGTGAAAGCAGGTGCTAATGTGCAGGTTTTGATGACGCCTTATGCGCATCATTTCGTCACTCCACTGGCCCTTGGCACTGTATCGGAAAAACGTATTTACAGCGACTTTTACAATCAGGAAACCGGGGAATGGCACAACCATGTGGCCTTTGGTAACTGGGCAGACTGTTACCTGATTGCCCCGCTCACTTCCAACACATTGGCTAAGATGCGCTATGGTTTTTGCGATAACCTTGTGCTGGCCACCTATCTGTCAGCCACCTGTCCGGTAGCGATTGCTCCGGCTATGGACCGCGACATGTACCAGCATCCAGCTGTTCAGGATAACCTGACCGTGCTACAGGAGCGCCTTCATCAGGTTATCGGTCCTGACAGCGGATCGCTGGCCAGTGGCCTTGAAGGATCGGGCCGGATGGCCGAGCCGGCTGCAATCGTTTCCACGCTTAAAACGACAATCTCATCCAGCTAAAGGGTAAGCACTTTCTGGTGACCGGTGGCCCAACGCACGAGCCGTTAGACCCGGTACGGTTCCTGGGCAATTATTCCTCAGGCCGGATGGGCTTTGCCCTGGCTGAGGCGTTAGCTGAGGCCGGCGCAACTGTTACACTGGTAACGGGTCCATCGGCCTTCGAAACCCACGATGGCCGCATCACTGTTCAGCGTGTGCAGCAGGCAGCGGCCATGCAGGAGGCCTGTGCAGCGGTATTCCCGGGGGCAGATGGTGCTGTGCTGGCCGCCGCTGTAGCAGATTTTCGGCCAAAACACCAGCAGGAACAGAAGATCAAAAAGCAGGACCAGGAAACCTTTTACCTTGAACTGGAGCCAACCCCGGATATCCTGGCTCAGCTGGGCACAATGAAACAAGCCGGTCAGGTTTTGGTAGGCTTTAGCCTGGAAACGGAAAAGGCCACCGAGCACGCCAGGGCCAAACTCCGGAATAAAAACCTCGATCTCATCGTTCTGAATGAGCTAAGTCAAGAGCAGGCCAATTTTGGAGAAACTGCGCTGAGCGTTACCCTGATTGACCGCCATGAAGATGAGGTTACCTATGAAGCGCAACCAAAAGCACAAGTGGCAAAGTATATTACGGCCTATTTACAGCAGATGCCAGCCTCCCTGTATAAAGGCTAAGCCAAACCGTAAGCCGATGCCCCAACGTCCCGGATTTCTTTTGGTTGCTGCTATCCTGCTAGTGATTGCCGGGCTTGCCAGAAGTCAGGCCCAGGAGTTACGCTGTAAAGTGGATATCGTAACTCAGGAAGTTGAGATCAACAATCCTCAGCTCTTTCGAACCATGGAGCGCACCATAAGGCGCTTTATGAACAATACCAACTGGACTGATAAGAACCTGAAGCCCCAGGAAAAGATCCGCTGTAACCTCGTTATTAACATTGGTAAGGTGGAAGGACAGCAGGATTTTGAAGCTTCGGCCCGGATTAAGAGCAGCAGGCCTGTGTATGGGTCCAGCTACAGCTCCAGCATCCTGAATTACTTCGACCAGGAGTTCAACTTTAAGTACCGGGAAAATCAACGGCTGGACTATACCCGGGGTAGCTACTCCTCTAACCTTTCCTCCCTCCTCGCCTATTATGCTTTTCTGATCATAGGGGTGGATTTTGACACGTTCGGAAAAAGCGGCGGAACCCCGTATTACCGGCGGGCTGAGGGCGTGGCTAATGTTGCGCAGTCCAGCCCGTTCAAAGGCTGGACGAGACGCGGTGATAACAGCCGTGTTCGTTTTATCAACCGGCTCCTCAGTGCCCGCTTCGAGCCTTTCCGGAAGGCCCTGTACCAGTATCACCGCAAGGGCCTTGATCAGATGTATGAAGAAACGGATAAGGGCCGGAAGCAAATTCTTCAGAGCCTGCAGAAGCTGGAAAAGATCAACCAACAAGTGCCCAATTCTTTCCTGGTCCGGCAGTTTTTCGAGGCCAAGAGCGAAGAAGTAGGCAACATCTTTTCCGAAGCCCCGGAACGCGAAAAGTCGCAGGTGATCAGCATCCTGCAGAAGTTGGATGCCTCTAACCTGAGCCAGTACAAGCAGGTTATCCAGGAGTAGCAGGGCGCACCCCTCTAAATGTTATGTAGCTTTGCAGAGAAGGTAAATGGCCGGCTTAAGGTTATGCTGAAGCATCTGAAGGTAGCTAACTATGCCCTGATCCGTGAGTTAGAGGTCATGCCGGGCGATCAGTTCAATGTGATTACAGGTGAAACGGGAACCGGAAAATCCATTATTGTGGGGGCTCTGGGTCTGATCATAGGCCAGCGGGCCGATACCAGCATGGTCAATCCGCAGGCCCGGAAGTGCATGGTTGAAGGCACTTTTCATATCAGGGATTACCCCCTTCAGGCTTTTTTTGATAAGCACGAGCTGGATTATGAGGAATACACGCTCCTCCGCCGGGAGATCACCCAGTCGGGTAAGTCGCGGGCTTTCATTAACGATACCCCGGTAACCCTGAGCGTGATGCGGGAGCTGGGCAGCCAGCTGGTGGATATCCACTCCCAGCATCAGACCCTTCGCCTCAACAGCCGGAGTTTTCAGCTATCCATCCTCGACAGCTACGGGCGGAATGACGATCTGCTGAACACGTACCAGGAAGCCTACCAGCAGTACCGGTCACTCGAAAACCAGTACGACCGCCTGATCCAGGAAGAGCGAAAGGCCCGCCAGGATTACGATTACTACCTGTTTCAGGTGAACGAGATCGAGGAGGCTGATCCGCAGGTCGGGGAAAAGGAGCAGCTGGAAGAGGAGCTGAACATGCTGGCCAATGCCGAGGGCATCAAAAGCCAGCTGCAGCAGGCGCTGCAACTGATGTATCACGATGAGCAGGCCATCCAGAACCAGCTGGGCGAGGTTAAGGGATTGCTGCAGGATATCGCCACCCACAGCGATAAGCTTCAGAAGCTTTCGCAGCGCCTCGATAGCCTGGAAATAGAGCTCAAGGATATAGCTGAGGAAGCCAGTGACCTGGAAGAAGAGACCTCAGTGGATAATGAGCGGCTGGAAACCGTTAATGAGCGCCTGCAGATCCTGAACCAGCTCATGGTGAAGCATGGGCACCAGACTATTCAGGATCTGCTGGCTTACAAGGATGACCTGAAACAGCAATTAACTTCCGCTGATACCCTGCAGGATCAGATTAGTGAAACCAAGGCAGCGCTGGACCAGCAAGCTGAGCGGCTCCACGAGCTGGGTGATCAGCTGAGCCAGCATCGCCATGCCGTTAAAGATCAGGTGGCTGATCAATTGCAGCAAAACCTGGCCTTTGTCGGTATTCCTGAGGCCGATGTCCGTTTTGAGCTAGCGCCTTTTGAGGGGGAACATCCTTTTGGGCCTTCCGGCAAGGATTCGATCCAGCTTAAATTTACGGCTAACCGCGGTAGCACCCCGCAGCCGGTAGACCAGGTAGCCTCCGGAGGTGAGCTCTCACGGCTGATGCTGTGCCTGAAAACCCTGCTGGCCGATACCCTTTTCCTGCCCACGATCATTTTTGATGAAATCGATATGGGGATATCAGGCGATATTGCCGTAAAAGTAGGGCAGATGATCCGGAACCTGGCCCGGAAGCATCAGGTGGTATCTATCACACACCTGCCGCAGGTAGCGGCCATGGGCGATCATCACTTCCGGGTCTATAAGCTCACAAAGGAAGAAGAAACGGTCTCGCATATGGAGGCCCTGGATCAGCAGGCGCGGATCAGTGAGGTTGCCGGCATGATGGCGGGGGATCAGGTGACGGAAACCACCTTTCAGAACGCCCGCGAGCTGATCCATAACAATGAATAACAGCTAAAAAACGCTAAACATGGGAAAAAACCTATTAGAAGGGAAACGGGGTATCATTTTCGGGGCGCTGGATGAAGAATCCATTGCCTGGTCCGTAGCCCGGAAAGCCTATGATGAAGGCGCCCGCTTCACCCTGACCAATGCCCCGGTAGCCCTGAGGATGGGCAAGATCCAGGAGTTGGCGGATGCTACCGAATCGCAGGTTATCAGTGCAGATGCCACTAAGCCGGATGAGCTGGAAAGCCTGATCAATCAGTCTACCGAGGCGCTGGGCGGAAAACTGGATTTTATCCTGCACGCAGTGGGCATGTCAGCCAATGTGCGCAAGAGCAAGCCCTACACCAGCACTAATTACGACTTCTTCCAGAAAACGCTGGATATTTCCGGGCTTTCCCTCCATAAAACATTACAGACGGCCCATCACCTGGATGCCATGAATGCGGGTGGTTCCGTAGTAACACTCAGCTACATTGCAGCCCAGCGCACATTCCCGGACTACAATGATATGTCCGAAGCGAAGGCTGTGCTGGAGACCGTTGTGCGAAACTTTGGCTACCACCTTGGCCAGGAAAAGGGTGTCCGGGTTAATGCTGTTTCCCAATCACCGACCCTGACCACAGCCGGTAAGGGCATTAAAGGCTTTGAAGCTTTTTACAACTACGCTGATCACATGTCCCCCCTCGGTAACGCGCCAACTGACGCCTGCGCAGATTACTGCGTTTCTCTGTTCTCTGACTACACGCGTATGGTAACCATGCAGACCCTCTACCATGACGGGGGCTTTTCGAGTGTGGGCGTCAGCCAGTCGGTGATGGATCAGTTTGCACCGCCGGATGAGTAGCCACTGCTTACAGCAAATCGCCCATCCCTGACCGTATAAGCTCAAACCCCTCCCCTGTAAGTGGTGAGGGGTTTTTTATGGCCCTGAATTGATCCTCAGCAGGGTGATTAAGTTGTTTCAGGTGTATAAGCGAGGAATCATTTCCGTATAAACTTCTGATAAGAGCCGGGCAACGCTGAAGCCATCTGCCGGGGGCATAAAAAAAGCCCCCATCTCAAAGATGGAGGCTTTTTTCCTCAACCGAATACCCTTCGATACAACGCCTATTCCTCGCTATCTTCCGGTTGAGAAGCTGATTGGTCCTTAGGTTCATTGCCTGACTTCTCAGGATGCTCCTCTTGCTCTGACTTTTCGGTGCGTTCGCCTTTTTCAACCTTAACCTTCAGTTCCTTCTGGTTACTGCTGAGTTCTACGGCTACCGTATCACCTTCCTGAATTTCAGAGCGGAGGATTTCCTCGGCAATGTTATCCTCTAAGTACTTCTGGATCACACGCTGCAGCGGCCGGGCGCCAAACTTCGGGTCGAAACCTTTCTCCGTAAGGAATTCCTTGGCCTTCTTGCTGACTTTAATGTTGTAACCCATTTCCTTAATCCGGCTGAATAAGGTATCCAGCTGCAGATCGATGATCTTGTGAATGTCTTCTTTAGTCAGGCTATTGAAGACGATAACGTCATCAATCCGGTTCAGGAACTCTGGCGAGAAGGTTCGCTTCAGCGCCTTTTCGATAACATTCTTATTCTTCTCTTCCGCCTCAGATTGGTTCTTAGCTGTGTTGAAGCCAACACCGCCACCGAAGTCCTTCAGCTCAGTGGTACCAATGTTCGAGGTCATGATGATCACCGTATTGCGGAAATCGATCCGGCGGCCCATGCTATCGGTTACAAAGCCTTCGTCCAGAATCTGGAGCAGGATATTGTAAACATCCGGGTGCGCCTTCTCGATCTCATCCAGCAGGATAACGGAGTAAGGCTTGCGCCGGACCTTTTCAGTCAGCTGCCCTCCTTCTTCGTAACCAACGTAACCTGGAGGAGCCCCGACTAGCCGCGAGACGGCAAACTTCTCCATGTACTCGCTCATATCGATCCGGATCAGTGATTCTTCCGTATCGAACAGGTAGTGAGTCAGGGACTTAGCCAGCTCCGTCTTACCAACTCCGGTTGGGCCGAGGAAAATGAAAGAGCCGATGGGCTTCTTCGGATCCTTCAGGCCGGCTCTGGTACGGTGAATAGCGCGGGTCAGCCGGTCAATAGCCTTTTCCTGGCCAATGACAGTGCCCTTCAGGTCACCGCCCATGTTCAGGAGCCGGGCCCCTTCGCCTTCGGAGATGCGCTTGGTCGGCACCCCGGTCATCATGGCGATAACCTCCGCCACATCACTTTCCGTTACGGTGTAACGCTTTTGCTTGGTTTCTTCTTCCCACTGGTTTTTGGCTTCCTCAAGCTCTTCCAGAAGCTGCTTTTCGCGGTCACGTAGCCGGGCTGCTTCTTCGTACTGCTGGCTCTTGACCACTTGGTTCTTTTGCTGCTTGATATCCTCGATCTGTTGCTCAAGGTCCAGGATATTCTGAGGAACGTGGATGTTGGTAATGTGAACACGTGCGCCTGCCTCGTCCATAACATCAATCGCCTTGTCCGGCAGGTAGCGATCGTTGATGTAGCGCTCACTCATGCTAACACAGGCTTCTACAGCCTCTGGCGTGTAGTAAACTGAGTGGTGCTCCTCGTATTTTTCCTTGACCTGCTCCAGGATTTCCTTGGTTTCCTCAGGACTGGTGGGTTCAACCACAACAGGTTGAAACCGCCTGTCGAGCGCACCGTCTTTCTCAATGTTCTGGCGGTATTCGTCCAGGGTTGTAGCACCAACGCACTGGATGACGCCACTTGCCAATGCAGGCTTGAACATATTGGAAGCGTCCAGCGAGCCAGAAGCTCCGCCAGCACCAATAATGGTGTGGATCTCATCAATGAAGAGAATAACTTCCGGGTTCTTTTCCAGCTCATTCATGACGGCCTTCATCCGCTCTTCAAACTGACCGCGGTACTTAGTGCCCGCCACAAGTGAGGCCAGGTCAAGCGTCAGGATCCGCTTATTGAAAAGAATACGCGATACCTTGCGCTGGATGATCTTAAGCGCCAGGCCCTCGGCAATGGCAGTCTTTCCAACCCCGGGCTCACCGATAAGGACCGGGTTGTTCTTCTTCCGGCGGGACAGGATCTGGGATACCCGTTCGATCTCTTTTTCCCGCCCTACGATGGGATCCAGCTTATCGTCTTCACCAGCCTTGGTAAGGTCACGGCCAAAATTATCCAGAACCGGCGTCTTGGACTTGGATTCTTGTTTTTTGCTACCGGACTGACCTTTACCACCCTGACCGCTTTCCTTGCCGAAATCGTCTTCAGGTGGCTCTTGGGAACTCTCCGATTTGGGAGAATAGAAGCTGTCTTCTAGTTGCTCCTTGAATGTTTCGTATGTGATAGCGTATTGATTTAGAATTTGTGCTGCAATGTTGTCTTCATCTCTCAGGATCGAAAGCAGGAGATGCTCAGTGCCAATAACATCGCTCTTGAAGATCTTGGCCTCTAAGTAGGTAACTTTCAGAACCTTTTCCGACTGCTTGGTAAGGGGAATATTACCGGTCACGTTCTTGTGCGATGCGGTGTTCTTAATGGCATCTTCAATGGACTTTTTGAGACGGATAACATCCACATCAAGCCCTTCCAGGGTTTTGATGGCTTTTCCTTCCCCTTCGCGCAGGAGTCCTAAAAGCAGATGTTCAGTTCCGATGTAGTCGTGGCCGAGGCGGATAGCTTCCTCCCGGCTGTAGCTTATGACATCCCGTACCCGGGGCGAAAATTTAGCTTCCATAAAGCGAGCTTTTTACGTTAGTAAACGGTTAAGGTAGTATTTTATTAACAACTTTGTGAACAGCCTGTTTTTCCAGACCGACAATCACCCCATCTAAAACGGTATTCTGTGTTTTTTTGACGGCAGGGTCTATTGATTAACCCCATATCTGTCAAAACTAACCAATTACTCCGGATCACAAATTCTGCCTTGTCCATTGCTCAGTTTAGCGGGTTCATCAAGGTAGTGAACCGCCTTTGAAATTGGTTAGTTAACCTTTTTTGAGCTAATACCCTGCCAAAAGCCAGCTTGCCTACCCGTCCTGTCATTCTTAACTTCCAAAGCTTAACAATAAAGTTTAATCCCTGACACGCCTGACTTTAAGCTTTTTTTACTACAAACGGAATGTAAAAGGTGCAGGTTGGGAACCTGGCAACCAGCGGATGCGAGGACGGGCTTACAGGGAATTGAATCTGACGAACTACTGCTTAAATACTGTCATGAATGGCCGACAAACCAGAATCTTTCCGGGAGAGCGTTCAGAAAATCCAGCAAAAGGGTAATCAAAAAGCCAATCAACCCGGCCCGGATCAGATGGGCAAAATGCCACCACAGGCCCTTGAGCTGGAAGAGGCGATCCTGGGCGCCCTGATGCTGGAAAAAAATGCGATCAGTCTTGTTCTGGATGTGCTCAAGCCTGAAAGCTTTTACAAGGAAAGCCATAAAGAGATCTACCGGGCAGTGGTCAGCCTTTTTGAGCAATCCCAGCCGGTTGATCTGCTGACGGTCACCAATCAGCTTCGGTCCGATGGGCAGCTGGAAATGGTAGGCGGGCCCGCTGTTATTAGTGAGCTGACCAACAAGGTAGGCTCTACGGCTAACATTGAGTACCATGCCCGCATTGTGGCAGAAAAGCACATCCTGCGGGAGCTTATACGCATTTCCGGGGAAATCCAGGGTGAAGCCTTTAAAGACACCACCGATGTGTTCGATTTGCTGGATAAGGCCGAGAAGGAGCTTTTCGATGTTACACAGGGTAACCTCCGGAGCTCCTACGAGTCTATGAACGAGCTGATCACCAAGGCTATCCGGAACATTGAGGAACGCAACCAGAACCAGGATTCCCTGTCAGGTATCCCCTCCGGCTTTACCAACCTTGACCGCAACACGTCAGGCTGGCAGCCATCTGACCTGATAATCACCGCCTCGCGGCCGGGTATGGGCAAAACCTCCTTTGTGCTGTCACTGGCCCGCAATGCGGCGGTGGACTTCGGGCACGCGGTTGCCATCTTCTCCCTGGAGATGTCATCTTTACAGCTGGTGCACCGGTTAATCTCAGCTGAGGCGGAGATCGATGCCCAGAAGCTCCGGCATGGCAACCTGGAGGCGCACGAGTGGACGCAAATGAACGTGAAGATCGGGGAACTGAGCGATGCGCCCATTTATATTGACGATACGCCGGCTATTAACATTTTTGAGCTCCGCGCCAAGTGCCGGCGCCTGAAGGCCCAGAATGACATTCAGCTGGTGATTGTGGACTACCTGCAACTGATGAGCGCCCAGAGCGAAAGCAAGCAGCCCGGCAACCGGGAGCAAGAGATCAGCTCGATCTCACGGGCCCTTAAGGGCATTGCCAAAGAGCTGAACATTCCGGTCATTGGGCTTTCGCAGCTTAGCCGCGCGGTAGAAACCCGCGGCGGCTCTAAGCGCCCCATCCTTTCAGACCTGCGGGAATCAGGGTCTATTGAGCAGGATGCCGATCAGGTGATGTTCCTTTACCGGCCCGAGTACTACGGCATAACAGAGGACGAGGAAGGCAATCCCACAGAAGGAATGGCTGAACTGATCATTGCGAAAAACCGCCATGGCAGCGTCACTACCGTTCCTGCTAAGTTTATTAACAAGTTTGCCAAGTTTGATGACTACGATGAGTACACCGATCAGCCAACAGGTCAGGAGAGCATGATCACACGGGAGTCTAAGATCAATAAGGACGAAGAGTCAGGCTCAAAGGGTGAGGCGCCATTTTAGCAACAGTTGAAAATTTTCCTTATGAAGTGGCCCTAACCCAGTCGGGCCCGCTACTCGTCTGCAGCCCTTACCGCTATTAGCTAACGAATAACAGTAAGCACTCCACTATACGTCTCCCGACTCCCATCCTCACTCCTGACCACGATCTGGTAGTGATAGAC
>CAYYUA010000019.1:0-26732 GCA_964474835.1 uncultured Sphingobacteriales bacterium
ATTCGCTGAAATTCTTACGGAGGATGGCCTTCAGGCCATTAACGTTCCAGGAGTAGAGGGTAGCGGGTTTCATGATCGATCAGTTTTCCGGAGAGTAATACAATAGCTGAAACCTAACAGGCTTATTCGGGAATGAGCACTTACAGGCTAGGCTGAGCTACTGCCCGATCCGGAAGCCCCCAACCGCTCATTCGCCTTTTCTACCTTATTGGCCAGGCTGCTCTGGTACTGGGTAAGGTTTTCAGCCACTTGCGCATCATAGGCCCCAACGATCCGGGCTGCCAGAAGGCCTGCATTCTTAGCACCATCCAGCGCCACCGTAGCCACCGGGATGCCGGACGGCATCTGCAGGATCGACAGCACCGAATCCCAGCCGTCCATCGAGTTGCGGGATTGGATCGGGACTCCGATCACCGGCAGGGTGGTCATGGAGGCTGTCATCCCGGGTAGATGTGCAGCTCCCCCTGCCCCGGCAATGATGGCTTTCAGGCCGCGCTCCTGCGCCTGACGGGCATAGCTCACCATGCGGTCCGGCGTGCGGTGAGCAGAGACAATGCTGTACTCAGCTGCGACTCCTAATTCCTCCAGGATATTGCCGGCTTCCTTCATCACTGCCAGGTCCGAATCACTGCCCATGATGATGCCCACTTGCGGATTACTGCTCATGGCTGATCACTTTTAGGGTTTCCTGCACCTGCCGGGCCTGCTGCTGCACCGCCTCAGCTGATGGAGCTGTTACCGTCACATGCCCCATCTTGCGGTAAGGCTTGGTGGTCGGCTTCCCGTAGATATGCGGATGGGCTCCGCTGATGGCCAGCACCTGCTCAAGCCCCTGGTAGCGCGGTGTGCCCCAGTGATCGGGCTCGCCCAGGACATTCACCATGGCGGCCGGGCTCAGGGTAGCGGTGTTGCCAAGCGGCAGGTCCAGGATGGCCCGCAGGTGCTGCTCAAACTGAGAGGTCACGTTGGCTTCAATGGTGTGGTGGCCGCTGTTATGCGGGCGCGGGGCTGATTCGTTCACCAGGATCCGGCCTTCCGGGGTCAGGAATAGCTCTACGGCTAAGAGCCCTACCACTCCAAGCTTATGGGCTACGTCCCTGGCAATGCGGGTAGCCTCCTGAGCCTGCTCGTCCGAAATATCAGCCGGGGAGAACAGGTATTCAACGAGGTTCCGGGCCGGGTGAAAGACCATCTCTACGGGCGGATAGGCTGCCAGTTCGCCACTGGGCGTCCGCGCTACCAGGACGGATAGTTCTTTCTCGCAGGGGACTGGCGCTTCCAGGATGCTGGGCGTATCAAAAGCCTGCGGCAGGTCTTCAGCCCCTTTTAGCTGCTGAACGCCCTTGCCATCGTAGCCAGCCCTGCAGCTTTTCTGGAAGGCGGGAAGCCAATCCCGGTGATCATAGGCCGCTGCCTGGCTTTCCACGTGGCGGTACTCAGCGGTGGGGATGCCCTGCTCCCGGTAAAAGTCCTTCTGCCGGCCCTTGTCCTGGATGATCTGCAGCACCTCGGGCTGCGGGAATATGGGAAGGCCCTGCTCCTGCAGTTCGTACAGGGCCTGCAGGTTTACGTGCTCGATCTCAATGGTCAGCCGGTCCACCTGCTGGCCGATCTGCTTCACATCAGCATACTGGCTGTAATGGCCCGGAACCAGGTGGGCTGCCAGCTTAGCAGCGGGCACTGTTTCATCCTGATCCAGGACCACCGGGGTTACGTTCAGATCGGCCATGGCCTGGATCAGCATCTTACCCAGCTGACCACCGCCCAGGATGCCCAGCCGGAACCCCTGATCGTAAAAGGCTTTGCCTGTCATGAATGAGCCGTATTTAGCATATTGATAAGCGCTTATCCATTCCTGCCGGCCTTAGCGGTACCACCACCCGACTGTAAGCGGATCCAGACCAAAAGCGCAGCCCCGGCCAGCACAAACGGCAGGCTCAGCAGCTGGCCCATGTTCATCATCAGATCCTCACGAAAGGCGGCCTGCGCAGCCTTGAAGTACTCCAGCACAAAGCGGACGGCAAAGATCAACACGAGGAACCAGCCGAACAGCAATCCGCCAGAAAATTTGCCATCATACCGGCGGTAGAGCCAGAGCAGGATGCCAAAAATGGCCAGGTAAGCCAGGGCCTCATAGATCTGCACCGGGTGGCGGGGTGTGGCTGCTTCCGGCAGCCGCTCAAAAACAAAGGCCCATGGCACATCAGCGGGCTTGCCCACGATCTCGGAGTTCATCAGGTTACCCGTCCGGATAAAGGCACCGGCTAACGCCACGACCAGCGAAATGCGATCGATCACCCACAGAAAGGACTGGCCGGCAGTATTGCGGGCATAGAGCAGGATCGCCAGCAGGATGCCCAGGGCTGCTCCGTGACTGGCCAGCCCGCCTTCCCAGATCTTAAGGATCTCAGCCGGCTGACTGAAGTAATAGCCCGGATCGTAAAACAGGATATGGCCGAAGCGTGCACCTACAACCGTGCCGACCACCATGTAAAGGGTCAGCCGGTCCAGGTCATCCTGGGAAGCGCCTTCTTTCCGGAAAATGCGGGTCAGGATCAGGTAGCCGGCATAGAAGCCCAGGGCAAAGAGTAGCCCGTACCAATGCACTGCAAAACTTCCAATGCGGAAGAGTTCAGGGTTAGCGTTCCAGTGAATGGCCGCGACAGGAATCGAAAGAAGGTCTAGCACCAAATTGCCATTTCAGATGCCGCAAATCTCAGCTTATTTCCGCTTTCAGGAAAACATCGGTCCTACTGCCGGGCGAGCCATTTCTCCGGATTGAGTTTATCAAAGCTCTGCCAGACCTGAAAGTGTAATTCGGCATTGCCGGTCTCCGTATTAGTCCGGACGATACCCACCACTTCATTGGCCTCAATCTGCTCACCGGGATCTACCATAACCTTTTGCAGGTTAGAATACACGGTATAGTACTCCCCGTGCCGGACCAGCACTCCCATTCCGCTTCCCCGCTGCTCTACAATGCGCCTTACTTCTCCGGCAAAAACGGCTTTAGCTTTGGCTGCAGGCGAGGTGGTGATATGGATCCCGTTGTTTTTAACCTGAACGCCATCGAGGGTGGGATGCTCGTGCTTGCCAAACTCACTGGAAATAAACCCCTGCTCTACCGGCCAGGGTAAGCTGGATTTGTTCTGCTCGAACCGGTTGGATTCGACCTCGGCCTCTGGCGTGTTAGCGTAGGCCTTGGATTCAGAGCCTGGGGCTTTTTCCCGCTCCCGGCGGATGGAGGCCTGAATGGCGTTGGCTAGCTCCCTGGCACGCTGTTGCTTTTTATTGAGCTTTCGCCGGAGGCGGCTCTTTTTGGATTTCAGCTTGCTTACCAGCTGACGTTTCTGGCTCAGGTCATCCTTCAGCTCTTGCTTTTCCTCCTGCTTGGCCGTTAGCAGGGCGCGTTTTTCCGCCTTGCGCTCCTCCAGGTTCTGAACGCGGCTTTCGAGGGAGTTCTGCGTTTCGCGGATCATGCTCAATTGTTCCTGCCGGAAATCCGCATAGTAACCCAGAAAGCGCAGGCGCTTGTAAGCCTGATTGAAACTACTGGCTGAGAAGACAAAGGCCAGTTTCTGATACTGGTTGCGGGTTTTGTAGGCAAAGCGCACCATCCCCGCATATTCGTCTTTCAGAGAAGCCAGGTCATCTTCCAGCGACTGGATAACGGACTCATTCGTAGCAATGGTCGAGTCCAGTGTCTTTACTTGTTGCTGGATGGTCCGGATCAGGGATTCCCGGTTTTTGATCTGCTGGTTCAGGACTTTCAGGTAGTCAACCGTCTTGCGCTGCCGCTCGGAGGTTTTACTGATCAGTTTCTTGGTAAATGCAATTTCCTGTTGCTTTTGCCTGCGCTCTTTTTTGAGCTCTTGCTTAGTCTGGGCAGTTGCCCAGCCAAGGCTTCCTGCAACCCAAAAGCCCAACAGAAGCAGCGCAGGTTTATTCATAGCTATCCGGCACTGAGAATGAGACCCGGTCTTCCTTCTCGAAACTAATGTTTCTAAGCTCTACGACCAAGGTGACAGGCTCCGGTCGCTGAGCCTCTACTTTGATCTTGCCGGGTATCTGATAGCGATCCACCTGTTGGTAGTTGCTGTAAGTAACGGTCATGGATTGCCGGGTAGCTGGCTTGCGGAGCTTAAACTGCTGCGTCTTCAGCATGCTTGGCAGGAGGTTGAGCTCCTCTTTAAAAACTTTATCCTCATAGGTCATGGCAATACCGCTGGAATCGGCTGAGACCAGCTCGTAATTGCTGTTAGGCATAAATACCGGCTGGCCGGTTAGCATGTTGGAGAGGTTCTGAAACGTAAAGTCCCGCTGAGCGGGCGTGAGGAGCTGATCAACACGCTGAAAGCCAAAGTGCCGGTAGCGGTTATTGACCCGGTCCAGCACCTGCACTGAATCCCGGCTGATCTGAGCCCGCATCACCTCGATCCCGAGAGCCGGCGATACCGTTAGCCACATCAGGCTGTCCTTTCGAACTTTCAGTGCCCCCTTGCCACTCAGGGAGCGGCTGGGCGTTTCCACATTCAGCTTAACCTTAGCGTTCATCCAGCGGTACTGCGGTTCCTGCTGCGCCACCACTTTACTGGCTTCCGTTATAGAGTTGACGGCTGCTGCACCGGTCTGATTAGGTTGCAGCGTCTGGCAGCTGTTCAACAGGATACCAATGAGCAGAACACCGAT
Source organism: uncultured Sphingobacteriales bacterium (assembly GCA_964474835.1). GTDB lineage: Bacteria > Bacteroidota > Bacteroidia > CAILMK01 > CAYYUA01 > CAYYUA01. The sequence goes on from CAYYUA010000019.1 coordinate 4,690, forward strand.
AAAGTTGGCAAATGGCCGTAGAGCTATTACGGGAAACGCAGTGGCGTAGCTTGGGAAATTGGTCATAGGGGGCAGCCTCGATAGCTTATTTAGGGATCCGGCGGTTGCGAATCTTCTTGCTTAGTTCATCATTCGGACCGCCCTGATTCCTGGCCTGCTTCCAGTACTTCGTGGCCTTGTCGATCTGGTCCAGCTTGTAAAGGACGTCCCCGTAGTGTTCCAGCAGCTCAGGATCTTCCGGATTCTGCTCAAGGGCGCGCTTGATGTATTTCTCAGCCTTTTGGTAGTTGCCTTTCTTATACTGGATCCAGCCATAGGTATCCAGGTAAGCGGAATTGTTCGGCTGCTTTTCGAGGCTCTTAGCCGACATTTTTTCGGCTTTCGAGAGCTTATCGCCCCGTAGCGCCAGGTACCAGCTGTAGTTGTTCAGGATAAACGGGTCGCCCGGATTGAGCTCCAGCGCCTTATCAAAGTACTTTTCTGACTCCTGGTAGTCAGCCATGTCATGATAAGTCATCCCCAGATTGCTGTACAGCTGCGTTTTCAGTTGACGATTACCTGACACCAGGTTAAGGCCTGACTCAAACTGCTTGACGGCTTTATCCGTCTTACCATTTTCCTTCAGTCCCAGGCCGTGGAAGTAGTACAGTAGCGGCTGATTCGGGAAATAGGTCAGAGCGCGGCTGCTCTGCCGCTCCAGTTTCTGGTAGCGGCTTTCCTGCAGGTAAATCTGCAGAAGGTTCTGCCAAACACTAAAGTTGTCCTTACTGCTTGCCAGGGCTGCCTCGTATTCCTGCATGGCATCTGTAGGGCGGTCATTCCGGTACAGCACATCGCCATAGGCCGCGTGAGCCTTGGCTGATTCCGGGTGCGCTTCCACCAGGGTCTGGCCCAGCTCAAAGGCCTGCTGGGTTTGCTTGCTGTTCAGGCGCTGCTGCAGGTAGTTACTCAGCATGAATTTGACCTTTCTATCCACGTCCAGACTGGCATCCTCAAAGGCCTTTTTAAGGTTATCGAACGCCTTTTCCGGCTTACCCTGCTTGCTGTAATACTGGGCCAGCGCCATCTGGGTTTGCCCGTCATCCGGGGCCAGCTTTACCATTTCCTCATAAACGCCTTTGGCTTTTTCAGGCCTGTCATTGGCCGAATAGAGCTTCGCGAGCTGGCGGTAATACCTGAGCTGATTCGGATTCTGCTCGATCAGCCCTCTAACCGCATCAGCCGCTTTTTCCACCTCGTTTTTCTGGAGGTAAATACGCTTTTGCTGCCGGACGATCTGCGGATCCACGCCAAAGTTTTCCTCAAAGCGCTTGTAGGTCTGAAGGGCCTTATCCAGCTTGTTCTGGCGGATGTACACATTGGCCAGCTGGTAATAGAATTTAGGGCCTTCTTCATGTTCTTTTGTTATCTGCTCCATCACCTGGGCCGCTTTCCCATAGCGGTTGTGGTCGCGGTAGAGCCCACCTAAGTGCTTCATGTACCAATAGCTGCTATCGCTGAGGGCTACGGCCTTCCGGGCATGCATGACGGCTGAATCCCCGGCCTTCTGCTTTTCCAGAAGCCGGCTCAGTTCGTAATGGGCGGCTTCAGCTGCTGGGTTGATCCCCAGCGCCTTTCGGAATTGCTTGACTGCGCGCCTTGTGTTACCAATAGCCTTGTTCTTAACCCCCTCAAAAAAGATGCTCTGGAAGGTTTGCTTCTCCCGCTCAGTCAGGGCCTTTTCCTGGTTCTCTGCCTCATTGGATGGCTTGCTTTGTCCGGCTGCTTCAGTCTGGCTGTCCTTGCTCAGAAGGCTACAGCCCTGTAGCCCGATTCCGATCGCCAGGATCGCACCGGTTAGCTTTATCGTCCGGTGTCTGCCAAATCGCTTTTTTGTCATTACTCCTTTTTTTCTTCAACCAACAGTGATCACTTCCCTGCCTGCCTCAGGGACCAAGTCTGCTATAATCGCCAATACTGTGGGTAGCTGGCTGCCCCTGAAGAACAGCATGGTTACCGATCATTGCCCGGTTCAGGGTGGCACTAGCCAGATAGGCCTGATCGAAAACCATGCTTTCCTGTACAACGCTTTGCTCAACTCGTGAGCCGGCACCAACAGCGGTATAGGGGCCAATTACTGAGTTGCGCAGCACTGCTCCTTCTCCAATGTAACAGGGCCCCACAATAACGCTGTTATCCTTTTCAATATTCGTGCTGATCAGGCTTTCCTCGTTTTGCTTAAGCTTCAGGATCCGGGTATTGGTATCGATGGTGGCGTCTTTGTTTCCGCAGTCCATCCATTGGTCTACCTTGCCAATGGTCAGGGCCGTTCCCTGCTGCTTCATATTCTCCATGGCATCGGTCAGCTGATACTCCCCGTTGCCGGTCTGCCCGCGGTCTATCAGGTCCTGCAGAGCTGCTTTCAGGGCGCTTCCGTCCCTGAAGTAGTAAATGCCGATGATGGCGTTGTTCGTTGGGGCTTCCTTAGGCTTTTCCAGAAATTCCTGGATAACCTGCTGCTCGTTCAGCTTCACGACTCCGAATTGACTGGGATTCTCAACCTGCTTAACCCAGATAATCCCATCCTGTTCCGGATCGATCCGGAAATTGGCATCAAATAAGGTGTCCGCAAAGGCGATCACCACCCGGTCATCCAGCGCTGGTGCGGCACAATAAATGGCGTGGGCCGTTCCCAGCGCCTCGTCCTGGTAGTGAATAGTGCCCTGTGCCCCGATATCATGGGCGATCTGCAGCAGGTTTTGCTCTACTTCAGCTCCGAAGTGGCGTGCTACCACAAAAGCCACCTCCTCAAAGGCTTCCGGGCTCATGTCAGCAATAGAGCGCACGAGCCGTTCCACAATCGAACGGCCGGCTATTGGTATCAGGGGTTTGGGCGTGGTCAGGGTATGGGGGCGCATACGCTTACCAGCCCCGGCCATTGGTATCACCATTTTCATAGCAGGCTGTCAGTTTAGGAGGTTTCAGCGGTTTCATCAGTATGGCCATAGCCGCCCTGGCCGCGCGCTGTGGGGGATAGCTGCTCCACAGCCTCCCATTCGACCGGTGTAGTAGCGCTGACCAGCAGCTGCGCGATACGGTCCCCATCCTGCACTGCTACTGATTCCTGTGAGAGGTTGATCAGCAGCACTTTAACCTCACCCCGGTAGTCCGGGTCAATCGTGCCCGGGGCATTCAGAATAGTCAGCCCTTGCTTGTAGGCAAGACCGCTGCGTGGACGGATCTGCCCCTCATAGCCTTCCGGGATTTCCAGGTAAAGGCCGGTCGGAATGGGCACCCGCTCGAAAGGGCGAACGCGGGCGGGCGCCTTCAGGTTAGCACGAAGGTCCATCCCCGCTGCCTGAGCAGTTTCACAGGCTGGTAGCGGGTGATTAGAGCGGTTGATGATATTGATTTTCATGACCGTCTGGGCTTATTAGAGGCGTTGTTTAAGCTTATTCAACAAATTTAGCATTATATCAGGCTTCTCTACATAGGCGAATGTGGCCGCATAAAGCCCGATCAGAGCAGTTTTGAAGAGGATCGTCTCCCAACCCCAACTGCCTATGAGCTGGTTTTCGAAGACCCAGCCAAGGCTGTAGAGCAGAACGGCATACCCCATGTAAAACCCAATCCGCCCTTTCTGATAGGGAATGGGATAGTAATAGCGACTAAGGGTATAAGAGGTAATTACCATTAGCAGATAGCTGGCCAGCGTGGCCAGAGCGGACCCTGTATAGCCGATAACCGGGATCAGGGCAATATTCAGGATCACCGTTACCAGCGCCCCGAGGAAAGCAATCAGGGCACCTGTGCGGTTCCGCTCTGTGAGCTTATACCAGATGGACAGGTTAAAGTACATGCCCAGCAGCAGGTTAGCCAGCAGCAGGATCGGCACAATGTGCAGCCCTGCGTGATAGGCAGGCGCGATCATGAACTTGAGCAGGTTCAGCAAGCCGGTCACACCCAGGAAAATAAACCCGCCAAAGGCAACAAAGTAGGTCATGACCTGCGCGTAGTAGGGCTTGGGATCCGGCTGTCTGCGGCTTTCGGCAAAGAACTGCGGCTCAGCGGCATACCGGAAAGCCTGCACGATCAGCGTCATAAAAATGGACAGCTTGTAACAAGCGCTGTAGATCCCTACCTGCGCCAGGTTTTTTTCTGCGTCATAAGGGAGCAGCTGCCGCAACAGGATCCGGTCGATGGTCTCGTTGATCATGCCTGCTACACCCACCGCTACCAGCGGCAGCGCGTATTGAAGCATCTGGCGGATCAGCTGCCTGTCAAACTGCAGCCGGAAGGCGCGCAGCTGCGGCAGCAGGAATAGAAGCGTCAGCGCGCTTGCCATCAGGTTTGCCAGAAAGACATACCCAACCCCGAAGGATGGCTCGTACACTGAATTGATCCAGCTGTGCCATCCTGCTAATTCCGGCTGGTCAAGAACCCACGGGCACAGCAGCAGCCAGAACAGGTTAAAACCGATGTTAAGGGCGATGTTGCCAACTTTGATAGCGGAAAATTGCAGGGGCTTTTCCTGAAGCCGGAGCCGGGCAAAGGGGATCGCGGCAATGGTATCGAAAGCCAGGATCCCGGCAATAGCGGCAATGTATTCCGGATTGTCGCTGTAGGCCAGCAGGTCCGCCACGCCCTGGTTAAACAGCAGCACAGTGCCGCTAAACAGCACGCTGGTGCCGGCAAGCGCTATCAGGGCGGTTGAAAACACCCGCTGCTCGTCTCTGCGCTTATTGGCAAAGTGGAAAAAAGCCGTTTCCATGCCCAGCAGGTAAACCACATTCAGAAAGGTGATATAGGCATACAACTCTCCGACCACCCCATAGCTAGCTGGCTCAAAAAGGTAGGTGTGCAGGGGGATCAGCAGGTAGTTCAACAGCCGCCCCAGGATGGTACTAACGCCATAGACGGCAGTCTGGCTTGCTAGGCGGCTTACGTTGGACAAAGCGGCAGGTTTGAGCAGTGGCTTCAAAAGTACCAAAAAGCAAAGGCTGCTTCGGCTGCCGGGAGCTCAGCCCACTGGATTGCGGGCAAGCAGGGCTAGCAGCAAACGGGCTACTCGCAGGCAGTACCCAGCCAATACCAGGGTGCTAATGCGTGCTTTTTAGCCGGTCCTGATCATTACCTGCGCTGGCTTCTGGCTTTTCTGGAGCACCAGCTTATGAAGCTCGTACAGCCGCCTGCAAGCAGCTGCTCTATGCCAATCCCGGCAGTCCAGCTGGGACTTGCCTTGGTCATGGTCGGTGATCAATGGGATGACCAAGCGCGTCAAAGGATTACCCTGCCCGACTACTTATCAGTTCAAAGGTTAGGATAGTCCTCGCCAAGGGGTTGCTGTTTCATAAAGCATTTAAAAACAGCCTGAGCTATGGCCTAACTGGCATTAACTGCTGGATTTCCTTTACCTTTATTGGCTAAATCCGTCACTGCCTCTACTACCTGCAAGCCCTTATTTGCTATGCATACATTGCCATGCTGCTCTGCTCTGCTTCTGATCCTGCTAACCTTTGCCACTGGTTGCGAACGGGGCCTGAACCCGCAAGGTGAGCCAGCAGATCGGGAGCAGCTGATTATTCATGGCTTTAGTGCGCCGGGCAAGTCTTTGGCTATGAAGGTGGGAAGGGTAAACCCAGCGAGGGATGCAGCAGCTGCCGCTAAGCCTGCCGATGAGGCCAGGGTCTCAGTAAGCTGGCAGGGAACTCACCGGGCTACACTGAAACCACTGGGTGAGGGTTTATTCCGCTCAGAGCAATGGAAGCCCAGAGCTGGCCGGGAGTATAATGTAGAAATCACCCATCCGGGATTGGAGTCCGTTGAGGCCAGGGCTCATCTACCTGAGCCCATCCGGGTTTCTATTGATCAGCTAAAAATCGTTAAGCGCCTGGATAAGGGTGATCCGCTGCTCTACCAGATGACCGTCCGCTGGCAGGACCCTCCGGATGAGACCAACTACTACGAGCTCCGGGCCCAGGCTACCATTCTGGATTCTACGGGTCAGCTGCAGGGTCAGCCCCCTGTTACCCTGCTGGCTTCCAATCCGGGCTACGAAAAGCGTGAAACCCGTGGTCTCCTCATCCACGACCGGAATCTCGAGGAAGGCGAAGTGGAAGTTCCGATCTATGCTGATGCCCGCTTTGAGATAGAAGGCAAGCTCGCAGGCTTCCGGATTGAGCTACGCCATGTGAACAAAGCCTACTTCAACAACCGTCAGAGCCTGCCCCCTGAGCTACCCAGTCAGCCCTCCTCCACCCTTTTTCAGCGTGAGAATGGTATCGAGCAAGGCTTTGGTTACATAGCCGGGTTTACCACCTCCTCAGCTAGCGTGGGAGCCTACTAAGGCTTTCTTCAACTGTTCTGCTGTTGCTGTGTTCTCTCATTGCTATGCGTGAGCCGATATCATTAGTCTGGTTAAAACGGGATCTGCGCCTACAGGACCACAAGCCCCTGGCTGAGGCTGTAAAAGAAGGGTATCCTGTCTTATTACTCTTCTGCTATGAGCCTGTCCTCGCGGAGCATGATCATTCCTCTGAGCGGCATTTCCGGTTCATCCAGCAGTCGCTGACCGATCTGGATCACCAGCTTCAGGCTTATCGTACGCAGGTTTTAAAGCCCTATGCATCTGCCCTGTCAGCCTTTCAGCATATAGCTGCCAGCTATCCGGTTCATAAAATCTTTTCCTACGAGGAAACGGGCTTATGGGTGACGTATGAGCGGGATAAAGCAGTTGCTCAGTGGCTTAAGAGCCAGGGTATCCCCTGGCAGGAGTTTACCAACAATGGGGTGTTCCGCGGTATTCAGGACCGGACCAACTGGGCCCCTTGGTGGTATCAATTCATGAAGGCCCCAACTGACGATCCGGATTTTGGCAAAGCCCGCTTTTTACCGGCAACTGAAGTAGAAGCCCTCCAGAAGGCATTTGCGGCCTATGAATGCGGTAACGAGGAAGATCCCAATTCCTTTCAGGAGGGAGGCGAAACCAAAGGCAGGAGAGTCCTGGATAGCTTTCTGGAAGAGCGGGCTAAGGGCTACAGCAAAAACATCTCAAAGCCCGGGGAAAGCCGTCAGACCTGCAGCCGGCTCTCTCCGCATTTGTCGTGGGGGAACCTGTCGCTGCGGCAGGTCTTTCAGGCTAGTCAGCTAACCCGCTCGGCAGGTTATTTCAAGGGTGCGCTATCAGCCTTTCAGTCGCGCCTGCGCTGGCGCAGCCACTTTATCCAGAAGTTTGAGATGGAGGAGCAAATGGAGTTTGAGCCCGTTAACCGGGGGTTTCAGGACATGCTGAAGTGCCTGGATGAGAACCTCTGGCGGGCCTGGTGCGATGGTACCATGGGCCTTCCACTAGCTGATGCCTGTATGCGGGCGCTGAACCAGACCGGCTACGTCAATTTCCGGATGCGGGCTATGCTGACCTCAGTCGGAACGCACCATTTCTGGCTGCCCTGGCAATGGCTCTCTGGTCACTTTGCCCGGATTTTCCTGGACTTTGAGCCGGGCATTCACTTTCCGCAACTCCAGATGCAGGCGGCTGAAACTGCCATCAACACCGTGCGGGTTTACAATCCCGTCAAGCAATCGCAGGAACATGATCCCAGCGGAGCTTTCATCCGGGAGTGGGTGCCTGAACTGCGTAATTGCCCGGATGCTTATATTCACCAGCCCTGGCTTATGCCGGAGATCGAGCAGCAATCCTGTGGAGTACGCCTGGGTAACGACTATCCCTACCCGAAGGTAGACATCATGAAGGCGGCCAAAGGTGCCCGCAGCAAGCTATGGGCCTTCCGGGCTAATCCGCGCGTAAAAGCTGAAAAAGCGCGGATCCTGAACAAACATACCATTCCACGGAACCGTAGCCGCTGACTTTTCCTTTGTTCTAAAGCATGACTTGCTGTAACACCAATAATCCACCGGCCAAGGCTGTAACGCAAAAGCCTGGGGTCTTGCAGCGTGCCTTAAACGATAAAAATTATCATTTAGGAACAGTTATTGTACAATAATCAGTGAAATTTAAAAACCGAGTCTTATGACGACCAAGCATCAATTAAACATGGATCAAACCCAAGTAAACGCTATTGCTGATAAGCTAAATGAGCTGTTAGCTGACTACTCGATCTTTTACCAGAATGCGCGTAACTACCACTGGAATATCACCGGCCGGCGGTTTTTTGAGCTCCACCAAAAGTTTGAAGAGCTTTATGAAGACCTGAAGCAAAAGATAGACGAGGTGGCTGAACGCATTCTGACGTTAGGCCATACGCCGGAGCACCGGTACTCTGCCTACATTAGCAAGGCCAGTATACAAGAAGCTCCGATTGTTTCAGATGGTGAGCAGTCTGTGAACGAGATCATGGAAAGCCTGCGCACCCTGATCGATAAGCAGAAGGTCATTGGCAAAATGGCTGACGAAGCCTACGACAACGGAACCCAGAGCCAGCTGGATGGCTACATTGAAGAGCAGGAAAAGCTGATCTGGATGTACAATGCTTACCGGAATTAAGCAGTAAGCTTCTCCCTTTAGCTTCTCAGAACCCGTCACAAATCGTGGCGGGTTTTTTTACGTATACCAACTTCCACGAAGAACCAGCATGAAAACTTGTAGCAGTTAGTAGCTAATAGGTCCAGCTGGTGTGTAGAGGGTAACAGCTGGGTGTTCAGCCTTCGTTGTGTAGCCAACCACCTGGGCCTGAATGCCGAATGCCGCAGCATGATCAATAACTGCCTGCGCATGATCAGGAGCTGTGTACACCTCCAGACGGTGCCCCATGTTGAAAACGCGGTACATCGTCTCCCAGGGTGTTTGCGTCTGTTCCCGGATAAGCTGGAAAACAGGCGGAACGGGCATTAGCTGGTCCTTAACCACCTGCACATCCTGAAGGAAATGCTTCACTTTACCCTGCCCACCACCAGTACAATGAATAAGCCCCTGAACATGGGGCGCCATATCTTCAAGCAGGGCCTTGACAAATGGCAGATAGGTTCGCGTGGGGGCTAATAGTAACTGCCCGATGGACTGATCCCTGCCGTGAGGCCTATCCGCAAGCCTGTAGCGCCCGGTGTACACCACTGCTTCTTCCAGACCGGGATCAAAGCTTTCGGGGTAAGCCTGCGCGTAGTCGTGGCTTAGCAACTCGTGCCGCGCCATGGTCAGCCCATTGCTGCCAATACCACTGTTGGGCGCTTCTTCATAGGAAGCCTGACCATCAGAAGCCAGGCCCACAATGGCGGCACCGGGCTGAATTTGGTTAGCAATGACTGCTGACCTGGGCAGGCGGGCATAGGTAGTAAAGCCCATATCGAGGGTGCGCACCACATCCCCCACATCAGCAGTTTCTCCGCCGGCATGGTAAAGCCGCACGCCATGATCTGCCATTTGCTCGATAAAGGCGGTAGTGCCCTTGATCAGCTGCTCAAGGACCTCACCGGGGATCAGCCGCTTATTCCGGCCAATGGTGTTAGAGAGGGTAATGTGATCAACTACCCCGGTACAGGCCAGGTCGTCCGTATTCATAACGAGCGCATCCTGGGCGATCCCCTGCCATACCGTGGCATCACCTGTCTCCTGCCAGTACAGGTAGGCCAGGCTGGTTTTCGTGCCGGCTGTATCGGCATGCATCAGTGTGGCATATTGCGGATCACCGGTCAGCCAGTCCGGCATTACCTTACAGAAAGCATTGGGGTAAAGCCCTTCATCCAGATAGCGAATGGCTTGGTGCACTTCCGTTTTAGAGGCCGATACGCCCCGTTGTTCGTACTTATCCATAAGTCAGGAGTTAAGGTTCGGGTTCTGCCGATGGCGATCCTGGTCGCGATTGGTCTTTTTAGCAAGGTTCTGCTCCAGGGCTGCCGTCAGATCGATGCCGGTCTGGTTAGCCAGGCAGATCAGCACAAAGAGGATGTCTGCCATTTCATCGCCCATATCGGCCCCGCGATCGCTCTCCTTAAACGACTGCTCCCCATAAGTGCGCGCCATGATGCGCGCCAGCTCGCCCACTTCCTCCGTTAGCACAGCGGTATTGGTAAGCTCATCAAAATACCGAATGCCCTTTTCCTGAATCCATTGGTCTACAATGCGTTGCGCCTCCTGGATCTCCATAGCTTTTTGAGCGAAGGTAGGGAATTCCGCCTGCTGCTACTTGCCCGAATGAGCAAAAGTATTGACGCACAGGAACTTCACTTCATACATTTTCGAGTTACAGATACTTTTTTACATTTGTACGCGATTTTGAAATTCCAATAAGTTAAGAAAAACAGGAATTAGACAATTTTAGCTTTTTCGCTCAGAGCAGCATTTCTTTTCAGAAACAAAAGCGTATTGAGTTATGAGCAATGCCCAATTTGATACGCAGCACCCGGTTAACGCTGAGGGCGCTTCAGATCTCTACCAGCAAGAGTACGTTGAAGATTTTGTCGACAAATGGGATGATCTGATCAATTGGGAGGCTCGTGAGAAAGGCGAAGGCGACTTTTTTCTGGAAGCACTTCGAAAACGCGGAAAGTACAAAGTGCTGGACGCTGCTACCGGCACTGGCTATCACTCCATCAAGCTTGCTGAGCAGGGTTTTGAAGTCACCAGCGCTGATGGGAGCCCCAACATGCTGGCGAAAGCTTTCAATAACGGTTGCAAGCGGGATCTGATCCTGAAGACAATCCAGGCTGACTGGCGCTGGCTAAACCGGGATGTGCATAGCAAGTATGACGCGATCATCTGTTTGGGGAACTCATTTACGCACCTGTTTTCAGAAAATGACCGCCGGAAAGCCCTGGCTGAATTCCACTCAGCACTGCGGCAGGATGGTATCCTGATCCTGGATCAGCGGAATTACAGCAGCATCCTGGACCGCGGCTTCTCGACCAAGCATACCTACTACTATGCTGGTGAGAACATCAAAGCTGAACCTGATTACGTGCATGATGAACTGGTACGTTTTCGCTATGAGTTTCCGGATAACACCGTGCACAACCTTAATTTCTTCCCGCTGCGGGAGGAATACACCACCCGCCTGATGCAGGAAGTCGGCTTTCAGCGGGTTTCTACTTTCGGCGACTTTCAGGAAACTTACAAGCAAGACGACCCTGATTACTTTATTCATATTGCTGAAAAGCAATACATCCCGGATGAGGAGGGATAACACCCGATGGGTAGGCACTTTTACAAAAACAAAAAAGCAAGTGTATTATGAAGAATGAGGAGGTAGCGAACATTGCGAAGAATTATTACGACAGCGAAGATGCTGACAACTTCTACTACAACATCTGGGGCGGTGAGGATATTCACGTAGGCTGGTATCAAAGTGATAGCGAGCCGATCCTGCATGCCAGCCACCGCACCGTTGAAAAAATGGTAGAGAAGCTTCCGCAGCTAACCGCTAACAGCCGGGTTATTGACATTGGCGCTGGCTATGGCGGCTCAGCCCGTTATCTGGCCAAGACCTTTGGCTGTCAGGTAGAATGCCTGAACATCAGCGAGAAGGAGAACGATAAGAACATCCAGAAGAATAAAGAACAGGGGCTCGATCACCTGATCAATGTTTACCAGGGTAACTTTGAAGAGATCCCTTACGAAAACGAAAGCTTTGATATCGTCTGGTGCCAGGACTCAATCCTACACAGCGGCAATAAGAAGGCAGTTTTCGAAGAAGTAACACGGGTGCTCAAGCCCGGAGCCCACTTCATCTTCACCGATCCGATGCAGGTAGACAACTGCCCGGATGGCGTGCTGGACCCGGTGCTTAACCGGATCCACCTGGATTCAATGGGTTCCGTTGGCAAGTACCGGGAGTTTGCCAAAGACCTCGGCCTTCAGGAAGTTGAGGTTGAGGAGCAGGCTGAGCTGCTGCCAACCCACTATGGCCGTGTACTGGAAGAGCTCAAGAAGAACGAAAGCCACCTGCAGGACAAAGTGAGCGCTGAATACATTGAGCGCATGAAAGAAGGGCTCGGTCACTGGGTGGAAAAGGGTAACAAAGGTTACCTGAACTGGGGCGTTCTTCACTTCAAGAAATAAACCCGGTTTTCAATACTCCCAGCATTTGCACTTCGCCTCTCGTACAGGGTTCAGGCCCTGTTCGCGGGAGGCTTTATTTTATGATTATTCCTGACATAATTACCCTTTCAGTGAACAAAACAATGCAGTACGTTTTTTAGCATTTTGTTTTCAACCATCCTGTATTTTAAAATCAACATTTTTTTATGACCGATTTCAATCAGTTAATGAAGGAGCGTATCCTGGTACTGGACGGTGCCATGGGTACGATGATCCAGTTACTGGATTTTTCAGAGGAGCAATACCGCGGTGATCGCTTTCAGGATCACCCAGGGCAGCTAAAAGGCAACAATGACCTGCTGTCCATCACGCAGCCGGACGCAATCCGGAACATTCACGAGCAGTACCTGGAAGCCGGGGCTGATATTACCGAAACCAATACTTTTAGCTCTACCACCATCGCCCAGGCCGATTACTACATGGAGGATCTGGTGTATGAGCTCAACTACGAGTCGGCACGCCTGGCCAAGGAGGCCGTCAACAAGTACACCACGCCTGAAAAACCCCGGTTTGTAGCTGGTCCGCTCGGTCCTACCAATAAAACCGGTTCGCTGTCCCCGGACGTGAACGACCCCGGTTACCGGGCTATCACCTTTGACGAGCTGTTTCAGGCTTATTACGACCAGATCGTGGGGCTGATGGATGGAGGAACCGATGTTCTGTTGATCGAGACCATCTTTGACACGCTTAACGCGAAAGCTGCCCTTTACGCCATTGACGTTTACAAGGAAGAAACCGGACAGGAGGTCCCCATTATGGTATCCGGTACGATTACCGATGCCAGTGGCCGCACCCTTTCCGGTCAGACCACTGAGGCTTTCCTCAACTCGGTCCGCCACATGCCGCTCTCCAGCATCGGCCTGAATTGTGCCCTGGGCGCTGAGCAGCTCAAGCAATACCTGGAAATCCTTTCCAAGGAATCGCCCTTCCCGGTCAGCGCTCACCCCAATGCTGGTCTTCCTAACGAGTTCGGGGAGTATGACCAATCGGCTGAGCAGATGGCTGACTTAGTGGAAGAATACATGCAGGATGGCCTGATCAACATTATTGGGGGTTGCTGTGGAAGCCGGCCGGAGCACATCAAGGCCATTGCTGACAAGGCAGCCCAGTACCCGGCCCGCCAGATCCCTGAAATACCCCGCAAGACCCGTGTTAGTGGACTGGAACCCCTGACTATCGAGGAGAATACCGGCTTCGTTAACATCGGGGAGCGTACCAACGTCACCGGTTCTAAGCGCTTTAAGCGCCTGATCGAAGAAGAAAAATTCGAAGAGGCGCTGGAGATCGCCCAGAATCAGGTAGAAGGGGGCGGCCAGATGCTGGATATCAACCTTGATGAGGGCATGATCGAAGGTGAAGAGGTGATGCCTAAGCTCATCAACCTGATGATGGCAGAGCCTGAGATCTCCAAGCTTCCCTTCATGATCGACTCTTCCAAGTTCAGCATCATTGAGGAAGGACTGAAGTGTGCGCAGGGCAAGTGCGTGGTGAACTCCATCAGCCTGAAGGAAGGCCCTGAGGACTTCAAAGAAAAAGCTAAAAAGATCAAGCGGTATGGCGCAGCCATTGTCGTCATGGCTTTTGACGAGCAAGGTCAGGCTGATAACCTGGAGCGCAGAAAGGAGATCTGCGAGCGCTCCTACCGGATCCTGACCGAGGAAGTTGGCCTGCCGCCCGAGGATATCATCTTCGACCCCAACATTCTGGTGATCGGAACCGGAATGGATGAGCACAAGAACTACGGGGTTGACTTTCTGGACAGTATCAACTGGATCAAAGCAAACCTCCCCTACGCCAAGATCAGTGGTGGCGTCAGCAATATTTCCTTCTCTTTCCGCGGTAATAACCGGGTACGGGAGGCCATGCACTCCATTTTCCTCTACCATGCCATTCAGCGCGGTATGGATATGGGGATTGTTAACCCTGGTATGATCGAGGTTTATGATGACATCGATAAGCCACTGCGGGACCAGATTGAAGACCTGCTTTACAACCGGGACGATGAGGCCACCGATAAGCTCATGGACCTGGCTGCCGAGTACAAGGGGCAGGGCAAGACCCGTGAGAAGGACACGGCCTGGCGCGATCAGGAAGTAAACAAACGCCTTGAGCACTCTCTGATCAAAGGCATTGTGGATCACATTGAGGAAGACACCGAAGAAGCACGCCAGCAACACAGCCAGCCCATCGATGTGATCGAAGGGCCCCTGATGGATGGGATGAACACCGTGGGTGACCTGTTTGGCGAAGGCAAGATGTTCCTGCCGCAGGTGGTCAAGAGTGCCCGTGTCATGAAGAAGGCTGTAGCCTACCTCATGCCCTACATCGAGGCTGAAAAGACCGAAAACGATACCTCAAAAGGCCGCATGGTGCTGGCCACCGTTAAGGGTGACGTTCACGACATTGGAAAGAACATCGTTAACGTTGTGCTGGCCTGTAACAATTACGATATCTATGACCTTGGCGTTATGACGCCCAAGGAGGAAATCCTGGATAAGGCTGAGGAAGTTAATGCCGACCTGATTGGCCTTAGCGGGCTCATTACCCCTTCTCTGGATGAGATGGTGGACGTGGCCAAGGATATGGAAAAACGAGGCATGAACATTCCCCTGCTGATCGGGGGTGCTACAACCTCCCGTATCCACACAGCCGTTAAGATCGCTCCAACCTATCCATCCGGGAATTCCGTCCACGTGCTGGATGCCTCCCGTAGCGTTAACGTTGTGGGCAAGCTCTTAGGAGGAGAAGCTCAGCAGTTTAAGGACGAAGTAGCCGCTGAGAACGAGCAGATGAGAGAGCGCCACAACAACAAGCGTTCTACTAAGGAATACATCACCATCGATCAGGCGCGTGAGAACAAACCCGATATTGACTGGGAAAACAGTTCGCTCATCAAGCCAAGCTTCCTTGGCACCGAGGTCTTTGAAGACTACTCCCTGAAGGAACTCCGCCCGTATATCGACTGGACCCCGTTCTTCCAGACCTGGCAGCTGAAGGGTAAGTACCCGGCGATCTTTGAGGACGAGGTTATTGGCGATGAAGCCAAGCGGCTGTTCAACGATGCCAACGAAATGCTGGATAAGATCATCCAGGAGCAGTGGCTGACCGCCCGGGGTGTACTCCGGTTCTTCCCGGCCAATGCCGTGGGGGATGACATTGAGCTCTACACAGATGATGAGCGCAGGGAAGTGCTCGAAACCCTCCACACCTTGCGCCAGCAGAACAAGAAGGCTCAGAACCGCCCGAATTATGCCCTGTCCGACTTTGTCGCTCCCAGGGAAAGCGGCCTGAAGGATTACATGGGCGCTTTTGCTGTTACAGCCGGTCTCGGTATTGAGCAGTATGCTGAGAAGTACGAGCAGGATAATGACATGTACAACAGCATCCTGCTGAAGGCCCTGGCCGACCGGTTTGCCGAAACCTTTGCCGAGCGGCTCCACGAGCGGGTAAGGAAGGAATTCTGGGGCTTTGCCCCGAATGAAAACTTATCCAGTGAAGAGCTGATCTCTGAAAACTACCAGGGTATTCGCCCTGCTCCGGGTTATCCGGCCTGTCCGGATCACACCGAGAAGGGCCGCATTTTCGACCTGCTGGATGCGCCCAACAAGGCTAACATCGAGCTCACCGACAGCTACTCCATGTATCCGGCAGCCGCTGTTAGTGGCCTGTACTTCAGCCACCCGGAAAGCCGCTATTTTGCCCTTGGTAACATTGGCAGGGATCAAGTCGAGGACTATGCCCGGCGCAAGGGTATCGATCTCGAGACCATGGAGAAATGGCTGGCTCCGAACCTTAACTATGATCCGGAAAAGGAAACTGTTAAGGCTGAGAGCTAAGCCTGCTTTTTTAATAATTGTTCATTGCAAAGCCCTGCTAGCGCTGCTAGTGGGGCTTTTTTATGGGCAGGCATTAGTTAGCGGATCAGAAGCCCTGAATCCGGGGCCAGTACCATGTGTTTGTAAAAATCGGCCAGCCGCTTTCCTTCCGCCTCCCATGTGCGCGTTTTACTGGCCTCGTAGCCCTGCGCTGCATACTGTTGCATCACATCGGGCCGTTCCAGCAGGTACTGAAGGGCATTGGCCAGCGTCTGAGGCGCGCGGTCCCGTAGCGTGATGCCAGCCTGGATCTCATCCAGAAAGCGGGTGGACTCAGGCAGGCCGGCATCTACGATAGCCATGCCGGACGCCATGTAATTGAAGAGCTTAATAGCAGGCCCGCCCATAATGTTGTTGAGCGGCTGAGGGGTTTTCAGGATTAGCCCTATTGATGCGTCTTTCAGGTAAGCAGGCACTTGTTCGTAAGGAAGCCACCCTGTTACCTCGATGTTGTGATGGAGGTGATGCTTAGCAATCTGATGGTTCAGATAGGTATGGGCCTCACCCTTTGGCTCCCCGATCAGGCGCAATCTGGCATCAGGGATGGTTTGTGTGAGCCGGATCATTGCCTCCACCATTAGCTTCAGGCCACGGTTAAAGGGCAGAATACCCTCGTGGGCTATTACTGGCTGCTGAAACTTCTGCACGTCAAATGAATGATGGAAGACCCGCTTTTCCGGGTAGTTATAAACCACCTTGGTTGCCATAGCAGGGTTGCGGGCCAGCAGGTGTCCTCGTGTAAGCGGATTAGCCGTGATCAGGTAGCGCAGGCGTGGCAGGCAGATCCGCTTTACCCAGAAGTCCCGGTAGCTACCGCTTAGCCAGGACTCATGGCTGTCAAACACGACCCTGCCGGGGTTCCAGCGAGCCATCCAGAAAGCCAGGTACAGGCTGGCTGGCTCATGGGCATGGTAAACGTCAGCCTCAAGGGCCTGCCCTTCTTGGATAAACCGCTTCACAAAGCCGCCCCGGAATCCCTTTTTCAGTAGCCGCTCAGCCTTATTGCGGGCAGGTAGCACACCCTTTATATGAATTGAGGCTTCTTCTATGTGGGATTCGCCTGAGGGGTTGAGCGGGGCGGCCTGGCTCATGCCCGGGATACAGCCATCGCTGTTCATCACGCAGAGGATCGTTACCGTGTGGCCGGCTTTCCTGAGTGCGCGGGCTTCCTTGTGAAAGATGCGGTCATCATCCGGACAATGATCCAGCGTGACCATGGCGATGTGAGCCATAAAACCCGAAGGTCAGGAGGTTTTCTGTATCAGCATGAGGCCGTTCCAGAAGGTCGGATGCATCGCACTTTCCTGCTGGGCCACCCGGTCTGAGGCCGTTTGCTGGTCGAGCAGGACCCGGTAATCAGCCTCGCAGCTTTCCATAAAGTCATAGGTAGCCTGTCGCGGCTCCTGCCAGTTGGTGTCATCAACCATAACAACACAGCCAGGCGCCATGTAGGGCTCAGCCAGTTTCAATCCTTTTAGCTGATGCTCGTACTGGTGATCCCCATCGTAAAAGTAGAATCCCAGCGGTTGCTGGTGGTACTGGAGGTAGGCTTCATAATCCTGCTCGTAGAAGTAATGACAGGGACCTTTCCAGCTTTCAAACCGCCTTAAAAAAGCATCCCGCGGTCCGCCCCACATGGAAAAGTTATCGATGCCAATACACGTTTTATCAGCATTGCCTGCCATACCAGCCAGAAGCGAGAAGCCATGCCACACCCCAATATTCAGGTAAGCGTGCGCCGGGGGCATGTGCGCTACCACTTGGTTGATGATGAGGCCTACCGCGTAAGTCGCCATTCGGGGCATTTGGCAGACCTTATCCAGAGAAGCCTTGCGCTGCTTATTGACAGGAGGCTGGCTGGTGTTCAGCTTGTCAAACGCTAAGCCCAGGGCCTTGAGGGTTGTATCAAAGCGGCCAAAACCCTTTGGCACCTTCTGCTCGGGCTGCAGCCACCGGAAGCTCAGCCCCCCTATAAAATCAGCCAGCTCTTCATTCATATTGGTTAGCGCTTACTTGTGCCTGGTATTGGCGGTAATAGTAGTACAAACCTAAGAAATGCGTAAGCTTTGCTGCGATGCTGGTCAGGATTACCCCATACACGCCATACAGGAGAATCAGCACCACATTACCCACGACATTGATCACTGATTCAGCCAGAGATACATTGCGGACGGCCCGCCCCCATGATTTTGCGCTCAAGAAGGCAAAAGGCTGGTAAAGGCCCTGGAAAAAGTAGGCAACAGATAGCGGAAGGATGTAGCTTGCTACAAGGTTGTAATCAGTACCGAAAAACCACTTGACGATCAGGGGGCTTAGAAGCGCCAGTCCTCCTACGCATGCTAAAAGCCACAGGGTATTGTAAACGAAAAGCTTGGGGGGAATACGACTACGGCTCGCAAAATCCTTGAAAAGGGCATTGCTGAGGGCCTGACTCATCATTACCATCGGGGCACACAGCATATTGGCCAGGCTGTAGAATCCCAGCTGCGTGGTATTGATCACGTAGCTGATCAGCAGCTCATCCAGCTTATAAGTGGTCTGGTTAGCCAGGTTGCCGGCGTAGTAGTGCCGCCCGTAAGAGCGCTGCTTACTGCGAAGTTCCCTGAGCCGTCTGCGCCAGTGCCGGAGGCTTGGGCGAAGCTGCCAGAAAACAGCTGCCATCGCCAGCAGGGCTGTTCCGGTATTCAGCCATAAGATCTGGAAGAGGGTAAGCTGATCCAGGAAGAACAGAAGGCTGAGGGGCAGGATGAAAAGCACCTTGGCCCCAACCTCGTAGGCTGACATCTGGTTGATCTTATTGCTGCCGATCGTCAGGTCCTGCAAAAGGTGCTGCATGGGAAACACCACGCACAGCGGTGCCAGAGCCCGGAGCGTACCACCAAAGCTGATCCCGAAAAAGGGATCGATCCCAAAGCTGATACCGAATACAAACAGGCCGTATAGCCCCCCAATGGCTAGCCCAGCGATCAGCCCCAGGCCATAGTACTCCTGCTGTCTTCGCTTGTCATGGGTGTTAGCCAGCAGAACCTTCAGGGAGGTAAAGTAGCCAAACCGGAAAAAGAGGGCTGTAAAGGCTGTCAGGGTTGTGAAGAAGGCATACAGCCCGTAGAGCTCAGGTGTTAAAGCCCGTGTCTGAATGGCTTTACTTAGGAGGCCCAGCCCGATCACGCCCAGTTTGGCCCCGAACAGTGTGGACGTCTGCAGAACAGCTTTGCTGTTTTGCTTCAGGTCATAAGCAACAAGCTGAAGCACCCGGGGCCGGACCATGCCATAGATTCTCCCTGAATAAGGGCATTAGCGGAATTTCAAACGTAAGGAATTTCCGATAACCATCACGTCCGAGAAGGCCATAGCCAGGGCTGCAAACATGGGGTTCAGGAAACCGAGTGCCGCTATGGGAATAGCCACAATGTTGTAGGAGAAGGCCCAGAAGAGGTTCTCCTTGATCGTTTTCAGGGTTTGGTTACTGATCGTGTGGGCTTTTGACAGCGATTCCAGCCTGCCGTCCAGCAACAGCACCTCAGCTGACTGCATAGCGATCTCCGTGGCATGGCCGAGTGACACACCGATATCAGCGCGGGACAGGGAAGGCGCATCATTAACCCCGTCCCCTACCATGGCTGTGGGCTTTTCTTTAGAGAGGTCTTCCAGGATTTTCAGTTTCTCATCCGGGTGTTTCTCGGCATGGACCTGATCAATAGAAAGGCGCTCTGCCAGCTTTTGCGTCTTTTGCTGCTGATCGCCGGAGAGCATCACCGTTTCCAGTCCCTGATCGGCAAAGTACTGAACCATCTCCCTGGCATTGGGCTTTAGCTCATCCTCCAGGTCCAGCCCGGCTGCCAGTTCTCCGTTCCGCAGCAGGTAGACGTGGTGCTCAGGGTAATCCTTCCCGTCCTGGAAAATTGCCCGCGAGCCCAGCTGATACTGGGTTCCATCTTCCAGTTCAGCTTCCATACCGGCCCCGGCCACTTCATTGACACTGTTAAAAGACAGGGTCTTCCAGCCGGCTATATAGCGCAGAATGGACTCGGCAATCGGGTGCGAGGAGTACTGCTCGATCTGGTGAATGGCATTCCGGTTCTCCACATCATCTCCCGAATAGTTCTGAAACTGCGTGATCCGGAAGTTACCAGTGGTCAGCGTACCGGTTTTATCAAAAACTACGCGCTGTATGCTGGCCATCTGCTCAAGCGTGCCTCCTCCTTTGATCAGGATGCCCTGATTGGCAGCCTTTCCAATACCGACCATAACAGCCGTAGGAGTCGCCAGGCCCATGGCACACGGGCATGAGATCACCAGCACGGCCACACTACGCAGGATCGCTGAGCCCAGCGCAACATCGAAAACCCAGTAAGACAGGCTGAAAGTCAGCAGAGCAATGCTCAGCACTACAGGTACGAAGATCGCTGAAACCTTGTCGCTCAGTTTCTGAATGGAGGGCTTGCTGGCCTGGGCCTGCTTCACCATGTCAATGATGCGCGAGAGCACGGTTTGCTGACCCGTGGCATTGACCCGCAGCCTTCCGTTACCCTGCTGGACAATGGTGCCACCAATGACCGGCATCTCAGTTTTTTTGATCACCGGCATGCTTTCGCCGGTGATCATGCTCTCATCCACGTGGCAGTCGCCCCACGTCAGGATGCCATCGGCCGGTATGCTGTCACCAGCGTTAACCTGCACCACATCGCCTTCCCGTAGCTGATCTGCCGGGATCTGCTCAATGGCTTCCTTGTTTTCGTTCCCTTCGCTGACCCGTTTGGCCTGCTGCGGGCGCAGGGCTGCAAGCTTATCAATTGCTGTGGTGGTTTTGGATACAGCCCGTTGTTCCATCACATTGCCCAGCAGCACCAGTGTAATGATGGTAGCCGCGGTTTCATAGAACTGGTAAGCCGGGCCCAGCTGCAGGATCGTACCCGTAAGGCTGTAGCCAAAGGCAGCCGTGGACCCGATAAAGATCAGCACATCCATGTTCGGAATGCCGCTCTTCAGGGAATACCAGGCGCTGCGCCCGAACTGATAGGCTCCGAGGGCGTACACCGGAGCGGCAAGTGCCATCTGCACGTAAGGGTTCTGCAGGAAAGCAAAGGGCAGGAACATGCTGCTGAAAAGCGGCAGGGTCAGAATAGCAGCCCCTAAAAACCGCCGGAACGTCTGACGAAAGGCCTGATCCCCATCGTCATCCTCGTTAGCTACCTGATAGCCGAGTCGCTCTATGTCTTGCTCAATGGTCCTGGGCGATACCTGCGGATCCTCAGCAAAGCGAACCGTACCCGTACTGAAGTTCACATCCACATTCTCCAGACCCTCCTCTTCCAGGGACTTCTGGATGCTCTGCGCGCAGTTTGAGCACGTCATGCCTTCAACCTTCCACTCCTGAACCGGCGCCTGTTGTGTATCAGATTTTTGTGTATGGTTAGCCGTGGTTTCTTCGCTCATGATAGCTGTTGTTTGCTTATTTGCACTTTTGCTAACACCAAGGCAATTATTCCAGTTTTGCACTTGCCTGTCTCGCTAATAGCCGGGCAGAAAATTTTTTCTTCTGATCTTCGTTACCAGCTACAAATTGGTTCAATGCATGCGCTCAAGCTTAATAGCCCTTCTCCTGTTCCTGTGTAGCCCGGTGCCTGCCATGCCTCAGGAAGCTTCAGGCATAGGGGAATGGCAAACCTATTTGAGCTACGCTGGTGGCCAGACGGTTGCTGAAGGGGCAGACCGGTACTATGCTGCCACCAATCACGGTTTATACGCCTTTAACACGAAAGCTAACAACCTGGTAACCTACACGCCTCAGCAGGGCTTTTCCGGTATTGATATCACCGCCATGCGTTACCATGAGGCTACAAGCCAGCTCTTTATCGCCTATGAGAGCGGATTAATTGATGTTGTTAAGGATGGGACCAATATCCGTACGCTGACCGCTATTGCAGATAAGAATATTGTAGGAGCTAAAAAAGTGCTGGCGTTTACATTCAGCAATGGGACTGCCTATATAGCAACCACCTTCGGTCTGGTCACCTACGACCTGGGCAACCAAACCTTTGGCAGTACCTTTTTTGGGCCTTTGGCTCCTCAGTGGCGTACTAGCGGATTTGCACGCTTGAACGACACCTTGTTTGCCGCTACTGAGCAGGGCTTATTAA
>CAYYUA010000019.1:26832-47368 GCA_964474835.1 uncultured Sphingobacteriales bacterium
GGATTTGCACGCTTGAACGACACCTTGTTTGCCGCTACTGAGCAGGGCTTATTAAAAGCACCAGCTCAGGGTGTAAACCTGCAGGATGTTAATGCGTGGAAGCTTGAACGAGCCAACACCCTTGGTGCTGTTACCAGCTATCAGGATAAGCTCTATTTTCAGGCTGATAGTCAGCTGCTAGTCCGGCGCGCTGGGCGGTGGCGTCCGTTGGGGATCAATATTGATGGCGAAGTTGATCTGAACAAGGATCAGGGCCAGTTGCTGATCAGCCGGTCCAGAAACAGGGCCCTGGCTATAGGACCGGATGGAACGCTGGATAGCCTGGACGCCAACAAGGCCAACCGTGTATTTCTGGACGAAAAAGGTAACCTGTGGTATGGCAAGGGATTTTTTCCCTTACTGAAGCGCGAGGAGCAGGGCGATCTGCAATTTTTCCTTACAGATGGACCCGGTGGCAGCGATGCCTGGTCCGTTAGTGTACAGGATCAAACCCTCTATGTCACTGCTGGCGGCTATGGGGATAACTTCTCAGCCACTTTCAATCCCACGGGCTTTTATAAGCGCAACCCTGATGGGAGCTGGCGGAATTACAACCGGCTCAATTCAGATTCCCTCGCCCGGCTTGATATACGGGATTTTGTGAATATCGCAGC
This sequence comes from uncultured Sphingobacteriales bacterium, assembly GCA_964474835.1. Classification (GTDB taxonomy): domain Bacteria; phylum Bacteroidota; class Bacteroidia; order CAILMK01; family CAYYUA01; genus CAYYUA01. The sequence goes on from CAYYUA010000019.1 coordinate 27,486, forward strand.
TGATCCGCAGCGGGATCGCTTCTTTGCTGCCAGCTTTGAGAATGGCCTGGTAAGCTACCGCAATGGGGAGTTTTTCCGTCACTATACGCCTCAAAACAGCGGGTTGAGTTTTGCTCGTATTGCCGGTGGCCGGTTCCTGCGGGTGGCTGATGTCACCTTTGATCAGGAGGGCAACCTCTGGATGACCAACAATGCGGCCAGTGAACCGCTCGTCTGCCTAACCAGTGAGGGAGAGTGGTTCAGTTTCTCGCTGAATGGCGTTTCAGCCGTTCTGGATCTGATCATTGATGATCAGGGGCGCAAATGGATGCGCACACAGGGCAACGGGGTAGTCGTCTATGATGACAACGGAACCATCCCCAATAGCAGGGATGATCAGGTACGCCAACTAACTGATCGGGAGGGGCGGGGCGGTCTGCCAAGCTCCACTGTGCTAAGCCTGGCAGAGGATAAGGATGGCAATATCTGGGTAGGCACTACAGATGGCGTTGGAGTCTTTTTCAGCACACGCCGGCTATTTGAGCGGGCCATCAGCGCGCAGGAGGTTTTTGTTAACCAGGGTGAAGAAGCCGGATTGCTCCTGTCAGGGGAGCAAGTAACAGCCATTGCTGTAGACGGGGGCAATAACAAATGGTTCGGCACGCCCAATGGCGTCCTGTACACCACACCCAGCGGGGATGAGGTACTCAACCGCTTTACGGCTGATAACAGCCCACTGCTGTCCAGTTCAGTACGCGATATTGCCATTGATGGAACTGATGGTAAGGTCTACTTTGCCACAAACAGCGGATTGGTAAGCTACCGCAGCCGCGCTACGGATGGTGGAGACGAATATGATGACGTCTATGCCTTCCCGAATCCGGTAAAGCCAGGCTATAACGGCACTATTGCCATCAAGGGGCTGGTAGCCAATGTATCGGTCAGGATCACCGATGCCACAGGCAACCTGGTGAGAGCAGTTCAGGCCAACGGCGGACAGGCGGTCTGGAATGGGCGTAACCGCAGCGGCCAGCGTGTCAACAGCGGGGTGTACTACGTCTACGCTACCGATGAGCAGGGTAACCAAACCAAGGTTACCAAGATCCTTGTTATGAACTAGATGCTAAGCGAAACCCAGGGAATTGTTATACAGGCCCGTAAGTACGGCGACACCAGTCTGATTGCTCATATTTTCACGCGGGAGTTCGGCATGCAGGGCTTTCTGGTTAAGGGCGTCTACCGCCGGAAGAGTGCCTTTAGCCCCTCCTATTTTCAGCATCTGAACCGCCTGCAGCTGGTGATGTACTACAAATCCCAGCGGCAGCTGCAAAACCTGAAGGAATTGCGGGTTAGCCCGCTGTTTCAGCAGGTGCCGTATCAGATCGAAAAGACCTCCATGGCCATGTTCCTGGCTGAGCTGCTGGGCAAGGTGCTACAGGATGAAGAGCCGAATGATCCGCTATTCCTGTTCCTGGAGCAGAGCATCCAGGCGCTGGATGACTGGGAGGGCTCGCTTTCCCTCTTCCCCCTTCTCTTCCTTATCGATCTGACCCGCTTTATGGGCTTTCAGCCGCACAACAATTACAGTAGCGTTACCTCCTTTTTTAATCTGGAAGAGGGATGTTTTCAGGCCATGCAGACCAATGATGAAGTAGTGCTACCTGCTAACGAAAGCTACTACCTGGCTGAGCTCCTGCCCTGTGGGCTCTCCGATCCGGGTGAACACGCCATTCCGTATGCTGAGCGTCTGAGCCTGCTGGACCAGATGGTGGACTACTTCCGGTTGCATACCCAGCACTTCACGCGCCTTCGGTCAGCTCAGGTCCTGCGGGAGGTCCTGCAGGGCTAAGCGGTCACAGCGCGAACAGCTGCTACTACTGCCTTTGGCTGGTCTTCCTGTGGAAAGTGGCCCGCCCTGCCAAGCGGAAAGGTTTCAGCGGAAGGCATCAGACGCTGCCAGTTTCTCAGAAAGACCGGCCTGAAAGCCGGATCCCGAAGCCCCCATACCAGCGCTGTTGGCTTCGCAGCCAGTAGCCCCACTTGCTCATACAGGGCCTGAAACCATCCGGAGGCCCCGGTCAGGTAGTAAGGCATCGCTACCTGAGCAACGCGATCCGCTGGTCGCTGGTAGGGTTTCCGGTAGTGAGCATGCACCCTCCCGGAAAAGGCTTGCTTGTGGTAAACAGCCAGCCACACCAGAATCTGGCTAAAGGCATTAGCATAGCGCGTTAACCACTGGCCACTGTGCCTGCTCATTAGCCGGCTGAAAAGGGGGAAGCCCCAGTATGGCTGCAGGGGCCACGCCCAGGTATTCATGATCACCAGGCTATGTACGCGCTCAGGGTAACGCTGCGTGAAGGCAAAAGCCACCGGCCCGCCCCAGTCATTGACCACAAAGCAGATCTGCCGAAGGCCGAGGCTTTGGATCCACTCCGCCAGGCGGTCTGCCTGCGCCTGCGGATGGTAGCTGGCCGTTGCCGGCTTGGCCGACAGGCCAAACCCCAGCTGATCCAGCGCCAGGCAGCGGTATGCATGACTCAGCTCAGGGAATACTTTCCGGTAAGAGAATGACCAATCCGGGTTGCCATGGAGCATAACGACTGGCTGCCCCTCCCCTTCGTCAATGTAGTGTAGCCAGCCGTCTGACACATGAAGCCACTGGGATTTAAACGGATACAGGGCTTGCTCAATGCCGGTAGTCATGCCTCTGCTACTCGCCTACTGCTCTTTATCCGGGTGACGAGGGGGCGGAAAATGGGTACGGTAATCCCAGACTCCGGTTTCTGGCAGGTTATCTTCCTGTTCCCATTCATAGGGCGTGCGCTGCGGGCCCTCCCGCCGGTAATAAAAAGCCGCTGCAATACCGGCTATGGCTCCGAACAGGTGCCCTTCCCAGGATACACCTTCCCGGATTGGCAGCACGCCCCAGATCATCCCGCCATAGATGAAGATCACCAGCATGGAGAGCGCCATTAGCGAACGCTCGCGGCGCAGGATGCCACTGGTCAGGAGGAAAGCAGCAAATCCGTAAACCAGGCCACTGGCCCCGATATGCGTGACCGGTCTGGCAGCCAGAAAGACAAAGGCCCCGTGCAGGAGGTAGATGAAGGCAATGCTGCGGAGGGCGATCGGGCGGTAAAAGAAAAGGATAGCCGTTCCGAGGATGATAAGCGGCAGGCTATTAGAAGAAAGGTGTCCCCAGCCACCGTGGATCAGCGGGAACGTAACAATCCCGAGGAGCCCTTCTGCCTGCCGTGGCAGAATCCCCATGAAAGCAGCCAGCTCTTCGTCACTCAGCACCTCTATCAGGTGAATTCCCCAGAGCAGCAAAACAAAAGCAACAGGCAGCTTTAAGCTTTGCTTTAGCGTTTGGGCCTCTTCTCCCATAGCATTTGCTTGGTTCCGGCTGGTAGCCGCTGTCATCTATTCAACTAATCGCTCATGGCTCCAAATCATTCCGCTGCCTGCCAAGAGGCCCCTTAGCCGGTCTCCTGCCCTGAGGCTTTCGCCAGGAGTGTAGCCAGGCTGGTGGCCGCCCGGGTCAGGTGAGCGGAGGTGTAGGCCATCGCCTCTTCCTCACTGAGTGGCCTTGTCAGAATACTCTGACTGAAGGTAATGCCCAATTGCTGAAGGGCCGATGGTTCTCCTTCAACCTGGCCGCAGAGGGCTGCAACCGGCACTTGATGCTGCCGGGCTTCCCGGGCTACACCACCCACAACCTTCCCCCTGGCAGTTGTGGCGTCCAGCTTACCTTCCCCGGTAATGATAAGGTCCTGGTAAGGAGCCTGCTCCCGAAAGCCAGTAGCGTTTATCACCGCCTCGATACCCATTGCCAGTGTTCCGCCCAGAAAGGCTTTCCCTCCAAACCCTACTCCGCCAGCTGCGCCACAACCCCCGGTTTGAGGATCGATAGCCCTTTCCTGCTGAATCAGGTTAGACAAGTGCTGCAGGCCATTTTCTAACGCCTCCACGGCCGATGGGTTAGCTCCTTTCTGGGGGGCAAACGTACGGGCAGCACCCTCTGCTCCCAGAAGCGGGTTCAGCACATCGCAGAGTATGGTCAGGGACGTATCCTTCAGCCGCGCGTCCAGGTTAGCAAGGTCAACCCGGGTTAGGCTGCGCAGGTCTTTTCCGGAGATAGCTTCAACCAGGCCCTCCTCCTGCTGAAACTGCGCTCCAAGGGCCGCTGCCATTCCAGCCCCGCCATCGCTGGTGGCGCTGCCGCCCAGTCCCAGCATCAGGGCAGAGGGGCCTTTATTCAGGGCGGCCTGGATCAGCTCGCCCGTTCCGTAGGAAGTGGTGTGGTAACAGTTCAGCTCCTCCTCGCTCAGGCGGGCAGCGCCAGAAGCTTCTGCCATTTCTATGTAAGCAGTATGGCCATCCCCGAGCATAGCAAAAGAAGCTTCAACAGGGCGCATCAAAGGATCATGAACGGTGGCGGAATGATAGCTACCGCCGTAGGCCCTGACCATAACGGCCATAGTGCCTTCGCCCCCATCGGCCATGGGGAGCTCGCTTACCGTGTGATGGCCGGCTTCTTTTACGCCTTTTGCCAGCGCCTGGCTAACTGCTGCTGCTGAGAGGGCGCCCTTGAACTTGTCAGGGGCCAGCAGCACCTTCATTGGTTCACGACATTAGCGGGCTGGCCGTCCAGGAAAGCCTTCACGTTGTTGACTACGATCTCCATCAGGCGTTGCCGGGACTCCACCGTTGTCCAGGCATTGTGGGGCGTAACAATGCAGTTGGGCGCCTTCAGAACCGGGTTGTTCTGGTCAGGCGGCTCCTGCGGCATAACATCCAGGCCTGCCCCTGCTAACTCCCCATTCTTCAGGGCCCGGGCAAGGGCCACTTCATCCACTAAGGGCCCGCGCGAGGTATTGATAAGGATGGCCGAGGCCTTCATCTGCTCAAAAAAGGAAGCATTGATCATCTTCCTGGTTTCCGGCTTGAGTGGGCAGTGCAGGCTTACCACATCACTAAAGCGGGCGACATCCTCCAGGGAGCCCTGGCAGTTGTGGTCGTTCGGGTCAATATTCTGCCGGTGGATCAGGAGCTCAGCGCCAAAGGCTTTCGCTAATTCGCCCACCTTTTGGCCAATGCGGCCATAGCCGACCAGTCCCACTGTTTTACCACTAAGCTCATGCAAGGGCTTACTAAAGAAAGAGAAGTCCAGGATCCAACTGCCCTCTTTTACTTTCTGATCATGAAGGCTAATGCGGTTCATGAGCTCCAGGATAAGGCCCATGGTGTGCTGGGCAACAGATTGCGTAGCATAGCCCGAGGCATTGCTGACCGGAATATCGCACTTGTTGGCTTCCTGTATATCCACCACATCATAGCCGGTGGCCAGCACCCCGATATACTTGAGCTTAGGAAGCTGGCTGATGACATTGCGCTTGAGCGGTGTTTTATTGGTCAGCAGGATATCTGCATCCTGCGAGCGCTCGAGGATCAGGTCCTCCGGGGTGCGGTCATAGATCACAACCTCACCAAGCTCTTGAAGCGGGGACCAGTCCAGGTCACCGGGATTCAGGGTATATCCGTCCAGGACAACAATTTTCATAGGGTCGGATTGCTTTTATAGAATGTATTAGGGATTTACCGGTCAACTACCTGTGGAAGCTGCGCCTGGTGATTTTCACGTAGTAAATCTAAGATTGTTTTCACCGGATTGAAAGTAATCACCGGAACCTCCACAAACAGGGTGTTCCAGTGAGCCATGCTCCCGTTCCACAGGCCGGGGTGCTCCAGGGCCTTCAGCGGCTGTCCGTCTTTGGATTTTTCACTGATAAAGCCCGTATCCGGATCCTGATATTTAGTCAGGTCAAATGGCTCACCCCGGTAGTTTTTAGTGGCACAGGCAATATCCACAGGGTTGAAGTGTGTGGCCTTTTCCAGCCTGGCGCGCTGTTCCGGATCATCTCTGTCGATCTGGTCCTTCTCCACGATCTGCAGGCTTTCAGCGCCATCATGGTCTTTCACCCAGAAAGGCCCGCCACCGGGCTCGCCTTCGTTTTTCACCATGCCGCAGACGCGCAGAGGCCGGTCCAACTTTTTACGGCAATAAGCCACCTGCTCGCTAAATGACTGCTCAGCCAGATCCTGTGGCGGAAGGATCTGGAGCTCATCCTTCAGGAACTGCTTGACCTCATCCAGGTAAGCCTGGCTGATGCTTGCTTCTTCCAGCCCTTTCAGATAGGTAAAAATCCGCTCCTGGTATTCGAGCAGGAGGCCGCCCAGCAGCTTTTTGTAGCGGTAAGTTGCACCCTTTAGCCGGTCAGGCACCACATTGTCAATGTTCTTGATAAAGATCACATCAGCTGTGATCGCATTCAGGTTATCCAGCAGGGCTCCGTGCCCGCCGGGCCGGAACAGTGGGTATCCCTGTTCATCCCGGAAGGGTTCGTTGTTCAGGTCAACAGCAATGGTATCCGTGCTGGGATGCTGATAGGAGTAGGTAATGTGGAAGCGGGTACCCTGAGCTTCTGCATGGCGGTTTTCCACAGCCTGTTGGTGGTTACGGAACAGGGTTTCGTGCTCAGGAGAGATGGTCAGGTGAAGCGCAGTTTCATTCCCGCTGCTGGTATAATTAGCGCCTTCTACTAGCTGCTCCTCGAAGGCCGTACGGCAATGATCCCCATAAGCATGAAACTGAAGAAGGCCTTTCGGCAGGTTCTCGTAACCCAGGCCTGCTGGCTTCAGGAAGTATTGCAGCACCCGGGCATAGTCACCCTGATCGATCAGTTGGGTCAAAGAAGTGCCCTGCTGTTCAATAACCTGCTTCAGGTCGTGGTAGAAGGCAAAGCTGGTAAGCTGGTCAAAAAAAGTGCGGACGTCCGGATGCTCGGCCAGGGAATCCCGCTGCTGCGCTGCAGTTGCCCCCTCACAGGCATTGAGGTAGCTCAGCAGGGTCTTGAACATGCGGGTGGCAGCCCCTGAGGCCGGAACAAACTTCTTAACGTCCTGATGAGGCAGGCTCCGCTCGTAAGCCCTGACGTAGGCATCGATCCCGGCATCCGGTATTTGCCAGATACCATCTCCGGGCGTAGCCGGACGGCTAACGGGCAGATACGGAAAGCCTTCCTGAAAGGTGGTAAGCTGCTGTTGGACAGTTTCAGGATCGCCTCCTCGCTGCTGAATAAATGAGATATCCTGATCGGTCAGCATAGCGTTCAACTTTCTTACAAAGGTAGGGGCTCACCCTCACTTTCTCCAATTCCGGAGGAGCCCTGACCACAGGTGCTAACAGCGCGGAAGGAGCAACAGTGGTTTTTTATGTTTGCAAGGCCTCAGCAATCAACGCTTTCCAAAAATGCCGCCATGAGCGCTAAGTCCCCAAAAAACAAAGGGCAGCAACCAGCTGCTCACTCGTCAGTGAGCCTGGCTATCCCGGTAACGACAGCTCCGGCCGCCATTGCAGGGTGGCAGGCCGCGGTTGAGCGTTTCATTCAGCAATGGCAGGGTGCTTTACAGGTGCTGGTGTACGGCATTGGTGTGGATCAGGCAGAGCTGGAAGGAGACAACACCCTGCAGGCGTTGCAGGAGAAGGCAGACCTGATAATACAGGGCGGCTATCCGGCAACAGGAGCAGCGCTGCAGGCAGCAGCTGCCGAGGCCAGGCATGATCACCTGCTAACCTGGACTGGTAACGATACCGTAAAGCCCGAAACGGTACGGAGCTGGGCAGCGCGTCAGAAAGGTGGACTACCGGAAGAGGAGATCCTGATCGCTCAGCGGGCAGTGCCGGATAAGGCCTCCCGGCAGGCTCTTCAGGACATGGAAGGCAAGGCTGCTCAGCGCTTCCGGGGTACCACTAATATGCGACTCAGGGATCCCGCCTCTCCGGTTAAGTGTTATCCCACTGCGCTTGCTGCTTACTTGTTTCAGCAGATCCCGGAGCACCAGCCCTGCTTTGAGGCAGCGGCTCTTCACTGGGCTGAATTAGACGGTATTCCTGTCCAGGAGATCCCGGCCAATCCGAACTGGGAGGAGGTGACAACCCATACAGCGCAGCCTTCAGGCAGTCCCCGCCTGGCAGCGCTGAGGTTTAAGTTCCATTACCAGCTGAAGCATCCGCTGCAGGTGCTAAGCAAGGGGGAGCAGCCCGCACGCCCAGCCTTTATGCGCTCTGGTCAGCACGGCCTGAAACTGGCCTTTAGTATACTGCTGCTGCTGTTGTTCATAAGCATGCCTCTCCTGAGCTTTGATTATGGGGCCACGGGTGATGAGAACCTGCAGGATAACTATGGCGAGAAGCTGGTTGACTACTACACCAGCCTCGGAGCTGATGAGGGTGCGCTTAATTACAAGGATCTTTACTTATACGGTGGCCTTTTTGAGGTCATAGCTTCTGGTACAGCTAACCTTATCAATCCGCTGATCGAGGGCAACTACCGGTACGAGATCCGGCATGTGCTGAATGCCCTGGCCGGCTTCCTGGCGATCCTGTTCACAGCCTTGCTGGGGAAATACCTGGGCGGCTGGCGGGGCGGCCTGCTGGCCCTGCTAATCCTGATACTATCGCCCCGCTTTTTTGGCCATGCCATGAACAATCCCAAGGATATCCCCTTTGCAGCCTTCTACATCATGGGGATTTATTTCCTGGTCAAGCTGCTGGTAGAACTGCCACGGCCGGACCGGCGCACAATGGGCTGGCTGATCGTGGCCATTGGGGCTGCCATCAGCGTACGGATCGGAGGCCTGCTGCTGATCGCTTACTTAGGCTTATTCCTGTTGGTTGCCCTGATCCGGCATGGTCGTACTGACCGGGGTGCCTTTTTCCGGCAGCTAGTGCGGGTCGGCCTCATAACGGGTGTGGGGGGCTACTTTGCCGGGCTGATCTTCTGGCCCTACGGGCATCAGAATCCCTTTCTCAACCCGTTCCGGGCCCTTTCTAACATGTCGGACTTTCCCACCGTCATTTCAGTACTGTTCGAGGGGCAGGTTATCCAGTCTGCCAATGTGCCCTGGTACTACCTGCTTAAGTACCTCGTCTACACCGCTCCGCTGCTGGCTATTGGAAGCTTTGTGCTGTTTGTACTCCTGATCCCGTTCTGGCGGCCCAAGCAGCGGCTTTACTGGTATTGGCCGGTGGTGTTTGCAGCTGCTTTTCCGGTGTTCTACATCATCTACAAGGGTTCCAACCTGTACGATGGCATGCGGCAGGCCCTCTTTGTTTATCCGCCTTTTGTGCTGACGGGCAGCTTCGCGCTACAGTACCTCTATGAGCGGTGGCAGCAGCGGGGAGCCCGGATTGCTATAACGGCTGTGATCAGCGGGCTACTAGCCATCCCCCTGTGGTTTATGATCACCAACCACCCGAACCAGGTAGTGTACTACAACAGCCTGATCGGCGGAGTGGAAGGCGCTTATGGCCAGTATGAGCTGGACTACTGGGGCAATTCCACCAAGCAGGCTGCCAACCGCTTAGGAGCTGAGATCCTGGAGGACGGAACTCCGGACTCGATGATCCAGGTGAAAGCCAACCTGGCCCATGGCTGCCGTAGTGTGCTGGAGCGCAAGAGTGACTCGATCAACGTCAAATACGCCAGCTACAAGGAGCGCTCCCGCAAGGACTGGGATTACGCCATTTTTGTGCTGCGTTTTGTCCCGCCCCGGGTACTGACCAATTACTGGCCGCCAACCGGCACCCTGGAGCAGGTCAAAGTCAACGGCACTCCGATCGCAACCATAGTCAAGCGGAACAACTACCACGATCTGAAGGGCTTTGAGCACCTGAGCAACGGAGCTTTCCGGGAAGCTGCCCGCGATTTTGAGGCCTATCGCCAGTACAACCCCCGGAACGCCAGCGTCCTGAATGCCCTTGCCCGCTGCTATGCCCGTACCAACCAGCTAAAGCCAGCGCAGGAAGTAGCCCGGCAGGCACTGGAGATCTCACCGGGCAGCTTTCAGTCCTTAGGTGTTCTGGGTCGTATTTACCGGGAGCAGGGAAAGGTTGATCAGGCTATTCGGCTGTACGAGCGGGCCGTCCGGCAGAACCGGCGCTACGCCAGGGGCTACCTTCAGCTGGGGCAGCTCTATTACCAGCAACGGCAACCCCGGCGGGCGCTGCGCTACCTGAGTGCCCTGCGGCAGGTAAGGCCTGCCCTGTACAAGCGCGCCAGTTCGCTGGTTAAGCGCTGCCAGCAAATGGCCCGTCAGCGGTAGCGGCCCCGGACCCAGTCGTTATAGCGCAGCCATAGCAAGTCGTAAAACATGCCGATGGAATCGCGGAAGTTGTTGATCTTGGAGTCCCGGTCGTTGATCCAGGTAACCGGTAGTTCCTTGATGCGGAAATGATGCTTTTTGGCCAGGTAAAGCAGCTCTACATCAAAGCCAAAGCCCTCCACGGTCATCCGCGGAAAAATGACCCTTCCAGCCTCGCGTGAAAAAAGCTTAAAGCCGCACTGCGTATCCCGGATGCCCAATTGTGTGATGCTGTTGGAGAGCGTTGAGAAGACCCGTCCCATGAACTTGCGGTAGGCTGGCTGGGCCTCTACGCAGGCACCGGGCATATCGCGCGAGGCAATGATCACATCATGGGAGCTGGTGTAAGGCCAGAATTGCCGGATCTCCTCCAGAGGCGTAGAGAGGTCTGCATCGCTGAACAGAACCCAGGGGTAGCGGGAACGCCTGAACCCTTCCTTAACGGTGAATCCTTTTCCGCGGTTACGGCGCTGCTCATTCAGGTAGAGCGGGAATTCCCTGTTGGCTTCCTGGTACTGCCTGACGATATGCCGCGTATGATCGGTGGCCCCGTCATCGATCACCCATACCTCATAGGGCGCCTCATAAGTATCAAAAAAAGCTTTGATCCGGGGAAGGGTACGGCTCAGGCGCTTGGCCTCGTTGTATGCGGGAATGATGACCGAGAGCCCATCTGCCATGGAATAGCGGATCCTTTTCCGGGAACCTGAGCTCCCGGCATTGACTGGTGAACAATGGAAAGCGCAAAATTAGCAAAATTGAGGGCCTCCGGCTTTGGCCGCTGCGGTTTGGCAGATCAGGAAGGGTCTGAGTTGGTATCGTTCAGCCGCCAGTCGTAATCCATGTAGCTGATGTCAGCATCTGCATTGATGGGCTGCGTGCTGTACTGGTTCAGGTAATCGACAATGGATTGATCCCCTTGCTCAAAATCCCCGCTATACCAGCGGAAGATCCTGGAAATGGTGACCTGCGCTTCGCGGAGGCGGTTTTTAGCGGGATTGTTGATAAACAGCCGGGCCTGCTCAGCCAGCTGGCGTTCCAGTTCTTCAGCCCGGTAGGCTTCCGGCCTGAGCTTCGGGCAGCTGATAGAGGCGCAGTTGACGGCAAAGTGGATACGGGGTTCCTGGAAGCGCTCCCGGATAATGCCGTGCTCAATGTTGTTCAGGTCATACGTCTGCCCTTCTATCTCGATGAACTGGATATCCCAGGGCGAGTTGACAAAAGGAATGTTCGGGCCATTCACAATGTCCTTGATCGAGGCGATGGGGTAGTGCTTCAGCACCAGCTTGATGGTGAAGGCATTGTAGGCGTTGATCCAGTAGGCCAGCTGCTGATTACGGGACCAGTTCTGGTTGTTCGGGTGATGGTTGCTGAGCTTGGTCAGGTAAGCGTTCAGGCGGCTGCTATCCGCGCGGAAGCCCTGGTAATCCACCAGCCCGTTATCCTTAACGTGCGCTTTCAGCAGGCTGTCCCATTCCTGGTGATGGATGGGCTTAGCATCGGAGTTGGGCCGGGACAGGGACTGACAGGCCGTAAGTCCGGTCAGGGCCGTGATCAGGAAAAGAGCGGGGCGTTTCAGGTTCATAAGCAGGCTGCTATTAGTGATCAGGGACAAAGGAATGGCCATAAAGATTGCGGGATCGTCTGTGCGCTTACATTTCAAAGATCACCCCGATGGACGGGATGGTGTTGCCGATCTGATTTTCCAGCCGCTTAGTCCGGTACTGGTTGGGATTCTGCTGGTTGGTTAGCGGATTCCCTTCCTGATTCCGTTGGACCGTCAAAAACGGCTGCCCTTCCGCCTGAAAGTTATAGGCATTCTGCACGTCCAGGTAGATATCCAGGTTAAACTTATCGAAGTACAGCGTCTTGTCGATCCGCACATCCAGCCCGTGCTGGGCCGGGCGCCGCTTTTCATTGATGCGGTCATAATCGCGGATCCCCTCACCCTGAACGTCCCAGATGTTCTTCTGCGCTGATAGCGCTTCATCGTAAGGGGTATAGGGGCCACCGCCCTGGAAGCGCCACTTCAGGCCCAGCTCCCAGCCATTGTCAAACTTCTTTCCGCCCGTCAGCGATACAATGTGCCGGTTATCCCAGGAGGAGGGCGTGTAGTTGCCATTGCCGTTGGTAAACTCGCTCCACACCAGCGTGTAGGCCAGCACCCCGTAAAAGCCCTTGTAGAACTTCTGCTGCGCCAGCAGCTCCATGCCATAGGAGCGGCCTTCCGAGCTGGCATCTGCCGGGGCATTGCCTACTACCCCAAAATCCCCGCCCCGGTTAGCTAAGGAGATCTTTTCGTTGGGTAGCAGCGGATTGGCCTCCAGCAGTAGCGGATAGTCATCGTACTGCTTGTAGAAGCCTTCCACGGAGAATTTGGTGTTGAAGTCCGTCAGGTAGGAAAAGCCGCCGACCAGATGCCGGGAGCTGATATAGGTCAGGCCGTTGGCTTTGTTCACCAGCTCGCCCTGGTCATTCTCGTAGCTCAGGACCGTATAGGGCGGCTTTTGGTGGTATAGCCCGGTGTTGAAATTGGCCGAGAGCCGGGGCGTCAGGTTGTAGGAAGCTGAAAAGCGGGGCGACAGCTGATCCAGCGGGTTACGGGTTTCATTGCTGTAATCCATGGCATAGCTGCGGATGCCAAAGGATAGCGACAGCTTATCCTGCAGGAAGCTGCGGCTCACCTGCCCGAACAGGCCCCAGCGGTTGAGGTTGATTGCGGAGCTGAACGCTTCGCGGGAAACATCGCCACGACTCCCTGCACTCGGGCGAAAGGTATTGTTGGTAAAGCGGCTATGGGCGTAGTTACCGCCATAGGTGAGCTTAAAACCATTGAGCCGGGTGATCTTTTCGAACCGGAACTGGTTTTCGATCTCGTTCGAGCTGTAATCCAGGATTTTTTGCTCCTGCTGCTCGTAGTCCTCGTATTGCTCAGCGGTGTTGTTCAGATGGTAACGACTGGCTGTGACGTTGTAAAAGCCATTATCGGTAAAGTGGGTGTACTTCACGCCTGTGGTGTAGTTCCACTGCTCGTTCACCGGCAGGTTGTTCAGCTGGTAGCGCTTGCTTTCGGTGTCGTCCTCATCCTTGTTGAGCTCAAAATTGTCGATAGCCCCGATCCCTATCAGGGTGATGAAGTTGTTGTTATCGATCCGGTATTTGAATTTGTAGTTCACATCATTGTAGGTGGGCAGGAACGGCAGGCCGATCTGATCGAACAGGAACTGCAGGTAGGAGCGCCGGGCTGACACGATGTAGCTGAAATCCTCCCCGATGGGACCGGACAGGCTGGCGCCCACTTCGCTGGCGCCCAGCGTAGCGCGGAAGCCCGGCTCATCCGTCCGGCCGTCCCGGAACTTAAAGTCCAATACGCCACTCAGCGCATTAGAGCGATTAACCGGAAAAGCGCCCGTGTAGAAATCCACTGATTGGATAAAATCCACGTTGATCATGCCCACAGGGCCACCTGTAGCGCCCTGTGTGGCGAAGTGATTGATGTTCGGCACCTCGATGCCATCAATGTAGAAGCTGTTTTCATTGGGTGCTCCGCCCCGGATGATCAGGTCGTTGCGGAAAGAGGGCGTGGAGGCCACGCCCGGAAAAGACGCCACCGCATTGGAGATATCCTGGTTAGCGCCGGGGTTCCGCCGGATGGTTTCCTCACTGATGGACTGCTTAGACAGGGGGCTGGAGGCATCCTCCTCAAAGGACGAGGCCTCAATGTTGACCTCCTCCGTTTCAATCGAAGCCTCTTTCAGGCCTACGTCAACGGTGGTCGAGCGGGCTTTGGTGATCTCTACCTCTGAGCGCTTGCGCTGCTGGAAGCCCAGGTAACTAACCTGAATGCTGTACAGGCCGGGCTCAAGCCCAGTGATGCGGTAGCGGCCTTCCTCATTGGTGGTAGTGCCCTGATCCGTGCCCACCACCAGCACGTTGGCGCCCTCCAATGGCTGGTTGTTCAGCTTATTGAAGACCCGGCCCTTCAGGATCCCTTGCTGGCTGTTCTGAGCGCCTGCACTAAGCGCCATGACAAACAGCGCCAAAGCAAGGCTTACCAGGTGCGGGAAGGCCTTGTAGGCTGATCTTCTCCTCAGCTTGCTGATAGCCATGCCTTAGCGGATTCTGATTTTCCGGGTGAAGGGCTCTTGGTCATCCCGCTCAGGCACAGCGCGCAGGATGTAAATGCCGGAAGCCACACCGGGCAGGCTGAAGGTCTGCCGCTGCGGACCGGGCGTAACGCTGGCCTGGTATTGCCGCACTGGCTTTCCGTGGATGGTGCGCAGCGTAAGCTCCAGGGTCTGGCTACGGCTGGCATTGGTTTCCAGGTTTAGCTGCCCGTTACTGGTGTAAGCCTTCATCGCCAGCGATGGCTTTCCCTCCTGCTCTATACCAGTAGAGCGGGATTTGTAAAAGGTCAGCGTAGCGGATGACTGGTTATCTACAAAGTTGCTTTCGCTCTCAACGCTGAGGGAATCCAGCCGCACGAGCGGATAGGCCCGGTCAGGCTGATACCAGGTGTAGGAAACCATTTGATTGTTGATCACCGTGGTGCCAAGGGGAGTGGAGGCCGAATCCTGCCAGTTCTGCTCGTTCCGCAGCAGAACAGCTGACTCGAACGTTTCATCCGGAAGCTGCAAAGTACCGCTGCCAATGGCCTCAGTCGTACTGGTTCCGCTACCGGTTATTTCGAATTCAAATCCCATGGCTTCTATCTGGTACTGCCGCCGGCCGCTGTCCAGCCGGACGTCCGCATAAGCAAAGGGCCGCCTGTAGGGCTGAACCGGCTGCAGGTATTCGATCTGGACCTGCTGACCGCCCCGGCTTCCTTTGAAACCGTACAGCGCGTTACCATCACTGCCGGTTTGGTAATACCGCTCCACAGCTCCCAGGGTTACGGCCAGATCAGCTTCCGGGAAGGCATCGCCCTCGGGTGCGTTAGCCGCATCCAGCACCTCCTGCTTAATGGTGCTCTCCTGCGACCAATTGGTAAAGTCCCAGGTCCGGCTCTGACCGGCCAGGTCAGCCGGAACAGCAGCCGGGTCGCCAGACCAGTAAGTGCGGGTGGTCGGAGGCTGGTAGTCATTGATCGCGTTCAGGGTGGGCTGGGCCTGCACTCCGGTAGCAAGACTGATCAGGAGTGCGATGACGGTAGGGCTGGTCCTCATAGCTGCACATTTTAGCGATTTTAGTTTACCACCAATCGAATTTGATACCAAAACCGGCCAGTAAAAGCGTGCCCTGGTTTCGCACTTCCACAATTTAGTATTGTTCCAAATTGCGGTACCTTTGCAAAAACCCAAAACCTGATACCTATGCAATCACTCCGTGCTTTTTTCCTGATCCCGTCCATGGCGCTCATGGTAAGTGCCTGTGGAGGCGGAGGCTCCCAGCAGGGGGGCGAGCAAGCCCAACAGGACCAGCAAAAGGATACAGCTACCCAGGAAGAAGAAGTGGTCAATATTTACTCCCACCGCCACTATGAGGTGGACGAAAAGCTTTATGAGGCCTTTGAGGATAAGACGGGTATTGAAGTTAACGTCACCAATGCCGGTGCCGATGAGCTGATGCAGAAGCTGGAGATGGAGGGCAAGAATTCACCGGCTGACCTCCTGGTCTCAGTCGATGCCGGGCGCCTGTACCGCGCTAAGGAAAAAGACCTGCTGCAGAAGGTGGATCACGACACGCTGAACAGCCGGGTACCGGAACGCTACCGCGATCCGGATGGCTTCTGGTACGGCCTGACCTACCGGGCCCGGGCGCTGGCTTACCATAGCGATCGCATGGATGAGGGTGCAATCACCACCTATGAAGGCCTGGCTGATGACAAACTGGAAGACCGCCTGCTGATCCGTTCCTCACAGAATGTGTATAACCAGTCCATGATCGCTTCCGTCCTTGCCCATCAGGGCGAAGAAACCACCATGAAGTGGCTGAACGGGCTTGTTGACAACCTGGCCCGTAAGCCGAAAGGAGGCGATCGCGATCAGATCAAAGCCGTGGCCAGTGGTGAAGGCGATCTGGCCGTGGTCAACACGTACTACCTGGCTAAGATGCTGCAGTCTGAAAACGAGGCGGAAGTAGAGGCCGCTGAGAACATGGAGATCGTTTTCCCCAACCAGGATGGCCGCGGTGCTCATGTGAACATCAGCGGAGTGGGCGTTACGAAGCATGCCCCGCACAAGGAAAACGCCCTGCGCCTGATGCAATACCTCACCAGTAAGGAAGCCCAGGCCATGTATGCCAATCAGAACTACGAGTACCCAGTCCGCTCTGATGTAGCGCTTCCGGATGTGATTGCCGACTGGTCAGGCTTCAAGAAGGATACCCTGGGCCTGAACAAGCTGGGCAAACTAAACCGCAAAGCCGTTAAGATGGCCGATAAGGCCGGCTGGCGGTAAGGAACCACTGCTCATACTCCGGCTGCCCGGTTTAGCGGGGGCCGGAGGCCTTAACTGCCATTCGCAGGGATGCTGAAAACCCGGATGATTGAAACCGACCCCCCAGTCGATTGCCCGATACCTTTCCCGCCAATTCCGCAGCAGTTTAGACCGATGGGGCCTGACCATAGTGCTGGTCCTCCTGCTCATTCTGGTACCCATTTTCGCTGTCCTTTTTCAGACCTCCCTCTCCCCAGGTCCGACCTGGCAGCACCTGGCCGGCACTGTGCTGACGGATTACATCACCAATTCCCTGCTCCTGGTTCTGGGTGTTGGCTTCCTCAGCCTGCTGTTCGGGCTCTCCACCGCCTGGGTGGTCAGCACTTGTGATTTTCCGGGGCGAAAGTGGTTTGCCGGCGGCCTGCTGCTTCCCCTTGCCATTCCCACCTACATCGCGGCCTACACCTATGTGGGCATTTTTGACTATACCGGCCCGATACAGGTCTTCCTGCGCGACACGCTGGAGGTGGACTTCGATCCCGGCTGGCTGAACATCATGAACCTGCCGGGTCTGATCGTAGTGATGGCGCTGGTGCTGTACCCGTACGTCTATGCCATTGCCCGCACAGGCTTTATGAACCAATCGCGCAACCTGGTGGAGAGCAGCAATGTGCTGGGCAGCTCAGCGCTGCGCACCTTCTTCCGCGTAGCCCTGCCGAACAACCGCCCGGCTATAGTCGGGGGCGTGAGCCTGGTCATCATGGAAGTGCTGAACGATTACGGGGCTGTGCAGTACTTCGGCATTTCCACCTTTACCACGGGCATCTTCCGGGCGTGGTTCTCGCTGGGCGATGTGCAGGCCGCGGCCTACCTCTCCAGCATGCTGATGGGCTTTGTTTTCCTGCTGATCATCCTGGAGCGCCTGCAGCGGGGCCGTGCGGCCTACGACAGCGGACGGCAGACCAGCCGGCCCCTGTACCTGTACAAGCTGACGCGGACCCAGCAGGTGCTGGCCTTCCTGAACTGCCTGCTCCCCTTTGCCCTGGGCTTCGCCCTGCCCGTGCTGCAACTGGTCAGCTGGAGCATTGACACGGCTTACAAGGTGGTGGACCCGGACTTCTGGAACCTGGTGGGGAATAGCTTTGTGCTTGCAGTAGCAGCTTCCTTCCTGTGCGTGGTGGTGGCCACCCTGCTGATCTATGCGGTGCGGGTCAACCAGAACCACCTGCTACAGAAGCTCAGCCGGCTGGCAGTGCTGGGGTATTCCATTCCGGGAGCTGTTATAGCGGTGGGTGTGCTGGTGCCACTGCTCTTTATTGATCAGGAAGTGATCATCAGCATTGGCCAGTACTTCAACAGCAATCCCGGCCTGGTGCTGACAAGCTCTGTCACGGCTCTGTTGTATGCCTATGTCGTGCGCTTCCTGGCGGTGGCCTACAATTCCGTGGAAGGGGGCTTTCAGCAGATCGGGGGCAGCCTGGACGAGGGGTCCCGCATGCTGGGCATCGGCCCGCTGCGCACCTTCTTCCGGGTAAACCTGCCGCTGATCAAAAAGGCACTGCTGAGTGCCGGCCTGCTGGTGTTTGTGGATGTGCTGAAGGAACTGCCGCTGACGCTGATCCTGCGGCCATTCGACTTTAACACGCTGGCCACCAAGACCTACCAGCTGGCCGGGGATGAGCTGGTGGCGCAGAGTGCCAATTCAGCGCTGATCATCGTGCTGACCGGCCTGGTGCCGATTGTGTTGTTGAACCGCTTGATAGCAAATGAATAGCCATGTCGATCCTAACCACCCAAGCCCTTGCGAAGCAGTACGGCCTGACCGAAGGCTATGCCGTAGAGGGCGTCAACCTGGATGTGCAACCCGGAGAGATCCTGGCGCTGGTAGGCGAGAGCGGCAGCGGTAAGACCACCCTGCTGCGCCTGATCTGCGGTCTGGAGCAACCCGATGAGGGCCGGATCAGCATCAACGGGAACCAAGTGGCTGATGCCCGCTCGGCCCTGCCACCGGAAAAGCGGCAGATCGGGATGGTGTTTCAGGATTACGCACTGTTCCCGCATCTGACGGTGTTCGAGAACATCATCTACGGCCTGACCGATCACAGCCGGAAGGAGAAGCGCGACCGCGCGCGGGAGGTGCTGCGGCTGGTGAACCTGCAGCCCTGCGAGAACAAATACCCCTACGAGCTCTCGGGCGGGGAGCAGCAGCGCACCGCCCTGGCGCGCGCCCTGGCGCCCTCCCCCAGCATTGTGCTGCTGGACGAGCCCTTCAGCAACCTCGATGACATCATGAAAGACCAGGTGCGCGAGGATATCCGCACCATCCTGAAGCAGACCCGCACCACGGCCGTTTTCGTCACCCACGATACCGAAGATGCCCTCTCCACGGCTGATCGCATTGCTGTGCTGAAAAGCGGGGTGATCCACCAGATAGCGGATCCGCAGACCATCTACCAGAGCCCGACCAGTGTGTATGTGGCCAACTTCTTCGGGAAGGTAAACGTAGTGCCGGCTGAGGCGGCCAGGGATGGTTTTCATACCGAAGCCGGCTTTATCCGGATGGCCCATGAGCAGGAGCCCGGCACCGCAGCCCGGCTGCTGATCCGGCCGGAGGATATTCACCTGTGCCAGAATGCCCGCGAAGAGTACCGCGCGCAGGTGCTGAACGTTTCCTACTACGGCTCGCACATCCAGGTGCTGGCCTGCGTCAGGACGCTGGAGCTGCTGATCCGCTCCAGCAATGACGTGAGCGTGACGCTGGGTCAGCCTGTCTCGATCAACCTGAACACTGATAAAATCCGGATCCTGGAAGACAAGCCAGCCCCTGAAGCCGCTCAACAAGCCTGAACAAACCCTATGCAATACCGCCGGTTAACGCTGGATGAATTCCAGCAGCTGGAGCCTGAATTCAAGCGCTTTTTAGCCACCCATCACCTCCAGCCGGAAGACTGGGAGCACCTGAAGCAGAACGACCCGGACCGGGTAGCGCAGCTGCTCGATCAGTTCAGCGATATTGTGTTCGAGGACGTGCTGGGCAAGGTCACCTGCCTGGAACAGCGCAAGCCCCGCGAGCTGACCGTTTTCTATTTTGCGGAGGACGAACTGCAGATAGCCGGCCTGCAGGTAAAGAGCGCAGCCCCGGCCATCGACCTCACCGATGCAGACGTGGTAGCCCGGCTGGCTGAGGATGCCAGCACCCTGCTGCGGGATGGCGATGTAGCGGTCTTTACCACCGAAAAGCCCTACGTACGCACGCGGAAGCAGGAGCTGCTGCAGTTCTGGGAGTCCGGCTGCCAGGTGAGCCGGGAGGCGCTGTTTCAG
>CAYYUA010000020.1:0-12590 GCA_964474835.1 uncultured Sphingobacteriales bacterium
GTAGCGAGAGAGGGACTTGAACCCTCGACCTCAGCATTATGAGTGCTGCGCTCTGACCAACTGAGCTATCTCGCCATTTTTTTGAAAAGAGAACTGCGAAAGTAATCATTTACCTTTGAACCTTCAAAGTTGCCTCAGTTCAGCACTGCACGGAAAAAAAAGCAAGGGCTATGAGCACCAACCTGGCACAGCAGCACTGCGAAGCCTGTCATGGCGGAACCCCGACCTTAAGTCAGGAGGCCATTGACCAGTACCAGGGGCAGCTAACCTACGACTGGGAGGTGCGTGAGGGGCGTAAGCTCCGGTATCCGTTCAAACTCTCTGACTTCCAGGCCACCATGACCTTTGCCAACGAAGTAGCACGCGTGGCTGAGGAGGAAGGGCACCATCCCACCATGACGATCAAGCCCGGCCAGTGTACGGTAGTGCTGACCACCCATGCCATAGGCGGGCTCTCGGCTAATGACTTCATCATGGCTGCTAAAGTGGAACACCTGCCCAAAGGATGACCGCAGGAATGACAACAGGGACCACAGATCCCATGGGCCTGGCTATCCAGCGCTACTACCTCCGGCAGGCTAACGCACCGATCCAGGTGTACTCCGATGCAGCTGAGCCGGAGGTCATCATGCCGGCTTACCTGTTCCGCTCCTTTGAGCAGATGCCCCGGCCTGAGCAATTGGCCCTGCAGATGGCCAAGGGTGCCGTACTGGATATCGGGGCAGGCGCAGGCGTGCACAGCCTGTGGCTGATGGAACAGGGCTATACCGTTACGGCCCTCGATCAGGCTGATGGCGCTTATCAGGTTCTGCAACAGCTACCGCTCCACGAAGCCATTCAGGCTGATATCTTTCAGTGGCGCCCCCGGCAATCATTTGATACCATATTGCTCCTGATGAACGGCATTGGGCTGAGTGGTAACCTCGAGGGGTTGCAGGCTTTGCTCAGCCGGCTGTACCCGATGCTTAGCAGGGGCGGGAGTCTTTGGCTGGACTCGACAGACCTCAGGCCGCTGTTAGGGCCAGCCCTTACTGATCCGCCAATTGATGAAGCGGGGACGTATTATGGCACGATTACCTATCAGCTGGAATATGCCGATACCTTAGGAATGCCTTTTGAGTGGCTGTTTGTGGACTGGCCTACGCTCCGGGCTTATGCTGAGGAGCAGGGCTTTCACGCTAAATGCCCCTACTACGGAACAGACTTTCATTACCTTGCCCAGCTTCAAAAGCCCTATTATTCTGAGCGCTAAACGCTTATTGCGATCCATCGCATTTCCTGTGTTCCCGCTAGCAGGCTTATTGGGGCTGATGGCCGGATCAGCTCCTGTACAGGCCCAGGACAGCAGTGGCGGAGCTATCGTCAAAGGGCAGGTGAAAAAGGCGTTTGACTCGTCAGCCATTCCCAACGTCAACCTGATCCGCTTCAGTGATGCGCAGGGAACCGCTACTGATCAGGACGGGCGCTTCCGCCTCCGGCTGGCCTCACCAGCCGACTCCTTCATCCTGTCAGCTGTGGGCTACGGGCGAACGGTATTCGATCCGCCGGATAGTTTTACCAGCAAGGCCTTTAAGACAACGATTTACCTGAGCCAGCAGACCTATGGCATACGGGAAGTGGTCATCGAAGGTAACAATGAGCGCACCCTGGATGTGGACCTTTCCATGTCGGAAGACCAGGCACAGCAACTGGCCAATGAGCAGCGCGTGACAGAGGGCTTTGGGTACAACATCCGCGGAGCTGCATCTTCTATTTACAATGCGTTTAACAACAAGGCGGAAAGGCGGGCTGAGCTCAAACGCCTGAAAAAGAACAAACGCAATATCGAATACCTGTCTCAAAGCCCTTACCGGGCCTATATCGAGTCGGAGTTCGGCCTTAAGGGAGAAGCCCTACGCAATTTCCTGCAGTACTGCAACTTTGACCGTAATTACCGGGAGGCCAATTACTATGAGGTCACCAGTAAGCTGGATCAGTGCTATACCTTGTATTATAACAAAGTACTGCGAAAGCGGCAGCGCAGCCGGTAAGGGCTGCCAAGGCCTTACACCGACCCGCTTAGCTGCTTTTGTTAAGCTTGCAGGTGCTATGAGCCCGGATGGGCAGGGTCTCATCGTTTCCGGCTACATGCCGTACAGGTTCCAAAGTAATTAACTATCAACCGGCTACGATAGGTAGGAAAAATTTCCAACCGCTCAAATGGCTTCTTAACCCTGTATGGCATATAGCCTCGTGTTGGCGTGCGTTCATTTTTCCATTTCTAAAAAACTTCGGGGAACGCTTTCAGCTAATTTGCTGTTTTAAAATAACTCTGATATTACCATTTTAGCCATACTTTTTAAAGAAGCCAGTACTTAATGTAAAATCCTTCAATCAAAAGGCCACCGTTTCCTCATTTATTTCAGTTAGTATAAGTAACTTTTAATGGCACCTCCTTTTGAAAAAAATAGCTCTTATAATGGCGCCCCTTTGGAAATGAATCCAGTAAGGGAGCGGCTGTTAAAATATGCTGTTTATTTAATAAAAAATTATGAACAAGCTGAGGATTTGGTACAAGAGGCTTTAGAAGTATACTTAGCAAAAGGGTTTGGATTGAAAAATGATGACCAATGTAGAAATTATTTAAGAGGGACTATATATAACCGTTTTTTAATGTTGTACCGTAAAAAGCAACAGGAAGTTCTTTACCAATATTACCCGGAAGTGGAAGACAAGGAGGGGGTAGAACAATTAAAATCAGTAGCTATAGAAAAGGTGCTGGAGGCGGTACGAAATCATAAAGACGGTCAATTGGTAGAAGCCATTTATTTAAACGGGGAAAAGCCGGGTGTATTGGCTAAGCGCCTGAATATCAAATATGCTACGCTTATGAAAAGAAAAGAGAGGGCATTAGCCGATATTTACCATGAGTTAAAGCAACATATACCAGAAAATGACGAATAATCGGGGTAAAGGTTATAGCAGGAAAGCCCCGCCCACACTGGACAACCTCAAGGTTATGTCAAATTTTGGGGTCAAATGCAACTTAATAGTGAAAACCAAAAAATTTTAAAACCATTGGTATCTTAACAAGCTTAAAAAACTCACGACCACTTAAAGGTGCTGTTCTGGTAGTTGTACTGGCTTTTATGCCAAACTTGTTTACACATGCTCAAACTTCCCCATGTACCCCGGATTGCCAAGGTAGTAGTTGGAACGGGCCGAATACAGTTGTTTTGGATGATTGGTTTCACAATGGGATACAGATAGAGTGTGAAGTGGAAGTGACTTATTGGTCCAGAAAGGCTTGTGGTACTTTCAATGACCTTCAGATTACCGATGTAAATATTATCAATGGTGCAAGGTTGTCCCTTTGGTGTGAATAATCAAACAGCAGCAATTGAAGTATTGCACAAAAAATTGATCCTTGAAGATGTCGCAGGTTTCGGCCTACCTAGCCCAGGAAATTGTAACTCAAACTAGCGAGTTACAAATGGCTCTTGCTGGAGTAATGTAGAAGGTGGGTTTGAACCCTGTGATGCCAGTGATGACAGGTGCTGCCTTACAAGTTATGAAGTATGCAGAAATGATTGTGGAAACTTAACCGTTGAAAAGACAGGAGTTCAAGGCTCGGGCAATTGTGCCAGTGAAGCCTGTGACTTTGTCTGTGAATAAAGAACTGTGAAACAAAAATACTTAGAGCTATGAAATTCCAAATATATAAGGTGATTAGGCATTTATTTCCATTATTTTTTATATTTTTAATTCCTATATACGGGTTTACACAGGGTAATAGCTGGCAAGTTAATCAAAAAGGATATTGGGAAAAAATTAATGAAGGGCTTGGCATAAGTTATCGGGGAAATGGTAATAAAGGAATTGTTGCAGCCGGACCAAACAGTGTAGTGGCTATGAGAAGGTCAAAAGCGGGAAATGCTCCTTATCATCGAGCTGAAGGAGAGTCCTTTTTTACAATTTTAAAATCCACGGATAAAGGTGACACCTGGCAAACCCTTTACAAAGATACCAATGATTGGGCTTTAGGGTATGATATAGGTCATCCCACAGAAAATGTTACCGGATGGCTAATGCGAAAGGGTTATGGTAGAACCCCCAGACCAATGTTTAAATATACCACAGACGGAGGCAGAACCATTAACTCCCTTGAACATCAAGTTGGTGGTGGCAAGATAAAAGGAGACGAAGCTATAAATGTGAGTATGTACGATGCTAAACATTGGGCTTTCACCACCCATGATGAATTTTCCCTTAAAGACCACACCTATGTATACATTACGCATGACGGGGGCAAAACCTGGGAAGAAAAACACTTGAAAGTTGACAAAAGTAAATTAGGAGTTTACCAGGTTGTCATGCGAACCCCTGATAAAATTTCATTATTCCCTAAATTCAATGGAGATGCTAAAACAAGAATCAGTACCGATGGTGGAAAAACATGGCAAGCTTATTCGGAAATGCCGGATAAAGCTAACGGGTGGAGGCATTCTATTGAGTTTACCGGACCTGAAACAGGTTATGTGGGTGGTCGATTTCGAAGGGGAAGGGATGGCCGTGATACCGGTAAGATATTCAAAACCACGGATGGCGGCCGGTCTTGGGATTTAATCCTGAACACACTGCTTCCAACGCCAAACAACGGAATTTTGGAAATTGATTTTATCAACAAAAAAGAAGGATTGGCATTGGGTGAGTGGGAAAAAAATACGCTGCGTACCACTGATGGCGGTGAAACGTGGATAAGAGATTCGGTTGTATCAGATAAATCTGCTAGTGGCCTGGAATTAGTTTATACGCAAAAGGGAGGCGAAAAGCTTGCCCTTGCTCTCGTAAAAGGTAGAGGGGATGTTTTCCGGTTTAAGGTAACCGATACCACTTCCTCAACCACCGGAAAAGAAAGGATTAAGTCCCGGGAACAAGGCCTGGCCCTTTATCCCAATCCCTCGGATGGTAGGCTTCAAATTAGGTGGCAAGGTAAAAATGCTGTAACGGGGAAGCTTTACAATATGCAGGGACAAGTAGTCCACAATTTTAATTTAACACCGGGGCAGCAGGAAACCTATTCTTTATCAGGTATTAAGCCCGGTACTTACGTTTTTAAGGTGAATGGCCGCGACATTACCAAGAAAGTGTTGATTCAAGGGCAAGCAGATTAGTAGCTATTATTACTAAGCCCATAAGCTGTATCACTGCTCGCAACGAGCCAGGTGATACAGCTTTTTTTTATTTAAGCAGCACTAAAATACCGCTTCATTACAGCTTGCCTCATTAGGATATCCTTGAAGTGTTTTTTCCCGTTTTTAATTAAACAATGGGAAAATTTGGTTTTCCCCTAATGCATGGCAATAAGCGTTAAAACAACCTAAACCAGAAAATGACGAACAATCGGGGTAAAGGTTATAGCAGGAAAGCCCCGCCCACACTGGACAACCTCAAGGTTATGTCAAATTTTGGGATCAAATGCAACTTAATAGTGAAAACCAAAAGTTTAAAACTATGGGTATCTTAACAAGCTTAAAAAACTTACGACCACTTAAAGGTGCTTTTCTGGTAGCTTTACTGGCTTTTATGCCAAACTTGTTTATTCATGCACAAGTCCAAGTCCCAACTCCCGACCCTTGTGTGCCCGATTGTCCCAACAGCCAATGGGGGCCGGAACAAACAGTTGTACTTGACGATTGGACATACCAAGGGATGCAAGTTGATTGTGAAGTAAAAGTTACCTTTGTTAAGAGAACGGCCTGTCCCTCAAATTTTAAAGACCTTCAGATTCTTAAAGTAGAAGTGGTTAACGGAGGAGGCTGCCCCTTCGGTATTGAAAACCAGTCAGCAGCCATAGAAGCATTGCACAGAAAATTGATTGTCGAAGATGTGCCGAGTTTCGGCCTTCCTTCAAATGGGAATTGCAATTCAAGCTGGCGGGTATCCCAAGGTTCTTGTTGGCAATATATTGATGTAGAGAGTGGTAATATATTCTTTGTACCATGTGAGCCTATTGATGCTTGTTGCTTAACGCGATACGAGGTATGTGCTGACCCGTGTGGGAACCTGTCAATTGAAAAACAAAGTACGATAGGAAGTGGCGACTGCGATGGCGAAGAAGGTTGTGATTTAGTATGTCCATAAATTATCTGTTAAATAAAAATGAGTTACTTATGATTTTGACAATAAAAAGTTTAAAAACGCAGCTTTTAATTGGAACACTTATATTATGCACGCCTTTTCCAAGCTTTTCACAAGGTACCGATTTCCCGGTTAACCAAAAGGGCCACTGGGTAAAAATTGTCGATGATAAAATCGGGACTACCTTCGGTGCTAGGAGAAACCGGCCTCAGAGAACCGTGGCTGCTGCCGGCCCCAATAGCATAACTGCTCTGAGAGGGATAACAATTGATAGCCAAGAGCATTTGGCGGTCTTGAAATTTTCCGACCGAGGTGAATCCTGGGATTACATTTATAAAAATAGTAACTCAGATATTAGTGGTGAAGGTATTGCCCATCCTGAGGAAGATGTAGTAGGGATGTTAGTAAATAAAAACTTTAAGCGCCCGGCCTTTTTGTATTCAACGGATGGCGGTGATAATTTTCAAGAGGTTCAGCATGAAGCAAATGGTGGTATCATTAAGGGCGAGGATGCTATTAACATCAGCATGTATGATGAAAAACACTGGGCTTTCACCACGCATGATGAATTTTCGCTAAAGGACCATACTTACGTGTACATAACGCATGACGGGGGCAAAACCTGGGAAGAAAAACACTTGAAAGTTGACAAAAGTAAATTAGGAGTTTACCAGGTTGTCATGCGAACCCCTGATAAAATTTCATTATTCCCTAAATTCAATGGAGATGCTAAAACAAGAATCAGTACCGATGGTGGAAAAACATGGCAAGCTTATTCGGAAATGCCGGATAAAGCTAACGGGTGGAGGCATTCTATTGAGTTTACCGGACCTGAAACAGGTTATGTGGGTGGTCGATTTCGAAGGGGAAGGGATGGCCGTGATACCGGTAAGATATTCAAAACCACGGATGGCGGCCGGTCTTGGGATTTAATCCTGAACACACTGCTTCCAACGCCAAACAACGGAATTTTGGAAATTGATTTTATCAACAAAAAAGAAGGATTGGCATTGGGTGAGTGGGAAAAAAATACGCTGCGTACCACTGATGGCGGTGAAACGTGGATAAGAGATTCGGTTGCATCAGCTAAACCTGCTTCTGATATGGAAGTAGTTTATACGCAAAAGGGAGACGAAAAGCTTGCCCTTGCTCTCACAAAAAATAGAGGGGATGTTTTCCGGTATAAGGTAACCGATACCACTTCCTCAACCACCGGAAAAGCAAAGGTTAAGTCCCGGCAACAAGGCCTGGCCCTATATCCCAATCCTTCGGATGGCAGGCTTCAAATTAGGTGGCAAGGTAAAAATGCTGTAACAGGGAAACTTTACAATATGCAGGGACAAGTAGTCCACAATTTTAATTTAACACCGGGGCAGCAGGAAACCTATTCTTTATCAGGTATTAAGCCCGGTACTTACGTTTTTAAGGTGAATGGCCGCGACATTACCAAGAAAGTGTTGATTCAAGGGCAAGCAGATTAGTAGCTATTATTACTAAGCCCATAAGCTGTATCACTGCTCGCAACGAGCCAGGTGATACAGCTTTTTTTTATTTAAGCAGCACTAAAATACCGCTTCATTACAGCTTGCCTCATTAGGATATCCTTGAAGTGTTTTTTCCGGTTTTTAACTTAACAATGGGGTGAATTTGGTTTTCCCCTAATGTACGCCAGCTTTCTTGTGAAATGCTTAAACCCCCTTCAACCTGTTTAAACGAGGATAGTTATGGCGCGTATCGGAAGAACTGCTAACCCGGCTTTGAGTGGGGAAGCTTTTGGCAAAGAAGCGGGCAAGCAGGATTCAGCCGTTGCCGGGCAGGAGGCAATGACAGTGGATGGCACCGTCTGGCGCACGCTGTTCCTGTTCGTGGTAATGCTGTTCCCGGCTTTTTACACCTGGAACCTGGTAGGGACCGGGGCCAACGTCAGCGCCTACATGCTGGGCGGTGGCATAGGCGGCTTTGTGGTGGCGCTGGTCACCATTTTCAAGAAGGAGTGGTCGCCCTACACCGCTCCCCTTTACAC
This sequence comes from uncultured Sphingobacteriales bacterium, assembly GCA_964474835.1. Lineage (GTDB taxonomy): Bacteria > Bacteroidota > Bacteroidia > CAILMK01 > CAYYUA01 > CAYYUA01. The sequence continues at coordinate 8,144 of CAYYUA010000020.1, forward strand.
CTTCCTGCAGGGCTTGTTCCTGGGAGCCATTTCCGGCATCTACGAAAGCCAGTTTCAGGGGATCACAGTACAGGCTGTAGGCCTCACATTCGGAACGCTCTTTTTCCTGCTGACGGCCTATCTGTTCGGCTGGATACAGGTCACCCAGAAGCTCCGCTCGGGCATCATGATCGCCACTGGCAGTGTGGCGGTGGTATACCTGGTATCGATGGTGTTTAACCTGTTTGGCGGATCAGTGCCTTACATCCACGGTAGTGGCCCCATCGGCATTGGCTTTAGCCTGGTAGTGGTCGGCATAGCCGCCATGAATCTGCTGCTGGACTTTGAGTTCATCAATGAGGGGGCTGAGCAGCAGGCCCCTAAATACATGGAATGGTTTGCCGGCTTTGGGCTGATGGTAACCCTGATCTGGCTTTACATTGAAATGCTGCGGCTGCTTTCCAAGATCCGGAATAATTAGCAAGGCCTGCTGATCTCCGGGTGGTCAGCAGGCCTTCACAACATCAATCAGAAGCTTCGGTAGCCTCTACGGCCGGTAAGGGCTCCCCGGCAATGTAAGTCAGCAGAGCCCCGCCCCCGGTGGAAATAAAGGAAGCGCGGTTGGTCAGGTTGAATTGTTCAAAAGCCGTAGCCGTGTCACCGCCCCCGATCAGGGAGAAGGCCCCGTTCTGGGTAGCATCCGAGACGGCCAGGGCCAGGCGGTAGGTTCCCTCCTGGAGGCCCTCTACTTCAAAAACCCCGACCGGCCCATTCCAGAAAACAGTCCTGCTTGCTTTGATAACCCCGCTGTACTTTTCGATGGTCTTCGGGCCGATGTCGGCTCCCATTAGTTTTTCCGGCACATCCACACCGGCTGTTACCTGCTTGGCGGCTTCGCTGGAGATCGCTTCGCAGGCAATGGAATCCTCCGGCAGATACAGGGTGACGCCCCGCTGTGAAGCTTCGGTCATCAGGGATTTGGCCAGCTCCAGGTACTCGCTTTCCAGCATGGAGGCTCCGATGTTGTAGCCCTGAGCCTTGAGAAAGGTGTAGGTCATTCCACCGCCAATAATGATGTTGTCGGCTTTCTGCATCAGGGAGCGGATCAGCTGGATCTTATCCGAAACCTTGGACCCACCGATCACAGCCGTGTAGGGATGATCCGGGTGTTTGGCTACCTTGTCCGCGTTCGATAGCTCTGAAGTCATTAGGGAGCCCAGCATGCGCTTGTGGGCAGGGAAGTAAGTAGCAACTGCTGAGGTGGAGGCATCGCTTCGGTGAGCAGTGCCAAAAGCATCATTGATATACACATCACCCAGGCGGGCGAGCGTCCGGGCCAGCTGGTCATCGTTCTGCTTTTCCTCGGGGTGAAAGCGCAGGTTCTCCAGGAGCATCACATCGCCTGCTCTCAGCGCTTTGGTTTGCGCCAGGGCGTGGTCACTGGTTATGTCCGCCTGGAAAGTGACGGACCGCCTTAGCAGGCTTTCCAGATGCGGCACGAGATGCCGGAAAGATGAGGATTCCTGAAACCTGCCTTTGGGCCGGCCCATGTGGGACATCAGAACCACAGAGCCGCCATCATCCAGTACCCGCTGGATCGTGGGCAGGGCAGCCTTGATCCGCGCGTCATCAATAACCCGGTAATGCTCGTCCAGTTTTACATTGAAATCAACCCGGATCAGGGCCGTCTGGCCTTCAAACTGATGCTCCGCTGCAGTCTTCATACTTAAAAAGGGTTTTTGCTGGTTAGAATCGGGGCTGATCTCCTGGAAACATCGTCCAGAAGGATACTTAAGCATGCAGTGCTGAGCAGCAAATATAAGCTTTAAGCAGCTAGATTAACGCTTCGTTAACCAGTTGGCTTAAAAAAACCTGTGATATACCTGGTAAGCCAGCGCACACTGTTTTATACCTTTGACCAGATTTGTCAATAATAAAATGCTATGTTTCAGACAAGCCCGTACCAAACAGCCGCCATACAGGCAGTCCGCGAAGCTGCCAGCCGCCTGCAGCAGACGACCCTTCCTGCCTTGTTTGAAAGCGAGGGGCCGCAGCGGTTCGAGCAATTCTCGCTACAAGTGGGCCCGCTGTTGCTGGATTACAGCAAAAACCATATCGACCGGGAAGCCCTGAAGGCCCTCACAGCCCTGGCGCGGGAACTCGAGGTGGACAAGGCCCTGGAGGCTCAGTTCAAAGGCGAGCCGGTCAACCAGACAGAGGAACGGGCAGCGCTTCACACAGCCCTGCGGGACCCGGAAGGCGCTGCACTGGCTGATAGTGCGGTAATGCAGTCAGTTCAGTCGGGCCTGGAGCAGCTCCGGCAGTTTAGTGAGCAACTGCACACAGGCCAGTGGACCGGCTACACGGGTAAGCCGATCAGCGATGTGGTGCACATCGGCATCGGGGGCTCGCACCTTGGGCCTGAGATGGTGGCTTCGGCCCTGGAGCCCTACCGTCAGCCCGGTGTTCAGGTGCACTTCGTGGCCAATGTCGAGGGCACAGCCCTTCAGCAGACCTTAGCCGGGCTGGATCCGGAAACCACCCTGTTCCTGATCGCTTCCAAATCCTTTACTACGCAGGAAACCCTGACCAATGCCCATAGCGCCCGGGAGTGGTTTTTCCGGAACGGGGGAACAGCAGACGCGATTCAGCAGCATTTTGTGGCCATTTCTACCAATGTGGAAGCAGCTCAGGAATTCGGCATTGCCGCTCAGCAGGTCTACCCCTTTGCTGATTGGGTAGGAGGGCGCTTCTCCGTTTGGTCCACTGTGGGCCTGCCGGTGGTGGCCCTGGCCGGGTATGACCAGTTCCGGCAGTTCCTCGAGGGCGCCCGGGAAATGGATCAGCACACGCGGCAGGCATCTTTTGAGGCCAGTATGCCGGCTGTTCTGGCCTTGCTGAGCTTCTGGTACGGTCAGTTCTGGCAGGCCACGGCTGAGGCCATCCTGCCCTATGATGCGCTTCTGGCTCAGCTGCCCGCTCATCTCCAGCAGCTCATGATGGAGAGTAATGGCAAGCAGGTGGACCGGCAAGGGCAGCTGGTCAATTACCACACGCAGCCGCTGATCTTCGGCGGGGCCGGGACCAACGTCCAGCACTCCTTCTTTCAGTTGCTTCATCAGGGCACCCAGCTCATTCCCTGCGACTTCTTGGCGCCGGTCAGGCCAGCATATGAGGTAGCGGGGCACCACCAGAAACTGATGGCCAATGTCTTTGCACAGCCCGAAGCCCTGATGCACGGAAAATCCTACGAAGAAGTGGTCCGCGAGATGCGGGAATCCGGAGCGGACGAAGCGACCATACAGCAGCAGGCGCCCTTCCGGGTCTTTACCGGGAACCGGCCTTCCAATACCCTGCTGTACGAAAAGTTAACCCCGCATACCCTGGGCAGCCTCGTGGCGTTGTACGAGCATAAGACGGCTATACTGGGTTATCTGTACAACATTAACAGCTTTGACCAATGGGGTGTGGAACTGGGGAAATCCCTGGCTAAGGAAATCCTGCCCGAGCTTCAGCAATCAGGCGCCACACGGCAGCATGATGCCTCCACCAACGGTCTGATCAACACCTACAAGCGCTGGCGGGAAGGGTAACCCGGCCCGGTGGCTGAGCCGGGACCGGGGCGAAGGGCAAAAGCCGTTGAATGGCTATCTTTGTCGGTTAAGAAAAATAGACGCATGACCCTTAACCTGAGTAAGCCTTTAGTTTACTTCGATATTGAAGCCACTGGGCTGAATATCGCCAGTGATCGCATCGTGGAGGTATCCTTCCTGCGCGTGGAACCGGACCATACTGAGCACAAGCGTACCTGGCGGGTCAATCCGGAGGCTACCATTTCGGATGAAGCTTACAAGGTGCACGGAATAACCCAGGCCGAGGCCGAGGCTCATCCGCCATTCCGCAATATTGCGCGGGAGGTGGAGCAGTTCATCGGCAATGGCGATATGGCCGGCTTTAACCTGCTGCGGTTCGACCTGCCGATGCTCATGGAGGAGTTTATCCGGGCCGGTGTGGATTTTGACCTGACCAAGCGAAAGGTGGTGGACGTTCAGCGTATTTTTCACCTGATGGAAAAGCGCACCCTGGAGGCAGCCTACCGGTTTTACTGCAACAAGACCCTTGAGGATGCGCACTCGGCTGAGGCCGATACCATTGCCACCCACGAGGTGCTGAAAGCGCAGGTTGAGCAGTACGAAGAGCTTGAGAACGATGTGAAGTCCCTGGCTGAGTTTATCGGAGACCCGAAAAGCCGCTTTGTGGACCTGGCCGGTCGCCTGGCCTACAACAACCGCAAAGAGCCGGTTTTTAACTTCGGTAAGCACAAGGGTAAGCCTGTTAAGGAAGTGCTGAAGCAGGATCCCTCGTACTACAGCTGGATGATGCAGGGCGACTTCCCGGAATACACCAAGAAAAAAATGACCGAGCTGCGCCTGCAGATGAAACAGGAAGAATAAACAGGCCTCCTGTG
>CAYYUA010000020.1:12690-28996 GCA_964474835.1 uncultured Sphingobacteriales bacterium
GCGGTATCACCGCAGGCTCCTGAAGTATCGATTGAGCAACAAGGGCTCAATCAAGGAAGCCCTGCTAAGCAACAGGAACTTCGCGATCAGCAGGCCTGGCAGGCCTTCAAAGACGACCACCCGGGATGGCGGGCCTGGTTTAACGAGCAGACCGGCATGCCGCACCGGGCTTATGGAGCGCCCATTGCCGTTGAGGGCAACGCCCTGAAGGCCAAAGCCCGGAATGCCCTTGCTCAGGTGCTGGCTCCGTTTAACCTGAACAAAAAACAGCTGAAGCTAACCAATACCCGGCAGGGGCCGAATTTCCAATACGTTACCTATCAGCAGGAGTACCAGGGGAAGCCGGTCTTTACCAGTGGTGTGAATCTACGCTTCACCCCGGATGGCGAGCTTACCCAGTTCAGCCTCGATTACTACCCAGCCATTTCAGCAGTACCAGCTGAGAAGCTATCGGACAAAGCAGCTGTACAGGCCGCCACCGCTGACCTGAAGGCTAACGTCTCAACAACGGCTGTCACTGATCAGGAAAAAGTTGTGCCCACGAATGGAGATTTTCGCCTGGCTAAGGAAGTGGTAGTAAAGGGGAATAGTACGGAAACGGGGCTACCCTTTCACTTTCAGACACTTGTGGACGCCACTACGGGCGAGGTGCTTTACCGCCAGAACCGCATTCACCGAGCTGACTTCGAAGAAACACCGGTAGAGGGAACGGTCGTGGATCAATACCCTGATAAAGGCGATACAAGCCTTAACCTCCGCTACCTGAGCGTTCAGGTGGATGGTCAGCAATTCTACACGGATAGCTCCGGCACCTTGTCGCTGGAAGCACCGGACGGGGCCCGGGCTACGCTGAGCCTCGAAGGCCGGTATGCCAGCGTACAGGATGAGGGGAAACAGCCACCCCAGGTGCAAACGACCCTGGATACCAGCAACCAGAACACCATCTCTTTTGATCAGGCCGCTGCGCTCGATCAGCGCTCAGCTTACTACCATACCAATATAGCCCATGACCAGATGAAGGCCCTCATGCCTGACTATACCGGCCTGGACCGGCCACTTACCGTTAATACGGATGTTGAAAACCCAAGAATTGATGGTTGCAACGCCTATTACCGGCCCGGACAGGAATCCATGAACTACTTCGCAGACAACAGCACCTGCCCGAGCTTTGCTAAGGTTAACGATATTGTGTACCACGAATACGGGCATGCCATTAGCAACATCTTTTACAGGGACCAGGGTGGCGATGACCCGAACGGGGCCATGCAGGAGGCTTTTTCTGATCTCTGGGCCATGAGCATTACGGATGACCCTGTTGTGGGCAAAGGCGCCAGCCTCGGAGGCCGCCGGGACTTTATCCGCCGGTACGATCGGAATCCGAAGGTCTATCCGGAAGACCTGACAGGCGAGGTGCATGCGGACGGGGAAATCCTGGCTGGTGCGTTCTGGCAGATGCGCAAGAACCTGGATTCCCTCGAGCAAATGAACGAGTTGCTGGCTGCCACTTATTACAGCCTACCCGATGCGGTACGTGGCAATGAGGGGCAGCTTTACCGCGATATCCTGATTGATGTGCTAACAGCCAATGACGATGACAACAACCTGAACAACGGAACCCCGGACGGGCGTGCCATCACCCGGGCTTTTGCTAAGCACGGCATTACGTTACTGGGTAACCTGTCCTTCTCCCACCAGGCTAAAGTCTTTCGGGAAGCCGGCAAGCCTGCCACTTTCTCGGCGGAACTCGAAGGGCCCCGCATTCGCCCCGTTGGCGAGCTAAGGCTGGTATACCGCCTTAGTGATCAGGAGCAATGGCAGCGCACTTCCATGACCCAGAGTGGGTCCGGGGATTTTTACACGGCCCAGCTCCCGGAAACTGATACGGGCAACCTGATGCTGTACTACTTCGAGCTGTTCGATCAGCAAGGCAATAAAACTGCTTCCTACCCAGGTGATGTTTCTGAGAACGTGCTTGGCTCGCTGCCCTATTACACCCTGTATGGCTTTAGGAAAGTGCAGCAGGACTACCTGAATGATGCAGAGGGCTGGTCTGTAGAAGGGGATGCCGAAGGTGGAACCTGGGTGATCGAGCGGCCGGTCGGCTCGTATGAGGGAGGCCAGCCCAATGTTCCTGACAATGTAGTGCAACCCCTGGAGGACCATTCGGACGTGCCGGAAAACTCCTGCGCAGTGACGGGCAATGCACCCAGCGAGGCCATCGGAGCTGGCTTTGCAGATGTGGATCGTGGCGAAACCAGGTTAACCTCCCCGTATTATTTTATTGACACCCTGGAGCAGCCCGTTATAGGCTACCACCGCTGGTTCTCGAATGCCACCGGCCTTAATCCGGGTATAGATCCTTTCCGGGTTGAGATCCAGGCAAGGTCGAGTAGCCGGTGGCAAACAGTTGGTTTTACCTATGAGTCCGACCGGGCATGGCGTCAGCGCCTGATCGATATCCACGAAGAAGTGGGCGAAGATGCCCGGGAGGTCCGGCTCCGGTTTACAGCTATGGATCAGGTGCAGAACATGCCGCGGGATGGGCAGAGCATAGTTGAGGCGGCTGTCGATGACATTGTCCTGTACGACCGCTCGGATCAGTTCAAGACCACAGACCCGAGTGATAGCACCACCGGGCTTGCTGACGCGGGCAGGCAGCCAGACGGCAACCTGAAGACCTATCCTAACCCCACCAGCGGTGCTGTTCGCCTCGAGCGGCCGACCGATGCCAGCGCAACATCCGCGCAGATCCTGAATGCGCAGGGGCAGGTTGTGCGGAACCTGAGGCTCACAGGCGGTACCCGGACCATTGATCTTTCAGCTATCGGACAGGGTAAAGGGCTTTACATGATACGCTGGTCTGACCAGGAGCAGGTTCATACCCGTAAGATCCTGTATCAATAGCGGGGCAATGACAGGGAGCAAACACCGATGTTAGCCCGGGTGCGGTATCACTGGGTCCTGACCAGGGCCCTGATCCGGAAGGAACTGCTCATGGAATGGCGGCAAAAGTACGCCCTGAACGGGGTGCTTTTGTACGTCATTGTAACGGTTTTTCTGCTTTACTTCCTGTTCAATAGCGTGGGTGCAAAGACCTGGGCGGCCCTGTTCTGGATCACCATGCTGTTTGCTTCGGTCAATGCGGTAGCCAAGAGCTTCATGCAGGAGAGCCGCGGGCGCATGCTCTACTTTTACAGCCTGGCGGGTCCGGCGCACTTTCTGGCCGCCAAGATGGTCTACAACAGCCTGCTGCTGCTAGCCATCAGCCTGCTGACCCTCGGTGGCTTCACGCTGCTGCTGGGAACCCCTATCGAACAGCTCGGCACATGGAGCGTTATTGCTGCAGTAGGCAGTTTCGGCTTCGCGCTGACCTTCACCACGGTGTCTGCCATTGCGGCAAAAGCGGAGAACAACGCCACCCTGATGGCGATTCTCAGCTTTCCGGTGGTGCTGCCGCAGCTGGCGCTGCTTACGGACCTGGCAAATACACTGATACTTCGAAACGGATTGGGAACAGCAGATGATAGCTTGCTGGCGCTGGCAGCAGCTGATATGATCGTGATCATTGCTTCCTTTTTGCTGTTCCCGTATCTTTGGCGAGAATAAAGGAGTGATGGGCACTATGGCTTTCAAGCAACACTGGTGGAAGGGATTAGGCATTGCGCTGCTGGTATACACGATCATCATGGGGTTCCTCGGGAAAGTCCCCAGCCTTGGCGTGTTAGAGGAGAGCATTCGCAACTTCTACTTTCACGTCCCGATGTGGTTTACCATGATCATCCTGTTTACGGTTGGCGTGGCCTACAGCCTGAAGTACCTTAACAGCCAGCAGTTACAGGACGATACCAAAGCTGTGGAATATGTGAACGCGGGGATCTTGTTCGGTATCCTCGGAATGGTGACCGGTTCGCTCTGGGCCAAATTCACGTGGGGTGAATGGTGGAGCAATGACCCCAAGCAGAACGGATCAGCCATTGCGTTGCTGTTGTACTTTGCTTACCTCATTCTGCGCAATGCCATTCAGGAGCCGCAGACTAAGGCCAGGGTATCCGGGGTTTTTAACCTTTTTGCATTTTCGGCCATGATCCCGCTGATCTTCATCCTGCCGCGGCTTACAGATTCTCTTCATCCCGGCAGTGGTGGCAATCCTGGCTTCAATGCCTACGACCTGAACTACAACATGCGCTTCGTCTTTTACCCGGCTGTGATTGGCTGGACGCTGTTGGGCTTCTGGCTGGCTCAGCTCAGCATCCGCATGAAGCGCCTGCAATACCGGATTTTCAATCTTGAGGAATTTGAGGGATAACCGTGGGGTTGGTTACTATAACATCCTTTAAATACAAAGCCCCTTGTCTAAAATTCCCTTCATTCCCAGCCTCGCCAAACCTACCCTGGTAGTACTGTGTTGTATTATTAGCTTATCAGCAATGGCTCAGCAGGGTACGGAAGCGGCCTCAGCCCTGCGCGATTCTGGTAAGATTTATGTGGTGGTAGGAGTTGTCCTTTTGATATTCATTGGATTAGTGATTTACCTGATCCGGGTCGACCGGAAGGTGAAACGATTAGAAGAGGCCCAAAACGATAAATCGTCAGAGCAATGAAGAAGACACACATTATCGGCCTGGTTTTATTAGCTGCCTCCGTTGGCATCATCATGGTATCACTGGGAGACAGCAGCAACTACGTGACCTTTGATCAGGCGGAAACCTACCCGAATGAGCAATACCACGTGGTGGGGAAGCTGGCTGATAAAAAACCAATGAAATACAACCCGCGCAAGAACCCGAACAAGTTCACCTTTCACGTAAAGGATGAAAAGGGTAATATCTGCCGGGTTGTGTATAACGATGCCAAGCCCGCAGATATTGAGCAGACCGACCGGGTAGTCCTGGTGGGTCAGATGAAGGAGCAAGGGGCAGAAACCTTTCATGCTGAGCGGATCCTGATGAAGTGCCCCTCTAAGTACAAAGAGGATCGTGTGATGGACAAAGGACAAAAGACGGCAAAGCGGGATAAGTAATGACGTACCAAGGCGAATCGCTATTACCGGGTAACATAGGGTATTTCTTCGTAACCCTGTCGTTTACCATGGCCTTCCTGTCTCTGATTGCCTACTTCATGTATGCCAGGGACAGGGAAGGGCAATACTCCTGGCGGAATCTGGGACGACTGGCATTCGGGATTCATGGTTTAGCCACCATCGGGGTGATGGTCACCATGTTTTACCTGATCTACAACCATATGTTTGAGTACCAGTACGTCTGGTCCCACTCATCCAAGACCCTGCCCACCAAATACATGATCTCGTGTTTCTGGGAAGGGCAGGAGGGAAGTTTCCTCCTGTGGTCGTTCTGGCATATTGTGCTGGGGGCTGTCCTTATTGGCGTAGCCCGCAGATGGGAAGGTTCTGTTATGACCTTCATTATGGTAGCGCAGGTTATCCTGGGCTCCATGTTGTTGGGGATCAGCGTTGGCGATGTTAGCATTGGTAGCAATCCCTTTGTGCTGTTAAGGAATGCTAAGCCGGATGCGCCTATCTTTCAGAATGCCAACTACCTGAACATGATATCAGACGGGCAGGGGTTGAATCCACTCCTGCAGAATTACTGGATGGTGATCCACCCACCCACGCTGTTTCTGGGTTTTGCCTCTACCATTGTTCCGTTTGCTTACGCCATGGCCGGCCTGTGGCAGAACAGCCTCAAAGGCTGGATCAAAGAAGCCCTGCCCTGGACGCACTTTTCCCTGCTGGTGCTGGGGGCCGGTGTTCTTATGGGCGGTGCCTGGGCGTATGAGGCCCTGAACTTTGGCGGCTTCTGGGCCTGGGACCCGGTTGAGAATGCGGCCCTGGTGCCTTGGCTCCTTATTGTAGCCGGCCTGCACAGTATGGTCATTTTCCGTAGCCGTGGCAAAGCCCTGATGTCATCCTTCCTCTTTACCACGCTGGGCTTCATCCTTGTGCTGTACGCCACATACCTGACCCGGAGCGGGGTGCTGGGCGACTCCTCCGTGCACTCTTTTACTGGTGCAGGAATGGGGTGGCAACTGCTTGGATTCATCGGCACATTTGTGCTGATTGCGGCTGTCCTGATCATCCGGCGGTGGAAGCTAATGCCGGGAAGTAAAGAAGAGGATAAACTCCTCTCCCGCGAATTCTGGATGTACATAGGAAGCCTGGTACTGACCCTGTCCGCTTTTCATGTGATCTTTGTCACCTCCTTCCCGGTCCTTAGCAAGATACCGGGCGTGGATCTGGCCCCACCAGCTGATAAGATTGAGCACTACAACAAATTCCAGCTACCCTTTGCTGTGATCATTACGATCATGACCGGCTTTGCGCAGTTCATGCGTTACCGCGACTCCAATGGCTGGAACTTTACCAAGCAGCTGATCGGCATTGTTTCAGCAAGTGCGGTTCTTACAGCAGGCTTCGCCTGGCTGGTCGGGATGCAGAACAGCATCTTTATTACACTGCTGTTTTCCTCTGTTTTCGGGGTTGTTGGAAATGCTGCCTTCATGGGGCCCCTTCTTAAGAAAGGGCGTTTCCGCTTTACGGCTTCTTCTGTTAGCCACATCGGGTTTGCACTGGTTATTATCGGAGCTTTGGTCTCTATCTCCCAGCAGGAAGTGATCTCCCTTAACCGGCAGGGCGTAGACTACGGCAAAAACTTCGATAAGAAGGCCGAACAGCAGAATAAGCTTCTTCAGAAGTTTGAGCCCAAGATCATGGATAACTACCTGCTGACCTATGTCGGGGATTCGACCAGCAAGCCAAACACCTATTACAAGGTGAGGTACCACCGGCTCCATTCCAGAACGCTGGATACGCTGGGCACCTTTACGCTAAAGCCAAGAGCCCAGGTTAATGACAACATGGGCCTGATCGCAAGTCCGGATACCCGGCACTACCTGACCCGGGACATCTATACCCACGTGAAATCTGTGCCTGATAAGGAAAGGGAAGACTTTGATCCAAAGTACGATTCCTTCAGAACCTTTAAGGTCAAACGGGGTGAGGTTTTTGAGTATGAGGACCTGAGGATTGAGGTACTGGGTATTAACCCGGATGTGCCGGAATCTGAAGTACCGTATTCCAATTACCGGATTGCCAGCACGCTGAAACTCCGGGTTTCCAATGACTTTGTTAGCAGGACGGTAACCCCGCTGATGGTCCTGAAGCGGAATAAGATCTATTCCCCCGGGGAAGAAGTGAAAAATCTGGAAGCTAAGATCCGTTTCACGCGCATTGTACCAGAAGAGGAGGCATTTAAGGTTGCCGTTTCGAAAGGTGAGCAGGAAGTGAAGGACTACATCATCATGAAGGCCATCATGTTCCCTTACATCAACCTGCTATGGCTGGGAAGTGTCGTGATGACGATTGGCTTTGGGATTGCCGTTTACCGCCGGAAGCTTGAGCGGAAAGCTGCCAAAAAGGTAAAACAGGCATAAATTCTATTACCCTTGACCGGGTACAGAAGAATGCGTAAAAAAAGGGTGAGCTTTTTAAAGCCCACCCTTTTTTATTGGCCTTCAGGCCAGGTATTTAGCAACGATCGGCAGGCGCCGGCCCATGCCGAACGCTTTATCTGAAACCCGCAGGATCGGGGGTGATTGGTAGCGCTTGTATTCGCTCTGGTTTACCATCTTCAAAGCCATACGCACCACCTGCTCATCGTGCCCCATGGCGATGATCTCCTCCGGGCCGCGCCGGTTTTCGATGTACTCGTACAGGATCGGATCGAGCTCAGCGTAAGGCGGAAGTAAGTCTGTATCTTTCTGGTCTGGCTTCAGCTCGGCCGAGGGCGGCTTTTCGATCATGTTTTCCGGAATGGTGGGCCCGAATCGCTCATTCAGGTAGCGGGACAGTTCAAATGCTTCCGTTTTATAAACATCCCCGATCAGGGAAAGGCCCCCGCACATATCCCCGTACAGCGTGCTGTAGCCAACCGCCATCTCACTTTTGTTAGAGGTGTTGAGCAGGATGTGGCCAAACTTGTTGGAGATCGCCATCAGGAGGACTGAACGCCCGCGGGCCTGAATATTCTCTTCGGCAATGCCCTCTCCGGTACCATTGAAGTGCGGCTCCAGCACCTCCTTGTACTGTTCGAAAAGCCCCTCGATGTTGATCTTTTTCAGGGGTGAGCCCAGATTCTCAGCCAGAGCTTCCGCGTCATCAATCGACTCCTGCGAGGTGTAGGGCGAGGGCATAAGTACCCCCAGTACATTCTCAGGCCCCAGGGCTTTGGCAGCCAGGGCCATGGTCAGGCCGGAATCAATGCCGCCCGATAGCCCGATGATCGCCTTTTCAAAATTCAGCTTCCGGAAGTAATCCTGAACGCCCAGCCTGATAGCCTGATACAGGCGCTCATACTTATCCGGTGGCTGGATCAGCGGTTCATCCCCGGCTGCCTGTATTGCCTCCAGATCAGCCGTATCGTAGGTCGTGACCGACTCCTCAAAATAGGGTAGCTGAAGGCGTTCCTGGCCCTGCGCGTCCATCACGCAGGAGCCCCCGTCAAAGATCAGCTCTGTCTGGGCCCCGATGTGGTTGACGTACAGAAAGGGAATGCCGTACGACTGGGCGTGGGTCTGCAGCACTTCTTTCCGGTCCTCTTCGTGCGACTGCGAAAAAGGCGAGGCTGCAATATTGATCGCCAGATCCGGCTGATAAGGAGCCAGTTCGCTCATAGGATCAGCCGTGTAGAGCTGATGGTCACCCACATTCCACAAGTCCTCGCAGATGGTCAGGGCAATGCGATGACCGTTCAGCGCAATGATCTGCTGGTTATTCCCCGGCTGGAAGTACCGGTACTCATCAAAAATATCGTAGGTCGGCAGCAGCGTTTTATAGATCTGCTGCTGAATCTGCCCATCGTACATGACGTAGGCAGCATTGTAAAGGGGCTTGCCCTTTTCCCCGGGATTGAGGGAAGGTGTGCCCACAATGGCTGCAATGCCCTGGCAGGCCTCCGCAATGGTGTGCATGCTTTCCTCACAGGAATCGATAAAGTGCCGGAATTCCAGAAAATCCCGCGGAGGGTAGCCGCTAATGGCCAGCTCCGGCAGCACCACCAGATCGCTTCCGGCTGCTTTGGCTTCTTCAATAGCCGTTAGGATCTTATCCCTGTTATAGTTGAAATAGCCAGTGTGAAAATTCAGTTGTGCTAATGTTACCTTCATAGCGCTTGTCTCCGTATAGCCGCTGATTAGCAATTTGGTTAGAAGAGGACCCCCAGATCCAGTGAGATGTAGGCAGGCTTTACCCCGTAGGCATCATCATCGTTGGCCTTGATCACGCCATTGTGGAAGGTCAGCCCGCCATTCAGGTAGGTGTCCCCGCCTAAGTGATACATTGCACCCAGCCCAAAGTTCACCGTCATGTTCATGAATTTTGACTGGCTGGAGTTGGCTATCTCAGATTGTTCTATAGGCTGGCTCCCATTCTCATCAATCAGTTTTTGCTCAGCTGCCGTTGCCTGAAGCCTGAAAGCCGGCGAGAGGCCAAACTTCCCGAAGAAGGTAAAGTAGCCGATCTCATTGGTCTTCATTTTCATATTCACCGGGATCTCCAGGTACTGAAGGTTCCAATCCCGTGTGAGGAGATCTCCGGAAGATCCCCCGTTCTGCCGGTTTACCTCGTACTCACCGCTGTAAAGCAAATGCTGAAGGCGGAACTCCACCGCATAGTTATCAGCAAACTGATACTCGCCCATGGCACCATACGAAAAGCCGACTTTCAGCCCATCGTTCTTCACGGCATCGATGTCCTGATTAGATCGCTGGGTTTTGAACCAGCCAAAGACCGGATTGGCGGTCAGGCCAATGCGAACGCCCTGATCTTGTTGGGCGGCTGCCGGGCCGGCTGCTAACAAGGTGAGCAACGCAGCGCACAAGAGCTTTTTCATAGTTTTGCAGCTTTACAAGTAGTGAGATTGAAAGCCACAATTATACAAAAGAACAGAGGCTTAGCCCTGTGCGCCCTGCTAATTGGCCTCTTTGCTGGTTGCAGTAGTGACCCGGATTCTGAGTTACAGGTAGATGTTAGCGGTGTCGAGGCCAGGGCTGAGTTTACCAGGCTGGCCCCGCTGTTGTACGAAGGCCCCCGGGCTACCTTCAGGCAGCGGCTGGACTCTGCCTACGAGCAATACCCGGAGCTCATGAATACCTACACCGGTAAGGTGATCGGCATCGGACCAGCCGGAACGGATACCAATGCCCGGATCCTGAAGCGCTTTGTCTATGACCAGTACTGGCAGAAGGTTTACCAGGAAACCCGCGATCAGTACAGCGATCTGACGGCCCTTCAACAGGAGCTCGAGCAGGCTTTTAAGCATTACCGCTACTATTACCCCGAGGCTACCATTCCGGAGATCTACACAATGGTCAAGGGGATTGACCTGCGGTACAAGGTAGCAACGCTGGACCGGGAAGCCCTGATCCTGTTTCTGGATATGTACCTGGGCAGGGATTACAAGTACTACCCCTCGCAGTATCCGGATTACCGGATCGAACGTTTTCAGCGCACCAATATCACGCCTGATGTCATGGAAACCTTATTCCAGGCCAGGTATCCGGAAGACAGCATGACGAACCGGACGTTCCTCAGCAAGATGCTGTACAAGGGCAAGAAGCTCTACTTCATGAAAGCCATGGTGCCGGACCGGCACGACACAGCCATCATGCGGTACTCACTTGATGATTGGCAGTGGTGCCTTAATTTTGAGGCTAAGCTCTGGAATCACTTTGTGAGTAACGAGCTTCTGTACGAAACCAACACCAAAAAGTACTCAGCCTTCCTCAAAGAAGCGCCCTTCACTAGTGCTGGTGGAATACCGCCCGAATCACCGCCCCGCTTAGGAGCTTTTACCGGGTGGCGGATCATCCAGAACTACCGGAATAACAAAGATGAGCAGTCTTTACCTTCGTTAATGAATAACCGGAATCACAAACAAATATTAACCAAGTCCGGTTACAATCCCTAAATGTATCTGTTATGAACAAACGCTTAATTCGCTTATTCACAATTGTTGGAGGAATTGTGATTGTCCTTCTGATTTTTTCAAGCTCGCTTTTTAAAACCATTAACTCAGGCCAGAAAGGGGTAAAATACCAGCCGTTAGCCGGTGGCCTGGATAAAGATTACGTCTACGGGCAGGGGCTTAAATTCAAGATGCCTTACAATTCTATAATTGTTTTTGAGGTGCGCAAGCAGGAGAACGAACAAAGCATGGAGGTGCTGTCCTCCAATGGCCTCGATATCCAGGTGGATGTGTCTATCCGGTACCGGCCAATCGATGATAAGATCGGTTACCTGTACGATGAGGTTGGCAAAAACTACCTGAACAAGATCGTTATCCCTGAGCTGCGCTCAGCCACCCGGGAGGTGATCGGGCAGTACAAGCCGGAAGAGCTCTACTCCTCAAGCCGGAAGAAGATCCAGCAAAAAATCTACGAGCGGACCCGCAGCGTGCTGGTAGACAACAACATCCGGCTGGACGCGATCCTGATCCGTTCTATTCAGCTACCGACCCAGATCAAAAACGCTATTGAAGCTAAGCTGACCGAGCAGCAGCGTATCCAGCAAAAGGAGTACTCGAAGGAGGTGGCTCAGAAAGAGGCCGAACGGGAAAAGATCGAAGCCCGCGGAAAGGCCGATGCTAATGATATCCTGGATCAAAGTTTAACAAACAAAATTCTTCGCGAAAAAGCGATCACGGCCACGGAAAACTTAGCTAAGTCTGATAATAGCAAGATCATCGTGGTCGGGAATGGTCAGGATGGCCTGCCGGTCATGCTGAGTGCTGACAAGTAAGCTGCCGGGCAGGCCCCGGACGTACAGGCAAAGCTTTCAATTGAAAAATGATGGAAAACCCGGTTGAGCGTGTGTTCGATCCGCAGCGTATCAACCGGGTTTCTTTGTGGGTCCTGCCGTTTTTAGTGCTTCTTTTTGCGGCTCCCTACGCGATCATCTGGTTCAAGAGCCTCGATCAACTGCAGGCTTATTTGTTCCTGCCGCTTACTGACCAGCTGCGCCTGATGCTGTCCGTGCTGTTGGGGTATGTTGGCGGCATTGTTCTGCACGAGCTCATCCACGCGGTTACCTGGGCCCTGCTGACCAAGGGTGGTTTTCAGCATATCCGGTTTGGCCGGTTTGGCCGATCGGGAACGCCCTACTGCCACTTAACACAGCCCGTGTCCTCAGCTGTCTACCTGACCGGCCTGCTGATGCCCGGGGTCGTAACAGGGCTGCTGCCTGTTGGCCTTGCTTTCTGGAGTGGATCAGGCCTGTGGCTGCTGTGGGGCGTCCTGTTAACGCAGGCTGCTACCGGGGATGCGATCATGGCTTACCACTTGTGGCAGGAACCAAACAGGCACCGGGTTCAGGATCATCCGAGCGAACTGGGGTATTGGGTCTACCCGGCAGCTGAAGCCTGAAACGGTTTACTCAGCCTTTACAGCCCGGAAGGTGCCGGATAGAGTGAGCGTGTAAAAGCCCGTGCTGAGTTTAACGGCCTTTAGCTCACCCCGGATCACCTGATCCCTGACTTCATTGACGACAATGGTGCCGGCGGCTTCTCCGTCTTCAGTGAACTGCGTATTGTAAATGGTCTGGTCGGGCGTTACGAGGATGGCTGTACCGCCTCGCTGCTCCTCCATGGTTGTAAGCTTACGCACCACATAGGCTTCTTCTCCGATTTCGTTCTCCTGATCCAGGATATGGGCCTGAAAGCGAAACGAGTCAGGCGGTGCGCTGGTGCCGCTAATGCGAATGCTCGTACGGAAGCGCTGCGGACCCGGGGTGTTTTCGGCTGAATCCGGCAGGCGCTCAAAGACCGGGGATAGCTGGAGGCTGTCCTGCTGAAGGTCATCGCTTTTGATGGCAACGGCCATTTGTCCCTCAGGATCCCCTGAACTGCCGCCATCATCGCTGCAGGCCGGTAACAGGAGTAGAGGAGTGACCAGCAATACGGAACTGAGGTGGGTAAGGCTCATATCAGGTTTCTTTGCGTAGGAGGTAGCGCAGCGCGGCCAGGCAAAAGCCAAACAAGCCGAACAGCCCAATGCCGATAACATAGTTTGTTAGCAGCAGGTAGCCGGTCCCGAACATCAGGGCAAATGTACCAACAACGGTGACCATCCACTTCTGCATGGTATGGTAAAACGTTGACCGCTGGTTGGTTATGGTTACCACATGCTGCGGCCAGTGGCCAAATGGCTGCACCCGGTCTGCAAACCCCTGCAGCACCGCCTGATCCACAGGCTTGGTGAGAAAGGTGACGGTCAGGGCCACAACCACACTACCCAGGGCACTGAACAGCAGCAGGTACTCCTGCTGCTGCTCCGGGAAAAAGAGCAGAAAACCAGTGGCCATGACCATGGAGGTGGAAATGCCCGCTATCTCCGTCCAGGCATTAGCGCGCCACCAGACCCAGCGCAGGATCTGCGGCATGCCCATTCCAGCGCCCAGGGCGAAGAAGAACTTCCAGGCATTGCCGATCGAATCGATCTGCGTGGCAATAGCCACAGAAAGCACAGCCATTCCGACCACCACTACGCGGCTTAGCCGTACCAGTTGTTTCTGGGAGGCATTGGGGTTGATCTCCCCCTTGTACACATCATTCACCAAATAGCTGGCACCCCAGTTGATGTGCGTATCCACAGTGCTCATGAAAGCCGCTACCAGGCTGGTAAAGGTAAGCCCCAAAAGGCCCGGCGGCAGGATCTGCTTCATCAGGACCGGGTAAGCCATCTCCCGGTCCTCAGCGACCCGCGCCCCGGCCTCAAAATTGGCAGTGGCATTGTCCAGCGGAAAAACCACCAGGCAGACCAGCCCCACCATCAGCCACGGCCAGGTACGCAGGCCAAAGTGGGCAAACATAAACCAGAACGAGCCCTTCTCGGCATCCTGCTGCGATCGGGCGGTATTGATGCGCTGGGCCAGGTAGCCCGAGCCATCCGAGAAGTACTGCCCCCACCACAGGACCCCGATGTAGATCAGGAAGATATCGAACGGAAAGACCTCCCCGGTGGTGGAGGGGAAGAACTGAAGCAGTTGTCCGCTGCGCTCCGGGTAGATGCCCTCCAGCTTTTGCACCAGGCCATCCAGCCCCCCGACATACTGAACAGCCAGAACCGTAAAAGTAACCGAGGCCCCGATAGCCATGGCAAATTGTAGCAGGTCTGTGACCACCACACCGCGAATGCCGCCTATGCTGCTGTAAACCACTACAAACGAGAAGATCACCAGGATCGTGAGGGAGTTGTTCACATCGCCCAGCTGCAGGAAAGCCGGCCAGCTGCTGCTAATGGCTGCAAAGGTGCTCTGGCCCAGCAGCTGATCCCATTGAATAAAAGGGGTGGTGATCTTATTCATGGCCTTAAAGACCCAGCCCATGACAATGCCATTGATGATGATGCTCAGGTAGCAGGCCTTGAACAGCCGCAGGATCCGCGCGGATGTTCCATCGTAGCGGATGGAGATCAGCTCCACATCGGTCAGCACGCGGCTGGCACTCCACTTACGGGCAAAAAAGACCGTCATGGTGGTATAGGTGAGGATGCTGCCCCACCACAGCCAGTTACCGGCTAAGCCGTCCTCTGCCACCAGCCCGGCAATGGCCAGGGGCGTGTCTGCCGCAAACGTGGTAGCGACCATGGAGGTGCCCAGCCACCACCACGGCAGGGAGCGCCCGGCCAGAAAGTAGGAATCCAGGTTATGGCTGGCCAGCTTTCGCACCAGCAGCCCTACGATAAAAGCAAATGCGATGTAGCCACCTAAAATACTCCAGTCAAGTGCCGTGAACATGGCTGTTGGGCTTCAGTAGCAAAACCGTGAAGGTAAGGATTGGTGGTGATCACTTCTGGGTACTGATCCCCCAAATAAAAAAAACGGCCCATCAGTTTAAAGGCTGAAGGACCGTTTTTTCCGGATGCCTGGTAAGGTGAGTGCTGGTAAAGGGCCGAAACCGCTACTTATCCACTGCAAAAGAGCCATTGGCGGTGACTGACTTCCCACCCGCCTCCAGCTCAATGGCGTTGATCGTGCCCTCGATCCGGCTATCGGTGTTGGTGGTAACCTCCACATCCCCGGATTGGTCTACGGTCTCATAATCGGTTCCCTCGTAGGTAACCGTCAGGTCAACCGCCTGATCCGGCCTCTCAGAAGGACTCAGCTTTGTAGAGGCTATTGCTGTGCCAGTGTCAGTCTTACCCAGACCTCGAATGCCGATAGAGACCGTGTTGGTGATGTTGCTTTCGCCCTGCCAGGTAATGTTGATAGCCGAGCCTCCCAGTTGATAGTCAGGTTGGCTTCTGGCCTTGATATCCTCCTGCTCATCCCCGGTAAGGTTGACGATGTTAGCTGCATCATCATTGCTGCCGCTGTTACTGGTGCTGTCCTTCAGGGCGTTGAACTTCCCATTGATGGTGACCTGGGCCTCATCTTCCGGATCAGGGTTATCCAGGGTCACATCATTGATGGTGCCTGCTACGCGGTTGTCGTTGTTAGTACTGATGGCCACGCTGCCGCTTTCTCCGCTGTAATTCCAGGACGTTCCGTTGTAGATCACCGAAACCTCAGAAAACTGCTTAGGGGCGTTGGTCAGACTGCTCAGCACATCGTACGTCCCGGTTCCGATGCTATTACCAACCGTAGTGATGGTAACATTGACCTCATTGTTATTGGCATCATCCCAGGAGACGGAGAGCTCTGTAAGGGTGTTGTCGTTGTTATTATCATCAGTTTCTACCTCTACCTCAATATCCTCATCCGGGGTGATCTCAGCATCTGCAGCCCCTGATAAGCTGGCGCTGGCCTCATTCTCCGCAATGTCCGGATCATCGGGGCCACTGCTTCCGTTGTCATCATCACAGCTGGCAAGCGTAAGCGATACTACTACCGCTATCGTCAGCAGAAAAGCGCTTCTCAGCATACGGGTTAATGGCATGGTTCTGATTCTTTTAGGGTTTCAAATGCTAAAGCCGGAAGCTATTCCCAAAATGCAAGCATCCGTGAGGATTAGTAGTAAACCTGTCAAGCTTCTACGGCTTTTAGCCGTAATAAACAAAGGTATCATTTACCGGGAATAATTCCGGACCCTTCAGCCTCATAAGCTTACCCGCCAATAAAAAACCCCGCTTAGCCGGGCTAAGCGGGGTTTTGAAGCATACTTCAGAATAACGGTGCTCAGAAACTGGAGTTATTGAGAAGCGCTGAATGAACCATTCAGGGTGACGTTTTGATCTACACCTTCAGTTCCAACAACTACGTCATTGAGTGTGCCCTCCACAGTAGTGCCGTCATTGG
>CAYYUA010000020.1:29096-38760 GCA_964474835.1 uncultured Sphingobacteriales bacterium
TCAGTTCCAACAACTACGTCATTGAGTGTGCCCTCCACAGTAGTGCCGTCATTGGTTCCAACATTAACGCTGCCTTCACCGGTAGAGCCCCACTCGCTACCATCATAGTTAACAACAACCGCTACACCTTCACTAGGCGGATTGTCACTGGTAACAGCAGTGTCAGCAATAGCGCTTATGCTCCCTGTTCCATCCTGTGGTACAATCCTGAGGACAACATCTTCAGCCCCCAGCGTTACCCGTTTGTGTACAACCGGTGATTCAAGATTTGCGGGAACAGCTAGGTCAAAGTCCAGGGTATCTGTAGCTGCACCAGAAAGGGTGATCTGGTTGGCGGTACCACCGCCACCGTTCTTCAGGGCGTTGAATTCCCCGTTCAGGGTTACTGAACCACTGCCACCCTGCGGAGAAAGGCTAACGTCATTCAGGGTGCCAGCAATGCGGGTATCGTTGTTGGTGGCAACTCCGATCTCACCACCACCTGAAGTCCATGTTGTACCATCAAGGGTTACCGTTACAGAACCTTCGCCATCTGTTTGGGCAGCGCTGTAAGTTCCGGTTTCTCCGATGGCATTAACGCCAACGGTTACAGAGTTGAGCGCAGTGTCGGTCCATGCAATGCTTGTTATCTCCTGACCCTGTGCTGATATTGTACTTACGTTGATAGGGCCATTCGGGACGATAGTGGTCTCAGCATCCCCGGTAAGGGTTGCAGTAGCCTCACCTTCAGCGACATCAGGCTCGCTGGGGCCGCCTCCGCCATCGTCATCATCACAACTGGAGAGGCCGACCGGAGCTGTAGCTACGGCACCCATTAAAAGGGTGTTGACAAAGAGTTTCTTCACGTTCATAGGGTTGCTTTTTTGATTTTCAAGTAGCAAAAGTAAAAATGATCAACGAAATTCCATATTACCCATACACAAGTCCGGCAGGTGTTAAACATTTGCCTGATAGAACACAATGTTATAGATGCACTAAGTCATTTAAAGGTTGCATGGCTTGCTCATCAATGCCTGCAAGCACCCACAAGCGGGGCGCTCACCCTTCGTCAAAACCTGGTATCCCCTTCCCGGCATCGGGGCGTAAAAGGCCGGCTAACCGGAAACTTATTTCGCCACAGGGGGTTAATATTAAGTGACTGGAAACGGAAAATGAGGATGTATGGCACGCGTGACGTATGATCTCCACATTGATGACGAGCAGCTGCAGGCCATGGCCGAGAAGCTCGGAGCCTGGAACTTTGCCAAAAAAGCCCGCAAGGTGATGAACGTTTTTGCCGGTGAATTCCCAAAGCGGGAAACCATGGAATACGCCATGCTGGAGCAGTTCCTGCGCCCGGCGCTGAAGTATGCGGGCGTCCGGTTTTCACCAGTTGAATGGCGCGCCTTTCTGGAGCTCATCCTGATCCGGGACAATGCGCTTGACTGGTCAGGCAAGTAGCAGTTCGCTCCCCGATAGAAGTTTCACAGCTGTAACCAGCGCACTGGGCGGGCATTGCCTGCCTTGGTGCCCTGTTCTTTTCCCGGAAAGCATTGCTCCCGGGAGATTGCGCTGCTGCTTAACATTTGACCAGGTTGCTATGGCTGGGCTTGTGACCCATAGCATCTGCCCCTTTAGCGGTTAATGCGAAACGTGCCATTGACCCGGCACGTGGTATCGGCATCGCGTGCGGTTACCTTCACGTTATTCAGGCTGCCTTTTAGCTGTTGATCATTGTTAATGTCAATGCGTAAGGTACCAGTTGTATCTGCCTGCGGGATGGTCAGCTGGGGATTCGGCAGACCGCCATCCGGGGTAACGGTTATCCCGAAGTATTGGCGCACGCTGGAATCCGCAATGCCACCATACGGTTGGTAAATGCCGGTGTCTGCCCTGATGGTAGAAGTGATATCAACCACACGCAGCCTTACTGTTGAACCGCTCAAATCGCCCCAAAACATGTTAAAGCCACCGAAAGCCGTATCCCGTATGGTATTACCATTCTGATCAGTGTAGGTGATCGTTACCGTATCGTCAAAATCCGGCCTTGCACGGGAGCGGATGGTATCCGGAATATCACCGCTTATCACCACGCGGGCCCGGTTTTCCGGAATGCCGGGGTCATTGTTTCCGTTCTCATTGTCATTACACCCGGGTAAACCGCTAAGCAGAAGGGCGATCAAGCAAAATCCTAAGTAAAACCGCTTCATAAGGGCTGCTGGATTAATTTATGCGCCAGTTTTCAATAAGCTAAAATAATTGTTTTATAGGATTTTTGGCTAAAACCGGTAACTCAGCCGGATATCCAGAAAATCGGCCGCATTGGCATGGGACTTCAGGGCCACCCCCACATGCCACGGTTCCCGGAGCTGATAGGTCAGGCTATACCGCTGATACCAGGGCGGTTCATCTTCATAGGGCCGGTAAATGTACAGCCCGGCCAGGGTGCTAAAGCGGAACTGGCCCAGCGAAAAGGCATGGCCGCCCAGCACATTCAGCCGCTGATACTGCCCGAAAGTCAGTTCAGCTTCCGGATCTTCCTGTATCGCAGCTTTGATGGCATTGTTCAGCACCCAGGCACCGCCAGCGCGCAACTGGTGAATGGGCGTTAGCTGGTAGTTGTAAAAGCCCTCCAGCCCGTAGTTCCAGTACCGCGCGTTTTCATCACCACCTTTCCGCTCCTTGGTGCCAAGGCGTATATTCACCTCCCCCCGGTGCCTGGCGCTGGGCGCGACCTGCCGGTCAGCCTTCTGGAAATCCGGCAGTACCCATTGCTCAGGCTGATAATCCAGGCCAAGGCTGACGGTGGGGTAATTAATGCCCTTGTTCGGCTGCTTAATACTGCCGTTGGAAATATGGTTGTAGTTAGCTGCGGCCTGCACCTGCCAGTGCGGGCTCAGGCGGTAATTCAGGGCGGTGCTCAGGCTCAGAAAGGCATTCACCCGCACACTGTAGGACTGGTTCTGCGGGTTGGTTGCTTCATCGTAGGGCTTGTTCAGGTAGCTCAGGCCCACCTCCCCCTGAAAGGAAAAAGCCCAGCCCTGGCCCAGGCGAAAGACGGGCTCCAGGTAGCCAGAGCCCGTAACGCCCTGACCAAGGTCGCCCGGATTGTCAAATGCTTGATACGCCAGGGCAAAACCGGTGCGGGGATAGCACTCACACAGGTTCCAGGTCTCCTTGCGCAGGTTCTGCCAGTTGATGCTCAGGTTGGTGGTTACCGGATTGGCATCTTTCGAGGCTTCTTCCACCTCCGGGGAGTGAACGATAATAAACCCTGTATGCCCCTCAGCCCCCCAGATGCGCTTTGAAGAATCCTGCCCGCGGGCAGTGGCAAGTATCAGGAACAGGAAAAGGGCGCCTCCAAGCACTTGTCTGGCCAAACCTGATACCCTGTCTGCCATCTAGCTGTTGGTTAACTCCGGCCGTTTACTCGCCCTTAAAGTCCGGTTTGCGTTTTTCGTTAAAAGCCTGCACACCCTCCTGGTAATCCGCTGTGCGGCCGGCAATTTCCTGGCAGTGCATTTCGTACTCCAGCATGGTCTCGAGGTCCGAGTAGGTGGATTTGTTCAGCATCTTCTTGATCATACCGATGGCCTTGGTCGGGGCCTGCGCGTAGTAGTCGGCCACCGCCTTCACCCGGTCATCCAGCTCCTCACCGGTGAGCACTTCGTTCACAATGCCCCATTCCTTAGCTTCAGAAGCCGAGATCTTGTTGGCCATCGTGGCCCACTCAAACGCCTTTTGCGGCCCGACCATCCGCGGCAGGAAGTAGGAGGAACCGGAGTCCAGCACCAGGCCCACATTGATGAAGATCTCCGTCAGCTTGGCGTTTTCCGAGGCCAGCAGGTAGTCGCACGCCAGGGCCAGGGAGCAGCCGGCCCCAGCCGCTACTCCGTTCAGGCGCCCAATGACGGGCTTCTCCATCTGGCGGATGGTCTTGATGATGGGGTTGTAGCGATTCTTGATGGATTCGCTCAGCGAGCGGTCTTCCTGATCAGCAATATCCTTCAGGTCCTGCCCGGAGCAAAAGGCCTTACCGGCTCCGGTGATCACCAGGGCCCGCACGCCTTCATCCTTCTGGGCAGCCTTCAGGCCCTGCTGGAATTCCCTGCTCAGCTGCTCATTAAACGCATTGAACACATCCGGGCGGTTCAGGGTCAGGTAGGCGGTCTGGTTGGTGACCTCATACTGCAGGGTCTCGTAATCAGCCATGGGAGATGGGTTTTTTAACTTCGTGTACAAAGCAAATATAAAAGGAAGCACCGCTTTTGGGGCTTCAGCGCTATGCCCGATAATCCCACCGAACAGCCATCTGCCCACCGCCATCTGGAAAACAGGAACACACAGGACCTGTTACAACTAATCAACGGAGAGGATCAGCAGGTGCCGGAGGCTGTGGCTGCTGTGATCCCGGCTGTACAGGCTTTTGCAGACCGGGCTGAGCAGCAGATGGAAGGGGGCGGCCGCCTGTTTTACCTGGGAGCGGGGACCAGCGGCCGGCTCGGCATCCTGGATGCTTCCGAGTGCCCGCCCACCTTCGGGGTATCACCGGACTGGGTGATTGCGCTGATAGCCGGGGGCGATGCTGCCATCCGGCAGGCGCAGGAATTTGCTGAGGATGACCTCACGCAGGCCTGGAAAGACCTGTCCGCCTACCGGATCACCAAACAGGATGTGGTGCTGGGGCTGACGGCCTCGGGCGGTACACCGTATGTGCTGGGCGGACTGAAGGCCTGCCGCGATCAGGGTATTCCCACCGGCTGCCTGACCTGTAATCCGCAGACGCCCGTTGCCGCGCTTAGCGATCACCCCATTGAGGTCATTACCGGGCCGGAGGTGGTCACCGGCAGCACGCGCATGAAAGCTGGTACCGCCCAGAAGCTGGTGCTGAACATGATCAGCACAGCGGTGATGATCCGGCTGGGACGGGTGCAGGACAATCAGATGGTGGATATGCAGCTGACCAACCACAAGCTGATCGACCGCGGGGCGCGGATGATCCAGCACTTGTGTGAGGTTTCGTATGAAGAGGGGAAGCAGCTCCTGCAGCAGCAGGGCAGCGTCCGGGCCGTGCTGGATCAGTTCCGGTAGCGCCTGCGCTGGGTTTGATGAAATAGGCGGGAGGCTTTACCTTGGCCAGTGGGCGCTTGGAGGTCCGAAAGAGAACGCTAAACCGGGAAAAAGCAGAAGTTATGCATGACATAGAGCCGTATTACAAGTGGCGGGACATGTACACAGCCGAAAGCGATGAGCACTCACCCTTCTATAAGCGGGAGTACAGCGAGTTCCACTTCCCGAATGCCGTCTACAATTACTGTATTCATCCGCAGTGGGATGATATCGGCTCACCGACCATCTACCTGAAGCTGCTGTTTGTGGACTATGAGGTGAAGTTCAGCATTATCGAGTTCATCGGGGAATGGAATGACTGCATCCACAACGATATCATGATCCTGAAGCGGGAAGTGCTGGACTGGCTGATGAAAAAAGGCATCACGCAGTTCATCCTGGTGGGCGAGAACATCCTGAACTTTCACTCAGACGGGGACGAATACTACGAGGAGTGGTTTCAGGAGCTCATGGACGAGGATGGCTGGATTGCAGCCCTGAACTTCCGGGAACACGTGCTGCAGGAGATGCGGGATTACAACCTGGATCTGTACGTCAACTTTGGCGGGGAGCTGGATGACCTGAGCTGGCGCACCATGAATCCCCGCGCTCTCTACCACAATGTGAAACAGATCCTGAGTAAGCGCCTGGATCCGCGCTCTGAAGTCTGAGTAGCTTTCCTAACCTGAATACTTTCCGGCGCTGACCGGCTGCTCCCTGCCTGCAGCGTTTTTCCTTCCGGGACAGCCGAATGACCAGATATGCCCGCGTACCCGGGATCGGGCTGGCTTAGCAGAGCTATTTCCACGGGTAGCGGAGCAGCATGTGTTACCTTTGACACCGGAACTCAACCAACGATATGCAGTTTCAGACGATCAATCCTGCCACTGAAGAGGCAGGCGAGGCCTACGCATTGCTGACGGACGATGCTCTTCAGCAGCGGATTGCGCAAGCTGACCGCACCTTCCGGCAATGGCGGAAGACCGCATTTACGGAGCGTAGCCAGCGATTCTACCAGCTTGTAGAGCGGCTGGAACAGCACAGGGAAACCTACGCGCAGACCATCACCCGCGAGATGGGTAAGCCGATCCGGCAGGCACGGAGCGAGCTCGACAAATCAGCCTGGGTATGCCGCTACTATGCTGATAATGCAGCCAGCTTCCTGTTAGATCAGCACCATGACCTGGATACGACCCGGGATAGCTACGTCCGGTTTGCCCCAGTTGGCGTGCTGTACGTCATCATGCCCTGGAACTTCCCCTTCTGGCAGCTATTCCGGTTTGCAGCCCCGGCCCTGATGGCCGGCAATACACTGCTTTTTAAGCATGCGCCCAATGTGCCGGAAAGCGCCCGGCATATCGCAGGCCTCTTCCATGAAGCCGGTTTCCCGGAAGGCGCTTTTCAGAACCTTTTTATTGATTACAAGCAGTCTGACCAGCTTATTGCCCATCCCGCTGTGCAGGGAGTCACGCTGACCGGCAGCAAAGGGGCCGGCAGCCAGGTGGCCCAACAGGCCGGAGCGCACGTGAAGAAAAGCGTTCTGGAGCTGGGCGGGAGCGACCCCTACATCGTCCTGCCTGATGCCGATGTGGCGCAGGCCGCTGAAACAGCCGCCCTGGCGCGCCTGCAGAACACCGGGCAGAGCTGTATTGCCAGCAAGCGCTTTATCGTTACACAGCCCGTTGCTGATGATTTTATCGACCGGTTCCAGCAGGCTTTCCGGGATTTCCAGACCGGCCACCCCGCTGACGAGACCACCAGCCTGGGCCCCCTGGCACGCCAGGATATACGTGAAGCCCTGGATGGCCAGGTACAGCAGGCTATTGCTGACGGTGCTAAGCTGGTCACGGGCGGTAAGCCCCTGGAGGGGCCCGGGTTTTACTACGAACCTACTATTCTGAAGGATATTCAGCCGGGCACCCGGATGTACCGGGAAGAGGTCTTCGGGCCGGCCGCTGGCGTTTATGTGGTGAAGGATGAGCAGGAGGCCATAGCGCTGGCCAATGATACCGAATTCGGCCTCGGGGCTGCGATCTGGAGTGAAGACCATGAACGGGCACAGACCGTGGCAGATGATATTTATACCGGAACAATAGCGATCAACGGGCTGGTGAAGTCAGACCCGCGCATGCCGTTCGGCGGGGTCAAAGCCTCCGGCTACGGGCGCGAGCTATCCGAGTTCGGGATTAAGGAATTTGTGAATATTAAGACTGTGAACATCTTTTAAGGAGATTGCTGTGGTGAAGGTTTACTTCTTACTTGGCGGGAATCTGGGCGACCGGCTGGCCACCATCCGGTACGCCCTGGATGCGCTTTCAGAAGCCGTGGGGCCGGTTGTGCAGTACTCGTCTATATATGAAACAGAGCCCTGGGGTGTTCTGGATCAGCCGACCTTCCTGAACCAAACGGCTATCCTGGAGAGTTCCTGTACGCCTCTGGAGATCCTGGCGGTGATCCACCGGATCGAGCATGAGCTCAAGCGCGAACGCATTGAGAAGTGGGGCACCCGTACCATTGATGTGGATATTCTTTTTTACGGGGATCAGATCTATGAAGACGAGCAGCTAAGCATCCCGCATCCGGCCCTGCACGAGCGCAACTTTACGTTAGTGCCCCTTCTGGAGATGGCCCCGAAACTGGCCCATCCCCGGCTTGGTAAGACCATTGAGCAGTTGTACGAACAATCTCCCGATCCCCTGGGAACCAACCTGTTCAAGGCTGTGGAGCGCATCCACAGGCATAACTAAGCCACCCATGTACAACTACATCGCTATTGAGGGAAACATCGGTGCCGGGAAAACAGCCCTGGCTAACCTGATCGCCTCTGAACTGGATTACGAGCCTATCCTCGAGGAATTCAAGGACAAAGCCTACCTGGAGCGCTTTTACCAGGACCGCGAGCGCTATGCTTTCCCGCTGGAGATCAGCTTTCTGGTGGAGCGCTATCAGCAGCTCAGCCACGCCCTGACTTCCGGTAACCTCTTCAAGTCAGGTTTTGTGGCTGATTACCTGTTTGATAAGTCGCTCATTTTTGCATCCCGCAACCTCAGTGAGGATCAGTACCACCTGTTCCGCGAGCTGGCTGATGTGTTCACAGCTCAGCTACGGTTCCCGGATCTGGTGATATACCTGCACCGGCCGGTCCCCCAGGCCAAGGCACATATCGAGCACCGGGGGCGGCCCTTTGAGCAGAACATCCCGGAAAGCTATCTGCGGGAAGTGGAAGAGGGCTACCGGAACTACCTGCGGAGCCTGACCAATAAGCGGGTCCTGACCATTAACCTGGGCCAGGCTGATTTCCTGGAGGATGAATCGACCAAGCAGCAGATCCTGCATGTGGTTAAGCAGGCCTACGAACCGCGAAACCACGCCCTGGAGCTGAACCACGAAGGACAGTTGGTCAGGCGGGGAGCGGTGCTGTAAACAAAAAAAGGGTCACTGCTAGCAGCGACCCTTTTTAAATAGCATAAGGCAACCGAATGTTAACGGCCGCGTGGCTGACCGCCACCGCGGCCACCGCCTTGCATTTCGCGGAAGCGCTTTTGCAGCTCCTTATCAGAACGTACAGCATTCGAGATCTCCCGGAACCGCTTTTGCGTCATCCCGTTCTCCTCGATGGTCTTACTCATCTTTTCCTGCATCTCTTTCTGGATGCGCTTTACCTTCTTTTGAGCCTTTTGGTACTTTTGCTTTTCTTCTTCTGTTACTTCCTCGGTCTCACCTTCACTTTGCCCTTTCATGCTGCCTCTGCCACCGGCCATTTTTTGCTGAAGCGAGCGGTACTCCTGCATGGACAGACCGGCATCTTTCAGGGCTTTTTGCATCTTGGGCATTTGGGACCGGCGGAGAGATTGCAGGTCCTTCATAGTGGAAGCAAACATTTTCAGCTCTTCATCGGATACATCAGTCTGGCTTGACTGCTCATCCTCCATTTTGAGCTTTTGTTGATCACTGTTGTCATCGCCCTGAGCCTTCAGTCCGGTAACAGAGGAGGCAAACGCGAAGAGCGTGACAAGCAGTAGCAGACGCTTGAAATAAGACATAAAATAGGGTTTTGGTTGAATGCGCTCAAATTTACAATACTCATGCCACCTTTAGGGCAAAATTGGCAGCATTCATAAGCAACCTTAAAAAGCCGAAGGTGAAATTTCATCTTTAGGCATAAATCATTATCCTAAAATAGTAGAAAAGGATATTTAAAATTAGCAAGTGCTGTGAAAAAGGCCACCCATTGCATAGCCATTCCGGGCTAATTGGTTATAACGCTCCACTGCATCGTCAGTCTGGGCGATGCTTATACCCAAACCTTGATCTTCCAGGTAGGCAATGGTTTCTTCCGGTACCTGCAGTTGCTGGTAATACCCGGTGGCTACTACAATGTGCTCAGCGCCGGCCTCTACCAGGGCTTTTGCGTCAGCGATCTGCAAGCCCGGATCATGGCGCGTGCCGGTTTCCCGCCAATCCCAGGCGCGGGCACCACCGGGAAAGCACTTCGCATCCTTCAGGGGATCCTCACGGCCCTCCACCAGGAGGTACCCCCAGCTGTGCTGCCGGATCAGGGGTGATCGCTGCTGCA
>CAYYUA010000020.1:38860-45081 GCA_964474835.1 uncultured Sphingobacteriales bacterium
GATCAACAACAGAGGGCTTATGCAGGATTCCAATAAGGTGTGGAAAGGAAAAGGCTTAGGGGGTACCCAGCTTCTGGCGGTACAGCACATCCATCAGAATCGTGTGGGGGACCGTTACAGCCGCAATGATGATGAAAAAGATCGCCAGCATGCTCTCCCTGGAGCCATAGCTCTGCGTGAGCCAGAAAACCACACCGATCCCGGCAAAGGTGATCAGCGACAGGGGCAGGGCACGCTGGTAGAACCCCCCCACAGCCAGGGTGTGCGCCTGCCGGGTCAGGAACGTGGTGATCTCGATCATCGAGTTGAAGGAATGCCAGAGGGCCCAGTACGTGATGAAGGCCACAAAAAGCGGTGTGGTGTAGGCCAGGAGCCCCAGCACCACGAGGTTCCCGATCTCCTGGATCAATTGCTGGTCAGTAAGGAGTTGCTGTACCCGGGCATACCCCAGCAAGCCAAGGTTAGCCAGAAACAGGGCAGCGGCAGCTGGGACCGCCAAACCGGACACCCGGGACAGGGTAAGCGGCTTGTACCCGATTAGCTCCCGGATAATGGGAAGCGCCTCGGTGTAGCTGAACATCAGGGGCAGCAACAGCACATAGCCGCCCCACAGCAAATAGAGCGGAAGCTTGAAGGACAGAAAGCGCTGGCTCTTCAGGTAGAAAAGCTGTGACTGCCCAAAGTGGTAGATGGAGATCAACAGGAAAAAAGCCAGGGAAGCAGTCGGGATCACGTACCAAAGGGCCGCATAGAAACCGGCGATCAGTACATAGATTCCGTAAAAACCTGTAAGGCTGCGCAGCAGGCTATGCTGAAGGCCTGTTTGCTGAAAGATGTAATCGTCCGTGGCACCGTGGGGAATGCCGATCACCAGCGTGCCAATGACCAAAAGGCCATACTGCACCGAAGCCAGCCAGCTGTAGCTGAGCTGCGACAGGATGATCACCAGGATAGTGCTACCTAATACCAGGCCATTAATTGCTGGCCTTCGAAAGGTCACGGGTTCGGGCATAGGGGATCTCCGGTTTTTTCAGCATATTCAGCAATCCCTGTACAAAAGGTCTGATAGGCAGGCTCAGGATAAGGGGGAGCTCTTCGTAGAGCGCTGTATTGCCGGATAGAAACCGAAACACCCGCTCAGCGGGATTGCGGCGGAAAAGGGCTATCAAGCCCTGCTCCAGGGCTTTGGGATGGTTGGCCAGCACATGCAGGAAAATGCGATCATAAAAGGCATGCCGCGGCCGGTGCTCCAGGGCTACCGGGGCCTTGCCGGCAGCTAACTGCCTTGCCAGGGACTGACCATTCCGGATCGCATGGATGAACGTATACCCGGTGGAGGCCCGGGTGTCCCCGCCCAGCACGCCAAGGTTGATCACCCGGTCGCCATAGTAGCGCTGCAGGGGAAGATGGCTCATCGGGATCATCCCGCCTTCGTGCCGGGTAATGGTGTAGGGCTTTTCGCTGATCCGGTGATGCAGGTACTCCGCCATCTGCTCATCGTAAAAAGCTTTGGGAATATTGGTGTGGCCGAAGGCTGTGCAATTGATGATCAGGCGGTAAGGCGAGAGGGGTAGCACATAGATAAAGCGCAGGTCATCTGCCGGATTGGTGGAAAAATCCATCAGGGTCAGCTGATCCGGATCAAGAACCGGCTCATCATAGGCCACTTCCCAGCCTTTGAAGCGCTGAAAGGCGATGGTATCCTTTAACCCTGAAAGGTTCCCGGTGCCGGGAAAGGCGCTGTTGAAGACATAAGGCGCTGTGTAGCACTTACCATCCGCATACACCAGCGGCTGCCCCTCTGTTGCTTCCACATCCTCCACGGTAGCCCGGAGGAAGGTGAACTGACTTTGCGCCTGGATGGTGTTGAGCGTATGCGTGTAAAAAGCATCGCCCGCAATGTAGTGATAAGGCAGGTCAGCAATGCTGTCCTCCACCGCTTCGGTTTGGTTGTAGAGGCCCACCCGGTACCAGGTCTTCCGGACAAGGTGGGCGAAATCAGCGGGCGGATCGCCCCAGAACGTCCACGTGCGGTCATTCTGGTTTTTAGGGGCCTGGTCAATGATCAGCACCTGCGTATCAGAAAGCTCCGGATAGCTGCTCATGTAGTAGGCCAGACTAAGGCCGGCTGCTCCAGCTCCGAGGATGATGTAGTCGTAGTGGTTTGCCATGAAGTGCTGCAGCTAAGGGCGCTTTGGTCTTATCAATGAACGCCTGTGGAAACGGGGTGTTTAGCCAGAATTCCCATCTGGTAAGCAGCCTGAGCCCGGCTAAGGCTACGCTGTACTCACCGGTGCCTACTCGTAAAGGTTTGATCAAATGCTCATCCGCAAATATTCAAATTTTTTGGCCATGGATAGCACTTGGGCAGGGATAGAAGGCTGGGGAGCCAGTTGAAAGCAAGGAGGGGGCTTGATGCGGCTTTTTTCCATCAGTATTATTTGTAATGAAAAAAAATAATCCGCTAAACCGCGTCACAAAGGGGTTCCTGATATCCAATACTTAAAGCTGTTAAGTAATTGTGAACAAACTTGTTTAAACTCGTGTATAAGGAGTTGTTTATTGAAGCTTGTAGAACTAAAACCTTATTTATGGAGCGTTGTAACACTGAAGCGGCAAACGAGGCATGCACATCTTGCCCGAGCCGTAAGGGAAACAGCATTTTCAACTACCTCTGGATGGGCCTTCTGGCCCTATTTTTATTTGGGGGTACCGCTAATGCTCAGGATCAGATCGTATCTGGTCAGATAACCGACACCGAAGGAAAGCCCTTAGTTGGCGCCTCAGTGCTGGCCAAAGGCACCACCAATGGTACAGCTACAGATGGCAAAGGGAATTACAGCCTGAACGTACCGGAAGGTGCAGACTCCCTGCGCATTTCCTATGTAGGCTTTACAACCAAAGTTGTAGCTATCAACGGCCGCTCTGATATCGATATCAAACTGCGCAACCGCTCCCTGGAGGAAGTGGTCGTGACAGCGCTTGGTGTTGAGCGGGAAGAAAAGTCCCTGGGCTATGCGGTCCAAAAAGTTGATGGTTCAAGCCTGGACAAGGCCAAGGAAACCAACGTGGTGAACTCGATTTCCGGTAAGGCTGCCGGCGTGAACGTGACCGCTAATTCTGCGGGTCCGAGTTCATCCTCCAATATCACCATCCGGGGGTCCAACTCCATCTCCGGTAATAATCAGGCGCTTTTCCTGGTAAACGGGATGCCGATCACTAACGGCCTGAACGCACCGGGTGACGGGCTGAACGGCTCTACCACGATCGACTTCGGGAACGCAGCCAGCCTGCTGAACCCGGATGACATCGAGTCTATCAACGTCCTGAAAGGACCGACCGCAGCCGCCCTTTACGGGACCCGCGCTTCCAACGGTGTTGTCCTGGTTAAGACCAAGACCGGAGAAGGAACCGAAGGTTTTGGGGTTTCGGTCAACTCCTCGACCACCTTTGAGTCTGTTCTCAGGCTTCCGAATTACCAAAACAAGTACGGGGGTGGTAAAGAAGGTAAGTACACCTACCTGGACGGTACCCAGTACACCAATGGCTACTATGATGCTTTCGGCGAAAGCTGGGGACCCCGCATGGATGGTAAGTTGGTAAAGCAGTGGGAAGATGAAGAGCCCACACCCTTCACCCCGGCTGAGGACAATATCCGCGACTTCTTTAACACAGGGGTTACTTTTACCAATAACATCGCCATTACCAATTCAACCAAGAACAGTGATCTGCGCCTGTCCTACACCAATAAGGACCAGGAAGGGATTGTCCCTAACACAGGCCTGGAACGGCATACCTTCTATGCCAGCATTGGTAATGACATCACCGAAGACCTGAGCGTACGGGGGAATTTCTCCTTCATCAATGGTTCCTCCCGCAATGTGCCGAATGCCGGCTATGATGAATCCTCATCCATTATGTACGGCTGGCTGTGGTATCCACGCCACGAGGAGATCGGTCAATTAAAGAATTACTGGGCGGACAGGCCAACCCAGCAGAACCACTTTGAGTCCCTCTGGACCAATAACCCCTACTTCCTGGTCAATGAAAACACCAACAGCTATGAGCGGAACCGCTTTATCGGGAATGTCCGCGTTAACTACGACCTGACCGATAACTTCAGCCTTCGCTGGCGAAGCGGTGGTGATATCAATGATGAAGGCCGCCAGTTCCGCCGGGCTTTCTCCACCCGGAAGCTGCCCTTTGGAAGCTACCGGAAGGACGAGCTCAACTTCATGGAAACCAACCACGAGCTGCTGATGACCTACACCCAACGGCCAGAGGATTCTGACTTCGGTTTTGAGGTCAACCTCGGCGGGAACCGCATGCACCAGAGCAGTGATATATCCCGCTCCCGTGCCCGGGACCTTTCCGAGCCCGGGGTTTACAACCTGAGTAATGCCCGTGGTAACGTGATTGCTGAGGATTTCACCCAGGAGAAGGAGATCAACTCCATTTTCGGGTTGGCCTCTATCGATTACAAGGGCACTTACTTCCTGGATATCACAGGCCGGAACGACTGGTCCAGCACCCTGCCTACGGATAACAACTCCTACTTCTACCCGTCCATTTCCGGTAGTGCTATTGTATCCGACATGCTGAATGTCCCCAACTCTTCCCCGATATCCTTTGCCAAGGTGCGCGCCAGTTACGCTGAGGTCGGTGGCGACACAGACCCTTACAACACGCGCAACTTCTTCCGCTACGGCAATAACTGGGGCGGTCAGCCGGTTGCTTCAGAAAGCGCAACCCTGAACAACCCCAACCTGAAGCCTGAGCAAACCGTCACCTATGAAGTTGGAGCCGATGTTCGGCTGTTTAATGGGGCTCTGGGTGTGGACGTCACCTACTATGATATCCAGAGCAAGGATCAGATCATCAACGTTCCGGTTGCAGCCAGCTCCGGGTACAACAGCCGCTTTATCAATGCCGGTGAGATCCAGAACAAGGGGGTTGAGATCATGCTGAACGCCAGCCCCATCCAGAATGACAATGGCTTCAGCTGGAGCTTTAACATCAACTATGGGCAGAACACCAGTGAGGTTGTTTCCCTGACCGAAGGCATTAACAACTACCAGTTAGCCTCCGATATGTACCCGGCTGATGGCGGGGCTGACCTTTCCTTTGAGGCCCGCGAGGGCAAGGAATTCGGCCAGCTTGTGGGTAAAGGCCTGAAGCGCGTTGAGGATGGGCAGTACGAAGGCGAGATCATCCACGAGGATGGGCTGCCCGTGGAAACAGACGAAAAAGTCTCCGCTGGCTCTTACCAGCCGGATTTCCGCTTAGGGGTTAGCAATACGCTTAGCTACAAGAACCTGTCCCTGAACTTCCTGATCGATGGCCAGGTAGGCGGTCAGATCTACAGCCGCACCCACACCATGCTGGCCACCGGGGGTGCCATTACCAATGAAGATGACGAAGACATTGGTAAGACCCTGGAAGGCCGCGGTGACTACACCCCGCAGTATGTTGAGAAAGACGGGGAAGTGGTCGTTGAGAAGGACGACCAGGGCAACCCGGTTTATGTTGAAAACGAAGCACCGAGTGGTTACACGGGTGACGGTGTGAAAAATGTAGGCACCGAGGAAAACCCGGAGTACGTCCCCAACGATGTGACCGTTCCCACGCGGGATTACTTCTACCAGTATTACGGTAATGGTTTCAACCGCGACATTGTAACCACCGGAACTTACGATGCTACCTTCTTCAAGCTGCGGGAAGTAACGCTGACTTACCAGTTCCCCGACAGCTGGTTTAAGAACAACATTGTACAGGATGCTGCCTTCTCGCTGGTTGGCCGTAACCTCGTCCTCTGGACGCAGGTACCCTCTATCGATCCGGAAACCTACTCCATCCGGAACGGCCGGATCATTCAGGGCTATGAGAGCACGCAGCTGCCCTCTACCAGAAGTTACGGTTTCAACATCAGTGTCAAATTCTAATTGCTAAACCCCTGTCAGTATGAAATTCCTGAAAACCTTAATCCCCATATCCCTCGTGGCCCTGATGTTCGGCATCAGTGCCTGCGATGATGAAGATTTTGAAGACCTCAATACCAACCCGAACCAGCCGGAGAGTGTAGAGCCGAACCTGCTGCTCCCGGGCATTATCCGCCGCACGACCAACAATGCGGTGAACAATAGCTTCCTGTCGGGTAATGTGGTGGCCCAGACCGCTACGAAAACCCTGCGGGTAGAAGATGAGCTCTACATCCTGGGAAG
>CAYYUA010000020.1:45181-46494 GCA_964474835.1 uncultured Sphingobacteriales bacterium
GTTGCCCTGGTTATGGAAGCCTGGCTTTACTCGGTCCTGACGGACGCGTATGGCGACATTCCGTACGATCAGGCACTGGGCGGTGATGAAGGGGAATTCACGCCGGAATTCACTGCTCAGGAAGAGGTTTACTTAGGCGGCCTGAGTGGTACGCCATATGCTGACGAAGAACCAGGGATAATTGCTTTGCTAGACAGGGCTAATGCGCTGCTGGATCCGTCAGGCGAATCCATCAGCGGGGATATCCTCTATGGCGGGCAGGTTGGTAACTGGAAGCGTTTCTGCAACTCCCTTAAGCTCCGGTTGCTGACGCACCTCTCCAGCCGGGACGATCAGGAAGCACTGATCAGCCGGAAGATGTCCGAGGTAGCTGCTAACCCCAGTCAGTACCCGATCTTCCAGGGTCCTGGCGACAATGCGGTACTCAGCTACCTGGAGGCGTTTCCGAATCAGTACCCGCTGATCCCGCTGAAGATCGGGGACTTTGATGCGGTAAACCTGAGCAAGACCGCAGCCGACCTGATGAAGGACCTGAACGACCCGCGCATTAAGGAATACGCCCGGCCGGCTAACATGGATGAGGTTGACGAGATTAACGATACGGCCGCAGTCTACGATGGCCTTGAAAACGGATTCCCGGCATCAGCCGAGGAGAAGTCCGCTTCTGCCTCCCGCCTGGGATACCGGTATTACAATTACCCGGATCATCCCACGGCAGATGAAACGGCAAAGGGGATCATCATGACCAATGCTGAGCTGCAGTTCATCCTGGCAGAAGCCAGAGCCCGCGGCTGGATCAATGCCGGAAGTGCTGAAGACTTCTACCGCCAGGGTATTGTTAGCGCTATGACGTACTATGATGTTTCCCTGCCGGACACCGGCGCTGTAACTACGATCGATGAGTACTACAACCAGCCGGATGTAAGCCTGAGCCAGGCCAGCGGCCAGCAAGAGCGGCTGGAATACATTGGCAGGCAGAAGTGGCTGGCGCTGTGGTTCCACGGGCTGGAACCCTTCTTTGAAGTTCGCCGGAACCTGAACGATCAGGGTACGGCCAATGACATCCTGCCGTTCCTCTCCCCGGCAGAGGAAAGCAACATTGGCAACCGTTTCCCGTACCGCTACCGGTACCCGGGTAACGCCGAAAGCCTGAACCAGCAGGAATTCCAGTCAGCCCTTAACAGTCAGGGCGATAATGACGTCACTACCCCGATGTGGCTTCTTGAATAAAGCCCGGGCAAAACAGGCACCTTCTCTGCCTGATGACCAAAACCGCGGTTCTGCTCTCCGGAGCAGGATCGCGGTTTTTTTAT
>CAYYUA010000021.1:0-45669 GCA_964474835.1 uncultured Sphingobacteriales bacterium
GATCAGGTGATGCAGCGCGCCCGGGAATGGGGCGTGGGTTACTGCTTTTTGCCGAACATCGACAAGGATACCATCCAGGCCACATGGCAAATGACGCACGATTACCCGGACACCTGTTTTGCCATGATGGGCTTGCATCCTTGCTCTGTTGGGGAGGATTACAAAAACCACCTTGAGGCCGTAGAACAGGAGCTCTTCAGCAATAAACCGGTGTATGCGGTAGGAGAGACGGGACTGGATTTCTATTGGGATGACACCTATCAAGCGCAGCAGGAAGAAAGCTTCCGGCAGCACCTGCGCTGGGCTAAGCAGCTGAAGCTCCCGGTTTCCATTCACGTGCGCAACAGTTTTGAGCGGGTTGCCACCATGCTGGAAGCGGAAAATGATGATCACCTTTTCGGGATCCTGCACTGCTTCACAGGCTCCGTAGAGGAGGGGCAGCGCATCCTGAACCTGGGCGGCTTTTACCTGGGGATCGGGGGCATTGTCACCTTCAAAAATGCGGGCTTAGCCGAGGTGGTTGCGCAGCTTCCGCTGGATAGCCTGGTGCTGGAAACCGATGCGCCTTACTTAGCGCCGCATCCGTACCGGGGCAGGCGTAACGAAGCCGCCTATACCCGCTTAGTGGCCGAAAAGGTAGCCATAATGCACCAGGCATCCCTCGACACGGTGGCTCAGCACACCACAGCCAATGCAGCCACGCTCTTTCAGACCACACTGACCAAGGCCGCGCAGTGAACTGGATCATAAATGGGTCAGCACCAATACAATCGGCGCACAATGGCAGTTCTGGCCCATCAGCTTTACCAGTTCAGAGCAGAAGGCTTTGATGAGCTAGGGGAAAAATTGTTATTTTCGCCCTCTCAATCAAAGCCCGGCTCCTGCAGAGCCGCCATGTTCAAACGTAAGTCTCAGCATATACGGAGAGGTGGCCGAGCGGTCGAAGGCGCACGCCTGGAAAGCGTGTATCCCGTTAGAAGCGGGATCGAGGGTTCGAATCCCTCTCTCTCCGCTACACGCAAATGCGCCCTGCTCGCCTCAATGGCAGGCACAGGGCATTCCTCGAACCTCAAATGCTTGTAAACCAATCGCCATGATGAAGAAAGTTCTCGTATCGCTGGTTCTTGCCAGCTGTGTTTTTGCTAACCTATCCCTTGCTCAGGAAGCCACTTCCGACACGGCAATGGAACAGGCTGATACGGCAGCCAAGGCTGACACCGGAGTAGCTGACACCACTGCTCAGGCGGCTGACACTACGGATGCCGACACTACCGCTACAGCCAGTAAGGGACCGGACGCGCCCTCCGGGACCGGTTCTGGCGGAGAACAGTCCGGCCACCAGGTTATCAAGGAAAAGTTTATTGAGGGTGGCGGTTTCATGTTCCCTGTGCTTGTTAGCCTGATCATTGGTTTGGCGGTCTGCATCGAGCGGATCATAACGCTGAACATGAAGGATGTGAACTCTACCAAGATCCTCAATGATGTAGAAGGTTACCTCTCACAGGGAGATGTAGAAGGCGCTAAGGATTATGTGCGCGATACACGCGGGCCACTGGCTTCTATCTTCTTCCAGGCACTGGACCGCCGGACAGAAGGGACTGAAATGGTTGAAAAATCTGTGGTTTCTTACGGCTCTGTTCAGATGGGGCTTTTAGAGAAAGGCCTGACCTGGATCTCGCTGTTTATTGCCATTGCCCCGATGCTGGGCTTTATGGGAACGGTGATCGGGATGATCCAGGCCTTTGACCGCATTGAAGCGGCTGGTGACGTTTCGCCCTCGCTTGTTGCGGCCGGAATTAAGACGGCCCTGCTGACCACCGTTAGTGGTTTGATCGTAGGGGTGATCCTGCAGGTATTCTACAACTACCTGGTTTCCAAGGTCGATAGCCTGGTGAACGACATGGAGGACTCCTCGATCTCGCTGGTCGACATGATGATCAAGCACAATGTTATCACTAACAAAAACAGCTAACCATGAACGAACAGATTGCTGACCTGGGGCTGCGCCTGTCCTACATTATGGTGGGCGCGGCTGTGCTTGGGATTCTGCTTTTTGCCACCATCCAGATCATCAAAGATTTCCGGTCAAGCATCGCTTCTGTTCTGGGCGTAATCGGAATCGGCCTGATCTTCTTCATCATGTACGGAACCACGACTGAGGCCACGGCTGAAGCTGAATTCAGCGCGGGCATGATCCAGGCTGCCAGCGCTGGCATCATGACCACTTACGCCCTTGGCGGCCTGGCTATCGTTGGGATCATTATTGGTGAACTATGGAGCTCTTTTAGATAAGCGTTTATGCCAAGCAATAACGATAAGAAGAAAATCCCGGAGCTGAATGCGGCTCCCATGGCGGACATTGCCTTCCTGTTGCTGATCTTTTTCCTGGTCGTTACCACGTTCGACACCGATAAAGGCATCCAGCGGAAGCTCCCGCCCATGCCGGAAGGCCCTCCGCCCAAGGTTGACGTTAACCAGCGCAATGTCTTTATTGTCCTGCTCAATGCGGCTGATAAACTGTTGGTAGAGGGGGAGCCCATGGAAGTTAGTGAACTTAAGGAAGAGGCTAAACGCTTCATCCTGAACCCGACCAACAGCAAGGACCTCTCTGAAAGCCCGAAAGAAGCGGTCATTTCCCTCAAGAACGAGTCCGGCACCAGCTACGATATGTACATTCAGGTACAGAATGAGCTGACCGAGGCCTACAATGAGATCAGAAATGATTATGCGCAGCGGGAATTCGGCATATCTTACTACAAGCTGCAGGAGAACAAACGTCAACAGTCGGCCAAGAAAAAGCTGAAAGACATCAAGGAAAAGTACCCAATGAAAATCTCCGAAGCAGAACCTGAAAACTAACTGGCATGGAGGGCAAATTCACGCGTAAGAAAAGTAAGGGGGCGCCGGGCATCAGTACCTCGTCCCTGCCGGATATCATCTTTATCCTGCTCTTTTTCTTCATGGTAACCACGGTTATCCGTGAGAAGAAACCACTGGTGCAGGTAAAGCTCCCCAAGGCTACGGAAATTACCAAACTGAAAAAGAAAAACTGGGTCAGTAACATCTACATTGGCCCGCCAACCAACCAAGCTAAGTACGGCACTGCTCCCCGGATTCAGCTAAATGACGCTTACGGTCAGGTAAGTGATATCATTGAATTTGTGGAGAATGAGCGCTCCCAGAAGAATGAGAAGATCCGGCCTTACATGACCTTTTCCCTTGACATTGATAAGAAGGTGAAAATGGGAATTGTAACGGATGTGAAGCAGGAACTGCGGAAAGCGAACCAGCTTAAGATCAACTACGCAACCAACCAGCGTGTAGAAGATTAACCGCTGCCTGCTATTGAAAGGCTAAGTCTAAGAGCCCCGGCCCTCACGAAGGGCGGGGCTTTTTTATGTCCGGACTTTGGAAAACCGGGGTGACAGGACCTGAGTAATTACTCCAAAAACCTGCCTGTGTCTAGAATTTCAGGAAAGGCTAGCACTTAAAAGCAGCGCTAGAATGGTTAATCCGCCTGCGTGCCTTCGTCAAGAAAGCGGATAGACGCACGCACTACCTGATCCAGTGATTGGGGTAGCGCAGTTTCCGTAAAGGGATGGTAGCCACCGAATGTGTGCCCGGCTCCCGGTACCAGTTCCAGCTTGATATCACGGTTCCACGATTTAAGCTGGATCGCATCCTCTTGTGGGACGGCTTCGTCCTCGGTGCCATGCGCCACCATGAAGGGCTTACCGATAGTTTCAATAGCCCGCTGAATGTGGAAGCGTTCCCGGTTGGCCTCCATGTCTTCAGCCAGTTCCCAGTAAAGCGGAAGCTGTGCGCCATTGCGGCCGTTGGTAACATAGTACACACCATCCCGCCTCCATTGCTCGTACTGCGCTGCCGTCCAGCGCCTGTAGAGGTCAGCAGGGGCTGACCAGCTAATGCCTTTCTGCACCCGCTTATCTTCCGCACTGGCCAGAATCACGATAGAGCCACCCCGGCTATGGCCGATCAGGTTGATATTGGCCCGGTCCAGGGCGTCATCCGGTATCAGCGAAGTTGACTGAACCCAATCTATGACCGCGGTAAGGTCCGTCAGCTCCTTTGAAAAGGTATTCCGGCCAAACATCTCAGGATCCGTGATCTCATAGGGGGCGTCCGGTGGCACCCCGTTGTGCGAGAAGTTGAGCTTTACAAAGCCATAACCAGCTTCCACCATGCGCTCCCCGATAAGGTCAAACGTGCCCCAGTCCTTAAAACCTTTAAAGCCATGAACAAAAATGACGACAGGTTGCTGCCTTCTGGCCTTATCGTAAAAAGCATCCAACAACACAGGCTGGTTATCAGCACCGCTCACGCGTATATGGCGCTGCCGCTCGATCTGCATAAAGCTGACGTTTTATTCCTTTGTTTGAGCTGGCCTTGTCATCCAGCCTACTCATTTGCCTCTTCCCTGGAAGATAATATACACCGTGAAGAACAGGATCTTAAGGTCCATAGCCAGCGACATGTTCTCAATGTAGAGCAGGTCATACTTCATCCGCTCTACCATCTCATCCACATTTTCCGCATAGCCGAACTTCACCTGGCCCCAGGAAGTGACCCCGGGCTTCACGGTCAGTAAGTGCTTGTAGTGCGGAGCCCGCTCCATGATCTGACTGATAAAGTGATCCCGCTCCGGGCGCGGGCCTACCAGGGTCATATTACCTTTGATCACATTCACAAACTGAGGCAGCTCGTCCAGCCGGTACTGCCGGAGGAAGCGCCCGAACCGCGTAACCCGCGGATCATCCTCGCTGGAAAGCTGCGGGCCGGCCTCCTCAGCATCCGGGCACATGGTCCGGAATTTATACATCAGAAAGGGCTCGCTATGCAGCCCCCTGCGCTCCTGTTTGAAAATAACCGGGCCTTTGGAGCTTAGCTTGATGCCGGCCATGATCGCCAGAAACAAAGGCGCTCCTGCTATCAACACCAGCGTGGAAAACCCAATGTCCATAACGCGCTTCAGGTTCTGCTGCCAGGGCGGCATTGTCCAGGGGCTGACCTCAATGAGCGCGGTTCCGAAGAGGTAGTTCATTTTGACCGTACCCGTTATAAAGTCATACGTATCAGGCAGGACTTTCACCGACACCTGCTGGTCTTCCAGCAGCCCGATCAGCTTCTGCAGGCGATCGTGCTCTGAGCTCTCCAGGG
This sequence comes from uncultured Sphingobacteriales bacterium, assembly GCA_964474835.1. GTDB lineage: Bacteria > Bacteroidota > Bacteroidia > CAILMK01 > CAYYUA01 > CAYYUA01. The sequence goes on from CAYYUA010000021.1 coordinate 5,179, forward strand.
CGATGATCACCTCTTCCACCCCCTGGTCCTGAATGACCTCAGGCAGGTTGTAGTGGTAGCCCAGGTTAGGCATATAGGGGGCGAGCTTGGTCGGTGAGTTATTTTCAATATTAACGAACCCCACGAAATCATACCCCTGTGATTCGCGGCTCGCCTCTAGCTCATGGTACAGGTCCACCGCTTTGTCGTTGCTGCCCACCATCAGGGTCGGAAAGCCTACCTTCCGCTGTTTGATCTGCTGCTTAAGGTTGGTCAGGTAACCGATCCGCCACAGAATCAGCAGGCTAAGCTGGCTCACACTGTACCACAGGAAAGGCATGCCGAGCTCAGCACTGGATTCAGCACTAACCTGACTGGTAAGCACAAAAAGAAGGATACTGCCGCTTATCGTGATCCACAGCGTCTTGGTTAGCTCTGTGGTCCGGGACTTCCGGAAAATGCGCTGGTAGGTCCCGGCCAGCCCGTAAAGCGTCAGCCAGAACGCCAGCCCGCCTGCCACAGCGAGGCTGCTCAGAAGGGGCTGCTTTGCTTCAATCACAGAGGGTATCGCTATCCCTAGGAAAAGCACCCAAAGCGCTGCTACAATGACGCTATCGCCAAGCAGGTATGTAAGCCATGGCTGGCGCAGCCTCATCGGGTTATCAGCTTTAGGTTGTCAAGGTAAAGGGTGGCCGGCCCCGGCTGGTCTTTCCGTTTGCCAAAAAAGACCTGAAACCGGTGGTCATCCGGGAAACGCTGAACGTTGCGCCGGAGGTTTACGTACACTTTGTTCCACTGCCCCTGGGTTTCGTTCAGCACTAGTTTAGGCCGGCGGGTCACGTTGCCATTTGGGGCAGTGGCAATGATACCCACCTGAAAGCGGGTGTTGGTTTTAAAGCTGACTTCGAGGAAAATGTTCCTGTTACCTTCCCCGAGCCTGACGGCCTTCCGCTCGGGTATGCGCACCTCAAAAAAGCCCGCTTCATTCTCAAAATCAGCTTTGAGGGAAAAATCACCACTCAGTACCTCGTCCTCATCCCCGGTGACCTGAAAGGGAACCGAGGCATTGGTGTTGTTGCGCAGGGCGATATCACCGGTATCCTCAAAGCGCTCAGTCCATTCGAAAGTAGCCTTGTCCCCAGGGATGTAATTGGTGGTAAGAACGCCCAGGGTGTCCACCTCCTTTCGCTTCAGGTTGCGCTCCAGGCTGATGGTATCGTAAAAGGGATAGGCCGTCCGCGTATTGCTGATGCCGTTGTTCCGGATGCCGGCACGAATGGATAACTGCTTCCGTCCGGACTGCAGGATCGGGATGGTGGCCGGGAGCTGGTAAACCCCGATGAACTGACCATCTGCAATAACCCATGCATCCTCAATATCGTGGTTGAAAGTGTTGGTGGGATTGTTCCCCTCGTCAGCCAGTGCGATAGAATCAATGTGGATGTAGGAAGGAATCTCTTCCTCAGGGTTGATGGCATCACAGCCGGCCAGGCCAGCGGCCAGCAAGCTGATGACCAGCGCTGTAAGGCTGCGCTTACCTAGCATTGGCATTGCCCCTTGCTTCGATTTTTGAGAGAATTTCATGCGCCAGAGCCAGGGACCGGTGCCCGTTCCGGACCGGTACCGATGGCTCTTTGTCCTGTTCAATGGCATCGGCCAGGGCTTCCAGTTCCTGCTGAATAGCATTGTGCTCACGGACCTCCGGTGATTCGTAGCTGATCACTTTGGAGGGCTGCCCATCCCCGGGATTGATCTCCATCTGGTACAGGTTGTTGCCACCCAGCTCCGCTTTGTCGCGCATCTTAAAAACGTTCGTCTTCTTGTTGTAGAAGTCTATGGTCACGTAAGCCGAGCGCTGAAACAAACGCATTTTGCGCTCCTTCTTCAGGGACATCCGGCTGGCGGTCAGGTTAGCCACAGCCCCGCTTTCAAACTCGATCCGCGCTGAGGCGATATCCGGATTGTCGCTGATCACATTCACCCCGCTGGCTGAGATATAGCTCACTTCTGAGGGGATCAGCCTAAGCACGATGTCAATATCATGGATCATCAGATCCAGAATCACCGAAACGTCCGTGCCGCGCGGCTGAAAAGGCGAGAGCCGGTGGGATTCAATAAAAGCTGGCGACAGGCCGTAAGACAATGCCCCGATGAAAGCGGGATTGTAGCGCTCAACATGGCCAACCTGCGCCTTAACGTTCCGCGCTTTCACTTCCTGCTCCAGCGCGGCTGCTTCCTCCGTTGTTTTAGTGATCGGCTTTTCGATGAACAGGTGCTTATGCATGGCCAGCGCCTGCATGGCACACGCGTAATGAGACAGGGTAGGCGTTACAATATCCACAACATCTACCTCCGCAAGCATAGCCTCATAGCTGGGATAAGCCTGAATCCCGTACTGATCGCGAATGTAGCTGGCCCTGTCCGGATCGGGCTCGTAGACCCCCCTGAGCTCATACCGTTGACTCTGATGAAGGAGGTCAATGTGGATCGTTCCCAGATGACCAGCGCCCAGGACGCCAATTGTCTGCATAGTTGGGTTGGGTACTAAGGTTGGTTTGCCTTAGCAAGGTTTTAAAGTAGGATGCAGTGAAGGGTTCTCTTAGTTGCATGCGCAGCCCTAAGAACTCACGGGCTCGGGGCGGTCATCACTATCCAGCACCTGGTAGGCTGAATTCTGGCTCTTGTACTCGGGCACTAAGTGCTTCATTCGCTTAACAACGCCATAGCCCTCGCCATTCTGCTGGGCAAACCGGATCAGTTCATCGATCTGGGGCGCAACCCCTTCAAAGTCTGTATTGGCCACCCGGGCGATAGTGATCTTCTGGTGGTGCGTGGGTAAGGCGTTCTCCTCATTGCTGAGGACTTCTTCGGTCAGCTTCTCACCAGGCCTTAGCCCTGTGAAGGTGATCGGAATGTCCACCTCCGGCTCAAAACCGGAGAGCTTGATCATCTTACAGGCCATGTCGTAGATCCGGACGGATTCGCCCATATCGAACAGGAAGATCTCCGAGCCTTTGCCAATGTAACCCGCTTCCAGCACCAGCTGACACGCCTCCGGTATGGTCATGAAATACCGGGAGATATCCGGGTGTGTTACGGTGACAGGACCGCCCTCCTGGATCTGCTTGCGGAAACGCGGAATCACTGAGCCATTCGATCCCAGCACATTCCCGAACCGGGTTGTGATGAAGCAGGTGGATGAGCCTGCTTTCATACCGTTCAGGAAGTAGTTGAGCGACTGGGCATAGATCTCAGCAATCCGCTTGGAGGCGCCCATCACATTGGTGGGGTTCACAGCCTTGTCAGTCGATATCAGGATAAACTTCTGCGCATTGTACCGGATGGCCATATCAGCCATGATCTTCGTACCCTGGATGTTAGTGCAAACCGCCTCGCTCGGGTTGGTCTCCAATACAGGTACGTGCTTATAGGCTGCTGCATGAAAGATCATGGTGGGCTGGTAATGCTTCATAACCCGCTGGATCCGCTGGCTATCGCGCACATCAGCAATAACGGCATCGAAGTCGGGAAAATCCCATTTTTCCTGTAACTCCAGGGTTAATTCGTGCAGCCCCGACTCTGAAACGTCCAGAAGGATGAGTTTTGCCGGGCTGAAGCGCAGAATCTGCCTTACCAGCTCGGAGCCGATAGAGCCCGTGGCTCCGGTAACCAGCACGTACTGATCCGTGATCTCCCGGTAGATCTCATTCCGGTCCAGCTGTATCGGATCCCGTTCCAGCAGGTCATTGATAGACACATTCTTGATCTGCTGCGAGCTGAGCTCCCCGTTGATCCAGTAGTTAGCAGGCGGGACTGACTTAACCTCGACCCCCTGTTGCAGGCACCACTCGATGATGTGCTGCTTGGTTTTGGCAGCTATCTCCTGTATGGAGAAAATGAGCAAATCCACATTGTGCTGCTCAAAGATGGCCTCAAAATCCTTGGCCGTGTTATAGATCGTTAGCCCCTCCAGCCGCTTAAAGCGCTTATCCGGATCATCATCCACAAAGCCAACCAATTCGTAGCTGACTTCGCCATCGGTATCAATCGCATGCTTGGTGATAAGCCCGGACTTTCCGGCTCCGTAGATCAGGACCTTCCGGCTGGTCTTATCGGTTTCAGATTGCTTCAGAAGCTTGTGGTAAATCAGCTTAACGCCCACGCGAAAGCCGAACATCATGGAAATGGTGGCCAGAAACTCAATGATCAGAATGGCCGTGGAGATCAGAAAGCTACCTGTGGCCAGATAGCTCACCATGTTAAAGGAAAGCAGCATTAGGGTGCCCGAAATCAGCGCCTTGAATATGCGCTGCCCATCTTCCAGCGAGGTAAACCGGATGATGCCTGAATAAGTCCGGAATACTATGAAAAAGCAAAGCCTGACCCCGGCAACAACAAAAGCATCGAAAACCAGGTGATCAAAGAAATCCGCATTCAGGTTGAAGTTGAACCGCAATAGAGCGGCACCTATTACTGCAACCAGCACAATACAGGTGTCGATCCCTAATATTAGCCAGCGGGGGGCATACCTGTGACTAAAATACTTGGTCAGCCTTTCCATTACCATACAAAGGTAGCTACTAAATGAGGGAAGATAAGCTTTTCAATGAGAAACCGGCCATTCTATCAAATTTTACACGAAATCATCATCATTCAAGATTTTGTAAAGCCTGAGGTATGCTTGAAACAAAATTTTTAAAACCCTTCACAGACAACTTTTTGGTCATAGCCTCAAAGTCTGATCTTACCCCTTACTTGCCCTTCGCGACAGGCCTATCAGACCCTGCAGATGGTGACATATTTTTTATAACCTGATTACAAAATTAGGAGAACTTTGTCATTCAGTCAATGCTATTACTTATGAAAAAGATGAATAATCCTGAAAAAAGTATGCGTTGCAACAATTACCGAGTTCCTCGACTCAAAGGCTCTTTTGTATTCAGGGGCTCACAAACCTGACAATCAGGCAAAGCGCAGTTTACTGTTTTGTTTTGACCAGGATACAGGGCTCAGGGAGGCTGAAGGAAGCCCCGTTCTAAGCAATCCCGGTGTACCGGTACCTGGCTGGTCTCTAACTAGCGGAATAGGGCATTGACCATGGAGGTGCCGGGGACTTCCATTAAGGATGTAATGAACCAACTCCCTGCTGTTAAGCATCGCCCAGGCCTGAACCGGAATGCTCAGCGTAGCTGCAGCCCCTGCCAGCAAACCTGCTAAAGTATTTAATAACCGCATAAGCTTGTTTGTTACCTAAAAACAAAATTAGGCCGATTGTTACCCAAAGCGGCATATTGTTATGCCCATTTTGTGCCCACAGCCAGGTTACACCCTGATCGGCTCATCGAAGCCCTTTTTCAGAATGGCCTGCTATGCTGAAGCCAGCCCGGAGGACTTCACTACTGAGCAGCAGGAAGCCCTTTTAAGAACCCTTGAAGCACTGCATCCGGTCTTCCAGGGTCCCGTTAAGCAATAGCAAGGTAACCCTGACGCTTTTGGTAATTTCGTCCTCATTATGGCGGCAACAGCGTATTTTGAGAGTGATCTGTATTTCCTTCAGCAGTTGTTTTTTCCACAAGCTTCTGTGGTGGCGCTACTGGATCCGGAGGGAGCTGTGAAGCCCAACATGGAAACGCCTTTTTACCGGATAGCGGACCAAGACAGCGTAAAGGCGCTAAGCGAAGTGCAGCAGGGGCTGGTGCTTATCAATATGACCAACATTCCGGTGAAGCACTACCCCATACAACCAGGGGCACTGGAGGGTGTGCTGAGCTTTGCTAAAAAAGGTGAAGCTTACGAAGGCTTTACCACTGACCGCTTTTACTACGTGCTGAATGACATCGAGACCATCCGCTGGGTATTCCCTAACAACCTGCAACACCCGCATTTCCTGCGCTACTATGACAGCCTGGCGGCTTATGGTAACCTCTTCAAAGGGTTTTGTCGCCTGTCCGGGGCTTTCAGGGAACTGAAATGGCTGGCGGATGGCCACTTTGAGGTGCTGCATCCCGGCGGTCTCTTCTTTGACAACCTGCCGAGCGGGCCTTATCAGGGCTTTACCCTGTTCACAAAGGATGCTTTTCAGCGCGGCATTGCCCTGCTGCAGCTGATCCAGGACGATCAGGTCGTATCGTACGCTAAGCTACCTCTCAACGCATCGGGCCATCAGTACCTGCAGCACGAGCATCAGGTACTGCGCCAGCTGAGCGGCCATAGTTTCCGTACGCTGCGTCAGCCGGATGCCCGGTGGGAGGGGCACTTGCTGATTTTATCCAACGTCATGGCCCTGCCGCCCACGGCCTTTACCAAGTGGCGCAAATACCACTTCCGGGCCCTTGGCGAGTACACCCGCGCTTTTGCGCAGGAGCTCACCCTTGAGCAGTTCCTGAAGCAGGAGGCGGTGCTGGACAAAATGGCAGCCGTCAAACAGGCCATTGACCAGGATGGGCTGCCCCGGGGCCTGGGGCCCACCAATGCCCTTAACCTCTACAAACAATTGGTCACGACCCTGAACAGCCTGCCCCTTGAGACGGCTATTACCGTCTCACTGGTGCATGGCGATTTTACTGAAGAGAACCTCTCCATCGAAAGGGAAACGCTGATCATGGTGGACTGGGAGCAGGCTCACTTCACCTGGCCGGCCCTGAGCGACCTGCTGCTCTTCATCAGCTACCGCATGGAGGAAGAGGGGCCGCCTGATTTGGAGCGTTTTCAGGACCAATGGCGAAAACTTAAAGAGCAGGAAGCCTTCCGGGTACTTTGTTCCGAGTTTGCCCGGCAGCCGATGCTGCACTTCCGGGTTTTTTGGTTTATCAAAGCGCTCACCTACCTTTGGAATGCGCTGTCTCAACCATTTTTACCGTATTATATCAACTGGCGCCTTTACCTCTGGCGGCAGTTATTAGAAGCCTATCAGGAAGAGGCCGACTGGTTGGCAGTGCCGGCACCCAAAGCTCGTGTGACCGAATCGAACCCGAAATAAAGGGACCATGGAACTGACCGTGGATCAGCTCAGCAAAAGCTTCAACGGGCAATCCGCAGTTGATCAGCTCTCTTTTCAGCTGGCTAACAACGAAGTGCTGGGCTTCCTGGGCCCTAACGGAGCCGGAAAAAGCACCACCATGAAGATGATCACCTGTTTCATGGCTCCATCCGGTGGTGATATCCGGGCCAATGGCGCAAGCGTTTTCGATGATCCGGCCCAGTTCAAGGCCCGCATTGGCTACCTGCCGGAGAGCACACCCCTCTATCAGGACATGTTCATCATTGATTACCTGGACTTTGTGGCCCGGCTGCAGGGTGTGCCGGTCAGCAGTATCCCGGAGCGGACTAAGCAGATGATCAGCTACACGGGGCTGGAGGCGGAAAAGCACAAAAAGATCGGGGAGCTCTCCAAAGGATTTAAGCAGCGGGTGGGGTTGGCCCAGGCCATGATCCACGATCCGGAAGTTCTGATCCTGGACGAGCCGACCACCGGCCTGGACCCGAACCAGATCATTGAGATCCGGGAGCTCATCAAGCAATTGGGCCGGGAAAAGACGATCCTGCTCAGCACGCATATCCTGCCCGAGGTGGAGGCCATATCCGACCGCATCCTGATCATCAATGACGGGCAGATCACCGCTAACGGCACACCCGGTGAGCTGCGCGAGCAGGCTGAAGAGCAGGAACGGCTGACCGTGGAGATCGAGGCTCCGGATGCGGCCGTGGAAACTGTCCGCCAGACCCTGGCCGGCCTTGATGGGGTGGAGGAAGCCCGTATCCTGGAGCCCGAAAAAGGGCAGTACCAGCTGAAAAGTCAGCAAGGCAGCAGTGCCAAAAAGCCGGTTTTCAATTGCTGTGTGCAGCAGGGCTGGTACCTGCTGGAGCAGCGCAGCCAGGAAACCCGGCTGGAGGATGTGTTCCGTCAACTAACCCAATAAACGCCTTCGAATTGCTATGGGGAATATCCTCGTCATTGCTAAGCGGGAATTGAAAGGCTTTTTCGACTCGCTGATGGCTTATGTGCTGTTAGTGCTGTTCCTGGGCCTCAGCGGCTTTTTTACCTGGCTGTTCGGGCCCACCGTCTTTTCCCGCGATCAGGCCAGCCTGTCGGTCTTTTTCAGCGTGGCTTACTGGACGCTCTTCTTTTTCATCCCAACCCTGACCATGCGCATGCTGGCCGAGGAAAACCGCAGCGGAACGCTGGAGGTGCTGGCCACCAAGGCCCTGGATGACTGGCAGATCGTAGCGGGCAAGTTCCTGGCCTGCTGGGCACTGGTGCTGATCGCGCTACTGGCTACGCTGCCTTATTACATCAGTGTGGCTCAGCTGGGCGATGTGGACCACGGGGCCACTATTGGCGGCTACCTCGGGCTGGTGCTGGTGAGTGCTGCCTACACGGGCATTGGCCTTTTTACCAGCAGCCTGACCAACAACCAGATCGTGGCCGTTCTGCTGGCCTTGTTCATCGGGATCTTCTTCCAGTTCCTGTTCGGGCTGTTTGCCAATACCCTGACCGGCTGGCTCGGCAGTATCTGCAACTACCTGAATTTCAATACCCACTACGATGCCATCAGCCGCGGGGTGATCGACAGCAAGAACATCATCTACCTGCTATCCGTGGCTTTTCTGGGCGTTTTTGCCGCTCAGACCGTCCTGACCAAACGCAACTACACCGGCTAAGCCAAAACCAGACTGCTATGCGCGTAACCCGCACCGAGCTATTAACGCGAATCGGCCTGGTCATCGGTATCACCATCCTGATCAACATCCTGGCGGCTAACTACTACCTGCGGCTGGATTTCACAGCCGATCAGCGCTACACCCTCAGCTCAGCGACAGAGCAGATCCTGCAGCAGACGGAGCGGCCGGTGACGGTCAAAGCCTATTTTTCCAAAAACATTCCCGCCCGGCTTAAGCAGGTGAAGCGCTACTTCAGGGATCTGATGGTGGAATACGCCAATGCCAGCGAGGCGGATTTTGTGTACAACTTTATCAACCCCAATAAAAGCCGGGATAAAGAGCAAAAGGCCCAGCAGAAGGGTATCAAGCCCATGCTGGTGGGCTCCCGCGAGCGGGATCAGGTCACCCGGCAGCGGGTGTATATGGGCGCTGAGATCAAAATCGGGGATCAGACGGAGGTGATCCCGCAGATCCGGCCTCAGGGGCCCCTGGAGTACAAGCTCTCTTCCGGCATCCGGAAGCTTAGCAACACTGAAAAACCCAAGATCGCCCTTCTTCAGGGGCACGATGAGGTCAGCAAGCAGGACCTGGGTCAGGCCCTGCGGAAGCTCAAGGTCCTGTATCAGGTAGAGCCCTACACCCTCAAGGGCAGTGAACCCATACCGGACCAGTACCGGACGGCTATGCTGATCCATCCTAAGGACTCCCTGACCAATGCTGAGCTGAGCCAGCTGGATGCTTTTCTGGCGGACGGCCGTGGGCTGTTTGTGGCCACCGACCGTGTAGAGTCCAAACTCCAGCAGCAGCAGCTTATGAGCCAGAGCACTGCTCTGGAGGACTGGCTTGAAGGGAAGGGCTTCACGATCCCTAACGAAAGCCTGATCGATGCTGAATGCGGGGCTATCACGGTACGGCAGCAGGTACAGGGCCGCCCGATCCGCCGGCGGATCAATTTCCCCTACTTCCCGATTGTTAAGCAATTTGAGGAACATCCGATCACCACCGGCCTGGGTCAGCTGTTCCTGCCCTTTACCTCGCCTTTGGAACTAACCGATACTGCGGGTAACCCGTCCTACAAGGTGCTGGCTACCTCCAGCGGCACGTCCGGTACTCAGGGTTTGCCAGCTCGAATACAGGTGAGTAAGCAATGGACGGAGCAGGATTTTCCGCAGCCCAAAATCCCCATTGCAGCTTCCGTAGAGGGGCAGCTGGGCAGTAATCCCACAGCCCCCGCCCGCATGGTGGTGGTTAGTAGCGGCAACCTGATCCCGGATGCCGGGGAAAACACGCAAGGCCGGCGGCAGGGCAACAATGTGCGCGAGGGCAATGCGGATTTCCTGGCCAACTCGATTGACTGGCTTTCGGATCAGATGGGGCTGATGGCGCTGCGCACGCAGGGCGTGGAAAACCGCCCGGTGAAGGAAGTCAGTGATGGCACCAGAGCCACCATTAAGTATGGCAACGCGCTGGCGCCAGTGCTGGTGATCATCCTGATTGGCCTGTTCCGGTATCAGCGGCAGCAAGCTAAGCGCAAACGCTGGATGCAGGCCTGATAACCGTATAAATTGCTACCAACCATGGCAAAGCCGATCAGTAACCGAAACCTCCTTATCCTGTTTGGCGGGCTGCTGGCCGTAGTAGCCGGGGTTCAGCTTTACCAGTCCCAACAACCAGAAGAGGCTGCCATTCGTAAGACCACCATTGAGCCTGTAGATAGTGCCAAAATAAGCCGCATTCAGCTGGTCCCGGAGTTTGCCGATAGCAATGCGTACAGCTTAGTGCCTACCGACACCGGCTGGCAGGTGAAGGGCGAGCCCGGTGAAACGGTGAACCAGCAAAGGCTAACCCGCGCCATGGGTGAGCTTAAGGAAGGGATTCCCATCAGTCACCTGGCTAGCCGTGACAAAAGCCAGTGGTCCGAGCACAAAGTGGATAGCAGCGGAACGCTCCTTCGCGTGTATCAGGATGGGGATCTGCATGGTGAAGCCATACTCGGAGAAACCACCTTTAACCAAAAGCAGAGCACGACCACCTACGTGCGCCCCAAAGGCGCCACCTCCACCTATGTGGTCAATTCCTATCTGCAGGGCTCGTTAGCGGGCAGCAAGTCAGACTGGCTACAACCTGCCAGCGCACCCGGCCGCCAGCAAATAACCCCGAAGATGCGCCGCAAGCTCCGGCAGATGCGTCAGCAGAGGCAAGGGCAGCCCTAACACAGGCTTACCAGGTCCCAACCCCCCAGTGTAGCCGCCTCAGCGGGGCAGGCGTTGGTTTACTTATTACTTTTGCAAGTAATAAAAATTATCGTTTATGTACACCGGGATGCTACATTCCCATTCGGGAATTGTGACGTTGTATTTGGTACTGCTACTGGTTAAAGCTGTCCTGTTATTGGTCAATAAAAAGGAAGCCCTTCAGAAAGTCCGGACCAAGACCCGCTTTCTGGAGATCGGGCTGGGGTCACTCTTTATCATCACAGGCGTGTACCTCTCTTTTGTATCAGCAGCGGTGGATGGCGCTTACTTCTGGGTGAAGATCATTGCCATCATTGCCATTGTACCGCTGGGTATCATTTCCTTTAAGCGGGAGCAAAAGCCGCTGGCCATTCTGACGCTGGCCCTGTTTGGCTACACTTACGCCATCTCCGAAACCAAGAGCCTGGATCTGCAGTCCAACCTGCAGGAGTACTACGCCAACAGTGATATGCCGGAAAAGTCCTTTGATCCGCAAGCTGCCGGCTATGAGGTGATGAACCACGGGGAGTACGTCTACAATAAGAACTGCACCAGCTGCCATGGGAAGAAAGGCGCAGCGCAATGGAGTGGCTCCAACAACCTGCAGCACAGCAAGCTTAACTACCAGGGCACCAAGGCCTGGATCCAGAACGGGCAGAACAAGATGCCCCCGTACGAAAACTACCTGAGCGAACAGGAAATCGAAGCAGCTGCTAAGTATGTGGTTCAGCTACAGGAGCTGAGCAAGCAAGAAGAAAAAGAAGCGGAAAAGGAGCGCTAAGCACTTACAGCTTCCGGAATGACTTTGCGGGGATTCAGCAGGCCTTTGGGATCAAAGGCTTGCTTGATGCCCTGCATCAGCTGCAGGTGAGCCGCTGAAAACCGCACATCCATATACTCGCGCTGCACGTAACCAATGCCGTGCTCACCCGACAGGGTACCGCCCAGCCGTGTGCAGAGCTCAAAGATCTCGCGGATCCCGTCTTTCAGGTCGTGCTCCCACTGCTGCTCCGTCATGTTCCCTTTCACAATGTTGACGTGCAGGTTGCCGTCCCCCGCATGCCCGTAGCAAACGGACTGGAAGCCGTAGCGCTGACCAATGGCCTTGACACCTTCCAGCAACTCCGGCAGGGCTGATCGTGGGACTACTGTGTCTTCTTCCTTGTAGACCGAATTGGCATGAACCGCTTCAGCTACGTTGCTGCGTAGCTTCCAGAGTTTGGCCTTGTCCTGCTCATTGTCAGCATAATAAACCGCTGAGCTTCCGTAGGCTTCCAGCACTTCGTAGATGGCTTCGCTCTGCTGCTGCAGGACCGCTTCGTCTTGTCCGTCTACCTCTATCAGCAGGTGCGCAGCCACCTGATCTTCCACCGGGAAGTGGATATCCATCAGGCGCATGACCCAGTCAATAGCATCCCGCTCCATGAATTCCAGTGCTGAGGGAACGATGCCGGTTTTCAGGATGCCGTTGACGGCTTTAGTAGCGGCCTGCGTGGTATCAAAAGCCGCCAGTAGCAATTGCGAGGCCTTCGGGCGGCTGACCAGCTTCAGCACTGCCTTCGTGATGATGCCCAGCGTGCCCTCACTGCCCACCATAAGCTGGGTGAGGTTATAGCCCGTTGCATTCTTCAGCGTATTAGCCCCGGTCCAGATCCGCTCACCCGTGGGCAGGACCACTTCCAGGTTCAGCACATAATCCTGTGTGACGCCATATTTGACCGCTCTGGGGCCTCCGGCATTTTCAGCAAGGTTGCCTCCGATGAAACAGGTGCCCTTGCTGGCAGGGTCCGGCGGGTAGGAGAGGCCTTTGGCCTGCACGGCATCCTGTAGTTCCTGATTAATGACCGCCGGCTCTACCGTAGCCTGAAAGTTGGCCTCATCAATGGCCAGGATACGGTTCAGCCGCTCTGTAGAAAGCACCACACCCCCGAGCACCGGGAGTGCCCCTCCGCTCAGGCCTGTGCCGCCACCGCGGGGCGTGACCGGTAGGTTCTGCTCGTAGCAGTAGTGCATGACGGAGGCCACCTCCTCAGCCGAACCCGGCTTGACCACCACTTCGGGCTCAAACTGCAGATCCTCGGTGTAATCGTGCCCGTAAGCAGCCAGTTCCTCCGAAGCCTGGCTGACACACTCCGGCTCCAGCAGGCTCTGCAGTTCAGCAATATGGGTATCCGTCAGGGTTGCCAATGCCATTGATGAGCTTTTTTTGAAAACGCTTTTAAAATTACTCAAAAATTACTTGATGTCACTGGCTAAACAGGATCTAGCATTACGGTGGGGCATGGGTGATCCCATGAACACTTTGGTTAAAAACCCAAGGTTCCGTTTATATTTGAGAGGTTCGATTCAGCCTTTTTAAAATCCGCTTTTATGCGCTTTTCTTCCATACTGACAGCAGCAGCTATTGTGCTGATGCCGGCCCTGCTGAATGCTCAGGATCAGGATCTTCAGCTCCGGGATGTCTGGGCTTCGGGTTCGCTTCTGCCGGAACGCTTTTCCAGCGTTACCCACCTGGCTGATGGCAAGCATTTTACCCGGCTGAAAAGCAACCGCTCCCGGCAGAGCCAGTTCATCCTGCGCTATAGCTATAAGGAAGCTGAACCGCTGGACACCCTCTTTAAGAGCACTGAGCTAGCCAACATTGATGACTACAGCTTTTCAGCGTCTGAGCGGTACCTGCTGCTCAAAACGCAGACTCAGCCGATCTATCGCTATTCCACCCGGGCTGTCTTTTACATCTACGACCGTGAAGAGGACCGCATGACACCTGTCCACAACGAGGAATATGTGATGTACGCGACCCTGTCCCCCGATGAGGAACGCGTTGCTTATGTCCATGACAATGACCTCTACATCCAGCCTATTGATGGGGAAGAGCCTGAGGCCGTGACCACCGATGGCGAAAAAAACCGCATCCTGAATGGCCGGTCAGACTGGGTGTATGAAGAGGAGCTTAACCTGGTGAAAGCGTTTGAATGGGCGCCCGATGGAAAGCGGCTGGCCTATTACCGTTTCAATGAAAGTGCGCTCCCCACCTTTTCGCTGAAAAAATATGCTGACTCGAACTACCCGGCCAGGTACACCTACAAGTATCCCAAGGTCGGGGAGCCGAACTCTGAGGTCTCGCTGCACACCTATCACGTTACCAAGCAGGAGACAACCACCATTCAGACTGAACCCAAAAACTGGGAATACCTGCCCCGCATCCAGTGGACGAAGGATCCGGAAATGCTGAGCTATCAGACGCTGAACCGCAACCAGAACGACCTGAAGCTCTACTTTGCGGACGCCACCACCGGGAAAGCGCGCCAGATACATCAGAAAACCAGCGATACCTACGTGGAGGTCAACGATATGCTAACCTTCCTGCCGGACAATGCCTTCATCTGGAACAGCGAAAAATCCGGCTACAATCACCTTTACCACTATGATGCTGATGGGGAGCTGGTCAACCGCATTACCGAAGGCAACTGGGAAGTAACCGGATTTATGGGCTATGACGAAGCCGATGAGCAGGTCTACTTCCAGGCAGCGAAGCCAACCCCCATGCAGCGGCAGGTGTACCGCATCGGGCTGAATGGTGAAAACCGCAAACAGCTATCCAGCGAGGAGGGCACCCACAGCGTGGAATTCAGTGCTGATTACAGCTACGCCATCATGACCAGCTCAGCCGCCAATGAGCCTCCCCAAACGACCATCCTCAACGCTGAGCGGGAAAAGGTCCGTCAGCCCATCGAAAACCAGGCGCTGAAGGAGCGCATGGGTAAGTACAACTTCAGTGACCAGACCTTTTTTCAGTTTGAAACCAGGGATGGCACCCAGCTGAACGGCTATATGGTGAAACCACCGGACTTTGATGAGTCCCGGGAATACCCGGTGCTCATGCGCTGTTATGGCGGCCCGGGCATTCAAACGGTTAAAAATGAATGGGGCTACTACGATTACACCTACAACCAGCTATTGGCCCAGAAAGGCTACATTGTGGTTTCGGTGGATAACCGCGGTACCGGAGCCCGGGGACGGGAGTTCCAGAAGATGACCTATCAGAACCTGGGCCACTACGAAACCATCGATCAGATAGCCGGGGCCAATTACCTGGCTGAGCAGCCGTATGTGGATTCCACCCGCATCGGCATCTTTGGCTGGAGCTATGGCGGCTACCTGAGCCTGCTTTCGCTGGCCAAGGGTAGTGAGGCTTTCCAGACGGGCGTGGCCGTGGCTCCGGTTACAGACTGGCGCTTTTACGACAACATCTACACGGAGCGCTACATGCGCCGGCCTTCTGTGAATGAAGAGGGCTACGAGCAGAGCTCAGTGCTGAATTATGCTGATGAGTTTGAGGATCATTTCCTGCTGGTGCACGGGATGTACGATGACAACGTGCACCCTCAGCATTCCATGGAACTGATGCGCCGGCTCATCAACCGCAACCATGCCTTTGATTCTGAAGTGTATCCGAACAAAACGCACAGCATCAGCGGAGGCTTTACGCGCTACCATTTGTTCAACCGGGTCACCCAATACCTGGATAACCACCTGAAGAGCCCGGAATCCGCCAAAGCGCAATAATGCCTGATACGATTGGCTTTGATGAAACAACAAGCAGGCTCCTGAACAGGCTGCTCAGGCTGGCCACTGAAAAGCGCTTAAGCGCCAATTCCCATGGCTAACCAGCGGGAGCCGTACATTTCCGCCAGTACTACGCTGCCGGAAACCACGCTAAAAGCCATTGTCCTTAGCGTGGTCCTTTCCATTATCCTGTCAGGAGCCAATGCGTACCTCGGCCTGTTTGCCGGTTTAACGGTCTCGGCCTCCATCCCGGCTTCCGTGATCTCCCTGGCGCTGCTTAAGCTGTTCCGGCAGTCTAATATCCTGGAAAACAACATGGTGCAGACGGCCTCCTCGGCCGGGGAGTCTCTGGCCGCCGGGGTGGTCTTCACGCTGCCTGCGCTGATCCTGATGGGCTACTGGGAGCGCTTTGCCTTCTGGGAAACCACCCTGATCATCGGGACGGGCGGCCTGCTGGGCGTGCTGTTCACCGTACCGCTGCGCAGTGCCCTGATCACCCGGCAGCAACTGAAGTTTCCTGAGGGCGTGGCTACGGGTGAGGTCCTGAAAACCGGCGAAGAGGGCGGCCAGGCTGTGAAATACTTAGCGCAGGCAGCTGGTCTGAGTGCCCTGTTTAAACTCTTTCAGAGCGGCTTCAACCTCTGGCGCGATCAGCTGGTAGCGGCTAAGCTCCTCGGGCAGCAGGGGCTGGCTTACTTTGGGATCAACCTTTCGCCAGCCCTGGTGGCGGTAGGCTACATCGTAGGGCTGAACATTGCCCTGCTGGTTTTTATCGGAGGGGCGATAACCTGGCTGATCGCGATCCCGGCCTACCTGGGCTGGCACGGGCTGGATGCCGTGGTGCAGGAGCTGGCTGCAGCTGGCCAGATCAACCAGGCTTCCGGCGAGGTTAGTGGTGTAGAGCTGGCGATGGCGCTGTGGAGCTACAAGCTGCGTTACCTGGGCGTGGGCGCTATGGTCGTTGGGGGCGTCTGGGCGCTGGTTAGCATCCGGCAGTCGCTGGTGTATGCTGTTCGCTCCGGTATTGCGGCTGTTAGCGCTACTAAAGAACAGGCTAAGGAAACCCTCCGAACCGAGATCGATACGCCTATCTCATGGGTGCTGATCGGAATAGGTGTCCTGCTGGTGCCGATCTTCATCATCTACCTGCGGGAGATTGCCGTGGTCCGGTTTACAGTAGTACTTACCGTGGTGATGGTGATCGCTGGCTTCCTGTTTTCAGCCGTAGCGGGCTACATGGCCGGGCTGGTCGGCAGCTCCAACAATCCCATCTCGGGCGTTACCATTGCCACGATCCTGGCCACCTCGCTCATCCTGGTAGCACTAATGGGCAGCGGGAGCGAGGTAGGGCCGGCTGGTGCTATTCTGGTTGGGGCTGTGGTCTGCTGTGCTGCGGCCATTGCCGGCGACAACATGCAGGACCTGAAGGCCGGGAACATCCTGGGCGCTACCCCGTACCGGCAGCAGGCCATGCAGATGATCGGGGTGGTGGCTGCCGCCCTGACCCTGCCCCTTACCATGAACCTGCTGAACACTTCTTACGGCTTTGGGCCGGATACGCCCTTGCTGGCCCCGCAGGCTACCCTCATGAAGAGTGTGGCAGAAGGCGTGTTTGGGGGCAGCCTGCCGTGGCCTATTATGATCACAGGCATGGGGATCGCGGTGCTGATCATTATCGCTGATCAGATCCTGGCCGCAAGGGGCGCTGAATTCCGGATGCCCGTGCTGGCTGTGGCTGTGGGGCTCTACCTGCCCTTTGCGCTGGATACGGCCATTCTGCTGGGCGGCTTGCTGGCTTATGGCGTGTACCGCTACCAGCAGGCTCAGAAGCCTGATGCCGCTTCGGAGGCGCATGAGCGAAAAGTGCAGGCCTCGAACCGGGGCGGGCTGCTGTTCGCCTCCGGCCTGATCACCGGGGAAGCGCTGATCGGGATCGTACTTGCGATTCCTATTGCTATCACCGGCAATAATGCTGTTTTGCACCTGCTGGCTGACCCCATCGGCAGCTGGCCGGGTGTGCTGTTGCTGGCGCTTATTGGTTTCTGGCTATATCGAACCGGACAAAAAGCGTTTCAGCGAACTGCGTAACTTATCTTTGACCATCCAAGGAAAAACGACCTATGAGCAACGCTGCAAATGCCGAATTGGAAGGCGCCCGCCAAAAGGAGCTATTCGGCCATCCTATTGGTCTGTACATCCTCTTCTTTACGGAACTCTGGGAGCGCTTCAGCTTCTACGGAATGCGGGCCATTCTAACCCTGTACATGACCGCCCGGATTTCCGGTGACAACCCCGGCCTCGGGTGGAGTGAAGGTTTCGCTTTTGAGATCTACGGCTGGTATGGCATGCTGGTGTATGTGCTTTCTATACCGGGCGGGATCATTGCGGATAAGTTCATCGGCCAGAAAAAGACCGTCCTGTTCGGAGGGCTGATCCTGGTGGCTGGTCACTCTATCCTGGCTGTGGAAGCCACCTGGGCCTTCATGCTCGGATTGATCCTTATCGTGCTGGGAGTAGGCGGCCTGAAGCCCAATATTTCCACGATGGTGGGTGGCCTGTATGGTGCGGGCGATCCGCGCCGGGACAGCGGCTTCACCATTTTTTACATTGGTATCAATATCGGGGCTTTCCTGGCTTCGCTGACGGTAGGCTTTGTAGGCGAGACCATCGGCTGGCACTACGGCTTTGGCATGGCGGGTATCGGTATGCTGATCGGCTTGCTGGTATACCTGTTCGGGCAGCGCTACCTGCAGGGTATCGGGGAAGCGCCCCAGCCCCAGTCAGCCGATTCGCAGGAAGAATCCTCAGCCTCGCTGGGTCAGCTGTTTAAAAACCTCTTTCAGAGCCCGTTCCACCTCACCGTCACTGCTGTGTTGGTGGTGGCCAGTGTTTTCCTGGGCTTTACGCTGATGGAGGGCGGTAGCCGGATAGCTTACACCGCGCTCTTCATCTTCCTGTCCCTGTCAGCCGGCCTGATGATGATGGTCTATCAGGATGTGAACAAAGTGGAGAAGGATCGCTTTATCGTGCTGCTACTGTCCTTCCTGATCGTAGTGGTATTCTGGGGCGCATTTGAGCAGGCCGGGGGCTTGCTGAACATTTACACCAAGCAGAAGCTGGACCGGCTGGTTTCCATGGAAGTGCTGGATTGGATCTTCTTTACCGGAACTGCGGTGGCTATTCTATTCGGAAGTTACAAGCTGTTGCGAAGGGATAACACCGGGTATATTGTAGGTAGTGCCGGTGTTGCCGGGCTGATTTCCTATTACCTGCTCCGCGAGAACATCCTGACGGATCCTTACCTGATCCCGGCCGCGGTCTTTCAGTCAGTGAATCCCTTTTTCATCATCATCTTCGGAACAGCTATAGCCGGCTTCTGGCTCTGGTGGGGCAAAAAAGGCTATGAGTCCTCATCGCTGTTCAAAATGGCGGTGGGTACGATGATCATGGGGGCCGGCTTTCTGTTCATGGCCATTGCCGCTACCCAGGCGGGCGTTAGCCCGGAAGCTAAAGGCGCCCTGATATGGCTGATCCTTTGTTACCTGCTGAACACCATTGGTGAGCTCAGTGCCTCGCCCGTGGCGCTGTCTTTCATTACCAAGATCGCCCCGGTGAAGTACGTCTCGATCCTGATGGGATTCTATTTTGCTGCTACCGGGCTGGGTAACAAGCTGGCAGGTGTCGTGGGTCAAAGCTCACAGGTAGATCCGATAGAGGTGCAGGTCTCGCAGGAAAAAGCCAATGATTTTGTCGCTGATAGTGTGCTGGCCAAAAAGAAAGAGGGCAGCTTTACGGTCTTTCCTGCCATTGAATCCCAAAATGGCGATAAGTTGGCGCTTCAGAAAGACGGGAAAAACTACGATGAGCTGCTACAGCTGGACTCAGCTAAGCAATCGCTGCTGCAATCGCGTTACACGCAGGTGGAAGAGGAGCAGCCCATTGCTACGGCCCGCTTTGTAGACGTGCCGGCTTCTGATCTGGGTCCGGACGAGGAGCCGCGTTACAATGTTGAGCTAACCGTCTTTCAGCTGGCCAATAGCCGCGAATTCCGTACATACCTGATCATTTTCGGCTTCACGGCAGCCTTCGGCATCCTGCTGCTGATCTTCCTGCGGAAGCTCAAGCAACTCACCCACGGGGCTGAGGAACAGCAGCAGGACTCGTATCATGAAGAACAAGAACCGTATGAGGTAGCAGATAAAGAAAAGGAGTAGCTGCAAAGTCTGAACTTAAGGCCAAGTTGTACCATTATCTAAGCTCAGTGTTAGGTACACTGAGCTTAGTTTTTACAAGGGAACAATGCCAAGCGTCCGGCATCCCTTAATGTCGAAGACCGCTGTTTCTCTTAAGACCATCATCCTAATTTTCAATTGCTTTAAACCCCTCTTTAAGTATGGTACAACTGGGTAACCTGGTCACCATTACGCTGACCTTGTTTGCTGTTATTGATATGCTGGGCAACATCCCGGTTATTATTTCGCTACGCCGGAAGCTGGGTAGCATTCAGTCTACCAAGGCCACCCTGACAGCTGGCGTGCTGATGCTCACGTTCCTGTTTGTCGGGGAGCGGCTACTGAACCTCATCGGCATTGACGTGCTGTCCTTTTCCCTGGCCGGAGCGATCGTCTTATTCCTCATTGGCCTGGAAATGGTACTGGGTGTGGAATTTTTCCGGTCCACGCAGAGCTCCACCTCCGGTAGCATTGTGCCGATTGCTTTCCCCCTGATTGCTGGTTCCGGATCGCTGACCACCATCATTTCCCTCAGGGCCGCCTACACCACGCTGGAGATTTTTCTGGGGATCCTGATCAACATTGTGATCATCTACGTAGTGCTGAAAACCACGAACTGGATCGAACGAAAGCTGGGTACGAACGGGATTGAGATCCTCAGGCGGGTCTTCGGGATCATCCTGCTATCCATCGCCATCAAGCTGGCCAAGGATAGCATCCTGAACTGGGCCGGATAATGCAGAGAAACCTGAAGCGCTGATGTATGCGGTTGTAGACCTGGAAACAACTGGCGGCAAACCCGCCAGGCACCGCGTAATCGAAGTGGCGATCTACATCCACAATGGAAAGCGGGTCATTGAGCACTTTTCCTCGCTGGTGAATCCCCAGCGCTATATTCCGCCCTTTATTCAGGCTTTTACGGGCATTACCAATGCGATGGTGGCGGAAGCCCCGACCTTCGAAGAGCTGCAGGACACCATTGCTGCGCTAACGAAGGACCGCGTTTTCGTGGCCCACAACGTCCGGTTTGACTACGCTTTCCTCCGGCAGGAATTCAAACGCTGCGGGCAGGCTTTTCACCGGCAGCAATTGTGCACTGTTCGGCTATCCAGGGCCGTGTTTCCCGGTCAGCGCTCCTACAGCCTGGGTAAGCTGTGCGATCAGCTGACTATTCCCATTCAGCACCGTCACCGGGCGGAAGGCGATGCCGCTGCTACAGTGCAGCTGCTGGAGCGCATCTTTCAGGAAGGGCCCTCCTCTACCATTCAGCAGCACATCCAGGATGAAATGAAGGGCGTCCGGATGCCGCCGCAGTTTAGCCGGGCGCAACTGGA
Source organism: uncultured Sphingobacteriales bacterium (assembly GCA_964474835.1). Lineage (GTDB taxonomy): Bacteria > Bacteroidota > Bacteroidia > CAILMK01 > CAYYUA01 > CAYYUA01. The sequence goes on from CAYYUA010000021.1 coordinate 26,188, forward strand.
GGCGCTGCCTGAGGATCACGGGGTCTACTACTTCATGAACGGGGACAACCAGGTGGTCTACATCGGGAAGAGCAAGAACATCCGGCAGCGGATCCTGAGCCACTTCTCGCGGGATCTGCGCTCCTCCCGGGCGCAGGCAATGAAAGAGGCCGTGCGCGATATTCAGACGGTGCGGACCGGCAATGACCTGATCGCCAGCCTGTGGGAATCCCGCGCTATTAAGACCTACATGCCGGACTTTAACAGGGCTCAGCGCCGCAAGCGTTACCGCTACGGGCTGTTTGAGAACCTGGGCCCGGATGGGACGCGAACGCTGGAGGTGCGCCTGCTGAACCACGAGCAATACCCGCTGAAGCAATTCAAGCGCCGCAGCTCAGCTGAGGCCTACCTAGCGGAACTGGCCATTCATTATGGGCTGTGCTTAGGGCACGCTAACCTGAAACAGAACCCTTTTGGCTGCCAGCAGGTCAGTTGCCGTGAAGATTGTCCGGTAGGCTGTCCGCGCCTTCAGACCGATGGCGAGACCTACGAAACTGCTCTTGATCAGGCCCTGCAGCCCTTTCAGTATCCTTATGAAAACTTCCTGATCATCGGGGCAGGCCGCCATCCGGAAGAGGTCAGTGTGGTAGGCGTACAGGACCGGGTGTATCAGGGTTTTGGCTTCATTGAGCACCCGGAAACGGAGGATCCGGAGGTACTGATGGAGCAAGTATCAGCCGGTCTGGAGGCGGCTGATGCTTACGGCCTGATCATGGGCCACCTGAATCAGAAGCAGTGTGACCGCGTTATGCCCTTTTAGCCTAAGGCAGTGACTGCTGAAACGCCTGATACCGTTCGGGAAATTCTTTGCCATCCTTACTCCCTAGTTCCTCCCACTTACTGCGGATGTTCTCTACGCGGTTATCAGGTTTGGGATGCGTGCTCAGAAACTGGGGCGTGCTACCCGTCTGGCCCCGTTCTTCAAGCTTCTCAAAAAAGCCGGCAACCCCTCTGGCATCGTAGGGGGTGGGATTCAGGTACTGCACGCCAAATTCATCTGCTTCGCTCTCATCGCTCCGGCTGAATTTCAGGTTGGCCAGGCCGGCTGCGATCTGAACCAGCCGACCCGGCTCATTGCCCAGAGCCAGCTGAATGATGAGGCTCAGGCCATATTGCTGGGTAAGCTGATCAGTAGAGTGACGCCGGGCAGCGTGCGCCATTTCGTGCGCCATTACGCCTGCAAAGTCAGCTTCATTATCCAGGTAGCGGATCAGACCGGAGTAAAAGTACAGGTAACCGCCTGGTGTGGCAAAAGCATTCAGGGTGCTGTCATTATCGATAATCCGGACCTGCCAGCGAAACGTTTCCTGGTAATTCATGACCGCATCATCCAGGATGGTATTCCGGATGCGGTACAGATGACTGTAAGCCTCAGGGTTCTGGGCAGAGTCCAGCACATCGTAGTTGCTGGTATCGGATTCGATCTGGTTACTGAATTGACGGCCCAGCTTTTTATCCCGGTCTACGCCAAAGAGGTTGAAATCGTTATCCGGGTTGGGCGTATCGCCTTCCTTGCCATCACTGCAGCCAGCCAGAGCCAGGGTGAGCAACACTAACACCGGTAAAGGGCGCAGCCAACGCATAGGCTTTTTGCTGTTGTGGTTTTTCATCAAAAATAACTAAGAAGTGCTGTCTGCTAAGGGTTCAACATTGGGCTGCCGGGTTAGGGCAAAGGTGTTCAGATCCAGCGCCACCAGGCCCTGCATACCGGGCTTGGGATAGGCGCAGCCATTGTCGATGTTGATGGTTTGTGGGTGCTCCTCTTCAAGGTTGGCCTGAATCCTTTCAAATGGGCGGGGCGTATGACCATGGATGATGGGCCGGCCTTTTGTAAGGGCCGGATCAGGCTGAAAACCCCGGATCCAGAGCATAGCCTCATAATCGCGAAAAGGATCGGTAGCCTCAAAGTTGAACCCGGCATGCACTAGCAACAGGTCATCCAATGAGCTGTAGTAACCCAGGTTTTGAATGAAATGGCGGTAATACTGCGGGATCCCGCTGGCCTCAGCAGCACCAAAGCTCTCCAGCGTAGCCAGGCCCCCGTTCACATAAGCCCACAGGGCGTGGCTATCCGGGTCATCGAGCGCTTTCAGGAACATGGCCTCATGGTTGCCCCGCAGGCAGGTCAGCTGGTAGCCCGCATTCTGATAAGCCATGATCAGGTCCAGAACGCCTTTGCTGTCCGGGCCGCGATCCAGGTAGTCGCCCAGCAGATACACTTCATCAGATGGCTGGATCTGCAGGCGGTCAGCCAGCAAGGTCCGCAGGGTTTCTGCGCAGCCATGAATATCGGATATGGCCAGGCGCCTTGCAATGGACATAAAAAGGCTAATCAGTCAGCTGAGCCAGATCAGCGCAGAGGCTATCCGGGCTCTGTTTCCGGCTTACCAGGTCCAGCTGGTACAGGGTATCCATAGCGGAGGTCAGATCCCTACGGCTAACAGCCGGATCTGTAGCCCAGTGAGTTTGCCCGAACCACTCCTGCGCGTCAGTAGAGGTCATGGCATACCGGCTCGTGAGCTTTTCAATGGCCTGGCCGTCCGCCATGAATTGCTGATTGTATTGGTTGATCACCTGCTGGATGCGGGCCAGCTCCTCAGGCTTCTGCTCAGCCAGCTCCCGCCGGGTAACCAGCGCAAAAGCCGGCCAGGGCGGGGTGGTTTCATCAAAGGGCTGAAGCTGCCCGCTTTCCACGTACGGCTTGGTAGTGAATTTCTCCCATAGCAGGACATCCGCCTCATGGTTGGTCAGCGCATTGGCCATGCCCTCCAGGTTGCTGGCGATGTGCAGCTGCTTATCAGCCAGGGTCCAGTTGTGCTGCTGGGCATAAACGTAAGCCATGAGGTGCGAGCCAGAGCCCATGCGGGATACGGCAAATGTGCGATCCTTCAGGTCTTCCGGCTCCTCAAGACTGGCATCGGCTGAAATGAAAACGCCCCACGTCAGGGGAGAGGTTACGTAGTTCTGAAGGATCTGCAGGTCATAGCCCTGGGTAATGCGGGCGGCAATCCCCTCCGTCAGCGCCACCGCAATATCCAGATCCCCGTCTTCCAATGCCTGGGTCATGGCACCAGTACCACCCGGATAATCGCGCCAGGTAACCTGGACGCCCTGCTCCTGAAAAGCTTCAGCCTCAATGGCCAGATGCCACGGCAGGTTAAAGTGCTCCGGAACGCCTCCGACTTTGTATGCAGTCTGATTGCTCATAAGTGCTCATCTTCCAGTTGTAAGCGGGCAAATATCGGATATTTCAGGCATCCCTGCTTTCGCAGCAGCGCTATCCTTACCTTTGGGAACCGGAATAAAAGCAATCCCTATGGCAGAAGCCCTGAAACCCGGTGATCAAGTGGCCTTTCTGAACTACGAAGGAGGCGGTAAGGTCATTGCTCTTCTGGATGACGATAACCTGATGATCGAACTGGACGAAGGGTTTGAGATCCCGGTCAACCGGAACGAAGTGGTGAAGGAGCGGGATTTCACCAGCCCGGGCCAGCCATCAGAGCCCGCTCCGGCACCGGCTACCCCTGACCAAACCTCCATATCCAGTGATGAGCCGCACGGAGCTTTTCTGGCGTTTGACCAAAGCAAGAGCAAAGCGGTGCTGGACCTTTATGTGGTCAACCATTCTCACTTCGCGCTCTACTTTCAGGTATTTGAGAAACCGGGTGACCAGCCCTACCGCGGCCTGAGCCGCGGGCAGCTGGAAGCATTCAGCTATCAGATGGTCAACCGCTATCATACCAGTGAATTTGAGGCCTGGCCGATGATCATCACGCAGGGCCTGTTTTTTACAGATAAGAGCGAGGAGCTGCCGGATCCTTTTGTGTACACGTTCAAGCCGAAACCAAAGGCCTTTTTCAATGCTGTCCGGACCGCCCCGGTCCTGGAAACGCCGGCCCATCTATTCCAGGTAGACCAGACTAAGCCCGATATTACCAGTAGTGAGCTTTTGGAGCAAAAAGAGCCGGGTTCGGTTCAGGTGAAGCTTCAGGGCACCGAAGGAACGCGCCCGGAGACCATGCTGGAGCGCCCGCCAGAGGTGATCGATCTCCACATCGACCGCCTCGTGCCAGACTACAAAAAGCTGGAGCGGGATTCCATTCTTTCTTATCAGCTAACGCACTTTGAAGAGAACCTGGACAAAGCCATCGCCCACAATTACAGCCAGCTGATCTTTATCCATGGCGTGGGCAATGGGGTGCTGCGGGAGCGTATTCATCGTAAGCTCCAGCAAAAACCAGAGGTGCGCTCTTACAAGGAGGCTGACCCGAACAAGTATGGCTACGGGGCTACTGAAGTCCGCCTGAATCAGGAGAGCCAGTAACCATCACAAACCTGCCTGCATTGCAGGTTACCTGTATCAATTGGGCAGCGCATCCTGAGGTCAGCAAAGCACCATTGATACCAACGACAGGGCTAATTTGAGTTTTGATACCTTTGCCCAAAACCTGTCGTACCAATGTCTCTTATCAGTTCAGTCTCCGGGATTCGGGGAACGATCGGGGGTGCACCCGGTCAGGGCCTCACGCCTGTGGACGTGGTCAGCTTCACCGCAGCATATGCCCAGTGGCTATTAAGGCAGCATACCAGCCCCACAGTGGTTATTGGCCGGGATGCCCGCGTCTCGGGTCCTATGGTAAGCCACCTGGTTACCGGAACCCTGATCGGCCAGGGCATTAATGTCGTGGATATCGGCTTATCGACCACTCCCACTGTGGAAATAGCTACCCTGGACGAAGGGCAGGGCGGCCTGATCCTTACCGCCAGCCACAATCCCTATGAGTGGAATGCCCTGAAGCTGCTGGATGAGATGGGGGAATTTCTGAGCAGTGAGGCAGGAGAGGAAGTGCTACAAATAGCCCGGGAAGGGAGCTTCCGGTTTGCAGAAGCCCCTCAGCTCGGTACGGTCCGCTACGACTCCACCTATCTTACTAAGCACGTCAACCAGGTCTGTGCGCTGCCTCACGTAGCCACCGAGGCCATTCAGGCGGCTGGCCTGACCGTTGTGGTTGATGGGGTTAATTCCACCGGTGGTATAGCGGTACCACAATTACTCAGGGCGCTCGGAGTTTCAAGCGTTGAGGTCATCAATGGATCCGCCGATGGGCAATTTAGTCATAACCCTGAGCCCTTATCCGAAAACCTGGAAGGCCTGAAGAGCGCTGTGAAGGAGCACTCAGCTGACCTCGGCATAGCCGTGGATCCGGACGTAGACCGCCTGGCTTTTGTGAGCGAAGACGGCACTTACTTCGGTGAGGAATACACGCTGGTAGCTGTAGCGGACTACCTGCTGGCCGCTAAACCCGGTCCGGTGGTAGCTAACCTTTCCACTACACAAGCGCTCCGGGATGTGGTACAGGCGCAGGGCGGAAGCTTTTATCCCTCTGCTGTTGGCGAAGCCCATGTAGTGGCGCAGATGAAAGCCACGAACGCTGTCCTGGGTGGCGAGGGCAATGGTGGGGTGATCGATCCAGCGCTGCACTACGGACGGGATGCACTGGTCGGCATTGCCTATTTCCTGAGCCTGTTGGTTACCCGCCAGGAAAAGGCCTCCGTTCTGCGCACTGCTTACCCAACTTATCACATGACCAAGGACAAAGTGCCAACGGGATCTGATCTGGCGCCAGCTCAGGTTATTGAGGCCGTGCGGGAAGCTTACGCCTCCTATCCTCAGGATACCCGGGACGGGCTAAAGCTCTGGCTACAGGATCAGTCCTGGGTGCACCTGCGCAAGTCCAACACAGAGCCGGTCATCCGCATCTACGCTGAAAGCCCGGACGAAGGCTATGCGGCATCGGCTGTGCAGCAGGTCCGGACCGCTATCGAGGCACTGGCTTAGAGCGAACCAAATGCCCTTGCTACGTATTAAATACTAAGCAAGTGCAGTACGGCTGCTAACTTGTTTTACCCCAATCACTTAAAATCGCGTTTTGCATGCGTATATACCTGGACAATGCCGCTACAACGCCTCTGGAGCCAGCCGTGAGAGACCGGATGGTCGAGGTGATGGATAACATCTATGGCAATCCTTCTTCTATCCACGAACAGGGTCGTCAGTCCCGTACTATTGTAGAGAAAGCGCGCAAGAATGTTGCTCAGCACCTGGGCGTAGCCCCCGGTGAGATCTTCTTCACCTCAGGCGGTACCGAGGCAGACAACATGGCCCTGAACTGTGCTGTGTTTGACCGTGGCGTGGATCACCTGATCACCACCAAAATTGAGCACGATGCGGTCCTGCACCCGGGCCAGCGAATGGAGGACCTGGGCTACGTGAAGGTTGATTGTGTGCGCCTGAAGCCGGACGGCCACATTGACCTTAACCACCTGGAAGAGCTGCTTCAGACCAATAGAGACCGGCAAACACTGGTATCCCTTATGCACGCCAACAATGAGATCGGCAACATGGTGGATCTGGAGCAGGTAGGCCAGCTATGTGAGATCTACCAGGCGCTCTTCCACTCGGATACGGTTCAGACAGTGGGCCACCTGCCTATCAATGTCAAGCAGGCCAAGGTGGATTTCATTACCGCTTCGGCCCACAAGTTCCACGGTCCCAAGGGTGTGGGCTTTATCTATATCAACAATGAGATCCAGGTTAAGCCCTTTATCTACGGCGGCTCGCAGGAGCGCAACATGCGGGGCGGTACGGAGAATGTGTACGGTATTGCCGGCTTATCCAAGGCCATGGACATTGCCTACGATGAACTGGAAAGCCAGAAGCAGCAGGTCCAGGAACTGAAATCCTACATGCAGGACCGTTTGGGAGAAGCCTTTCCGGATGTGGTCTTCAATGGCGATCCCAGCCCGGAGAACAGCCTCTACACCGTGCTGAATGTGGGGCTACCGCCCTCGCCGAACGCTGAGATGCTGTTGTTTAACATGGATATCGAAGGGGTGTCCATTTCCGGCGGCAGTGCCTGTTCCTCGGGCTCAGACATTGGTTCGCACGTCCTGAATGAGCTGCTTTCGGAGGATAATGACCGGGTGAACGTACGCTTTTCTTTCTCTAAGCTGAACACGAAGGAAGAGATCGATTATGCCATTGATCGCATCAAGGCAACCCTCTAAGCCTTAATGCCTGCGGGTGCATAGGTAGTTGCTAAAAAGTATTAGCTTTGGTTTCAGGGAAAAATCACTGCTTATGCACCGGTACTACCTACTACCCCTCGCCCTTTTGCTTGCTGTTTGCCTGTATCCGGTCACAGGGTTCAGCCAGAATCAAAGCCAGGTTCAGAGCGTCAATATTGAAGCTAACGTTCAGTCAAGCCCTCCCTCCATTCAGCTTAACTGGGGAGCTGATACCCTTGCAACCGGGTGGATCGTTTTCCGCAAAAGTCCGGAGGAATCCGGTTGGTTCCGGCTTTCAGGTACCCTTACCGGCACCCGGACCGAGTACACCGATGACAGCGTGCAGGTCGGGAATGCTTACGAGTACCGGATTATCAAGCTTGGCTCGCAGGGAGCCCTGGGCGGTGGCTATTTATCCTCCGGCATCCAGCTGCCACCGCGGCATTTCCGCGGCCGCATTGCACTGGTGATGGATCAGCGCCTGAAGGATACGCTAACCGGTGCCCTGAACCAGTTCCAGCAGGACCTGACAGGCAGTGGCTGGGGCGTGGAACCCCTTTATGTAGATACCGGGCTTTCGGTACAGGCGGTGAAGGATTCCATCAATCAGCTAAGAAGGCAATATCCAGATACCCTTGAGGCCGTATTGCTGTTCGGCCAGATCCCGGTACCGTACTCCGGGGGCTTTACCACCGATAATGTGCCGGACGGGCACAATGATCACACCGGAGCGTGGCCGGCTGATGTTTTCTATGCGACAGATAGTGGCGCCTGGACCGATATTCAGGCTTTTGATACCACATCCCGCTACCAGCGCAACTACAACGAAGCCCGCGATGGCAAATTCGACCCTTCCAGCCTTGTGGATGTAAGGTCCGAAGCGGAACTCATGATCGGCCGGGTCGATCTCAGCGATTTACCGGCCTTTGGTGAAAGTGAGCTTACCCTGCTTAAGCGCTACCTCCGGAAAGACCACGCCTATCGCCATGGCGAGGTCTCAGTCCGGCAGCGAGGTGTTGTAGATGACAATTTCAACCTGCCTGAAGGCTTTGGGCAGAACGGCTACCGGAACTTTCCGACCATGGTCGGAAAAGATCAGGTGGAGGCCGGCAACTACAAGTCAGCCCTGACTGATAGCAGTGCTTTATGGAGCTACGGGGCCGGAGGTGGCTCCATGACACAAGCCAACGGTATAGCCAGCACAAGCGACTTTGCGAGCGACACGTTCAGCGGAGTGTTTACCATGATCTTCGGCAGTTACTTCGGGGATTTTGATGGGGAGAACAACGTGATGCGGGCTGCCCTGGCCTCTGAAGGCAGCCTGCTCTCGGTAAGCTGGGCTGGCCGCCCTCACTGGCACTACCATCCCATGGGAATGGGTGCTCCACTGGGCAAAGCCGCTCAACTTAGTCAGAACAATGCCGCCATTCCACCCAGCCAGGGCAGCGCCTACTTTGCCGGCAGCAATGCCGGAGGCACGCATGTAGCCCTTATGGGCGATCCTACGCTAACCCTGTATCCCTTTCAGCCGCCGAAAGGACTGGAGCACAGATACGCAGCAAGACCCCTTGGTGGTTCAGCAGACACAAGTTACAAACCCGTAATCCTAGAATGGGAAGGCAGCCCATCGGCTGACGGCTATTATGTGTACCGCTACGACTCAGCTCTGGAGCGGTTCAGCCGGCTGAATGATAAGCCGTTGACTGATACCAACGCAGTAGGGCTGTTCACGTATCTAGATACCATGCCTCAGAAAGATACCCACCGCTACATGGTGCGGGCTTCAAGGTTGAAGACCTCGCCCAGCGGTAGCTATTATCAGCTCAGTCAGGGGATCTTTGACACAGTGGACAATAAGGTAGCTGATGGTACTGGAGTTGCCGATCGAAGGGAAGTCGGGCCACTAAAGGCCTATCCCAACCCAGCCTATGATCAGGTACGGGTTGCCATTCCTGAGGGCGTGCAACAAGGTTCACTAAGGCTGCTGAACGTTACCGGCAAGGTTATAGCTGAAAAACCAATTGATGCTTACTCAAAATCCGTGAACTTCCGGCTTGGCGGCCAGGCTCCGGGTATTTACGTGCTAAAGGTGAGGGGCAGCAGCAAGGCAGTAGCACCCAAACGGATTATGGTGAGGTAAGGCTTAAGCGTAAGCGATCGCCTCCCAGCGAAAAGCCCATTGCCACGTGAGTGTATACTGGGCAAATCCAGCCTCTTGCAGAATATCAGCTAGTTCCTGGCGAGTGAAGGCCCGTAGCACTGACTGTGGCGCATCGGCCTTCACCATGGGCGTTTTTGAGAAAAGGCTGGTCAGTAAGCGAATGCTGTGGTAGGCCAGCGGATGCCGATGCAGGTCATTGATGACCACGGCTACTGTAGTCTGACGCTGTAGCTGTTGCAGAAAACTGGTGAGCTCCTGATCCGGCAGGTGATGGCCGAACAGGGTTAGCAGCACCACGTCAAACTGCTTATCCTGAAAAGCCGGATCAAAGATATTGGCCTCCTGAAACTGGATAGCAGGATCGCCCATCCAGTTACGGGCGAATTGCACCACGTGCGGATTGGCATCGTAGCCGTACAGCGCAACCGGGATCGCTGCCTGATCAGCCCAGCGCCTGACGTAGGCCAGCAGATCGCCCCCTCCGCAGCCTAGGTCAGCAATGCGGACCGGTTGCCTGGATTGCCGCAGGGTGGGCTTCAGGGTGTCAAGGGCATGCTGCAGTACCCGGTGCCCGCCCAGCCATTTGTTGATCACAGCCAGCTCGCGCAGGCTTTGCTCCAGCGCATAGCCGCCAGCTTCCAGGTCATCCATGACCTCTTCCTGTGTGCTTCGCGCACGGAAATCCGGCATGCTAAAAGGTCATCTCAAAAAGCCCCGTCTCCACCGTAAGTCCCGGTCCGAAAGCCATCCCCAGCATCCCGTTGGGATAGGCTCCATCCGGATCCTGCCGGAAGAGCTGCTCCATTACGAAAAGGACCGTGGGCGAAGACATATTGCCGTAAGCCTCCAGAACATCCCGGCTGGCCTTGTTGATGGAGGTGGACAGGGGCAGGATCTGCTCGATCGTATCCAGAATGCGGATCCCGCCGGGGTGAGCCGCCAGATGGCCGATATCCTGGTAGGTGTCTTTGTTATCGCTCAATAGCTGATCAATGGTAGGCTTCAGGCTGTCTTTGATGTGATCCGGAATTTGCCGGGAAAGGAACATTTCAAAGCCCTCATCGCCTATGTGCCACGTCATTTCAGCCTTGCTCTCCGGGATCAGGTCGCTGCGGAAGGCCTTTAGCCACAGGCCCGGTCCTGCCACGCTGGTATGCTCGATCAGGGCTGCTCCGGCCCCATCCCCGAATAGGGCATTGGCCAGCATCTGATCCTGGTTTTGCGAGCCCTGAAAATGAAGGCTGCACAGCTCCACCGATGTAATGAGCACCCGCGCCTGCGGATCAGCCTGCACAATGTAGCTGGCACTCTTCAGGGCATTGAACACCGCGTAACAGCCCATAAACTGGATACCCGTCCGCTCTGTGGTGGTCGGCAAGCCGAGGTTTTCAATAAGCTCAATATCCAGCCCTGGCGCATGCAGGCCTGTGCAGGAAACGGTGATGAGGTGGGTGATAGACCCAGGATCTGCATCAGCCCGGTCCAGGCAGCGCTCAGCTGCTTGCTGGCCGAGCTTGCCGGCTTCCTGCTCAAACGTAGCCATGCGGTCCCGCGTAGCGGGAATGGTGCCATTGAAGAGGTGGGGATAGCCGTTGGCCGTTTTGAAGTCCGGCAGCACCGAATAACGCCTGCCGATGCCGCTGGCCTCGTAGGCTTTTTTCAGCCAGCGGGCCTTGTTTCCCTCCAGCTGCAGGTAGCCCTGCATAAACTCAGCTACCTCAGCCTGATCGTATTGGTAAGGCGGCAGGGCTGTTCCCACCGCCGATAATTGTGCTTCCATAAAGGTTAAAACAAGTTAGATCAATGAAAGTGCCGTAAGGGGAACATTACGCGCGGTAGGGCCGGCCGTGCGTCTGCTTAATGACACCTTTACGGAGTGCCGGAAGATAGCGAAAAAGGTTCACAGCCCAATCCGACAGGCGCTGCCGGCCAAAGCCATAATCCTGAAGGGTCTTGCCGGTTTTCAGACGGGTTTTAAACTGCTTCCGCCAGGCCCGGGCATACTGCTGTTCCATCTGATGGCGCGGCTGGCGGCCTTCCAGAAAAGGCGTAACATGTTCCACCAATAGCTGGCTGCCGCGGATCGCCATGGCCATGCCATTGCCGCACAGCGGTGCAATCATGCCGGCCGCATCCCCGCTGGTGAGGATATGGTTATCCACTAAGCTCTTCTGCTCAAAGGATATTTCATTGATCACCATGGGCTTATTCCAGCAAAAAGTAGCTTCCTGAAAAACCTGACGCAGGTACGGATTCTGGCTGAGGTATTGTTCTTCCAGTTGCTGAACGCCCCCGGCTGCTTTCAGGGCCTCGCGCCGGGCCAGGTAGCACAGGCTGTAACGGCCTTCTTCCACCTGCGATAAACCGCAATAACCGCGCGGAAAGCTGTGCAGCGCTATTTCATCGGCCGGGGCATCGGTCAGGATGTGGTGCTTGACCCCAACGTACGGAGAGGGTTTCTGCAAGAAGGCCCGCTTCAGGTAGCGGTCCATCACCGAGCGCTTGCCGAAATTCCCCAGCACTAACCGGGCTTGGTAAGTGCCTTTGTGGGTCTGGACGGTAAAGTAATCAGCCTCAGGGTGATAGGTAACGCCCTGCACTTTCACACCCTCATGCACAGCAGCTCCCATCGCGCGGGCTTTCCGGGCAAACTGGTCATCAAACTGGTAGCGGCTTATGCCAAAGCCCCCAAGATCCAGCTGCTCGGTTACCGCTTTTCCGGAGGGGGTGGTCATTCGCACCCGGTCGATCAGCGGCGTATGGAAAGGAAAAGGCCACAGGCCGATGTTTTCCAGTAACGGGATGACTTCCTGGGAGACGTACTCTCCGCAGACCTTGTGAGCCGGGTAGGTGTGTTTTTCCAGCACCACCGGCTGATAACCCTGCTGAGCCAGGAGCGTTCCGCTAGTGAGGCCGGCCAGCCCCCCTCCGATTATAACGGCATCATACATGAGCAGCTCCCGTTTTGCTTGATAACACTGCGAAGGTACCTATTCCTGAATTTCGCAATTTTTCGGTTATTTTTAACTTAGAATATGGTCTAAAAATTTTTACTTATGCAAGAAGGCGTTGTTTATCACGATGAAGTCAATGACCGGTTTTTCCTTTCTGTAGAAGGCAAAGAAAGTGTGATCGACTACCGGAAGGAAAACGGGATGCTGGACATCTACCATACGTACGTACCGGAAGAACTCCGGGGACATGGCATTGCCAGTCAGCTTGTCAAAAAGGTGCTGGACTATGCCAGTGAGCAGGATTTCCGGGTTAAGCCCACTTGCCCGTTTGTTGCGAGTTTTATCCAGCGGCATGAGGAGTACAATTCGTTGGTCGCTTAGTGCTTAAACCACACAAAAATCCGCCCGTGATTCTTAGCGTCTTTGTCAATGCGGTGATAAAGGCGCTTGATGTGCTTTTGTTCCAGGAATTTCAGGACCCGGTCTTTTAACTGGCCAGTCCCTTTTCCCGGAATGATCTCAACAATTTTGATCCGCTCATCCAGCGCTCGCTGGACCGCATCATTCAGGGCAGCCTCAATGGCTGCCCTTTTATTGTAAATCGGGTGTAAATCGACCTTCAGCTTGTTCGGCATCCTAACCCGCGTTAGCCTCAATATCAACGTGCGCTGACAAGCTGCGGTTTTAGCTGCAGGCTTTAGCTTTGCACAGCAATAATTACGTCCTATGAATGTCCTTATCCTTGGCAGCGGCAGCCGCGAACACGCGCTGGCTCAAGCCTTAGCCCACAGCCCCCACTGCGATCAGCTGCTGATCGTTCCCGGCAATGCTGGTACCCTGAAAGAAGGAACCAATATCTCAGCAGGGGAAGACGATTTTGAAGGGATCAAGAACCTGGTCCTGAAGAATAAGATCGACCTGGTAGTGCCCGGGCCTGAAAAGCCGCTGGCCGCTGGTATCGTGGATGCTTTCCGTGATGATCCGGAGCTATCGGCTGACCAAGTGCTGGGACCGGATCAGGCCGCTGCTCAGCTGGAGAGCAGTAAAGCGTTTGCCAAGCATTTCATGCAGCAGCACCGGATCCCGACCGGAGCCTATCAGGTATTTGAGGCCCATGAAAAGGAGAAGGCTGTAGAAGCGCTGAAAGCGCAGCAACCGCCTTATGTGATCAAAGCAGATGGCCTGGCCGCAGGCAAAGGGGTTGTGATCTGTCAAACCCCGGAAGAGGGGGAGCGCACGCTGGAGGCCTACATGGTGGATAAAACCCTGGGATCAGCCGGGCAGCAAGTGGTGATTGAAAGCTATCTGGACGGCCCGGAGTTCTCGGTTTTTGTGCTGACGGACGGCCAGCAGTGGCTAACGCTGCCGGATGCCCGGGACTACAAGCGCGCCTATGACCATGATCAAGGTCCTAATACGGGCGGAATGGGTGCCATAGCTCCTGCTGCAAACCTGACGGACGCTTACCGGCAGAAGGTACAGGAACAGATCGTCAAGCCTACCATTGAAGGGTTACAGGCAGAGGGTTTCCATTACCGGGGCTTCCTGTACTTTGGTTTAGTGGACGTAGGCGGTGAGCCTTACATGCTCGAGTACAACGTCCGCCTTGGTGATCCGGAAGCCTCAGCCATCCTGCCGCTGGTTAAGTCTGATCTGCTTCCAGCGCTTCAGGAGGCCGCAGCTGGTCAGCTAAGCAAAGCAGCGCTGGACCTGGAGCAGCAGGTAGCTACAACGGTAGTAGTCGCCTCTGGCGGTTATCCCGGCTCCTATGAAAAGGGCAAGGTCATTCAGGGGACGGATGAGATCACGGAAAGCCTTGTGCACCATGCTGGCACCAAGCAAGAAGGCGGCCATCTGCTGACGGCTGGTGGCCGCGTTCTGGCTGTCACCGGCTTAGGCGCAGACCGGGAGCAGGCCACACAGCAGGCCTATGCAGACGTGCGCCGGCTGCACTTTGACCAGATGCAATACCGGCAGGATATTGGTCAGGTAGCGAACCTTACCGCTCAAAAGAGGGAATCATGAGGCTGCAACCAACGCCCAAGAACACCTTCAAAGGCGATACCTCATTCAAAGCGCGGTTTCAGTTCGTGCTTCAGTATTTCGTCCGGGGCTTGCTGTTTGTGCTGCCGGTAGGCGCCACCATCGTGATCGTAGTGGCGCTGGTAGGGTGGATCGATGGGCTGATCAACAGCTTGTTCGACAACCTGTTTGGCTTTAAGCTGCCGGGGCTGGGCATTGTGGTGGTCTTTTTCGGCATAGCGCTGTTCGGCTACCTCCTGTCCAATGCCTTTATCAAGGCCATCTTTTCGCTGCTGGACCGGTCTATTGCCCGCATGCCGTTTGTTAGCCTGATCTACACCTCGCTCAAGGAGCTGACCGAGGCATTTGTAGGCGAGGAGAAAAAGTTCAACAAGCCCGTAGTGGCGGAGCTGAACGAGGGCGGGCTGCACCGTCTGGGCTTCATCACGCAGGAGGACCTTTCCGCGCTGGATATCCACGAGCTGGTAGCGGTTTACTGCCCGCACTCCTACAACTTTTCCGGAAACCTGTTCCTCGTACCCCGGGAGAAGGTAAGGCCGCTGGACGCCAATGCCACTGATGTTATGAAATTCATCGTATCAGCCGGGGTTACCAATATTCAGGAGGCGGCCAATGCGCGGAAAGCCGCCTCAAGGGAAGCCGAGGCTCAGCCCACTGACGAGCAGCAGTCCTAAGCAATTACCTGGCCTAATAACTGGTAAATAGCCGTTCGGCTGATCCTAAAACTCTGGGTTTATGCCTGTATAGGTAGCCGGGGTAAGGGCCTTGAGCTGTTCCTTATGGGCCTCGTCCAGCTCCAGGCTGTCTACGAACTCCGTCAGATCAGCCTGTGTGAGCTTGTGGGGCTTCCGGGTAAAAGCTTTCAGGGTTTCGTAGGGATTCGGGTAGCCGACTTTCCGCAGCACAGTCTGAATCGGCTCAGCCAGCACAGCCCAGTTGTTGTTCAGGTCCTCGTGGATGCGCTGCTCATTCACTGTTATTTTCTGTAGCCCACTGTTCAGCGACTGCAGGGCTAAGTAGGTGTAGCCAACGGGCATCCCGATATTCCGGGTGACCGTGGAATCGGAGAGGTCCCGCTGCAGGCGGGAGACCGGCAGTTTCTCGCTCAGGTGCGTCAGGTAGCTGTTAGCCAGGCCCAGGTTGCCCTCGGCATTCTCGAAATCAATGGGGTTGACCTTGTGCGGCATCACTGAAGAGCCCACTTCCTGCTGATCGACCTGCTGCCCGAAGTATTCCAGGGAAATGTAGCTCCAGCAGTCCCGCGCCAGATCCAGCAGAATGGTGTTGATCCGCTTTAGGCTATCAAAGATGGCGGCCAGGTGATCGTACTGATCGATCTGCGTGGTGAACTGCTGCCGCTGCAGGCCGAGGTGATGCGCCAGGAAATCATCGCCAAAAGTCAGCCAGTCAATGTCCGGGTAGGCCACAGCATGGGCGTTGAAATTTCCGGTGGCCCCGCCGAACTTGCCTTCAAACGGCAGCGCCTTCAGGGTGGTCAGCTGCTTGGTGAGGCGGTCCGCAAACACCTGGAATTCCTTACCCAGGCGGGTAGGCGTGGCCGCCTGCCCGTGAGTATGGGCCAGCATTGGGATGTGCTGCCAGGCATGGGCCCGCTCCCGGAGCTGAGTAAGTAGCGTATCTTCCAGAAAGGGAAGGAAAACCTGCTGAAGGGCTTCCTTCAGCATTAGCGGGATAGCCGTATTGTTGATATCCTGCGAGGTAAGGCCAAAGTGTACAAACTCCCGGGTATTGTTCCAGCCCCACGCATCAAACCACTCCTTCAGGTAGTATTCCAGCGCCTTGACATCGTGGTTAATGACGCGCTCCTGGGCCTTAATGGCCTCAGCCTGCTCATCGCTGAAGTTCTGGTAAAGCCCCCGCAGGCGCTCATGGTCAGCAGTGGTAAATCCCGATAGTTCGGGAAGGTAAAAAGTAAGGGCTATGATGTATTCCACTTCCACCCGCAGCCGGTACTGGATCAGCGCTTTTTCCGAGAAGTAGGCGGAGAGCTCAGCCACCTTGCGTTGGTACCGCCCGTCCAGCGGGCTCAGGGCATTCAGGCTCATAAAAGGGTAGGTGTTCTTAGCATTTAGACCCAGCAAAAGTACAACGCCAGCCGAAAAGCATAACAGGGAATGGGGGTAGGCGTGAGGCCGTTAACCTTAAAAGCAGCAAATTTGTTAACCTCAAAAAAGCAAAGCCCATGTTAGTCTTGCTGTCGCCATCCAAAACCATGGCCTTTGAAGACGATGTTCGCGCAGATAAGTATACCATGCCTGCTTTCCAGCAGGAGGCTGAAGAACTGGTCAGGCAGCTCCGCAGCTATTCGCCGGATGATATCGGGGAGCTGATGCGTGTAAACCCTAAGCTGGCTAAGCTGAATTTTGACCGTTTTCAGCAGTACGATCCGGATTTTAAGCACAACCATGCGCGCCAGGCCTTACTGGCTTACCGGGGTGATGTGTACGATGGGATTCCGGTAAGTTCGTATACCGAAGAAGACCTGGATTTTGCTCAGCAGCAGGTTCGCATCCTGTCCGGGCTGTACGGAATTCTCAAGCCCCTGGACCTCATTCAGCCCTACCGGCTGGAAATGAGCACCAAACTGCCGAATAAGCGCGGGGCAAACCTGTACGAATACTGGAAAGAGCAGCTTACGGACTACGTTAACCACGAAATTCAGGAGGGTGGCCACGAAGCCGTCATCAACCTGGCCTCCGAAGAGTATTTCAAAGCGCTGGATAAGCAGGCACTGACCAAACCGGTGATCGCTCCGGCTTTCAAGGATCAGAAGAACGGCAGCTATAAGACCGTTGCGATCTATGCCAAGAAGGCCAGAGGCAGGATGACCGACTTCATTGTGCGGAACCGCATCACAGATCCGGATGCTGTACAGGGGTTTGATGTGGATGGCTACCTGTACCATGAAGCGCTTTCCTCGCCTGCTAATCCGGTTTTTACCCGGTAAGGCCTGGTTGATCGGATAGCCGGCCGCTGAGATAGCTTTGGAAGGTTTTTTGTGACAAAAAGGAAACAAAACCCTCCTCATGCCGGAAGACCAAGTATCTGCCATCCAGTATCCCACCTTATCGACCAATTACGCTGGTCAGCCCCGGCAAGTTGGGATCGAGCTGGAATTTGCCGGTTTAGAACTGGATACGATAGCAGCTATTATCATCCAGAAATTCGGAGGGTATAAGCGAGCTGTGAACCCGTACCTCTGCTATATTGAAGATACCAGCCTGGGCCGCTTTAGTGTGGAAATTGATGCCCAGCTGCTGAAAGAGATGGTGATCCAGGGTTACCTGGAGGATATGGGTATCACGCGGGCTGAGGACGTTAAATTCCGCGGAGCCATTGACAAGATCCTGAAAGAGGTGGCTGAATCGGTGGTGCCCTATGAGGTCTGCACACCTCCGGTCCCCATGACCGAAATCCCGCGGATTGAGGCGCTGAAAAATGACCTGCGCGAAGCGGGGGCTAAGGGAACTGAAGATTCGATCATATACGCCTTCGGCCTCCAGCTAAACCCGGATGTGCCAAGCCTGGAGGTTGACAGCCTTCTGGCTTATCTGCGGGCTTTCTTAGTGGCCTACCCCTGGCTAAAGCAGGAGATGGAAATTGATTTCACGCGGCAGCTGACACCCTACATTAACGCTTTCTCAAAACGGTATATCCGCAAGGTGCTGGATCCGGCCTATCAGCCTTCCATGGGGACTTTTATTGATGATTACCTCTATCACAATCCCACCCGTAACCGGGCGCTGGATCTGCTGCCGCTGCTGGCCTTCATGGATAAAAAACGGGTGCATAACGCAGTAGACAGTACGCTCATCAAGCAGCGCCCGACTTTCCACTACCGCCTTCCGAACAGCATGGTCAGCCTGAAATCCTGGCGCATTACCACCGAGTGGAACTACTGGGTGCAGGTGGAAAACCTGGCCAACGACACCGAAAGCCTGCAAAGGCTGAGCAAGGAGTACCTGGCTTACCTGAACGAGCCTTTTGCCACTAAGCAGGATTGGCTCCCTAAATTCGATGCATGGGTAAGCCGCACCAAAGCAAACCCCTGATCGGGGTGACCGGACCCGGCAAAAACGGCCGGGCCAATTGGTGGTTCTTCAAGCTCCTGGTCCGCTGGCTGGGCGGTAAACCCCGGTTGATCATACCCGGACGGGTACCGGATATCCGGGAGTTGGATGGCCTTATCCTGAGCGGGGGTGCGGATATCAATCCCAAGCGCTACGGAAGAGAACCCGATTCCCTTCCTTACCAGCAGCAAAAGCGCAGATGGAATCCCCTGCGTCTGCTGTTCTTTCCTTTTGTACAGCTTTACAAAGAAGCTTTTGCCATTGGCTCCTGTGAGGTGAACGATCAGCGCGATGAGATGGAGTTTAACCTGTTTCAGGCGGCACGGGAGCACGGTATTCCCATCATGGGGATCTGCCGTGGTATGCAGCTAATGAACGTGGCTTTGAAAGGTTCCCTCTACCATGATCTGAAAAGCCTGGCTCAGGCTGTGAAACACCGCGAATCCATCTGGCCGTCTAAGCATATTACCATCGAGCCCGGCTCCCTGCTGGCCCGGCTGTTGGGAGCCGCGCAGTGCACGATCAACAGCCTTCATAACCAAGGTGTGGAGGATCTGGGCCGTGGGCTTGTTATTACGGCAACGGATGAGGATGGCTTTGTGCAGGCGCTGGAGTTTGCGGATCACCCCTGTTGCTTTGGCGTTCAGTGGCATCCAGAGTACATGCCGTTCAACGCCCGCCAGCGGTATCTTTTAAGGCAGTTTATTGCTTCCGCCCGTTAACGGTTAACGCTCTTTGGGAAGCGCTGTCTTAACAAAACGCCAGATAAGGCTATTGGCTGATTGTAAGACAGGCTGTTGCCCTCAATGTCTGATCCTGCCTTATGGGAAGCTTTTTTAGCAAAATTCCCCGCTCCAGTATTCAAGCCAAGCCTGCTTAGGTAAACGAAGCAATCAATTGTAGGAGGTGTTGAACGTTACGGGTCAATTTTCATTCGCTAAAAGCATAATGTTGGCCGAACTATTGGGTATTATTCCTCCCTGTTGTCCCTCCAGAGGGACATATGCGGTTTCTGGCCAAAATCATTCCCGGCTTTCCAAAAAGGTGATGCTTACAGAATTTCTAGGAGAAGCACTGAAAAATCGCGGCTCGAGAGCGGGAGCAATTCAAACCAGCGGCTCGCTTT
>CAYYUA010000022.1:0-24150 GCA_964474835.1 uncultured Sphingobacteriales bacterium
GGGGCCGGGGTGGTATCTTTCACATTGGGATCAATGATATTCGAGAGCACGGTATCATTGACTAAGGGCCCGGTATCGATCAGCCGGATGCGGAACTCCCCGTCATTTTCGCAGGCTGTGCGGGTATAGCTGGTATTAGACGAGGAACAACCAACCGGGAAACTGGTGTCCACATTAAAGGTGCTGTCCGCTTTGTACAGGACTTCGTAAGTGCTGGCAAAGCAAACGGTATTGCTACTGGTCCACTTAAGCTGAAGCTTTTTATCGCTGATCGCACTGTCACTGAGCACTACCGAGCGGAAGGTGCTACTGGCACTGCTTAAAGTAGCACATTGGTTCTCGGTTTTAATGTAGTAATCATACGCAATAGAATCCGTTGCGGTTACGGAGCTATCGGTCCAGGTAGTGGTGTCAAAATTGGGGATGGAATCCAGGTACCGGAAGGCACTACCCCCTTTTTGCTTACGGTAAATCCGGTAGCTAAAAAAGCGTGACCGTGTATCAGCGGTATCCCAGCTTAGCTTGATCGCCTGGCTGTCCTGGGTGGCAAGCTTCTCCACATCCGGTGGCAGAAGGGGGGTGGTGGAGTCCAGTTTTACATTGATGGTATCCAATGCACTACAACCCTGGCTATCCGCTACTTTAACCGAGATCACGCTATCGTCATAGGGGAAGGCATACGGTTCCGCAATGGTTGAGTCACTAACCTGAGAACCTGGTGACCAATTATAGGTAGCATAATTGGTGCTATCCACATTCAGCTTAAAGCTGTCGTACTTACAAATAGCAGTATCGCTGCTAAGGATGTTGAAAGGCTTGGTTTGAAGGCCGATGGTCTTTGTAGCCGTGTCTTTCTGAGCCCCGGTAGAAGCAATCAGCTGAACCTCGAAGCTATCAGGCGAGGAAAACAGGTGTTCCGGGTTTTCAGCCGTATCGGTATTGTTAGGTGAAGCCGTATCCCCGAAATGCCAGTCCCAGGTATAGCCTTCGCGGGTAACGTCAAAGGTGCTGTCACTGAACTGCGTGGTATCGCCCCAGCAGGTATCCCGGTAGCTGAAATCAGCATCGATCGGGCACAGGACGTAGGTTTTGTTGGAAGGCGTATTCGTGATCAGGCCGCTGGACTTGGTAGCGTTGGCTGACTGACGGCTTAAGGTTTGAGAGCCGCTACTGATAGATCGTCTGAAAGCAATGTTGCTGAGGTTCGTCTGGTTGCACTCGCCAAAGCCGCTGGACTCAAAGCTCACCAGGTACACGTCCGCCTTGCCCAGGCCAAAGGAGCTCATTTCTCCGGTAGCCAGGAAGTTATCGCCATTGGCCTCGGATGCCAGCCCGTTCAGGGCTTCAGTAGCCGTGTCCCCGAAAGCGCGCCCCCATTTTACCTGCCCCGCAGAGTCCACCTTTACCACAAAACCATCCGATCCGCCACTCCCGTAGCTTTTGGTACTGCCAGCCAGGATGAAGCTATCCCGGCTGCCTTCCCGCACGGTGGAAAAGTTGTCATCCGAACTGCCGCCATAGGCATTGAAATCAACCGTTAATCCGGAGGTGTCCAGCCGCAGGAAGATGCCGTTTTCAGCACCGCCACTACTGTAAGTGGTGGAGCGGCCGCCAATTACATAGTCCCCGCTAAAGATCCGCGTCTGGATTATTGAGCGACCGCTTTCATCGCCACTGCCCCCGTAGGTCTTGAAGTAATTGACCTTACCCAGGCTACTGGTTTTGAGGGCAAAGACATCCTCCCCGCCTGAACCGTAAGATTTTGTGCCACCCGTCAGGATCAGCTGGTTGGTGCTGTCCTGGATGATGCTGTAAGCCTGATCATCACTGCTGCCCCCATAGTGGTAATCATAGGTGATGTTGCCGGCCGTATCAATTTTCAGCAGGTAAATGTCTTTCCCGGAAGCGCCAAAACTTTCCGTATAGCCTGCGATCAGGTAGCCGGTATCAGCGGTGCGGATGATGTCGTGAGCTTCTTCATCACTCGCACCGCCATAGGTCTGCTCCCACACCACATTACCCGTAGCATCGGTTTTCACCACCAATACATCCTTACCGCCCTGTCCGGCTGATTCGGTATAGCCGGCCACCAGGTAGCCGTTGGAATTGTACTGCCGGGTGACGGCTTTCCCCACATCATTGCTGCTACCGCCATAGGTTTTATACCACTGCTCATTGCCTTGGTCATCAGTTCCGAGGAGAAAGGCATCTTCCTGGCCCTGGCCAAAGCTCCGGGTCTTGCCGGTAACGATAGCCCCGCCTTGGCCGTCACGCGTAACCCCAAGGCCCTCATCAACCAGGCTATCGCCATAGGTTTTCTGGTAAGTGAAAAGCGGAGGATACGTTAGCTCAATGGCGGCTTTGTAGAAAACGTCCGAGAAACCGCAATTGGGCTTGGATTGGTCACACTCGGATGTGCAATCACAAAAAGAATTGACACTGCTACCAGGATCCAGAAAAAACCGAACCGTATCATCATCCCGTAACCATTGGTTAAAGGTGGAAGCGCTTACTTTTACGCTCACTGAATCGTAGCCTGTGCGACAAACACTTGAAGGATTGTTCAAAGTATCGTAATACACAGAATCCTCGCCTCGTAAGGCTAAGTATTCATCAACTTGACCTTGATCAATGTCCCCCTCTCCCAATAGCTTAATGGTTACCGAGTCCTGGGCTCTTGGTATACCTCCAAAGCTGATCGTTTCTTCATAAGCGTCAATAAAGCCTCCTGTATCAACATTGCATACGCTGTCAGACCGGATGCTAAAGCCATTGTTCTGGGCATGTGCTTGGTCCGGGCACAAGCTTGTAGACAGGGCAATCCAAAGGCAGAGGACCAGCGTATGCGGAAGCTTGTTTTGCGGTAGTTTTTGGAGCATAGGCTCAATTATTCAAAAACGGACACGAAAAATCGGCTTAGGGGGTTGGGTAGCCGTGAGGGATTTTACCTGAAAAGGCGATCAGGGGCATCTTCAATAAGCAGAGGCTTAGGAGCCAATCCTGCAAATGCAGCCCTTTGTAGTGTACGTGATATCGTTAAAAATTTTCTCAAGATAAGGCTTAAGCAAAAAGCCGGCAAGTGATAGAGGGCTACCTGCTTTTTCCAACGGGCTTTACCTGAGTATGCTCCCTGCTAAAAAGGCAAAAGCCGTATTGCTCTGTTATTACGGGGAGTCAGGGCTTGGGTGGAGCTGCTGTGCGCAGCAGGAAGTTAGTGTATCCGGCCAACAGCCACTCAGCCAGAAGCAGGGTGGTCCGGGATCCGGGCCAGGGCATTGGCCATATCCTGATCCATCTGGGCTTTCAGGGCTTCCAGCCCATCAAAGTGCTGGTCCCCGCGCAGCCATTCCAGGAATTCCAGGGTTACGGTTTGCTCATACAGGTTGCCCTCAAAGTTGAAGATATACACCTCCACGCGCTTATCCCCGTTGGCGGTCACCGCCGGCCGCCGGCCGATGTTCAGCATACCATGATAGGTCTGCCCCAGGCAGTGAACCCGCACCAGGTACACGCCTTCTGCCGGGATGAGCTTCACATCCTCTTCCACCTCCAGATTAGCCGTGGGGTAACCCAATTCGCGCCCAAGTTGATCACCATAAACCACAGTACCCCTTAACAGGTAGTAATGCTGCAGGTAACGGGTTACTTCCTGTATTCGTCCGGCTTCTACAGCTTCCCGCACCTTGGTAGAGCTGACGGTGCTGTCATTGATCTCCTGTGCGGGGATCTGCTCCAGGTGGTAGCCGTAGGTATGCGAGGCCGCTTTCAGGTCCTCATAGCCGCCTTCCCGGTTCTGGCCAAAGCGGTGGTCATAGCCGATCACCAGCGTATGAACCCCGATGGCATCCACCAGCAGGTCTTTGATAAAGCCGTGGGCCGATTGCTGCGAGAATTCCCTGGTGAAGGGCAGCACTAAGAGGTTATCCAGGCCATAGCGCTCCAGGAGGGTGATCTTTTCATTCAGGGTGTTCAGCAGGGCCAGGTCGTTGTTAGCAGGTTGGAGCACCTTCCGCGGATGGGGCCAGAAGGTCATCAGCAGGCTCTCGCCCTGCTGCTGTTCAGCAACTGTTTTTAGCCGGTTCAGGATCTTCTGGTGGCCGTAATGCACGCCATCAAACGTGCCGATGGTGACAGCCGGCCGGGTTACCTGCTGATATTCCTCAAGTCCGTGAAAGACCCTCATGACTGCGGTTCGGTTTTACCTTCCTGAAATAGCTGCTTAAGCGCCTCAAGGGACAAAGCCCGGGCAGCGGTATAATCGCCAATGGCCTCCCGGCGCAGGCTGGTCAGGTAAGCAGCTGTACGCATGCTGTAAGCCAGATCCCGTACCAGGCTGCGGACGTAGGTGCCTTTGCTGGCCACAATCCGGAAGCTGGCGTGGCCATCAGCTATATGGGTAATCGTGAACTCGTGGATAGTAACCGGCTTAGGTTTCAGGCTCAGGTGGTTTCCCTTGTGCGCCTCCTCATAGGCCCGTTTCCCTTTCACCTTAACGGCTGAATAAGCAGGCGGGGTTTGGGCGAGCTCCCCCTCAAACTGCTTAGCAGCTGTCTGCCAGTTTGCAAGGGTCGGTTTATCCACCGGGTGGTAGGAGCTAATAGCTGTTTCAGCATCCAGTGATGGCGTTTCGGCCCCGATGCAAAAGGTGCCTGTGTAGGTTTTAGCCAGTTGCTGGAAATGCTCAATGCGTTTTGTGGCAGGGCCGCTACAGACCAGCAAAAGCCCTGTAGCCATAGGATCCAGGGTTCCGGCGTGGCCGATTTTCTTCACATACCCATGGTAATGCTCACGGATGCTTTTCACCACATCAAAGGAAGTCAGCGCCTGTGGTTTATCCACTGAGATGACCGCACCATCGTTCAGATCGATCTGCGCATCCCCGTTCAGCTGATCCAGATGCTGCATGGGTAACTTTTTCAGCATTTAACAATCAACAGTTGTCAATGTTAGAGGAAACTGCTCCCAAGCGCCAGGCTTCCCACCACCAGGCAGTAAAGGGCAAAATAGAGCAGCTGCCCCTGCCGCACCAGGCGGATCATCCACTGGCAGGCAATGAGCCCGGCCAGGAAAGCAGCCACAAAACCCGCTGCCAAAGCCAACAGGCTGGTGACCTCCCCGGCAGGTGGGCCCTCAGTGATCAGGGTCCGGACCTTGAGCGCCGTGGCTCCGATCACGGGCACCAGCACCATCAGAAAGGAAAACCGCGTAGCCTGACTGCGGTCCACACCCATCAGCAGGGCTGTACCGATGGTTGCCCCGCTGCGGCTGATCCCCGGTATAACTGCTATGGCCTGTGCTATTCCGATAATCATGGCATGCCCGGATTTAAGCGCCAGGCCACGGTTATAGACTTTGGTAGTAAGGTACAGGATAAGGCCCGTCAGAAGCAGGGCTCCCCCTACCAGGGCCAGCTGGCCACTGAATAGCTGCTCTACCTGCTCCTGACCGATCGCGCCCAGGATACCCACCGGGATCATAGACAGGACAAGCTTGCCCGCGTACTGGTGGTTCTCGGTCCACCGGGGCACCAACAGCCCTTTTAGGATCGCAAAGATCTCCTGGCGAAAGACTACGATGGTGCTCAGTACAGTAGCACCGTGGGTAATGACCGTAAAGGTCAGGCTATTGGTGGTCTGGATGCCCAGCAGGGCACGTCCGAGTTCCAGGTGTCCGCTGCTGCTGACCGGCAGGAACTCCGTCAGGCCCTGGATAATACCCAGCAGGATGGCTTCAAGCAGGGACATGAGCAGCAGGTAAGGCTATCCGGATTGGTCTTCATGAGCTTGCTGATCCGCTTTGCGCTTAGCCGGTGTCTTAAGGATCGCATATACCTCAAAGGCATAGCCGAACATGACAATGAGCGGGGCCAGGGTGATCTTCCGGAAGCTGTAGATATTGGTATCCCCGCTCATCAGGATATAGCCTATGATGATGATGGCAAAGCCTATCCCCATCAGGATGAAGTTCTCCCGGCCAAAGGGCATCTCGATACTGCCATTCTGGCCCCTGGTTCGGTTACCCTTGTTAGTGGCCTTTTTATTAGTTGAAGCGGAAGATTTAGCAGACTGCTTAGCCATGGATCAGGAGTCATTGTTTAAAAGCCTTTCAAAAGTAGGAATTTGTACGCCTGCACGGCAAATGGCCCTAAAAGAGGTCATCCAGGCGCATGCGCAGGTATTTGTTGACGGCTACCAGGCTGGCAACCCCCGTGATCACAATCCCCAGGAGCGCAAGGAATAAGGCCAGGGCGCCATAGAAGAGCAGGTGCTCCTGAACGCCTACAAAAGGCAGCCACTGCCGGATGCTTACCAGCAGAGCCCCCAGCAGGACACTGGCTATCAGTCCCCCGGTTAGCCCGCTGCGCATGGCCCGCAGGATAAACGGCCTGCGGATAAACCAGCGCGTAGCCCCTACCAACTGCATCGACTTGATCAGGAAGCGCTTAGCGTACAGGTTCAGCCGGATGGTACTGTTGATCAGCGTAAAGGCGATAAACCCGAAAATGGCAGCCAGCCCTACAAGGATCACCCCGGCTATTTGTACATAGCGGTTAATGTTATTCACCAGCACTTCCTGGTAGTATACATCCCGCACCAGCCGGTGCTCCTGCCAGTTTTCGCGAAAAGCTCTCAGGGTATCAGCCCGGGCGTAGTCAGCTTCAAAATACACATCCAGCGATGGCGGATAGGGGTTGTATCCCAGCACATCATCAGCCTCTTCGCCCAGGTTCCGGGCCATTAGCTCCTGGGCTTCTTGTTTACTGGTGTAGGCAGTCCGGGTTACCCCTGCCCGCTCAGTTACCTGGTTGCGAACCTGCTGGATCTCACCTTCATCCACATCCTGCAGAAAGTAAATGCTAACCTGGATGTTCTCTTTTAAAAAATCCTTGAGCTGACTGGCGTGAAAGCTCATCAGGCCAAAAAGCCCAACCAGGAACAGGACAAAGGTGATACTGACCGTGGTGGATGCGTACGAGACGCGCCTGCGCTTGATGTTACGACTCTCCAAAAGAAGTGGCTGCTTAAGCTGACAAAGAACTAATTTACACAAATACCCTGATAACAGCCTGCCCGCGCTATAAACCGGGCTACTTTTCCGGTGTTTCCTCTACAACGGGTAACAAGCAATAGCGAGGGTTTTGGCAGTGGTTGCCAACTGGCATAGGCCGTGTATTTTAGGCTATCTTTGCCAGCGCTGCACCCAAGCTACCTAAAGCATAGCAGACCCATCTATGGGGTTATCACTCACCACGAGCATCTTCCTGTTTATTGGTCTTTCCCTGGTTGTTGGTTTTGCCGGCATACGCCTGACCCGCATAGCTGATCGCCTGGCTGATCAGACCGGGATGGGGGAGGCGATCTTCGGGGCGATCCTGATGGGCGGTATAACCTCCCTCTCCGGGATCATTACCTCAGTAACGGCCGCCTGGGAGGGCTACCCGCAGATGGCCGTTAGCAATGCCATTGGCGGAATTGCAGCCCAGACCATTTTCCTGGCTTTTGCGGATATCACCTATCGCAAGGTCAACCTGGAGCATGCCTCTGCTTCTGTGCAGAACCTGATGGAAGGCGTCCTGCTGATGATCCTGCTCGGGCTGATCCTGATGTTCATCAACACCCCGGAGGTGACCCTTTTCAATATCCATCCCGGCTCTATCCTGTTGGTGCTGATCTACCTGCTCGGCATGCGGCTAACGTCTAAAGCTGGGGAAAGCCCGATGTGGCGGCCCCGCCAGACTCAGGAAACCGTCTTTGATATAGCAGATGAAACGGAAACGGAAACCAGTCAGCGGCAATGGGTAAACTGGGTCTCCTTTGCAGTGCTGGGGCTGTTGGTCGGTGGTGCGGGCTATGGCATTGCCCAAACGGCCATTGTGATTGCTCAGCAGACGGGCCTTTCGGAAACCATCGTTGGCAGCTTAATGACGGCTGTGGTCACCTCCCTTCCTGAGCTTGTTACAACCCTGGCAGCGGTCCGCCAGGGAGCACTGACCCTGGCCGTTAGCGGCATTATTGGCGGCAATACCTTCGATGTCTTGTTCGTAGCCTTTTCAGATTGGGCCTATGTGGATTCGATCTTCCACCACATCACCTTCAAGGAGACCTACCTGACCTGCCTGACCCTGTTGCTTACCGGTGTGCTGATCCTGGGGCTCTTAGCCCGGCAGAAAGGAGGCTTTGGTGGTATTGGCTGGGAAAGCTTTACCCTGATGCTGGGCTTCTTCGGGGGGTACGTGCTGTTATTCCTGTTTTAGATCATTCAGCCCCGCTTAGGTTTCTACTTCATAGTCAACCTCGCGAAAAATGATGCCGTGGCGCTTTAGCTCTTCTAATACCGGCTCGTAAATGTCCGCCTTCATGGGCAGGTGGACGCCACGGATATCGAATTGCCCTTTCATAAGCATCTGGGCACTGATCCCGAGGGGCAGACCCACAGTTTTGGCCATAGCGGTTTTCTGCTGGCTTTTACCCTCGAGGGTCAGGTAGCTTTTGCGGGTGCGGGTTTCCCCGTTGATCTCAAAGTCAAAGTAATGCACCATCAGGATCATGTCCCGGTCCTGCTCGCTCATGCCGATCTTCTGTACTAAGAGGGTTTTGAGGACCTCAGCCGGGGTTCCGTGCTCAAGCGGAACAGGATCGGTTGAAGTGAGGCCGAGCCATTCCAGCCGCTGGAAGTCCTCGTGCTCAGGGGATATATTCAGCAGGCCGGCCCAGCGGGCGGAAAGGGACTGTTGCTGCTCTGTGGATTCCGGAAGGAAGATCTCTGTGAAATCACAAAGCCTCAGGCCCCGCAGGTCCAGCTTGTTGTTATGGTCGGTAAGGCCGGTTTGCACAAGCAGGTCCCACGATGAGCAAAAGCCGGGCTGGCGCAGGGTGCCGCGGATAACCGTTTCAGCTTCCGGGATACCGTAGCGGTGCGCATAGGCCAGGGCATTCCGGTTAAAGTACCCGTCAAGGGTCCCGTACTCGGGTATTGTGATCGGAGTGGTCCGCTTAAAGAGCTGCTGATACGGGACCACTTTAGCCTTGCCATCCTGGTAAAACTGGGCTCCCTGCTGCCCGGCTTTCACCACATTCATCGGGTTCCAGCTGATCTTGTAATGCCAGGGATTGTCATCGCTTTCGGGAGCAACTAAGCCGCCGGTGTAGGAGGAAAAGCCCCTGATCGTAGCGCCATTGGTCTTAAGGTCATCAATGGCCTGCTGGGCCGAGAGGTGATCCAGGCCGGGGTCCAGGCCCAGTTCCATCAGGAAAAGCAGCCCCTGCTCCTGCGCCTGCTCGTGCATAGCCTCGATAGCAGGCGTGAGGTAGGAGGCCATGAGCAGATGGCGGCCGGTTTCAAGGCAGTCCCGGGCCACCGCCTCGTGGTAAACCGGCGGTGCCAGGGAGAGCACCACATCATGGTTAGCAATGACTTCCCGGCGCTCCCCGGCGTTGTCCAGGTTCAGTACCCGGGTGGTGATACGCTTAAAAGCGCCGGCTGTCTGTTCGAGGTTTGTGGGGTTGGCATCAATAACAGTGATCTGCCAGCCCTCTTCCGGCACCTGTTTGGCAAGGTAATCAATCAAGTAATAGGCGCTTCGGCCAGCCCCTATGATCAGGATGTTATTCATAATAGCTAATCAGCCTGTGTTAAGTCTTACAAAGGTGGTGATAACGGGTTGTAATCCGGTCATTCATTAGCCGGGCAGGGCGCTTAGGTCCCACTGTTCGCCTGGCCTGTAGCGTAATTGAGCCTGCTCGATATAGAGGGGTGCCGGGATGTTATTGGTGTAGAGCCCGCCCGTGCCCAGTCCCTGGTGGCGGGTGACAGGGTAGGTGGCTGTCCACTGGGCAATAGCGTTCAGCCCAATGTTGCTCTCGAGGGCTGAGGTGGCCCACCAGCCAATGTTCCGCTCATTGGCCAGTCTGATCCACTCATCAGCATGCTGGAATCCGCCAACCAGGCTTGGCTTTAGAATGATATAAGCCGGCTGGATGTGATCCAGCAGTGCGGCTTTATCAGCGGAGCCTGTGTAGCCGATGAGCTCCTCATCCAGGGCGACCGGTAGGGGGGCTTCCCGGCAGAGGCGGGCTGTGGCATCTGTTTCACCTTTTGGCAGCGGCTGCTCGATAGAGTGCACCTGGTAACGGGCAAGCTGATCCAGCTTCTGAAGGGCCTCTTCCTTGCCAAAAGCTCCATTGGCATCCACGCGGATCTCCAGCTTATCGGCACGGTATTGCTGACGCACGTTACGGATCAGCTCCAGCTCCTGATCCCAGTCGAGGGCCCCGATCTTAAGCTTGAGACAGTTGAAACCAGCCGCGATCTTCTCGTCCATGGCCTGACGCATGACGGGCGCCTGATTCATCCATATCAGGCCATTGATGGGTATGGCGGTTTCTCCACGGGAAAAAGGCGTATCGAAAAGCAGGCGCTTACCGCCAAGCAGCCAGTCCCGGTAAGCCTGTTCCAGGCCGAACTGAACGGACGGATAGCCGGAAAAAGCCTGATACCCTTCAGCCAGCGACCGGCCTTCTGAGATAGTAGCGGCCAGCTGATGGAGCTCAGCCTCATAGCCCGGCCGGTGCTCAGGGCTGAGGTAGGAGAGTGTGCTGCACTCGCCAATGCCGGTGGTCTGGCTTGTCGTATCCCTGAGGAACAGGTAATAAACCGGCTTTTCCGTAAGGGTGCCGTGAGACGTGCCTGCAGGCCCCTTGAAGATCAGCGTGTGCTTGTGGATCCAGGCCCGGAAAGTGGCCTTACCAGTATCTAACTGAACGCTCATAGCATTTGCCTTCCTAGAAATTCGGATCGTTTTCCAGCCGCTGCCGCAGGTTCTCATTGTCCTGTTCCAGCTCCTGGATCTGGCTGGCCTGGCGGCTAATTTGCCGGTCTTTGCGGAACAGGTTAACCAGGGCTGAGGTTAGCCCAAGTATAAAACCCAACGTGAAAAAGATGGTCAGGAACAGGGAAAGGGAGCTCTCGAAGGTGTAGGCGAGAACCCGGAGTGCGACTTCAGCTGAATTCTGAATGGCAATGATGACCAGCAGGATCAGACCGATGATCAGACCAATGAGGTACGGGTAGTTCGAATTGCGGGTGCGCTCTCGCTGTCTGGGCATGCAGCTCTCCGGTATTGGTAATGCTACAAAAATCACGAATCCGGCCCGGAATGAAAATGCTGTAGGCCTTCGGTGAGAGGGGCTGCTTTTTCCCGCAGCCCATCCGGAACATTTGGTACCTTCGTACCGCTTTAAACAAGCTAGGCGTCATGAGCGAACAGATCAAGCATGAATGCGGCGTAGCCTTTATTCGCCTGCTCAAATCCACCCAATATTACATTGATAAGTACCAGGATCCCCTCTACGGCCTGAACAAGCTGTACCTGCTCATGGAAAAGCAGCACAACCGCGGGCAGGATGGAGCTGGTGTGGCCAGTATTCGCTTCAATCCCGATCCGGGCGAGCAGTACATCCACCTCAAGCGATCTGTAGAGGCCAATCCGATCGAAGATATCTTTCAGTACATCCATGGTTTTTTTAACAAAGCCTTTCAGCACCATCCTGAGAAATGGCACGACCACGACTGGCTCAAGAAAAACGTTCCCTACTTTGGCGAGCTGCTGATGGGGCATCTGCGGTACGGAACCTACGGCAATGGCGGCCTGCGCTTCTGCCACCCGATCATCCGGCAGAATAACTGGATGAGCCGTAACCTGGTGATGGCCGGTAATTTTAACATGACCAACAATGATGAGCTCTTTGATCACCTCGTCAACATCGGTCAGCACCCGCGCGCTAAGAACGACACGGTAACCGTGCTGGAAAAAGTAGGGCACTTTCTGGATGAGGAAAATGAACGCCTGTATAGCCGCTACCGGCAGCAGGGCTATTCCAAAAAGGCCATCTCGCCCTTGATCGCTGAGAACCTCTCCCTGACTAACGTCCTGCAGGAAGCAGCTGAGGACCTGGATGGGGGCTATGCCATGTCCGGCATGACCGGCCACGGGGATTCGTTTATGTTCCGTGACCCCAATGGCATCCGGCCGGCCTATTACTACAAGGATGATGAGGTGCTGGTAGTCGCCTCCGAGCGACCGGCCATTAAAACGGCTTTCAACCTCCCTTTTGAGGCTATTCAGGAGGTGAAGCCCGGCCATGCGCTGATCGCCAAGAAGGATGGCAACGTCTACGAAGAAGAGATCCTGAAGCCTAAGCAGCAGACCTCCTGCTCCTTTGAGCGGATCTACTTTTCCAGGGGTACAGACGAAGCGATCTACCATGAGCGGAAAGCCCTGGGCCGTCAGCTAACCCCGGATGTGCTGGAAAGCGTGGATTACAACTTCCGGGACACTGTTTTTTCCTATATCCCCAATACGTCCGAAACAGCTTTCATTGGCCTGCTGGAGGGCCTTAATAAGTACCTGGATCAGTATAAGCACGACCAGATCCGGGCCTACCCTGATATGGACAGTGACCAGCTGAAGCGTCTGCTAAACCTGCACCCGCGCCACGAGCAGCTGGCGGTGAAAGATGCTAAACTGCGGACTTTCATTGCTGATGACACCCAGCGGGATGACCTGGTAGCGCATGTTTACGACAGCACTTATGGCATTGTACGGCCGGATCAGGACACGGTGGTTGTCCTGGATGATTCTATCGTACGCGGCACCACGCTCCGGCAGAGTATCATCAGTATCCTGGGCCGCCTCCGCCCGCAAAAGATCGTTATTGTTTCATCCGCCCCGCAGATCCGCTACCCGGACTGTTACGGCATCGATATGTCTAAAATTCAGGATTTCATTGCGTTCCGGGCTGCTATCGCCCTGCTGAAGGAATACGGGCTGGATAACCGGATTGACGAGGTATACGAAGCCTGTAAGCGGGCCGAAGCCCTGCCGCCGGCAGCGCAGACCAACGAGGTGAAGCGGATCTACGAGCCGCTCAAGACGGAGGATATCTCGCGCAAGATTGCTGAGCTGATCACCCCGCCCGGTGTCACCGCTGAGGTGGAAGTGATCTTTCAGGGTATTAATAGCCTGCACGAGGCCTGCCCCCATAACCAGGGCGATTGGTACTTTACTGGTAATTTTCCGACCCCGGGCGGAACCCGTGTTATTAACCGGGCTTACATCAACTTTTACGAAAACCGGAATGTGCGGGCCTACTAAAGCGCTCATTCCGCTATCTGATTAGCTCCTGATGCGTCTTGTCGTGCATACCAGCCTGGTGCTGGTATCCCTGATCTACGGGACCACATTTGTAGTGGCTAAGGAAGTCATGCCGGATTACCTGGGGCCGTTTGGCTTTATCTGGGTCCGGGTGCTCACAGCTCTGGCCCTGCTTGCGGCCGTGCATTACTGCTTTGTGGGTGAGAAGATTCAGCACAGGCGTGACTACGGGCGGCTGGCCCTGTGCGGCTTTTTTGGCTCAGCTGCTAACATGATGATGTTCTTCCAGGGACTGGCCTACACCTCCCCGATCAATGCATCGCTGATCATGACCGCTACGCCAGTGATCGTGCTGGTGGTAGCTGCCCTGTTGCTCGGGGATCGCATTACCTGGCAAAAGGCACTGGGTATTCTGATGGGTGCAACAGGCGCTATTTACCTGATTCTGAACGCCCCCCACCAGAATGCTGAAATTGCCAGCTCGGCCTGGAGCTGGCTGGGTGATCTGCTGGTCCTGCTGAATGCTGCTTCTTATGCCACCTATTTGGTTCTGGTAAAACCGCTGATGCAGCGCTACAATCCGCTAACAGTGGTGAAATGGAGCTTCAGCTTCGGGCTGCTGTACATCTCGCCCCTGGGTATTCCGCAGGTGGCTGCAGCTGACTGGGCTGCCATGCCACTGAGCATTTACGGGACCATAGCCTTTGTGGCGGTGGGTACCACATTCCTGGCTTACCTGATCAATGCGTGGGCGCTCCGGTATGTAAGCAGTGCGGTGGTGGGCTCTTACATTTACCTGCAGCCTTTTTTTGCCACCATCATTGCGGTGATCTTATTTCAGTACGGGCTTACCATCTGGCAGGTCCTGTTCGGTCTGCTGATCTTTGCAGGCGTCTACCTGGTTAACCGGCCGGACAGCGCCAGGGATACCGAACAGCCAAAGGCTACTTCTCCATCATCGGACTAACCAACTCTATATACTTCAGATATGAATAAATCAGATTTAAAAATCGCTATTGTTGGAGCTACTGGCCTGGTAGGCCAGCAATTGGTGACTATCCTGAGTGAGCGGGGCTACGACCTCAAGCAAGTGCATTTAGCCGCTTCTGAGCGGTCAGTAGGGCGCTCCGTCAACCTGGAAGGGCAGTTATTCACCATTCAGAGCATTGAGGCCGTTCATCAGCAGCAACCCGATGTAGCCCTTTTCTCGGCCGGTGGTGATATCACAAAGGCATGGGCTTCTGCTTTCCAGAAAGCCGGGATACGGGTGATCGATAATTCCTCAGCTTACCGGATGGATCCCGATACTCCGCTTATCATACCGGAGGTTAATGCCGGGCAGCTCACGACTGATCACATGCTGATCGCCAATCCTAATTGCTCTACCATTCAGCTGGCTATGGCGCTTTACCCCCTCCATCAGGCCTTTGGCGTGGAGCGGGTTAATGTTTCCACTTATCAGTCGGTAACGGGTTCCGGGCAGAAGGCGCTGGACCAGCTGCGCCAGGAGCGCGGTGGGTACAGCCCCGATGATACGGCCTATCCGTGGCCAATCGATCTGAACTGCCTGCCACACTGCGATGACTTTGAGGAAGATGGCTACACCAAGGAAGAGCACAAAGTGATCAATGAAAGCCGTAAGATCCTGAAAGCAGCAGCTCTGCCTGTAACAGCCACCGCAGTGCGGGTCCCCGTTACAGGAGGCCATGCTGAAAGTGTGAGTGTTACCTTATCGAAGGCTGCCAGGCTGGATGCTATTCACGAGGAGCTGGAAGCGATGCCAGGGGTTATCGTTCAGGATGCCCCGGCGTACTACCAATACCCCATGCCACGCTACGCTCAGCATCATGATGAGGTGTTTGTGGGGCGCATCCGTCAGGACCCAACGCAGCCCAATAGCTGGCACCTGTGGGTGGTCAGCGACAACCTTAGGAAAGGAGCGGCCACCAATGCCGTTCAGATCCTGGACCACATCGCTGAGCAGGTACTGACCTGAGCAGACCACGCAGACCTGCCATATCCAGTCATAAAAAAAGCCCCTGTCCGCTAGGGAAGGGGCTTTTTTAGTAACAGAGCATTGGCGTGTGCTGTCTTTACCGCTTAATCACGGCTCTGGTCCCGATCGTCTGCCCATCAGCAGCCACGCGGATCACATAAGTACCGCTGGGCAGCTCGTTCATGCTCAGGGTGTGCGTTCCCTGTAGCGGACCGCGCTGGGTAGTGACGACCCGTCCGCTCATATTTACCACATCAATGCGGGCTTGCCCGAAGCCGGTTTGATCAAAGCTAAGGCGCAATTGGTCAGTGACCGGGTTCGGATAGGCCTGGAACTGGATCTGCTGCTGAACCTGCTCCAGGCCCGTTGGCCGGAGCTCCAGTACATTCCCACCAGGTGTGGCTACCAGAAGGCTAAAGGCTGCCCCGTTCTGCTGATCAGCAGAGTCCAGGAAGCCGGAAGCCACCGCTACCACTGCTGAGTCGGTCAGGTTAGCGCTGGCAAGGGTCGCCTCGAAGGACTGAACGATCATGCTGTCAGGTGACCGAAGCCCCAAGCGGTAGTCACTGTTGACCAGCTGGAGGTAATTATCATCAAATTCCGGATACGCCAGCCCGCTCAGCAGGGTTGCCGTATCATTCACCCGGGTTTCTACAATATCCACTGGGCCGGCATCCGGGGAGCCGTGGTGCACCAATAAATCCGTATTGCCGGCTTCGTTGGCAACAACGCGGGCTCCGGTAAAGGTATTCAGCGTAACAGGCTGGAAGCTCTCGAAATTGTCATCCTCCACGGTGCCATTGATCACGCCAACCTGCGTTGGATCGGCCGTCAGATCCAGGCTAAATGACTTCAGCGGGTTGGCTACCGTATTACCAGGCTCTGTGATCGTAACGGAAGCATTGTCGTCATGAGGCACTGTCAGATAGGGCGTGGCCTCTTTGTAGGTAAAGGATTCGCGGATCCGGTCTCCGTTGATAAAGACATCAACTGCCTCAGCTGCCGGATCAGGAATATTGTGGATCAGCTGAAGCTTCGAGATCCGGTCCAGCGGAATCACAGTGCCATCGGCCAGCGCAGCCAGGATTCCGAATTCAGGGCCGCCCTGATTGTTAGCAGGATCCAGGAAGCCAGAGGCAAAAAGGGTAATGGCACTATCGGCTAGTCCAAGTCGCCCTAATGGCGCATCGAAGCGGGCCACTGCTGTACCTGATCCATCCGGTCTGACGGCTAACTCATAGCCATCGATGGGTAGCTCGAGGTAGTTATCTGTGAAACTGCCAAAGGCCAGGGCGTCCAGTAGCTGACCAGCGCCCTCCCCTGTTTCGAATACATCAACAGGAGGGGCATCGGGGGCGCCATGCTGAACGATAACATCTGTGTTGCCGGAACTATTGGCAGCCTGCCGGGCCATCGGCTTAACCACCAGCTCAAATCGCTCAAAATCCTCGTAATCTGAGCTATTACCCGGCAGGATGCCGTTAGCCGCTACAATGTACTGCCCTCCATCCTGAAGCTGCGGCAGGGTAAAGGAGGCAAACGCATCTGCCGTATCCGTTGAGTTGCCCGGAGCCAGGCTAATATCGGGGGTGCCGTCCCTGAAAGTCAGGGACTGAAAGGCAGTAGCTTCCTGGAATGAAAGGTCATCTGCAATGCGGTCTCCTGAAGCTGTTTCATACACATCAATAGTCTCTACCTGATCATCCGGTGAATTGTGAATGAGCTGAATCTGCACTTCACCGGTTCGGCGCAGCGCTACAACCGTACCGTCTGCCAGCGTAGCAAAAAGTCCGAAGTCTGGTGCGACCTTATTGTTGCTGGGGTCAAGAAAGCCTGAGGCGAAGACCGTAATTGCCTCTCCGGAAAGGCCAAGATCTGCCAGGGGCGCATCAAAGCGGGCTACCGGATCGGTGCCTGAACTGGGTGTGACGGCTAACTCGTAATTATTAGTTGAAAGGCTGGCGTACCCACTGGTGTATTGCCCATAACCCAGGTCACTGGTTAGCGTGAGGTTATTGGTAACGGCTACCTCCGTAATGTCCACGGCCGGAGCATCGGTTGACCCGTGGTGGATCAGGACATCTGTGTTGCCGGCGCTATTAGCTGACTGGCGCGCCATTGCCCTGACGTCCAGATCAAAAGGCCTGAAATCCTCGTAATTACTACTATCAGCGGGCAGAACACCATTTGCGGTCACCACGTACCGACCACCTTCCTGAAGATTTTCCAACGTCACGGATGTAACAGTATCCCTGACATTCTGAGACGAGGGAGGAGCAAAGCCGACCTCAAACGTGCTATCAGAGAACTGAACCGGGGTAAAGGCAGTCGCGCTGCGGAAAGTAAAGTCATCCGCAATCCGCTCGCCAGAGGTAGCATCATAAACATCTGTAGCCAGAAGCACTGAGTCCGGGGCATTGTGAATAAGCTGTACTTGTGCTTGCTGGAATTCAGGCAGCGCCTGTACTGTACCGTCCGCCAGAACAGCGAACAGCCCGAATGAGGGACCGGCACTATTGGCTGATGGATCGAGGAAACCAGAGGCCATCACAGTAATGGCGCTGTCGCCCAGGCCGAGGTTGGCTAGCGGAGCGCGGTAGCGGCCTACCACGTTATCGGAGTTTGCCGGGGTTACCTTTAGGTCGTAGTTAGCAGTGGGAACATCCGTGTACCCGGCTGAGAACCCGGTATACTGAAGATCGGTCACCAGGGAGCCCAGTCCTGCTCTTACTTCTTCCACGTCAACCCCGGGAGCGCCCGGCGAGCCGTGGTGGATCAGTACATCAGTCGCGGTATCCGGAGCATCAGCCGTTTGGCGGGCCATTGGCTTAACGGACAGGGTGAGCTCCCGGAAGGCTGCGTAGTCAGCACTGTTAGCTGGCAGGATCCCATTGGCTATGGCCAGGTACTGCCCACCTTCCTGAAGGCCGGAAAGCTCAAAGCCAACGGTATCGGCTACCGGCGCTCCGCCGGGAGCAATGCCCAGCTCGTAGGTATCACCCGTAAACTCAATGGTGGCAAAGCCGGTGGCATTCCGGAACTGAAGGTCTTCAGCAATCAGGGTGCTGGTGCCACCTTTGTAAATGTCTACGCTGCTAAGGGCCGTATCTGGCGCATTGTGAATGATCTGAACCCGGGCTTGTTTGAGCTCAGGCAGCGGGGTTACTGTACCGTTTGGCAGCGCAGCAAACAGGCCGAATTCCGGGCCCGCGTTATTGTTACTGGTATCCACAAAGCCGGAGGCAAAAACCACTGCTGCTCCTCCACCAAGGTTTAAGGTGCCAAGGGGAGCCTGAAAACGCCCAACAACAGTATTGGCGCCATTCGGGGTAACCTCCAGGGTGTAATCGTTGGTCTCTAATGTCGCATACCCACTATTGAAAGTGCTGTAAGCCAGGTCTGAAACGAGCGTTCCCAGGGGCTGGCTGGTTTCAGCTACGTCAACCGAGCCTGCATCCGGGGAGCCGTGATGAACCAGCACAGCGGTGCTATCTGCACTGTTAGCTGACTGCCGGGCCATACCCTTTACCGCAAGCTCAAGCTCCTGAAAATCATCATAACTTCCGCTGTTTGCCGGCAGAATACCATTCACTGCCACAACGTACTGCGCACCGTCCTGAAGGCCGCTAAGGGTAAAACCGATGGTATCAGCTACGGGAGCTCCTGCCGGGGCAATCCCGAGCTCGAAAGTGCTGCCGCTGAAGCTCAGGGAGGTGAAAGCCGTTGCGCTCCGGAAAGCAAATCCCTGTACCAGCGCATTCCCTTCTCCATCATAAACATCAACCTGGGATAGTTGCTTATCGGGTGCATTGTGTATGAACTGAACCTGAGCCGAGTTGGACTGGGCAAGGAGTGAGGTTGAGCTGGTTAGGGCAAGAAGCAATAGCAGGAGCTTGAGTGATTTCATAGTTAAGCTGTTTAGGTTTTTTGTGATGCTGACGCTCAATCGGTGACAGTCAGTTATTGATCTCTGACGATTAAAAGCGATAACCCCTCTTATATTACCCTTAATAGCGCGATTAATGGCTTTTAATTGTGCGTGGCAATACGCTGAGGATTTAAGAAACGAATTTAAAAATTCCCCAAAGGTGCTATTCGGCCACATCATTGATTAAGGAGTATATGCGTAGACCAGCAATACCTGAAATGCGGCCTTCGGGGGACTGAAAAGCCAGGCTGGCAGCATAAAAAAGCCCCTGCCGTAACTGACAGGGGCTTAGCTTATTCAAAACACGGTTTAGCGTTGGTTTTACTGCTTCACAATAGTCTTGGTACCAACAGTCTGGCCGTTAGCAGCTACGCGCACAACGTAAGTACCGTTACTTAAGCCATCCATGCTGATGGTATGAGTCCCAGCTGGTGCAGTGCGCTTAGTATTCACAACCTGGCCATCCATGCTTACAACATCGATACGGGCCTGGTCGTACTTGTTCTGACCGAAACTGATACGCAGCTCATCACTAACCGGATTAGGGTAGGTTTCAAGGCCGATTTCAGCCTTAGCAGATGCCAGGCCGGATTCATTCTGAGGCAGTACCTGGGTAGTTCCATCGGTCAATACTGCCAACAGGCCGAAGTCCTCACCAGCTTCGCGGTTAGCTTCCATGAAGAGTCCTGAAGCAATAACGGTGGCTGACTCGCCACCTAAATTCAGATCGGATAAGTTAGCATCAAAACTAGCCAGGTTATCACCTCCCTTTTGAACAGTCAGGGTGTAATTCTGCGTAGTTAATGGGATGTAATTATTGGAGAAAGCAGGATAGTCAACACCACTGACCAGATCCTGACCTTCACTGGTATCAGCAATGGTAACCACGCCAGCATCTTCAGAGCCATGGTGGATCAGGACATCGGTGTTACCACTCATATTGGCACTCGTGCGAAGGCCTGCTGTGTGGATGGCTAAGCCTTCATCTACTGTAAAATCTCCGGTGTTAACCAAGCCATTGATCACACCAATAACACTGGTGTCCTGCGGCAGGTTAACATTGGCTGTCAGCAGGGCATCACTGCGATCAGCACCTGGAGCAGCTACTGCCACTTCGATTTCGCCAGCACCAGGTACTGTTTCAAGCGGGCTGGCATTCCGGAATTCAACATCCTCGTAGGCCCGGTCACCGTTGATGAAAACATCCACTGAATCAGCTGCAGGGTCTGGTACGTTGTGAACGAGCTGAAGTTGTGCGGTTAGTGCTTCCAGTTGGAGAACGCCCACCCCGGGTGCAGCCGCAAACAGGCCGAATTCAGGGCCATTGTTGTTGTTAGTGGTATCGAGGAAACCAGAGGCAAACACAACAAGGTCCAGGCCGCCGGCATTCAAATCGCTTAATGGAGCATCAAAACGTCCGACAACCGGTACATCTGCTCCAGCAGGCGTGACTTCGAGCAGATAGTTACCAACGCCTAATGACAGAAAATTGGTTACCGATCCATACGATAGGCCAGGCACTAGCTCACCTGCGCCAACACCCGTTTCATTGATGTCTACATCAGGTGCATCGGGGGAACCGTGGTTCACGGCTACCCCAACATTATTCATACCCGTTCCGGAAGGAACCCGCTGTACCTGAAGGCTGAGCGGCTCAAAGTCCTCATACTGGTTTTGGTTGGCCTGGAGAATGCCATTAACAACGGCTACGTAAGTAGAATCGGCTTGTAGCCCTTCCAAAGTAAAGCCTACAGTATCGGTAACACTACCACTTGCTGGCGCAAGCCCTATCGGAAGGGTTCCACCGTTTACAGGTACATCTACGGATTGGTTACCACGGAATCCTATCCCGGTTACTTCAGTTCCGTTCAAACCTTCGTAAACTGTAACGCTGTCCAGAGCAGCATCAGGTGAGTTGTGAATCAAGCGTACCGTAGCTTCTTGTTGAGCAAGTGCGCTGGTGGATACGCCAAGGGTAATTAGAAAAAGAAGGAGTTTGTGTAATCTCATAATTCAAGGGTTTGGTTTTACATTTAATGCTTTACAATCACTAATACGTAGGAAAAAAGGCTAGGGTTGGGTGGGTAGCAATTTTTTTGTCTGGCCTTAAACCTGATCAACACAAACCGTGCCAAAATATATCAATGTTGAGCATCTCTGCCTCCTTTCTTGATATAAGGGTTCTTATAGTGTTCAGAATTTTTAAAATATATCTAAACTGAACGGATACTTATTAGTTCAATGCTATGAAAAACAGCTTATATAAAGCCAATGGGAAAAAGAAACGAGCTCAAACATTTGTCAGATGAGGATATTGACCGGATCGTGGAAATGGCCTGGGAAGACCGGACGCCCTTTGAGGCTATCAAAACGCAGTTTGGGCTTTCGGAAAAAGCCATCATAACGCTAATGCGCCGTGAGATGAAGCCCAGTTCCTTTCGCCTGTGGCGCTCGCGGGTACAGGGCAGAGCTACCAAGCACGCCAAAAAGCGGCCATTTAAGCGCGGGCGTTTTAAATCCCGCAACCAGAAACCCTGATGCCTGCCTACAGGGGCTACTGCCCTGAGAGCGGGATATTTTAGCGATCTTTGCCGTTGAACTTAATTCCGCTTTATGTCCACGTACATTGTGGCTTTCAATGCTGGTATTGCTGATGTTGTAAAAGCTGAAATCCAGCGCATTACCCCGAAAGCCGAGATCAGTACTTTTTATGAGATGCAGGGCTGGCTGGCCGTTAAAAATGTCAGTCTGTCACAGTTGCTGACGCTGCACAGCATCGAGAAAGTCATCGAACTAGCCCGTGCTTTTTACTTTGACAAAACCCTCACGGATCTGGAGCAGGAGGTAGCACAGGCTGAGCTTCCGGCTCTTAACGAGGCAGCATCCTTCCGGGTTTCCTGCCGGCGGTACGGCAATCATCCCTTTGGTAGTAATGAGGTGCAGGTGGTCTGCGGCCGTGTGCTCCAGCAGGCCTATGGTACCCCCGTTTCCCTGAAAAACTATGATACTCACGTGCGGGTAGATATTATGGCCCGCTTTGCCTATGTGGGCATCCAGCATACGGCTGAAAAATGGGGCAAGCGTTACCATTTCTCCCGGTTCCACCGGGCGGGCATCCGGCCTTCCATGGCTTATGCACTGCTGCAGGCTTCCGGGCTAAAAGCCGGGCAGACCTTGCTGGATCCTTTCACAGGCGGGGGCACCATTCCGATCGAAGCTGCCGACCAGTTCGGGGATCAGGTTCGCATCTTAGGGAGTGATCTGTACGATGAAGTGATTGAGCAGGCTACCGATAATGCGCGCCAGAATGGCCTGGAAGCGGTTATCCATTTCTACCAGCGGGATATCTACGAGCTGGATAAATACGATGCTGAGCCGGTGGACTGTATCGTCAGTAATCCGCCTTATGGCGTAAAATCCGCCACTAATGCCAACATGCGGAAGCTTTACCGCGGTTTTATCATAAAAGCAGCCAACGTGCTGAAGCCTGAAGGCCGCATGGTGGTCATGGTGCAGCGTTCGGACATGTTCCGTCAGCTGGTAGGCCGCACCAAGCTTTTCAAGATGATTGAAGAACGGGTGGTAGAAAGCAGCTCACTGAACCCGCACATCTTTGTGCTGGGCAAGATCGATGACCCTGAGGATTGATAGCCTCCTAATCCTGAAGCTGGTACTGAAAGGTCGTTTCCACGCCTTCTTTTACGAGCCGCCCATCAGCAAACACCTTAGGGTACACGAAATAATTCAACTGCCGCTTCTTATCCGGCGCTATGGAAACCCGTATATCCCGTCCTGAGGTAAAGGTGATGCGGTAGGGATCGAGGCTTCCATAGTAAAAATCCTGTTTGTCCGGATCTTTGGAAGCTTCGGAAATATCCACGGGCACCCAGCCTTTGCCCTGCTGAAAGAACTCAGCCCAGCAATGGTAGCCTTTGACGGTCCCTTCCTGCTGATCGGGGTCCAGCGGAAAGCCTACATGAAAGCGGGCAGGGATTTCCTTGCTCCGGCACATGCCGATGAACAGGGAGTGAAAGTCCGTGCAATTACCGGTCTTGGCATTACAGGCGTAAATGGCATCGCCCCGGCCCCAGCCTTCTCCACTCTTATCATAGGTCATGGTTTCCATCAGGTGATCGTAAAAGGCGCGCGGAGTTGAGGTTCCTTCATCAGCTTTCTGTAGCGCTTTCTGAGCTTCCTGCTGGATGGGCTTTTTCAGCGGGATCAGGCTATCCGGGCGCAGGAAGGGCTGAATGCTCTCACTGACCTGACGGTAGTGGGCTGGTCCGTTTACTGCTATGCGTTTCAGCTGGCCACGCAGGGTCAGTTGAACGGAGTTGGGCTTTTCCTCGTCAAAGCGCAACCGCAGGTACTTGTTCTGAAAGCGGCCTTCCTTGAGCCATTCGTAATCATGGGGTGTTTCCACCGATAGCTTCTGAACGGTCTGATGAGCGCTGGAAGTAGGGGTGGGTACCAGGATGCTCACAGCTTCCGGCTGCTCTGGCAGCTTATCAACCGTTACCTGGTACTGGAAAGTAAAAACCTCCTGGGCCGGGGCCGTAAAGGCCCACAGCATCAGGAGGCTGAATGTGATTGACTGAAATGATCCCCTCATGGTAACAACCCGGCTTTTTGGTTTTAGCTCTTGGAAGCTTGCTGATCGTTGTTATCCACCGACTTACGCTTCCAAACACCATCTTCCTGGTAGTAAGTAAAGCGGGGCTCGCCTTCTACTTTGTGGACCTTCGGCTTACCGGCTTCTTCCAGATTGGCTTTCTTGGTGCCTTCCATGAAGATGTCTACATCGTAAAGGGTACCATCCTGGCTGGTGAAATTGGCGCAAACAAAGTACCGGTTATCCCCTAAGTGGGACAGGCGCTTGCGGTGAACCTTTTCCAGGTCCAGCTTCAGCTTTTTGCCGGTCTTTTGATCCTTCACCATAAAGTGGCCATCGTGCTTTTTGGCCTCTTTTTCAATGTGAGCCTTGGCTGCATCGGCAAATTGCTCGATGGTCATGGATTGCGACTTGCTGCTTTCATCCGGGTGCTCACTGCCACCGCCGGAACCACCGTCATC
>CAYYUA010000022.1:24250-29606 GCA_964474835.1 uncultured Sphingobacteriales bacterium
CCGCTTTCCTCCATTTCTTTTTCCTGGCTCTCACCGTTGCCACTTCCGCCATCGCTGCCGGACTGGCCACCACCGCCACCGCAGGCGGTCATGCCAATGGTGAAAAGCCCCGCTACCGTCAGGGTGAGGAGTTGGTTTAATGTGTGGTTTGTCCCTTTCATAGTCTTTTTATTTAGTTTTTCCCTTTAACAAATATAGTTGAAACACATGATCGGCAAAATTTTCAAAAAGCCCTTCAATAAGGTCAAGGTGCAGCTGATTGCTCCTGAACAACAGCCGGTGCGTTTTGCTGCTGACGCAGGATGATCGCAGCACTGGCCATACCTACTACTGAGATGACAGCCAGAAAAGCGAAATACACATGGTAGCCCATCACGCCCTCAAAATAGGCTACCAAGTAGCCTGACAGCAAGTGCATGTATAAATCCGGGATAAAGCCGACAAACGACACAAAGCCCACGGTAAAGCCCGTCAGCGACACCGGGATGTTGAGTTCTTCCAGCATGGCAAAGTAAACGCCCCGCAGGGCAAAAACAGCCAATCCGACTACAAGCATCTGAACCCAGACAATCCCTACCGAGCTGGGAACCGCAGGCAGGCTGTAGAGGCTCAGGAACGTCAGGATCAGGATGGCAAA
This sequence comes from uncultured Sphingobacteriales bacterium, assembly GCA_964474835.1. GTDB lineage: Bacteria > Bacteroidota > Bacteroidia > CAILMK01 > CAYYUA01 > CAYYUA01. Next base: position 24,888 of record CAYYUA010000022.1, read on the forward strand.
CAAGCTGATCAGGGTTTTGGCCCCATTGAAGCGGTCTGCTATCAAGCCGGCACCAATAGCCCCGATCGGCCGCATCCAGTCCCGCACGGTGCCCAGGGTGGCCGTGTAGGTCTTACTTTTATCATAGCCTTTCTCAACGAAGGCCGGCAGGTCATAAATACCCACATACAGCGTATAAGCGGCAAACACCACAAAAGCCAGCAGCCAGACATCGCTCCGCTGCACAATGCCCCACATGCCCCTTAGCTGATCCTGTATGCCGTAGGTGTGCTCAGGCGCACTCCGGGCTTGTCCCTCTTCCTCTTCGTGGACTGATCCGGGCACGACCAGCCATATCAGGCCGCCCGCAAGCATGGGCGATACGGCATAAACGGCCAGTACGCCCTGAAGACTGGTCTGCAGAGTGGCACCCCAGGCAAATACTCCGGTAGCAATGGAAGCCAGCACAGCCCCGGTAGCACCCCGGCCGGCATCCAGTAAGCCAAAGCTTAAGCCCTGGTTTTCCTGGTAGCCCCAGTCCCGTGTGGCTTTGACCAGAGCCGGCCAGAAGGTGAGAATGGTAGTCACACCCCAGAAGCCGTGAATGGCCAGAAGCCAGGGGTAACCCGGGATCAGCATCATGGCAAAACCACCAAGACCTGTGCTGATCAGGGAGAAGATCAGCAGGTTGCGGGCTGAGAAGCGATCGGCCAGGTAGCCGCTGGGCAGGTAGCAGATAATAGCCAGGATGCCGAACATGGTATTCAGGATGCCGACCTGCACGCTGTCAATGCCATAGACCTGTTCCATGCTGGTCTGGAAGGTCTTGCGCATGTATGGGAGCATGTAGATGCTTTCCCCGGCGATCATCAGGCCGGCCATGTAGAGGTAGCGGGCTGCTTTTGGAGTAGGGGATGGGTTCATCTGGGAGGATGTGAGCTGGAGTTTTTAGCCTTTAACCTTAAATGCAGGAAGAATGTTGAGCATTGTATTTTTCCTTAAGTTAGAAGGTGTAACTTATCCACTTGCTTATTATGGAACAAACTTTCAAAAATACAACCGCGCAAGTAGTTAATCGGTGGTTGCTTTAGTAGCAATGAGGCTCGAGGGCATTCTGGGCCGCCCACCTGGTTAAGTAATGAAATTTGCTTTTTTACCTTTTGTTGGTAGCCAAGTTTAATGATGGTATCGTACTTGATTTTGTACATTTAGCTGAACAAAAAGCCGAATAAAATGATAACTACCACGATCTCCGAGTTCCGGAAAAGGATTAAGCACTACCTGGATGATGTTACCCGGAATTTTGAAACGTTGATCATTAATCGGGGTAAAGACAATGGTGTTGTGGTAATGTCTTTAGAGGAGTACAACGCCTTAAAAACCACCCAGCATGAGCTGACTTCCAAGGCCAATGAAAAGCGGCTTGATGCCGCTGTGGAAAAACACCAGAAAGGGGAATCCTTTGAAAAAGATCTGCTCGATGAATGAAGTATGTTTTTGTTGAAGAGTCCTGGGAGGATTACCTCTACTGGCAGCAACATGACAAAAAGAAGCTAAAGCGGATTAACGAACTCCTCAAAGACATTGCCCGCCATCCTTTCACCGGTAAAGGGAAACCCGAGACACTCAAGCATAAGTATAAAGGCTTTTGGTCGCGAAGAATAGATAGTGAACACCGGTTAATTTATCAAGTAAAAGGGGACGAGATCAGAATCGCCAAGTGCCGGTTTCATTATGATTAAAAGCCGGCTCTTACTGAGTTCCCGTTCTTACCTTTATTCATCAGTGTAACCCCGCCATTGATCATACCGCTCAATCTGTTGCTCTTCGAGGATAGAGCGGGCTTTTAGGTGGGCGTTTAAGTGAACCTGCCTGAGCTTCCCGTACAACGTGCCGCTTTTAGCAGTGAATTTTTTCAGCTTTGCGGGCTGGATGCGCTCGTTAGCAAATGCCGAGTCCAGCTTTTGCTCATTCCTCAGTAGCTGCCGGCCAACCTCCACAGCCTGCTTGTGCATGGTGTCGTACACCGCCTGAACCTGATCAACCTGTTCAGGAGTTAATTGCAGGGTGTCCCGACCTTCCAGAATATGTTTCGGCCCCGGAAAGCTGTTCAATTCAGCTGGCTTGGCCATCCCATAAAACGGCATACCGCTGCCTTTTTTCAGCTGCTTGATGACTTGGGGTGGAAAAGCTTTCAAGTCCCGCTTTTGCTGACCCGCATAAGGGGATTGCCCTTGGTGATCGTGCCGGTGTTTTGATGAGTGATTTTGGTGTGAATGTGCATCCTGTTTCCCACCTCCTTGACAGGCTGACAACGCACCAATCACAATTACAAAGTAGATGGCATATTTTAGCATGGTTTAAATCATTTTCTCTTTTAAGTATTCGGGTATTTTATCCGTATACGCTTATCATCTACCGTAATTAATGGATAATTAGATAAATCATTGTTGTATCTTTCAAGCACCATTAAAATGGCACTTGCTTGCGCTTTTGCTTTAAGGTTCACTAAACGAATAATGGCGGGATGAGGCTGCTGAAAAACAAAAACCAAATCACCGAAGTCCTTGTCAGCAGTTACCAGCACGCGTTTTTCATGAAAAGCTCGGTTTAATATCTGTGTATCTCCGGGATCTGCTCCTTCCTCAGGTATCCAAACTACATAATAATGGTTTTCTCTTAAAGCCTCCACAGCAAATCGGGAAATGCACGAATCCCATAAAAGCCTCATGAATCGCGTTCAATAGCTTCAAAATGTTCATGGGCCGAAAGGCGATAAGCATACTCCAGGCAAGCCTGGATATCGGCTTTTTCAAGGAAAGGGTATCCTTCCAGGATTTCTTCCGTGGTTGACCCGGCTGCTAACATACCAAGGATATGTTCAACGGCAACACGCTTTCCACGGATAATGGGTTTTCCGCCAAATTTTTCCGGGTCAACGGTAATCCTTTTTGCGAAATCGTTGGTCATATAGCGCTTTTTAATTTTAAATCCATCTTATGTATCAATAAAACCATGCCACTTCAGCACATAAACACTGAAATTTAAGCACTTTTTTGTTCAACAACCTCACTAACGCTCATTGGTAAGAGTCGTTGTCACACGCCCACACTGCAGCATCTGATCGCCATAGTAAGGATTGCGGATCGGCTTCTTTTGGCTAAGCCAGTCAGCACCTTTGCTATCGTTGGCCATCGGGCAGTGCTGGACATACAGTGTATCGCTACTAAGCGGACCAAAGGCTTTTACCAGGGCTATCATGGTCTTGGAAAGGGGGATAAAGGCTGAGCGCTGCGCATCAATGGCTGCCTGTTCCTGAACAGTTTGAAGCGCCTGCTTGAGGTTGTCTTTCCGCGGCATCCAGAACTGATGGGCAGCCTGACTTTCCAGGTGCTTCATTTTCACTGCTGATAGCTGCGCAAGCGCTGATTCACTGATCCGAACAGCTGCATCAGCATCTCCGGCTACCAGCGTATCCTTTAAGTGGAGGTAGGTTTGTAAAAACTGGCTAAGCGGTTCCCTAAAGCCGGTTGGTGCCTCAAAATCCTGCTGAATCGATGCCTTGCTTTGTTTTTCCCGGGCCGTTTGATCTGCTTCGTTATCAGGTTTGTGCATCATGCTGGCTTTGCCCTGCAGCTGGGCTTCCGCATCCAGCAGGAAGTTGGCATTGGTAATGACTTCCTGCCCCAGTTCTAAGCCTTCTTCAATGATGTAATGATCACCCAGGTTGGCCCCAAGCGTTACTTCATGGTACTGGTAATTGGCGCTGCTGCCCTCAGGCGCAGGCGTGTAAACCACGGAGCGCGGGCCTGTCCACATGACCGCTGATGTAGGCACTACCATTTGTTGGGTAGGTTGTTGTGCCCGGACCGTTCCGCTTGCGAACATCCCAGGTTTCAGGCGTTGCTTTGGGTTTTGAACTTCTACCCGTACCTCAGCAACCCGCGTTTGGTGATCAATGGCCGGGTCGATATAGGTGATCGGAGCTTTGAAAGCTTTTCCGGGAAGGCTGCCGACCTCAAAGATTACGGTATCCCCAACCTCAAGCGCATCGACATCCTGCTCATAGGCTTCAAAGCTGACCCAGACTTCCGAAAGGTCGGCTACCTCATACATGACGGTGCCGTTAGCCACATGATCCCCATAGCTGACGTTCTTTTCCAGCACAAAGCCATTCACATCCGCATAAAAAGTAATGGCATCCTGCACTTCTCCGCGCTTAATGATGCGCTGGATCTGGGCATCCGGCAGTTTTAGCAGGCTGAGCTTTTCTTTAGCCGCTTCAAACATGGCCGGATTAGCTTTCCGGTTTTTCATCGCTTCAAAGAGCTCCTGCTGAGCGGTGATCAATTCAGGGGAAAAAAGGTCCGCCAGCTTGTCCCCATCGCGGACGTATTCCCCGGTAGTGGAAACGTAGAGCTTATCAATCCGGCCCGGAAAGTGGGCGGTCTGGTGCTGAACACGGTCCTCATCAGCTGTGACCGTCCCATTCAGGCGGATTTTATGCGTAGGCTTCCGCTTTTTAACGGTTGCGGTCTGAACATTCAGCAATGATTCCGATGCTTTGGTCATCTTAAACTGCACCTGACTGGAAGCCGATTCAGCTTTGCCTTTTTTTACCAGGTCCATCCCGCAGATTGGGCATTGGCCGGGTTCATCCTTTTCTACCGAGGGGTGCATCGAGCAGGTCCAGGTAGTGCCTTCCTTGTGATCGTGCGCTTTGGCTTTATCAGGCTCTGA
>CAYYUA010000022.1:29706-32669 GCA_964474835.1 uncultured Sphingobacteriales bacterium
ATCCGGGCCACTGAGCGGTTTTGGTCAACCCGGGCTTCAGCCAGGGACAGTTCGTAATCCAGCCGCTGTTGCTGCATGCGCAATAGCTCCTCAAAATCATCGCCTGAGGAATAATTGGTCATCAGGATATCCAGTGCTTGCCGGGCCCGCCTGACCTGGTCCCGGTAAAGGGCTACCCGGCGCCGGGCGTCCTTGTAAGTCTCGTAAGCTTCTTCCAGGCGTGTCATGAACTCGTTGTGCGTGGCCTTTTCCTGCTGGCTTGCGGCATCCTTTCGGTAAGCCGCTTCCTGTTGCTCGGCCTGGTAAGCCTGCTGATTGATGGGAATCGAGATCGAAACATGGGGCATGAAGGCATCCTGCCCGTTATCCGGAATGCCCTCCGCAGAGCGTTCACCGGTGTTGATATACTGCATGCCCAGTTTAAAATCAGGATAGGCATGCTTCTCAGCCACCTTTTCCGCTGCGCTTTGACTGCGCGTCTCGAGGGCCAGTTGCTGAAGTTTGGGATTGTACTTTTCCAGGGTGTCTTTCAAGTTAGATGGCGGAACGGATAACCGCTTCAGGCGCAGGGTATCCGGCATGGGGGGTAGCGCATCCACAGGCTGGTTAACAGCCTCAGCCAGGGCATGCCGGAATGGGGCCCTTTTATCTCGCAACCGGGCTAACTGGTCTTCCAGCTCTGCCAGGTCCATTTCCGTGCGAATGACGTCCACCATGCTGGCCTCGCCTGATTTGAATTTGTTGTTAGCCAGCCGCTCCAGGCTTTCGAGGATCGCTACATTGTCTGACGTCACACGCATACGAGCTTGCAAATGGTACAACTGATACCAGGCCTTTTTTACCTGCCAATAGATGTCATTTTTTGTGACCTGATAAGCCTTCTGGTGCGCTTTGGCCTTCAGGCGCGCCACCCTGCCTTTGGCGTCAAGGGTTCCAAACCAGGGCAAGGATTGCGAGGCCGAGAGGCGGAATTGCTGCGGTCCGACCCGCGTTTCCACCGGGCTTAGGAAATAGCCGGCTTGAAGCTGAGGATCAGGCAAAGCCTCGGCTTGGGGAATGGCTTGTAATGCAGCCTGGTACTGCTGGTAAGCCCTTTTGAGGGTCGGATTTTCCGATTCAGCCAGCCGCAGGTAAGGCGCTAAGGCATCTTCCTGGGCGTGTCCTGTAAAAGGGACTGCCATGAGCAGCCAGCAGCTAAGCATGACTTTAACCAGGTGTTCGCTTCTGAGAAGCCACCCTGGTAAGGGCTTTTTCGGGGGATCGATCAATTTATGGAGCATGGCTTTGCTTTTCTTTCCACATCGCATAGAGTACGGGTAGCACGAACAGGGTGATCACCTGTACCAGCATGCCGCCAACCGTAGGAATAGCCATGGGTACCAGGATATTCGCCCCTTTGCCGGTAGAGGTGAGAATGGGTAAGAGGGCCAGGATCGTTGTGGCGGTGGTCATCAGGGTTGGGCGGATCCGCATGGCACCGGCTTCGATCACCGTCTGGCGGATATCCGGTAGCGTTGTCGGCTGAAAACGGCTAAACCGCTGGTCCAGGTAAGTGGCAATGACAACCGCGCCATCCACAGCTATCCCGAACAGGGCAATAAAGCCGACCCAGACCGCCACGCTGAGGTTGATCGTGCGGATCTGAAACAGGTCGCGGAAGTTTTGCCCGAACAGGTTCAGGTTGAAAAACCAATCCTGCCCATACAGCCATAGCAGGATAAAGCCCCCGGCCATGGCCACCGCAATGCTGGAAAAGATCATCCCGGTGGTGACCACAGACCGGAATTGCAGGTACAGGATCAGGAAGATGATCAGCAGGGAAACGGGAATGGCGAAGGCCAGCCGTTGGGAAGCCTTTTGCTGGTTTTGGTAATCCCCGGCAAATTCATAGCTGACGCCTCGCGGGATATCCAGCTTACCCTTCTGCTTGAGATCCGAAAGGTGGTCACGGGTGGCCTGAATGGCTTCAACCTGCGCAATGCCATCCTGTTTGGCAAAGGTGATGTAGTTGGTCAGGAAGGTATTCTCGCTCTTGATGGCCTTTGGTCCCTGCCGGTATTGAATATCCGTAACAGCCCCAAGCGGGATTTGCTGACCGTCATGGGTGGGAATGAGGATGTTCCGCATGGCCTTCGGATCATCCCGGAGCTCCCGCGGATAGCGGACCCTGACCGGAAAGCGTTTACGGCCTTCAACGGTGGTGGTCAGGGTCTGGCCGCCAATAGCCACTTGGATATACTCCTGCACATCCTGGATCGTAAGGCCGTAGCGGGACAGGGCCTGCCGCTTCAGGTCGATCTCGAGGTAAGGTTTCCCCATCAGGCGCTCCGCGTAGACTGATTTAGCTTTCAGTTCCGGAACACCCTTCAGCGCTTCCTCCAATCGCAGGCTAAAATGATTCAAGGTGTTAAGGTCCGGTCCGCGCACTTTCACGCCTAAGGGCGCTTTCATGCCGGATTGCAGCATGATGAGCCGCGTTTCGATGGGTTGCAGCTTTGGCGCAGAGGTGATGCCCGGAATGGGTTTAATGGCATCGACAATGGCTTGCCAGATGTCTTCCTTGCTCTGGATGGAATCCCGCCACTGCCGGTAATACTGACCGTAGGGATCGCGAATCAGGTCTCCGGCTGAATCCCTTACAAAATCGCCATTTTCATCCACTTTGAAGCGGATGCGTTGACCATCGGCATTCTGCCGGTATTCGCTTTTGTAGTTGATCACCGTTTCATACATGGAAACCGGAGCCGGATCCAAGGCCGACTCCGCTCTGCCTAATTTGCCCACCACGCTCTTGACTTCTGGTATGGCCTGTACGGCCTTATCCTGGGCCTGCATGAGTTCCTTAGAAGCTTGCAGCCCTACGTGCGGGACTGTGGTGGGCATCAGCAGGAAAGAGCCCTCGTCCAGCGTAGGCATGAATTCCTTACCAATGCCCGGAAACGTGCTGCTGAGCTGCTGCCAGC
>CAYYUA010000022.1:32769-38555 GCA_964474835.1 uncultured Sphingobacteriales bacterium
GTAGGCATGAATTCCTTACCAATGCCCGGAAACGTGCTGCTGAGCTGCTGCCAGCCCTCAGTCTGGCGGATATTGACATTTAGTTTGTCAAATCCCTTTGCGACAAACCCAAAAACTTGCCCAAAGCCCTGCCAGCTTATCAGCCCAATGAGGATGATCACCAATGGAAGGTTGAGGAAGGTTTTCTTGTAAAGCAGGGCCTGGCTAAGGATTGAGCGGTAGTAATGGATGATAAGCTGGAAAGCGGTTAGTAGCAGCCCAACCACGAGCCCGACAAACAGCATGTTAGCCAACAAGGATCGTTCGGGACCCAATGGTAGCCATTCATAGGCCAGCAGGTAAACCACTCCTAATACCACCACACCTGTAAACAGATGCTTTATCACAGGTTGAACCCGGACGGGAAAATAGGCATGGAAATCCTGAGCAAGTCCGGCCAATGCGAGGAGGCTGATCCATAAACCGCTGTAGAACCCATAGGAGGTGGTGATCCCTATACCTGCCAAAAGGAGCAGGGTATTCAGGCCGATACGCATCCGCGCCCGGCTGAAGCGGATGGAAAACACGGTGTGCGCCAGGGCCGGGATCACTATCAGTGCCACAACGATGGCGGCTACCAAAGCATAGGTTTTGGTAAAAGCCAGCGGGCCGAAGAGCTTACCGGCTGACCCTGTTAGCGCAAAAACGGGTATGAAGCTGATAATGGTCGTGGCAATGGCCGTCAGGACGGCTGTGGCTACTTCTTTGGTGGCTTCATAGATGACCTCCAGGCCGCTTTTATCGGGTGGCGCTTCCTGCCAATGGCGGAGCATGTTCTCGGTCAGGATGATGCCTACATCCACCATAGTACCAATGGCAATGGCAATACCGGCCAAGGCCACAATGTTGGCATCCACACCCGTGTACTGCATCATGATGAAGACCATCAGCACAGCCACCGGCAGCAAGCTGGAAATCAAGAGCGAGGCGCGGAGGTTCACCACCATGATCAGGATGACCAGGATGGTAATGAGGACCTCCAGGGTCAGGGCTTTCTCCAGCGTGCCCAGGGTTTCCTGGATCAGGCCGGAGCGGTCGTAGAAGGGCACGATCTCAACCTGCGAGACGGTGCCATCATCCAGGGTCTTGCGGGGTAGCCCCTCATCGATCTGTTTGATCTGATCTTTAACATTCTCAATCACCTGCATGGGATTGCCCCCGTACCGCGCAACGACCACTCCGCCAACCGCCGGAGCTCCGGCTTTATCCAGGGCGCCTCTGCGCGAAGCCGGTCCCATGCTTACATGTGCTACATCTGCTATCTGGATCGGGGTGTTGTTGCGACTGGTGATGACCGCTTGTTGCAGGTCTTCCAGGTTATCTAGGTAACCCAGGCCGCGCACCACGTATTCGGCATTGTTGATCTCAACCGTGCTGGCCCCCACATCCAGGTTGCTCTCTTTGACCGCTTTCTGAACCTGCGCCAGGTTGATGTCATGCGCTTTCATAGCAGCCGGGCGGACGTCTACCTGGTACTCCTTCACATAACCGCCTATGGAGGCCACTTCCGCCACCCCATCGGCTGAGGACAGGGCATATTTGACATAGGAATCCTGGATGGTGCGGAGCTCCTGCGGATCCCAGCCACCTGTCGGATTGCCGCTGCTATCACGCCCTTCCAGGGTGTACCAGTAAACCTGACCCAGCGCCGTGGCATCAGGTCCTAACTGCGGCTGCACCCCTTCCGGTAGGGTGCCTTCCGGCAGGGAATTCAGCTTTTCCAGGATGCGGGAGCGGCTCCAATAGAAATCCACACCTTCTTTGAAGATGACGTAAATGCTGGAGAAGCCGAACATGGAATTGCTACGGACGGTCTTCACGCCCGGAACCCCGAGTAGCTGGGTAGTAAGCGGGTAGGTGATCTGATCCTGGATATCCTGCGGGGAACGGCCTTTCCACTTGGTAAAAACGATCTGCTGGTTAGGCCCAATGTTAGGAATAGCGTCCACCGGCACCGGGTCACGCGGTAAAGGCGAAAGGCTCCAATTAAATGGAGCCGTGATCAGACCCCAGGCGATCAAGCCGGCCAGGAGTAGGGCGGTTATGAGCTTATTCTGCAGGAAAAAGCGGATAATCGTATTCAGCATAGGTGACAGGCTTTGGGAAAAAGACAGACCAATAGGACATGCTTAGCCGGTCAGCCGCAACAGGAGTGTTGCTTAAGGCGAGGCTAAGCCAGAGAAGCTGAATACGAATCAAAGCTGGAAGGACTGCACGAACACACGTATCTCAGGCGTAACAGCAGACAGGGCGTGTGATAAGGGATTGCGGTAGTGGTGAGGAGTCGTATTGAATGCTGTACCGGATAGCGAGGCCCGGTACGCCTTAAGGGCTATGAGGGTAGGCGTAAGGTTAACCTGAAACGCATGCGAAACCGCTAAGAAGGGATCTGCTACTTTGAGGGTTTTGACCTCATTGTTGCAGCAATTGCCCTTATGCTGAGCTGGTTGCTCCTCTTTTTCGCAATGGCCCGGCGTTTTTTCCTGGTCCTCACAATTCTGGCAATGCTGCTTTTTTTGATCCGCTTCGCAGTGTTTTTCCGGGGTATGGGTGGTTACTACCTGCGCATGCGCCAATTCCCCGCCACAGTAATGCTTCCACACGCTCAGGCCCATGGTGCTGAGGAGTAGGGTGGTGGAGAGGAATATGCTCGCTAAAAAACGCATTTGACCTGTAAAACTACAGTGGATGCAAATCAGTTCTTTCGGGCCTTGTAATAAGGTTAAGTACTATTAAGGCTCCGCTTCAACAACTGCGCATTCAGGGCCACAACAATGGTACTCAGGCTCATAAGGACAGCCCCCAAGGCCGGACTGATCATGATGCCGTAGGTGTAGAGCACACCAGCGGCCAATGGAATGGCAATGACGTTATAGCCCGTAGCCCAGAAAAGGTTCTGGATCATTTTCCGGTAGGTGGCCTTGCCAAAGAGGAGTAGGTTTTTGATGTCCTTCGGATCACTGTTCACCAACACAATGTCGGCTGTTTCCGCTGCGATGTCCGTCCCTGAACCCACCGCAATGCCAATATCAGCCTGAGCCAGGGCGGGCGCATCGTTGATGCCATCCCCGGTCATGGCCACCACTTCGCCCTTGGCTTGCATTTCCCTGACCTTTTCCAGCTTGCTATCCGGCAGCATTTCGGCAAAGTACCCATCCAGGTTCAGGGATTTGCTCACGTCCTCAGCCGCGCGCTTATGGTCGCCCGTAAGCATGTAGGTTTTGATGCCCTGTGCTTGTAGGTCACGAACTGCCTCTCTTGAGGTCCGCCGGGTGCTATCAGCCAGGCCCAGGTAGCCGATCACTTCCTCATCCACGAGCACATACATCAGGCTTTCCTTACGCTTGCCCGCAGCGGGCTCATTAGGAAGTTGGTTTCGCTGCTGTAAGTAGCCAGGGCTGACTACCTTGACCGCATGCCCATCCACCTGGGCGGCTATACCCTGACCGGTCATGGCTTCAAAGGCCGTTGCTTCCGGGATCGTGAGGGATTGCTGCTGGGCTTGCTTGATGATAGCAGCGGCAAAGGGATGCTCGGAATAAATTTCCAAAGCTGAAGCATACCATAGCACATCCTCAGCTGAAAAATGCTCAGAAAGGCTATCAAACCGTTTCACGCCAAATTCCCCGGTTGTTAGCGTGCCGGTTTTGTCAAAAAGCACAGCTGTTACATTTCGGGCCTGCTCAAATGCCGTGCGGTTTCGGATGAGTAAACCATTGCTGGCAGAACCACTTGTGGCAATGGCTGATACCAGCGGAATGGCCAGACCCAGCGCGTGCGGGCAGGTGATGATCATCACCGTTACCATGCGCTCCAGCGAAAACAGGAAAGTCTGGCCGACTGACAGCCAGACGGCAAGCGTTACAAAGCCGACCGACAGGGCCGTGATGGTCAGCCAGAGGGCGGCTTTATCGGCCAGGCGCTGGGTTTGGGATTTCCCTTCCTGCGCCTGCTGAACCATCGTGATGACCTTGTTCAGGTAGGTGTCATCACCGGTTTTGCTGACCTGCACCTGCAGGCTTCCCCGCTCATTGATGGCCCCGGCAATAACCTCATCGCCCTCGCCTTTGGCTACCGGCTCACTCTCACCGGTCAGCATGGCCTCGTTCAGGTAGCTTTGGCCCTGGGTGATCGTCCCGTCAGCCGGGATTTTCTCGCCCGGCTTGACCTGGATCAGGCTGCCGGGTGCTAACGCCTCTACCGAAACCTCCTGTGTTTCGCCATTTTCCTGGATCAGGTGAGCGGTAGCTGGTAAGAGCGCGGCCAATTGCTCAAGGGCGTTGGAGGCACTGCTGACCGCCCGCATCTCGATCCAGTGGCCGAGCAGCATGATCAGGATCAGCGTAGCCAGCTCCCAGAAAAAGGTCTGCCCGGCAAGCCCGAAAACCACCGCTGTGCTATAGCCATAAGCCACGGTAATCGCCAGGCCAATGAGCGTCATCATGCCGGGCTGCCGCTGTTGGAGTTCTTCGACCAAGCCATTGAGGAAGGGCCGCCCCCCGTAGAAGAAGATCAGCGTGGCAAGGCCAAAAAGCGTGTACCTTTTACCCGGAAAATGCAGCTTGAAACCCAGAAAGCCCTGAACCGTGTCCGACAACAGTAATACGGGAATGGTAAGCACCAGGATCACCCAGAAGCGCTGCTTAAAATCAGCGATCATGTGGGCATGGTGGTCGGTGTGGTTATGTTGGTGGCCCACGGGTAAGGGTTTAGGCCACAAAGGAAAAAACTATGACCGACTATAAGTTGCTTGGCAGGGCCCCCTCTCTTCTGGCTAAACGCTCATTGATTTTTCCCATTTCAGTAGTTAATGGTACAGGATTGCCCCTTTTTAAACATAGCGCTTTTAAGGAGTACTTTCTTATTTGGGACAAAGATGTAGCCTCGCCTTTGTAGGTTTTCATTGGGTTTTTTGGCAAACCCCTAAAAGCCGGGTGTTTGCCTCAATCTACCTGCTTGTAAATTGGTTTTCCTTTGTTACTATCACCAATGTAATACTGAATGACCAACCGCTTATTTTTTAGGCGATAACAAGTGGTATTAGCCAAAGTCCTTTGGTAATTTCGTTCCCATTGGTTTGTCCCCGTACGAGTACAACCAGTAACCCAATCCTTTTCTGTGAATTTTATCCAATTTACACCCTGTTTTCTAACAATACTATAATTACCTTTTAAACATTTATTTAAATTTAGCAATATATCCACCCTATTTCCTTTAAAGTGAAGTTGCGGCTTTGTACAACGTGAACGCTGCTTTATACAGTTTTTTAACGGATCATAATCAATGTATCCCTTATTGCCCAGCTCTTTTGTATTGCTCAACGTCCATTTTCCATTAAGTCTACGGTCTGCCATTCTTCCTGTATCCGTTACTTCTGGTCTGTTTTCAGGTTTGCAAATTGCTTTGCCCGGGGTAGGGTCCTTCTTGCAAGCACAGAAACTTAAAACAATCCCCACAATCAAGATAATAAGGTTTCGCATTTTTACTAAACTTTTGATTAACGAATGGCAACCTTTCGATTGCGTCTTTCATTGCAATTTTCAATATGTTGTTTTAAAAGATATATTCCGGCCGAAAACGCTCCAACTGTAATATAAGTAGTTCTATCCGTAACGATTCAGTATTAACAATTTTATTTTCAGAGTTAAATAATTAATATCATCCGATCTAATAATGATCAACCCTTGGCTTGGACTTCTTATAAATGTTCTTTAATAATGTAGACAGTATTGCTGCCCCATAAGGTT
>CAYYUA010000023.1:0-30952 GCA_964474835.1 uncultured Sphingobacteriales bacterium
TACAGCCGCTCCACCCGCATCTGCCTGGAGCAATCCGCCATTGTTCACATCCCCAACACCTTCTCCCCGGGCGTCACGCCAAACCTAAACGACCAATTTGGTCCAGAAGGCCTCTACATCGCCAACTACGAAATGCAGATCTACAACCGCTGGGGCGAGCAAGTCTTTACCACGAGCACGAGTGAGGAGTGGGATGGCACCTATCGCGGAGAGCTGGTACCGCAGGGTGTTTACCATTACCAGATCGTAGTGAGGAGTGAAGATGGGAGTCGGGAGACTTATGAGGGGCGGGTGACCGTGATTCGATAATCGAAATATGCGCTTAAGTTATTCTTTTAAAGTCTTGTCTGCATTGGCAACCGGCAACCTGCTTTACCTAGCTCATGCTTAGCAGGCCTATACCAAAAGTTGCTTTAAAGCTTTTTTATAAAAAGCACCGAAAAATCGCGGCTTGAGAGCGTAAGCGGTTCAAACCAACGGCTCGCTTTTTCGCCCTGCCGCGCTATATGCTGTTTCAAACTTTGCAAGCCTTTGGAAGGCATTTTTTGATTTTGAAAAACAATTGTTAAAAGGCCAGGTCAATGGAAACAGCGGATAGCGCTAGACCTCAATTCCCATCGCTACAAAAGCTTGCCTGGTTTTGACTACGCTTACGCTCTATGCCGCAAATGAGCTTAATTTGCGGGTAGCATTATTTGGCATCCAATTGCCAACTGGTACTGGTTAATTTAGATACAATCTCAGATTTACTGGATAAGCAGCTACGAGACTTTGTATTACAAATACGCTTACTTCAATCACTTTATAGCTAAACTGATTGATCATCACCACGTTAAAAACCTTGAAAACCGTAGCACTTATGGCCAATTATCCCGATATCCAAAAACTAATGCCGCAGATACGAGCAGCACGGGCAAAGTGGGAAACCCCGCCTCCGGCTGACGTAACCCCGGAGACACCAGGCCCCGGTCAGGAAAGCGTCTGGGATTACCCGCGTCCTCCGGTCATTGATAAGGCCGAAACCACCATCTATGCCTACCTCGGCAACACCCTGGTTATGCAGAGCAACCAGGCCCTGCGCATCCTAGAAACAGCGGGTGCGCCGGTGTATTGTGCGCCCCGCGAAGACTGGAACCTGGACTTGTTGGAAGCCAATGGCGAGTATTCGGTTTGCGAGTGGAAAGGCGTAGCTACGCAATACGATGTAAAAGCTGAGGGAAAAGTCGCGAAATGGGCCGCTTTTTCCTATGACGATCCGCTAACCGATCTCGGACAAGGTTATGAGCAGATAGCCGGCTGCATTGCCCCGCATCCGGCTAAGCTCACTTGTTACCTGGGCGATGAAAAGGCAGAACCTCAGCCGGGCGGCATGTATGCAGGCTGGGTTACTTCCCGCATTGTAGGTCCCGTTAAAGGTGGACCCGGAACCGGCCACTGGTAAGGCATTACCAAAAGATAACAGTTCTTGCTCTCCTATCCCATAAAAAAAGCCCTGATGCTTCAGCTCGCATCAGGGCTTTTTTACTGAGGTCCCGAGCGGATTCGAACCGCTGTATAGGGATTTGCAGTCCCCCGCCTAAGCCACTCGGCCACGGGACCTTTTGCTCCGCAAAATTAAGTTGCTTCAGCCAAAGTAGCAAGCTTTTGCAGCGCTTACGCTTCTTCCGGAAACCGCATGATCAGCAGGGAGTCGCCTCCCCTGCGCACCAGCATCGGCTTGTATTTCCGGATGCGGATTTCCAGCTGATCAAAGGTTGACCCTTTGCTAAGCAGCGTTTTATAGATCCGGTAGGCTGCACTCTCAATGAGGTCCATCGGCTCGTACATCACCTCATGAACGGTCTGGTATACCGTCTCGTAGTTCAGCGTATTGCCCAGTTCGTCAGCATCCGGATCGGCAAAGGGCAGCTTAGCCATCACAGACACCTGAAAGCTGTTGCCAATGGTTTTTTCTTCGTCATAATACCCGATCGGAGCCTTCTGCAGCTCCATATCAACTAATCCAATCCAGGCCATGTGTGCGTTTTAGGCGTTCAATTAAGCTTATCCAAGGTTGGCAGCAACGGTGGTCATCGCTTCTTCTGCCGGCTGCCCGTCATGCAGAATGTGATGCACAGCCGTCAGAATAGGGGCTTCAATGTGGTAGTGGCATAGCAGGTGGTAAGCAGGCTCAATGGCATAGTAACCTTCCGGCACCATCGTCATTTCCATTAGCGCAGCATTGGTCCGGTACCCCTTCCCGATCATGTTGCCGAAAGTCCGGTTACGGCTGAACTGCGAATAAGCCGTCACCAGCAGATCGCCCAAGTAACCGGTTTCCATGATGCTGCGGTGCTTGGGCACCACGGTGTCCAGGAAAGCCTGGATCTCCCGCACCGCTGAGGCCACCAGGACTGCCTGAAAATTATCGCCATACCCCAGGCTGTTGCAGATACCGCCGGCAATGGCATAGACGTTCTTCAGCACCGCAGCGTACTCCAGGCCCTCCACATCGGATGAAACCCGGATGTGCAGGAAATCCGTCCCGATCAGCCCGGCCACCCTCCGGGCCTTATCGGGATTGCGGGCGGCCAGGGTCAGGTAGGTTTCCCGGGCATAGGCCACCTCCTCCGCGTGCGAGGGGCCACTGATCCCCACAAACTGCTCCTCCGGCACCTGATAGGCGTCTGTTAGATAAGCAGAGACCAGCTGATCCCGCTCCGGAACGATCCCTTTAATGGCGGAGATCACGACCTTGTCCTGAAGGGCTTCGGGCGCTAACGGGGCCAGCGCATCTTTCAGGAAATAGGAAGGGATGGCCAGCAGCACCATATCAGCCGGCTTTACCGCTTCCCGGATATCTGTGGTCAGATGGGTGTTCTCATTGCTGATGGCCAGGGCGCTCAGGTACTTTGGATTCCGGCCTTCCGCCCGGATGGCTTCCAGGGAGCGCTGCGTGCGGATCCACCAATGCAGGGTAAGGCCGTGATGCTGCAGCAATTTCACCAGCGCTGTGGCCCAGCTCCCGCTCCCGATAACGGCTATGGCAGGGTTTGTATTGATCACACTACGGGTTTTGAATGGAGGTTTCGGGCTTGATCTTCATGCTGTCCGCCAGGGTTTTAGAGACGGCACTGTAAGGCCCGCTGACCACTGTATCCCCGGTGGCTAAGCCGCTTTTCACCTGGATGTTGTAGTTGTCCTGAATGCCGGTGGTTACGGACTGCCGGCGGGCCCGCCCGTTTTTAACGCGGAACACCACCTCTTCCAGTTCATTACTGCGTTCCTGTTTCTGGCGTGTGGTAACCGCCAGGATCGGCACAGCCGTGGCCTGCTCAACGCGGTCCGTCCGGATCCTTGCCATTCCGGACATTCCCGGCCGAAAGGGCGTGGGCACCTGACGACTGGAATCGATCAGCGACCGGTAAGAGCTGCGCAGCACGTCCAGCTCTACCTCGAAGTTGGTGACCTCTCCCGCACTGCTGCCTGCCGCTGCACTGGTTCCGCCACTCCCGGAAGAGCTGGCCACCTGACTAACGATGCCCTTAAAGGTCTGATTGACAAACGCATCCACTTCAATTTCAGCGGTATCACCCTCCCGGATGCGGATGATGTCATTTTCATTCACATCCACATTCATCTGCATGCGGTTCAGGTCGGCCACCCGCATAAGTTCGGTTCCTTCCATCTGGCGGGTACCCACTACCCGTTCCCCGGCTTCCACAGACAGCTTGGACACTGTACCATTGATCGGAGCGTAGATTTTGGTCTTCCGCAGGTTATCCCGGGCTTCATCCAGGCTGGCCTGGGCGCTCTTCACACTGTAGCGGGAGGCATTTACAGTCTGCCGGGCCGCTTCTACTTGCTCGCGTTGGCTTTCATAGTTCGTTTTGATCTGCTGAAACTCGGACTTGGCAATAGCCTCTTGCTCAAAAAGCCTTTTGTTGCGCTGATACCGCTCCCTAGCATTGCTCAGCTGCGCCTTGGCGCGGCTCAGCTGGGCTTTAGCATTGGCCAGGTTGGCCTTGGCGTTGTTCAGGGAGGCCGTGGCCTGCTCTACTGAGGCCTCGTAGGTATCAGGATTAATGCGGGCCAAGAGCTCGCCCTTCTTCACTTTCTGGCCCTCGCGCACCGGTAGCTTGATGACCTCGCCCGATACATCTGCGGTTATGCGGATCTGCTTGGCCGGCTGGAGCTGACCGCTGGCTGTTACTTTCTGCACAATGGTCTCCTCCTTGACCCGGGCTGTTTCCACCTCAACGGCTTTTTCGCCTTTCAGCAGGCCCATGGCCCAGGCGGAGCCGAATAGCACTACTGCCACAAGGGTGCTGATCAGGATGATGCGGTTACGTGTACGTTTGCTGCGGTTGGCTTGGCTCATGGTGGTTTATGCTTGTTAATTCAGGCGCAGGGATCGGCCCAGGTAAAACTCGTAAAGCTTCTTGTTGAACAGGTACTGATACTTCGCCTGCAGGTAGTTGTTCTGAGCCTGGTTGTAGTCCTGTTTGGTATTCCGCCAGGCGTAAAAGCTCATAGCACCAGCCTCATACCGGGCCTTAGCCTGCTCGTACAGCGCCTCTTGGGTTTCCAGCTGCTCGAGGGCGGCCAGGTGCTGCTCGTAGGCATTCTCGGCTTGGGTGTAGGCGCGATTGATAGCTTTGCGGACTTGCTGTTTCTGCTGCTCTAAGCGCAGGTTTGCCTGCTGCCGCTGGATCTGAGCGTTCTGGATCTGGGTTTCCACTGACCGGTTATTGAAGATCGGAATGCTCAGCCTGAAGTTTAGCTGCTGGCTGAAGTTGTTTTCCAGCTGATCCCTAAAGGTCGGGGTTTCCAGGATCGGGTTCACACCCGGCCTTACTACCGGCTTTTCGGAAGAGGCCACAAAGCCTACCGTATCCAGGCTGCGCTCAACCCCGGTTGGGGTCTGCCGCCGGGACGAAAAGCCCGTTCGGATCCGCGCATTAAAGCTTAGCGTGGGGATTCTTCCGCTTTTGGCAGCTTTCAGGCTGTATTGGGCACTCTGCAGGTTATACCGGGCCTGCTGAACCTGTGGCAATCGCTCATAGTTATCCTGCACGACTTCCTCCAGCGGGCGATCCGGCAGGCCGCTCAGCGAATCCGGTAAGGCGGTTTCTTCTACCTCCAGTTGCTTCCGCTCTTCCCAATTCATGTACTGCTGAAGGTCCAGATAGGCCATCTTCAGGTTATTCCGGGCTTCCACAAGGCTTGCCTTATCCGATGAAACCTGGGATTTCAGCTGAAGGGCTTCGCTCTTATTGGCCTTCCCGCTTTCCACTAGCGTCTGCGCCTGCTCCAGTTGGCCTTTGCTGGCCTCCAGCTGACTTCTGACATTGCGCAGCCGCTCCCGCTGCAGCACTACTTCCAGGTAGCGGGACGCAACTTCCGTACGGATGGTGTTCTTGGTGGCCTCCACCTGCGCTTTCTGTGCCTGCAGGTTCCGGGTGTTGCTTTTGATCTGGCGGTTCTGCTGAAAGCCCTTGAACACATCCAGGCTGGCATTCAGGGAAAAGTTATTGGAGTTGATGGTCTCCTGCACAAACTGATTGGTAAAGGGATCAATACTACGCCCGAACCGGAAGCCCTGCCCAGCGCTGGCATTCAGGCTCGGAAAGCGCTGCAGCTTGGTCTGCTGCAGGTCGTTTTCGGCCTGCTCTTTCGATAGCTGGTTTTGCTGACGCTCCAGGTTATGGGTAATGGCATATTCAATGCTTTCCTGCAACGATAAGGTCTTAGCCTGCTGCGCGCTAACCATGGCTGAAAAGCTTACAAAGGCCAGCAACGCAGCAGAAAGTTTCCGGATTGGCATGCTAAGGATACTTTAGGCCAGGTGATAGATATCCTGGTATTTCTGGTAAAGGTACTGCTCAAAGTACTGAAAGTTCAGAGGCTCACCGGTAATGGCTTCACAAATCTCCGAAGCCTGATACAGCCGCCCATGCTGGTGCAGGTTTTCCCGCAGCCACTGAAGCAGGGGCTGCAGGTTCCGCTGTTCGATCTGCTCGTGCAGGTCCGGCATATCCTGCTGCGCCTGGTGGTAGAACTGGGCCGCGTAAAAGCTCCCCAGCGAATAGGTGGGGAAATAGCCAATGGCACCATGGGACCAGTGAATATCCTGCAGCACGCCCTCTGACGGCTTGCCGGGCGTTATGCCCAGGTAATCCCGGTAAGCCTGATTCCAGGCTTCCGGCAGCTCATCCACGCTCAGCCGTTCTTCCAGCAGTGCCTTCTCCAGCTCCGTGCGGATCAGGATATGAAGGTGATAGGTGACTTCGTCTGCTGCAGTGCGGATCAGGCTTGGCTGCACCTGATTGAAAGCCCGGTAAAACTCCGCTTCGCCAATAGCCCCGAGCTGCTCAGGAAAGTACTGCTTGAAGACCGGCAGATAAGCCCGGATGAAAGCCCTCGAGCGCCCGATGTTATTCTCCCAGAGCCGGGACTGGGATTCATGGATACCGAGGGATATGGCCTCTCCGGCCGGTAAGCCGTAATTCTCAGGTAGCAGGCCTTGTTCGTACAGCGCGTGGCCGGCTTCATGGATGGTACTGCCAATAGACTCCGGCAGGTCATTTTCAAAAAAGCGGGTGGTGATGCGCACATCCAGGGGGCTAAAGCTGGTAGTGAACGGATGCTCGCTGATGCTCAGCCCGCCGGCCTCAAAGTCAAAGCCCACCTCCCGGGCCAGCTGCCGGCTAAGGGCCAGTTGCTGTTCCTGTGGGAAGCGCTGCTGCATAGCCCGCATCTCCGGCCCCGGCTGTTGGTTGATCTGGCTTAGCAGGCTGGTAAGGCTCTGCTTGGCCTGCCCCATGACCTGGTCCACAGCCTTGGTAGTGAGCCCGGGCTCGAAGTCATCCAGCAAGGCATCGTAAATATGGTCCTGATACCCGTAATACCGGGCCTTTTCCTGGTTCAGCGCCACAAGTTCCTTCAGCTTCGGGCTAAAGATGGTGAAGTCCTCTGCTTCCCGCGCCCGGCTCCAGGCCTGATTGGCCTCAGAAACGGCCTGGCTCATTCGCTGGACAAACTCCGTGGGTAGCTTCCTGGTTTTGGCCAGATCGCGGTCAACGGCCGCCACGTTCCGCTTCTGGCTTTCTGTCAGGCTATCGTCCTGCCTGAGTTGCTCCAGGTAGCCTTCCAGCTTGCCGTCTGTCAGCAGCTGATGATGCCAGCCTGATAAATAGGCCAGCTGCTGGGCCCGGAATTCGTGCCCTTTTTGGGGCATGTGCACTTCCTGGTCCCAGTTGGCAATGCCGGCCACGTGCTCCACATGCTTAACCTGCTTCAGGTAGTCATGGAAGGCCTGATAGGTAGGATGGTTATTACTCATGAAGTTCGTAGCTTGTTAGTGCGCTGTTTATTTGCTTTAAGCTGTTGAAAACAACCATTTGCTGCAGGAACTGTGCTAAACGTCCTTTTCGACTTTTTCAGGTTTTGAGTTGTTCCTTTTTTGAAAGACGGGCAAAAATACCACAATATCCGCATGCCGCATGACCACTGCTTGCATGGACAATTTTGGCTAAATTCGCTACCAAATACCCAAACCTTATGACACCAGATCACTATGAGCATCCGGATTACTTTCAGCTCGATGAGCTCTTAGCCGAAGAGCATACCCTGATCCGCGACTCTATCCGGAACTGGGTCAAAAAACAGCTTTCGCCGGTGATAGAGGACTATGCCCTGGAGGGAAAGTTCCCCTCGTTTGTGGTTAAGGAACTGGGCGAACTGGGGGCGTTTGGCCCTACCATACCTACTGAATATGGTGGGGGTGGTCTGGATTACACGGCCTATGGCCTCATCATGCAGGAGCTGGAGCGCTGTGACTCCGGTCTTCGCTCTACGGCTTCTGTTCAGGGCTCCCTGGTCATGTACCCCATCTACCGCTATGGCACTGAGGAGCAGCGCCAGCACTACCTGCCCAGGCTGGCCAGGGGCGAGTACCTGGGTTGTTTCGGGCTTACGGAAGCCGATCATGGCTCCGATCCCGGTGCTATGGAGACCAACATCAAGGATCAGGGCGATCATTACCTGCTGAACGGCAGCAAGATGTGGATCTCCAATTCTCCCATGGCAGATGTGGCCATTGTGTGGGCCAAGGATGAGACCGATACGGTCAGGGGCCTCATTGTGGATGCTGATCTGGATGGCTTTTCAGCGCCTGAAATTCACGGCAAATGGTCCCTGCGGGCTTCACTGACCGGTGAGCTGGTGTTCGATAATGTTAAAGTCCCCAAGGAGAACCTGCTACCGGAGGTAAAAGGTCTGAAAGGGCCCCTGTCCTGTCTTTCATCCGCCCGTTACGGCATTGCCTGGGGCGCACTGGGTGCCGGCATGGACTGCTATGATGTAGCACTGCGCTTTTCCTCAGAGCGGACCCAGTTTGATAAACCGATTGGCGGCTATCAGCTTACGCAGAAAAAGCTGGCTGAGATGATCACAGAGCTGACGAAGGGGCAGCTAATGGCGTACCGGCTTGGCCAGCTTAAGGATGCGGGTAAGGCTTCCCCTGCCCAGATCTCCATGGCTAAACGCAATAGCGTGGAAACGGCCCTGAACGTGGCCCGCGAATCCCGGCAGATCCTGGGCGGCATGGGCATTACCAAGGATTACCCGGTGATGCGGCATATGAACAACCTGGAATCGGTCATCACGTATGAGGGAACGCATGAAATCCACCTGCTTATAACGGGTATGGATATAACAGGCCATTCGGCTTTTCGTTAATCAGTATCAGAAATTCACATTTGCGCTTTCAAGGAATGCTTTAAAACCTGACCTATGACGCCCATTAAGTTCGGTACCGATGGCTGGCGGGCCGTGATCGCAGATGATATGACCACTGCCAACGTTCAGCGCGTAGCCCAGGCCACCGCCCACTGGATTAAGCAACAAACCAGCCGTAGTCCTTCGGTCATCATCGGGCATGACTGCCGGTTTGCCGGTGAGCTCTTTGCTGAAACAACCGCGCAGGTGATGGCGGAGGAAGGGATTACGGTCCACCTTGATACGCACTTTGCCTCCACGCCTATGGTTTCGCTGGCTGTGGCAAAGCAGGAGGCCACCGCCGGGGTCATCATTACTGCCAGCCACAATCCCCCGGAATACAACGGCTTTAAGATCAAAGCGCACTATGGCGGCCCGGCCACTCCGGCCATGATCGATGAGGTCGAACAACTGCTACCGGAGGCGTACAGCGGCACTCCGGAACCCCTGGGCCATTACCGCGAACAGGGTCTGGTAGCCGATATCGACCTGGAAACGCTGTACGTGGAGCATGCCCGTGCCCACTTTGACCTGAAAGCCATTCAGGAGTCAGGCCTGCACTTTGCCTTTGATGCCATGTACGGGGCCGGGCAGCACGTTATTCAGCGGCTTTTGCCCAATGTGGATAACCAGCGATGTGAGCACAATCCCGGTTTCCACGGTACCCCGCCCGAGCCGATCATGAAGAACCTGGAGGCCTTTTCGCAGTATATCCAGGGGCACGAGCACCTAGCAGCCGGCCTTGCGGTAGACGGGGATGCTGACCGGATCGGCCTGCTCAACAGCAACGGGGATTTCATTGATTCCCATCACATCCTCCTCATTCTGATCCAGTACCTGAACCAGCACAAAGGCATGGACGGGCAGGTCATGTACACTTTTTCCTGCACCAGCCGTATTCAGCAGCTCTGCGAACAGTATGAGCTACCCACCCGGGTGACCAAGATCGGCTTTAAGTACATCTGCGACCTGATGCAACAGAGCGATCAGCCTACGCTGGTCGGGGGCGAGGAATCCGGTGGCATTGCCATTCGCGGCCATATCCCGGAGCGGGATGGCATCTGGGTTGGCCTTACCATCTGGGAGTTTATGGCTAAAACCGGCAAGAGCCTGGATGACCTGATTCAGGAAGTGTACAAGCAGGTTGGCGCTTTTTCGGTAGAGCGCAATGACCTTCACATTGATGAGGCGCTGAAGCAGGAAACCATGCGCCGGTGCGAGGAAAGCCCATTCCAGGAGATCGGCAGCTACACGGTTACAGCCGTTGAGGACCTGGATGGCTACAAGTTCCACCTGGGCGAAGAGCGCTGGGTCATGATCCGGCCTTCCGGCACCGAGCCCGTGTTGCGGGTCTACGCGCAGGCTGGTAGTCAGGCCGAAGCCTATCAGATCCTCCAGGCTACGGAAGAGGCGATCATGAGCGGGAGCAAAGCCAGCCTGTAGGCCAAAGCTTCTGGCATTTATGACCGTCCGCTGGTGCTACGCTGCCCTGAGCCTGAAAACAGGGGCTTTCCTGTTCGTTGGGCTACTTCTCGGGCTCTGCCTAACAACGAAGCTTGCTCACAGTCAGGGATTGCTTCAGCCTGCCGATACGCTCCATCAGGATCGCCTGACCGGCCTGCTAACGGGAAGTGCAGCATTGTACGGGACTGCCCTGATCGGCCTGAATGAGCTGTGGTACGCTAAGTATGAGCGTTCGGGGTTTCACTTTGTCAGTGAGCGCAATCACTGGCAGCAGATGGACAAAGCTGGACACGCTTTTACAGCCTACTACGAGAGTGTGGGCGCTTACCATTTGCTCCGGTGGTGTGGCGTGGATGCCCGCAAAAGCCTTTGGTACGGAGGCTTGACAGGTTTTCTGCTGCAAACGCCTATCGAGATCCTGGATGGGTTTTCCCGGAAATGGGGAGCATCACCGGGCGACATTGTGGCCAATGCCGCCGGCAGTGCGCTGTTCATTGGTCAGCAGGCTGGCTGGCAGGAGCAGCGCTTCCGCCTGAAATTCAGCCACGCTCCTACTTCCTTTCCTGAGCAAAGGCCGGATTTGCTGGGTAGCAATGCGGTGCAGGAGCTTCTCAAGGATTACAACAGCCAGACCTACTGGTTGGCCACCCCCGCTAATCGCGTAATACCCGGTGCTGATCCCTTACCGGAGTGGCTGGACGTTGCTGCCGGATACAGCGCCAATGGCATGCTTGGCAGCCAGCGGAATCCCGAGGCCTTCCGGGATCAGCCCCGTTACCGGCAGTACCTTCTGGCCCCAGATATTGATATCTCGCACTTTGAAACCCGTTCCCGTTTCGTGAATAACCTGCTGGATGTGCTGAGTGTGCTGAAAGTGCCGCTGCCCGGCCTGCGCTATAGTCCGGAGAACGGGTTCACAACCAAGGCAATCGCCTACTAAGGGCGCTGCTGATCCGCTTCGTAGAAAGCAATTCCGGCTGCTACTGAGACATTGAGCGAACCGATCTGCCCGCTCATGGGAATGTAAGCCTGGTAATCCAGGCAGGCCGCTGTTTCAGTGCTAATACCCTCATCTTCAGCGCCAAAAACCAGGGCAGTGGGCTCGTGAAGAGGCGTATCGTGCAGGGGCTGCCGGGCATACTCGCTGATCCCCACTAACTGTATACCGCACTGACGCGCATAACTAAGGGCTCCGGTAAAATCAGTAGTCCGGCAGATAGGGATACGCAGCAAGGCTCCGGCTGAGGTCTTCGTAACATCCTCGGTAACAGGCGCGGCATTGGCTGTCCCGATAAGCATGCCATGAACGCCCAAGGCCTCAGCACTGCGCAGGATCGCGCCAAAATTGCGGACGTCCGTGATCCCGTCCACTACGGAGAGCAAGGGCGTCTCGCCTTTTTCATAGATCGCGGGCAGCAGGTCTTCCAGCGTGAGGAATTCCACCGGGGAGGCCCAGGCCACCACGCCCTGATGCAGCTTTTGGGTAAGCCGGTTCAGCTTTTCCACCGGAACACGGGAGACAGGCACGCCCGCTGCATTCAGGCGCTCCGCCAGGCTCCGCCGGGCCTCACCACCCCCTTTCTGCAGAAATACCTTGCTGATCGGCTTGCCGGCCTCTAACGCTTCTTCCAGGGCGTGCACCCCGATGATCTGTGCTTTGTCTCTGGCCATACAGACGCAAAGGTAGGCGCGACTGGTGAGACCGCTAACCTGTTCCGGCTTCCTAAATTCGGCTTTATGAAAATCGGCATCCTGAGCGATACCCATAGTTACATGGACGACCGCATCCTGGCTTATCTGCGGGATCGGGATGAGATCTGGCACATCGGGGATTTCGGGCATTACGAGGTGGTCGCGCAATTACAGCAGATCGCGCCGCTAAAAGGTGTTTACGGCAACATAGACGGGCAGGCCATCCGGCAGGAATTTGCCGAGCATGAGCGGTTTGAGCGGGCCGGCCTGGATGTGTGGATGACGCACATCGGGGGCTACCCTGGCAAGTACGAGCGCCATATTCGGGATGCGATCCATCAGGACCCGCCGGACCTCTTCCTGAGCGGTCACTCCCACATCCTTAAGGTTGTGCGGGATCAAAAACTCAACCTGATGCACCTGAATCCCGGAGCAGCCGGAAAAACCGGCTTTCATAAGGAGCGCACGCTCCTGCTTATGGAGCTCGTGGACCGGCAGATCAGGGATCTGCGCGTTGTGGAGCTTGGCAAGCGCGGAAAAAAGGCGGCTCAGCGCTGATCAATATTGGCGTTTTGCTGTTATTTTTGGCACTTGTGAATTTTTAAAACTATTCTTATGGAAGGCAATTTTGTGGGCATATTGTTATTAGCCCTTGCCGTTCTCCTCTTCATCATACTGTTCTTCTACTTTGTACCCATAAACCTCTGGATCAAGGCGATTTTCTCCGGTGTACGCATTAGCATCGGGCAGCTTATCCTGATGCGGATACGGAAAGTGCCACCTGCCATTATCGTAAGTGCTTTGATCAATTCTACGAAGGCTGGCCTGAAGCTTACGCCCAATGAAATTGAGACCCACTACCTCGCGGGCGGTAATGTTGATAATGTAGTCAAGGCCCTGATCTCGTCTGATAAGGCGAACATTGAGCTCTCTTTCCAGGAAGCCACTGCTATCGATCTGGCAGGCCGGCAGGTCTACGATGCCGTTCAGATGTCCGTTAATCCTAAGGTTATCAATACCCCGCCGGTTACAGGAGTTGCCAAGGACGGTATTCAGCTGGAAGCCAAAGCCCGGGTAACGGTCCGGGCCAATATCCGCCAGTTGGTTGGTGGTGCCGGCGAGGAAACCATTCTGGCCCGTGTGGGGGAAGGCATTGTGACATCCATTGGCTCAGCGGATGCGCACACCGGGGTGCTGGAAAATCCGGACAGCATCTCCCGCACAGTGCTGAAGAAGGGGCTTGACGCCGGAACTGCGTTCGAGATCCTGTCTATTGACGTAGCTGATGTGGACGTAGGCAAGAACATCGGGGCTTCCCTTCAGATCGACCAGGCCAATGCGGACAAGAACATTGCGCAGGCCAAGGCTGAGGAGCGCCGGGCCATGGCCATTGCTGAGGAACAAGAGCAACGCGCTAAAGCGCAAGAGGCCCGCGTGAAGGTGATTGAAGCAGAGTCTGAAGTGCCGCTGGCCACTGGTCAGGCCCTGCGGGAAGGCCGCATAGGTGTTATGGATTACTACCGGATGCAGAACGTGCAATCTGATACCAGCATGCGGGAGTCCATCTCTAAGACTACCACCCCTGAAGAAGACGAAGAGGGAGAAGACACCAGTAGTCAGGGTGAAGGTGGCAGAGAAAGTGACAATGACAGTGACAACCCTAATGCTTAGGATCAGGATCCTTTACCACACCATCTGCCGTCAGGTGGTGTGGGATGCTTTCCTGTGCAGAGGTACTGTTCTCTCAGGAATTACCCGGATGCGAGGCTGATGAACTCACTGGTGGTTTTACGGAAGTCCCTTCTCTTACCTCTTGTGCTACACTTTCATTGTTGATTTCCCGCATGCAGCGGAAATGGCCTTCCGGGCACTTGAAAAAGCCCAGCTTGGAACAAGGTCGGCAATAGAGGCCTTCCACCTGAACAATGGAGGCGTAAGCCTGATTGACCTCCTCATTTGCACTGTAGTACGGATACATACCGAATTCCGGTACCGTATTGCCCCAGAGGGAAACAACGGGCTTTTTCAGAGCAGCGGCCATGTGCATCAGGCCGGTATCGTTGCTGATCACCTTCTGGGATTGTTGGATGACTGATGCAGCCTGATTCAGCGTGTAATCCCCGCATTTGTTAAGTACATGGTAGAACTCCCCGGCTATCCAGGTACCGTGATCGCGATCTTCTGAACCGCCCAGCAGCACCACCGGCTGTGGGATTTCCCGGATGACCTCCCGCACCTTATGGTCCGGAAAGCGCTTGGTAAAGTGCTTGGCGCCGATCACCCAAACCACATAGCCCTGTTGGAATTCGTGCGGGAAAGTGCTGGTATCAACTTCCTGGTCTTCCGGAATAAAGTGATCCAGGCCCTTTCCATCGTTTTGCACACCTAGCACCCGCAAGGGCTTCAGGTAGCGATCCACGATGTGGACTTTCGGCAGGCTGCCGATCTTGAAGTGGATGTAGAAGAACTTGCGCAGGTTAAGCTTATCAAAAGTAAGGGCGGGCCGCCTGAGCAGCGCTTTTAGCTTGTAGGAGCGGAGGTTTTTATGAAGATCGATGATATAGTCGAACTTCTCAGCCCTCAGGTCCTTGATTACTTCCTGCAGGTTATCCCTGAAGGTGTGGATCTTGTGGATGTAGGGATTAGCGGATAGGAGCTCCCGGAAAAACGTGCGGGTCAGGAAGTGTACCTCCACATCCGGCCGCTGCTCCTGCAGGCAGCGAAGCACCGGGGAGGTGAGGATAATATCCCCGATAGAGCTAAACCTGGTGATTAGCACTTTCAATGGCCTGCTCCTTTCGTTGCTGAAAGAGATCTGCCAGCTGCTCCTGTGTGTAAGTATTGATCACAGCGTCAGCTGGAATCCCGGCTTTCCTTGCGACATCCACACCATACTGCATATCTCCGATCCCGCTGGTGTTGTGCGCGTCCGGATTGATACTGAGTAAAACGCCCTGCGAAACGGCATATTGCATCCACTGCCAGTCAAGGTCCAGCCGGCGGGGATTGCTGTTGACTTCAATCACTACTTGGTGCTGAGCGCAGGCATCGATGATCTGCTGATGGTCGACCGGATAGCCGGCCCTGCGCAGGAGCAGGCGCCCCGTGGGATGGCCCAGGATAGTGGTATAGGGATTCCGGATGGCTGTCAGGAGGCGCTGCGTAGCGGTTTCCTTGTCCATCCTCAGGGGTGTGTGAATGGAGGCGACCACATAATCGAGCTGCTGAAGCGTTTCGGCATCATAGTCCAGCTGCCCGTCTTTCAGGATATCAACTTCCACCCCGTGGAAGATCCGGAAGGGGTAGAGCGCTTCATTCAGCTGCTGAATGGCCGCTTTTTGCTCAGCCACGCGCTGCTCATCCAGGCCATTGGCATAAAAAGCCGCCTTAGAGTGATCAGCAATCCCAAAGTACGTATAGCCATAAGCCCGGCAGGCTTCCGCCATCGCCTTAAGCGAGTGAGCGCCATCGCTGTAGGTGCTGTGGTTATGCAGGCAGCCCTTTAAATCCTGCCCTGTTATAAGCTGATTCACTTGTTGAGCAGAGATCTGGGTGTTTTTCCAGGGCGCTTCGCGCATTTCGGGGGGTATCCACGCTTGTCCTGCAGCCTGGAAGATGGCCGTTTCAGATGGGGCATTGTCAGGCATGGCTGCCTGGTAGCTGGCCACAAAGTCTGCTGAACCCGTCAATTGGAAAAGGGACTGATACCACTGGGCATTCTGGGTAAAATGCAGGTTGACCGGAACCCCGGTCGCTCTCGAAAGCCATTGGTGCTGATTCCCTTCGCGCGATAGCAGGCCGGATTGATCCAGGTATTGGGCTACCGCTTCCGGATCGTGGTGGGGCACAACCAGAAAATCCAGCGTGCTGATGGTTGCACAGCGTCTGCGCAACTGCCCAACCAGAGCGGCTGAGGCAATCAGTTCACACTGGTTAAGCAAATCCAATAGCCCCTGGGCTTCAGCATCTGCGTGAGGAAGAATGAGCTGCCCCTTGCTTTGCTCGTAGAAGGTCAGGGCCTCTTCTACCTGAGCGGCAGATTTTTGTCCCCAGCCCTTGAGCTGCGCAACATAACCCTGCCGGCAGGCATTCAGCAGATCATCCGGCGAGAGCACCCCGAGCGCCTCCCAGACCTGTGCAACCTTTTTCGGCCCGATGCCCTTG
The DNA here is from genome assembly GCA_964474835.1 of uncultured Sphingobacteriales bacterium. Lineage (GTDB taxonomy): Bacteria > Bacteroidota > Bacteroidia > CAILMK01 > CAYYUA01 > CAYYUA01. Next base: position 16,081 of record CAYYUA010000023.1, read on the forward strand.
ATCTGAATCAGCTCCAGAATACCTTCTGGTGTCCGGGAGAGCAGGCGCTCCAGCTCATCAAATGACCCGGTTTCCGAAAGCTGATAAACCTTTTTGGCAATGTTAGCGCCAATGCCTTCCAGCTCCTCTATTTCTGCTTGCTGAAAACTGGTGAGTGGCGCTTCAAGCTGCTCAATTACCCGCGCTGCCTGATCGTAAGAGCGGATTTTGAACTTGTTCTCACCATAGAGCTCCAGTAACTGAGCTCCCAGCTTTAGCGAAGCAGCAATACTTTTATTATCCATCATACAACTACCCTTGACGCCTGATTGCTACTTATTGGTTACAGGCAGGTATTACCAAAAGGTATCTTAGTCTTCAGCTCCGTCTGGCCTGTCTTCTGGCTGTTTCGGATCCTTGTTAATGTTCGTTTGCTTACCGGCTTTGTAACTCACCACTTTCCGGAGCGTTCCGTCTTTTGAATAGTGCTCCCATTTCCCGTGTCGCTCTCCGTCTTTGTACCGGCCGGAGACCTTGATGTCCCCATCCTTGTAGTAGTAGAAGTAAGGGCCGTGGCGAACCTGTTTCTTGCTCTGACTTTCAGAGGTGCGGGGACTCAGAACAGTAACCTGTTTGTAGGAGTAAACTTCTTTCAATTGGGTTTGCTCCTCATCATAGAAGGTTTTACCCTTTTTGTCAGTGATGTGCTGCCCGCTAACGGCAATTGGCGCCAGAAGTGTAACCACGAACAGGACAAAAAAGAGGCGCATAATTGTGATCTTTTTAATGGACTGACCCGTGTACTGACATTAGCATCATCGTTCCAGTTCAGGTTCAGGCCGCACGTAACACCGCCCCTTTCAACTACACGCGCAGGCTGCCCCTAAAAGTCCTCCACGTTGATGTTCTCTTCAAAGTTGGCAGAGCGTTCCCACTGGCTTTCCAGCGAGAGGGTAAAAATATCCCGGTTGTTCTTAAACTCAGACAAGGTGAAAGTGGCATTTTCCAGGTTCCAGTTCTTGATGTTCACATAGCCAAGGTTCTGAACCTTACTGGGCTTCCCGAACTTGTAGTTAAGGATGAACTCCATATCGGCCAGGTAACCCTGGTCTGCCTGCATGAAGACCTTCTTAAACCGGTTATTATCATTGAATATATAGTGCAGTTTATCAAACTTCACCGTACCAATGGTCATGTCATCATTCGGTATGCGGTATGCATTATCCTCTACACCATTTTCCACCTTAACGAAGTTCACTTTTTCTCCGCTGCGAAAGACCGAATCTTTATGGGTGCTCCACTCGATGTTCCGGAAGTCGGTTACCTTGGCTTTTTCCTGGGCAAAACCCTGTAGGGTAAAAACCATAAGGAAAGCAAGTAGAAGGGCATTCCGCATAATTAGCGATTTTGATTGTGACGTTGATTTAAGCAAATATAAAATTTAATTTGAGACGGTAAACGCTGTGAATACCGGATAGCAGGGGACCTGAAGGGATACTAATTCTCTGATTATCAAGGTATTAAGCTCCACTGAATAGTACCCTTGGCTTCGTTTTTCAGGTATGCTTTGATAGGCTCATGGGCTGGTCGATCCAGCGTGGGATCACTTTCCAGGATACTTCTGGCGGCCTGCCTTGCCTCCTGGAGGATAGGCTGGTCGGTAGCCAGATTAGCCACTTTGAAAGCCACCATCCCGCTCTGACGAGTGCCGGCCACATCGCCCGGTCCGCGCAGGTTCATGTCAGCCTCAGCTAGCTCAAAGCCATCATTGGTCCTGACCATCGTTTCCATGCGGACTTTGGCTTCTTGGGAAAGCTGATAGCCAGTAACGAGGATACAGTAGGCCTGATCTGCACCGCGGCCTACCCGTCCGCGCAGCTGGTGTAGCTGGGAAAGGCCGAATCGCTCAGCACTTTCGATCACCATGACGCTGGCATTGGGAATATCCACGCCCACCTCGATCACCGTGGTCGCTACCAGAATCTGCGCCTCTCCCCGCTTGAAACGCTCCATCTCGTAGTCCTTGTCCTCCGGCTTCATACGCCCGTGCACGATAGCTACCTGGTAATCCGGTGCCGGGAACTCCCGGCAAACGGCCTCATAGCCCTCCATAAGGTTGTTGTAATCCATATTGGCTGACTCCTCGATCAGGGGGTATACCATGAAGGCCTGCTGCCCGTTGGCGATCATTCTCCGAAGGAAGCCAAACACCTGCAGGCGCTTATTTTCGTACACGTGGCGGGTCTGCACGGGTTTTCTACCAGGCGGGAGCTCATCGATCACAGAAGATTCCAGATCCCCGTACAGGGTCATAGCCAGGGTACGGGGGATGGGAGTGGCTGTCATAACCAGCGTATGCGGAGGGGGTGTGGCCTTTTGCCAGAACTTGGCCCGCTGAGCTACGCCAAAGCGGTGCTGCTCATCCACCACTACCAGCCCCAGCGTGGCAAACTGAACAGTGTCCTCGATCAGGGCGTGGGTGCCCACCAGGATATGGCACTGCCCCCCTTCTGACTGTTCGAGTATCTCACGGCGCTGGGCCGTTTTTGTGGAACCGGTCAGGAGGCGAATGTTTAAATCTAGCTTTCCGGTAAGCGCCTTAAGGGTGTGAAAGTGCTGATTGGCCAGTACTTCAGTAGGGGCGATCATGGCTGCCTGATAACCATTATCAATGGCCATTAGCATAGCCATCAGGGCTACCACTGTTTTTCCACTCCCCACATCGCCCTGCATCAGGCGGTTCATCTGGTAGCCGGTGCGCAGGTCTTCCCGGATTTCGCGCAGTACCCGCTTCTGGGCCTCAGTCAGCGGGAATGGCAAAACTTGCTCATAGAAGTGGTAAAAGTAGCCATCAAGCTTTGAGAAGATGCTGCCTGCCAAAGCCTGGCGATCGGTTTTGTGCCGCAACATGGTGATCTGGGTAAGCAGCAGCTCCTCAAACTTCAGGCGGTGTTGGGCCAGTTCAAGTTCCTGATTGGTCCCCGGGAAGTGAATAGCGTACAGCGCCTGCTTGCGATCCATCAGACGGTGCTCCTCCTGCAGGTGTGGAGGCAGGAATTCCTTGATTTCATGGCTCACCTCGTTTAGCAGGGTTCGCTGGATCTTCATAAGGCGGTTCGTATCCAGGCCATTGTTCCGCAGCTTTTCTGTGGTGCTGTAAACCGGCTGAAGCCCCATACCACCGCCCTGGCCGTGTTTGGCTTCGTTGTAAAGTTCCACTTCCGGGTGGGGAATGTTGATCTGCCCCCGGAAGACATTAGGCCGGCCAAAAACCAGGTACTGATGACCCGGAACGACCGTTTCGCGAACCCAGTGGTGCCCTTTGAACCATACAAGCTCTACAACACCAGTCTCATCCTTTAGCCTGGCTACCAGGCGGGTCTGGTTCCTGTTCTTGATAGGGTACTCATCCAGCCGGACCACAGTCCCTGAAACCTGGATGTAGGAGTCATTGCCGCTTATCTGGCCGATCTGGTAGATGGTTGAGCGGTCTACGTGACGCAGGGGAAAGTAGGTCAGCAGATCCTCAAACGTCTGAATGCCCAGCTCATCGCGGAGCAGGGCACCCTTTTTTGGCCCGATTCCCTTAAGGTAGTCAACCGGGGTTTTTAATCCTTCCGAATACGCACTCATCGCCTCCTTACTTTAGGGCTGTCCGTCCCTCTGGCATTGCCTGCCACTCCAGGGTGCGAATCATCTTAAGCATGTCTTTCTTCAGGAACTGAATAGCCGGACGCAGGGAGTCCCGGTTCGGCTTGGTATTGAAGTAGAGCGATCCCCGCATGAAGTGCCGGTTGCTGTCCGTAACGTAAAACTGCAGAGCGGTGGCCGTATTTCCACCCAGCTCGTAGAAAATACCGCTCACCGAGTCCCGGCGGATTCTGCGCTCTTCAATACGGCTGGCCTTCACTGTATGCTTATAAGCAAAAGTCCGGGCATCCTCACGGTAAGTCTGCAGCTTTTCCAGATTATTGAATGTGCGGTAGCTAAGATACAGGCGGGCCCCCAGTGGCTTGTACCATACATTGATCCAGCATGGCTTATCAGCATTGCTGGAGTCCTTGGTGATCGCAGCGTAGGTTGGATACTGAAACCGGTACGGGCAGGCCGAATCATAAGTCTGGTAGCTACGCTCAGGCAGCTGGATACGCGGATACCCTTCAGGCTTAGGAGTGGGGCTCTCCCCCTGACAGGATATTAAGCTTACCAGGCCCATCCCAGCTATTAGCAAGCTACTGATAAACTTCCGGCTGTTAAGTACAGGCAACATCATGCCGTTGCAATTTGTAACAAATAAAACGAAAATCAGCGGCACTGCCTGAATATAGACAAAACCCCGGTTTTTCAGCGGGCTTTGCTACCTCTAAAACCGGTATTTTATAGCCATAATTATTTTTAAATATCCTTAATTTTTAACCATTGCTTTTCAGCACTTTAAATTAGGTTAAACGATCAGGCTTTTTGCTTGACTGCGGAGTCAAGAGGTGTTAAATTGCCATAACATTATAAAGCTGTAGCCATGCCGGATTTTGCGCACTTACACTGCCACACCCAATACTCGCTGCTCGATGGGGCCTCTTCCATTAAGAAGATGATGGAAAAGGCCAAAGATGACGGGCAGGAAGCCGTGACTATCACTGACCACGGCAATATGTTCGGGGTCTTTGACTTTTACAATCAGGCCCAGAAAAACAACCTCAAGCCCATCATTGGCTGTGAATTCTATGTGGTGGAGGATCGCCATCAGAAGAAGTTTGACCGCGCACACAAGGATAAGCGCTACCATCAGCTAATGCTGGCTAAGAACAGCACGGGTTATCAGAACCTCGCTAAACTTTGCTCCCTTGGTTATACCGAGGGCTACTACCAAAGGTGGCCGCGGATCGACAAAGAACTAATTCGTCAGTACAGTGAGGGCCTGATCGCGACCACCTGCTGCCTTGCCGCCGAAATTCCGCAGGTTTTCCTGCAGTATGGAGAAGCTGCGGCTGAGCAGAAATTCCTGGAGTGGTGGGGAATCTTCGGGGATGACTACTACATCGAGCTACAGCGGCACGGCCTGAAAACCATCGATGAGGCCAGCGTTAACGACTTCCTTATTCGCCTCTCGCAGAAGTATGGCGTAAAGCGCATCGCCACCAACGATTCTCACTACATCAACCGGGAAGACTGGAATGCTCACGATACGCTGCTCTGCATCAATACCGGGGAGTATAAAGACAACCCGATGGGCGATAAAGAGCAGGAGATCTACCGCTTTGTCACCTCAGACGGGCAGATCATCAATACCACCATGGAGGATATCAAAGCCCGGCACGGTAACGATAAACGGGTTCAGCACATGCTCCAGCGCATGCAGGGTAAGGGATCGAAGTTTAAGCCCCGCTTCGGCTTTGAGAATGACCAGTTCTACTTCAAGACCAAGCAGGAGATGGCGGATCTCTTCAGCGATGTGCCCGATGCCATCGAGAACACGCTGGAGATCGTGGAGAAGATCCAGACCCCCGAGCTCAAGCGGGATATCCTGTTGCCCAACTACACGCTGCCAGAGGGCTTTGAGGATATGAACCATTACCTGCGGCACCTGACCTATGAGAAAGCCAAACAGCGCTACGGAGAGCTCACGCAGGATGTGGTAGAGCGGCTCGAGCATGAGCTCGGCATCATTACCAACATGGGCTTTTCCGGCTACTTCCTGATCGTTCAGGATTTTATCAATGCAGCCCGCCAGCAGGGCGTTTGGGTAGGTCCCGGACGGGGCTCGGCGGCCGGCTCAGCCGTAGCCTATGCCATCGGCATTACCAACGTGGATCCGCTGGAATACGACCTGCTCTTTGAGCGCTTCCTGAATCCAGAGCGGGTCAATATGCCGGATATTGATATTGACTTTGACGACTATGGCCGCCAGAAGGTGATCGATTATGTGGTGGAACAGTACGGCAAAAACCAGGTGGCCCACATCATCACCTACGGTAAAATGGCCGCCCGCAGTGCCGTCCGCGATACTGCAAGGGTCATGGAATACCCGCTGCAGGATACCGATAAGCTGGCTAAGCAGATCCCGGAAGGCCCGGCCGTTTCCCTGGAGAAGGCATTCGAAGACAACCAGGAACTCAAAGCGATCCGCGATCAGGAAGGGACAGCGGAAAGCGAGCTGCTGAAGAATGCCGCCACTATCGAGGGGGCCATCCGCAACCGGGGCCTGCACGCAGCTGGTGTTATCATTGCCCCGGATGACATCCGGAAGTATATCCCGGTCTGTGTTTCTAAGGAAACGGACTTGCTGGTAACCCAGTTTGACGGGAATTACATTGAGGACGCAGGCATGCTGAAGATGGACTTCCTGGGCCTGAAGACGCTGACCATTGCCAAGGAGGCGGTCCGCAATATTGAGAAGACGCACGGCCAGCACATTGACCTGGATCAGATCCCGTTCGATGATGAGGCCACCTTCCGCCTGTTCCAGCGCGGGGATACGGTCGCCATTTTCCAGTTTGAGTCCGAGGGGATGCAGACCTACCTTAAGCAGCTTTCGCCCACTTCCCTCAAGGATCTGATCGCGATGAACGCCCTGTACCGGCCGGGCCCGATGGACAACATCCCCAGCTTTGTGCGCCGGAAGCACGGGCAGGAGACGGTGGCTTACCCCCATCGCTGGCTCAAGGAGATCCTGGACCCCACCTATGGCATCATGGTGTACCAGGAGCAGATCATGCAGGTGGCCCAGACCATTGGCGGCTTCTCCCTGGGCAAGGCTGATATCCTGCGAAAGGCCATGGGCAAAAAGCAGATGGACAAGATGCAGTCCATGAAGCAGGAATTCATTGACGGGGCCAAAGAAAAAGGCGTGGATGGCAAGAAGGCCGATGAGATCTTCCAGATCATGGAGAAGTTTGCAGCCTATGGCTTCAACCGGGCGCACGCTACCGCGTACTCCATGATCGCTTACCAGACAGGTTACCTGAAGGCCAATTACCCAGCGGAATTCATGGCGGCCGTGCTTTCGCAGAACATGGAAGAGATCGACAAGGTGGTGAATTTCATCGAGGAGTGCCGCCGGATGGGCATTCAGGTGCTGCCGCCAAATGTGAATGAGAGTGATTACCAGTTTAATGTGAACACCAATGGCGATATCCGCTTCGGGATGGGCGCCATCAAGGGCGTAGGCGAAGCGGCTGTTCGCGCCATCGTGGATGAACGGCAGAAGCGCGGGCCTTATCAGGACATTTTTGACCTGGCAAAGCGGGTGAACCTGAAGGCCGTCAACCGCAAAGCGCTCGAAAGCCTGGCCAGTGCCGGAGCCCTGGATGCCTTTGAAGGCTATCACCGGGCGCAGTACTTTGCTAAGGAAAAGGAAAATGGCCCCACGCTGCTGGAAAAGGCCCTTAAGTTTGGTCAGCGGGCTCAGGAAGTAGAAGCCAGCGCCAGACAAAGCCTGTTTGGCGGCACTGAAGAATTGCAGGTTTCTCCGCCGAAAGTCCCGGAATGCGAGCCCTGGTCTCTGGTTGATAAGCTAAACCAGGAACGGGAGCTCATTGGCTTTTACGTGTCCGGCCACCCGCTGGATGATTACCGGGTAGAGTACATGCGGTTCTGCGAGCGGTTTGACCAGGAGTACCTGAGCCAGCGTGTAGGCCATGATATCAGCATTGGCGGCATCATCACCAGCGTGGTGGAAAAGCAGGACAAACGCGGCCGGCGGTTTGCCTTCGTCACGCTTGAAGGGTATCAGGAAAGCCTGGTGATCCCGCTTTTTGCTGATACATACCTGCAATACCAGAGCCTGATGATCGAAGGAACAGCCGTCAACATCAAGGGGACGGTTGAAACCAAGTTCAAGCGGGACGATGCTTTCACCGTCAAGATCCGGAAAGCGCAGTACCTGGCTGACCTCCGCGACCAGATCAGCGCTATAACCGTGGATGTGCAGCTAGCCCATGTAGGCGACCACCTTATCGGCGAACTGGAGAACCTGGTAAGCGCCCATCAGGGTGAGTGCCAGCTCAGGCTGAACATCCGCGACCCGGAAAACCGGATACAGCTCAGCATGCCCTCGGTAAACTTTAAGGTGGCTCCGGACGATGAGCTGATCAATGAACTGCAACGGATGCAGGAGATTCAGGATCTGAACCTGCAGTTAGCCAGCTAACTATGCCCAAAGCCCTGAATAAGCGCCAGCGAACCCTGGATAAGGTAACCAGTCAAGCTTTTTTGCTGGCTTCCGGGATCGTTATTGTGGCAACCCTGGGGTTTGCGCTGGCCTTTTTCAGCGGTCAGCCTGTTGAGCAGCGTGAGGGGATGAAGCTGTTGTGGGTTTATGCCGCTTTTGGTGTGATCGGGCTGCTGCGCTGGCTTGTAGTGCAGTACCAGAAACCGGATCAGGAGTAGCACAAACAAACAGGCGATTCTGCTTTTAACCTTTCAAAAACTCCTATGCATCTAACCCGCGAAGACCTTGAAGCCACTGAAAGCATTAAGCGGCTAAACATTGTCAACTCTGTGACCGGCATCAAGCCGGCTAACCTTGTAGGCACTATAGGCGCTAATGGCATTCCTAACCTGGCTATCTTTAGTTCAGTGGTCCACTTAGGCAGTAATCCCGCCCTGCTCGGCTTTATTGTACGTCCAACGGATGAGGTGCGCCGCCATACCTACGAGAATGTCCGGGAGGCTGGCTATTATACCATCAACAACGTTCACAACGACTTTGTGCAGCGAGCCCACTATACCTCGGCCAAGTTTGAGGAAACGGAATCCGAATTTGAGCAGTGTCAGCTAAGTGAGGAATACATCGGGGATTTTCCGGCTCCCTTTGTAAAGGAAAGTGAGCTGAAGATGGGCATGAAGCTGGTGCAGCAGCTCCCGATCGAAGTGAATGGCACCATTATGATGATCGGCTCTATTGAGCACCTGATCGTGGCTGACCGGGCCGTGGACGAGCACGGCCACATGGACCTGAGCACGATTGATGATTCGGGGATCTCAGGCCTGAACAGCTATTACAGCCTTACGAAGGTAGACCAGTACCCGTATGCTCGTCCGCACGAGCTCCCGGATTTCTTTGGCAATCAGGCTGACCAGAAGTCCTCTGAGTCTTAGTGCTAACCACCTAATAAATTAGTGACGAGTTCTCCGGGTCCCCAGATCACCGGGATAAAAGACAGGATCAGGAACATCAGGGCAGGCAAGGACTTGATAAAAGGGTCGCTGATCTTAAGGTGCATGAGCAGTGCACCGGCCATGAAGAAAGCCATGCCTGCCCCGCCAACCGTGGCCAAAGCGGGAAACCACAAGCCAACCAACAGCAGAACGGAGCAAAGCACTTTAGCTGCTCCTACTGCATACACCATCCACTGAGGAAGCCCGTAAACAGCAAATTCCTCAAATATAGTGTTGGCATCGCCACCACGGTAAATGGTGGGTGTGTTGGCCCGCAGCAGCCAGACGTTCATGACCGATATCCCCACAAACAGCTGAGTGAGTGCGCTAAGAATTTCCATGCGACTTGTTTCATTCAAATAACGGAATTCTGGAGAAATCTTATTCCGATTCCACGAGCAGCTTATAGCCCTTCCCTCTTGCATTCATGATCTGAACACCCGGCTCTGCTTTGAGGTACTTGCGCAGCTTGGTGATGTAAACATCCATACTGCGGGCTGTAAAAAAATCATCATCGCCCCAGACGCGCTTTAGCGCCTCCTCTCGTGGCAGCGTTTGGTTCTGGTATTCGCAGAGCAGGGTTAGCAGCTCGGCTTCTTTGGTACTAAGCTGCCGGCTTTGCTGGCCATCACTGAGCACCTGGCGCTGATGGTCAAACTGGAACCGTCCCAGCTGATAGGTCGGAGCCTTGTTTTCCCTGTCGTTTGGCGAGCTGCCCTTAGCCCGCTTCAGCAGGGCGCTGATGCGCATTAGCAGCTCCTCCATGCTGAATGGCTTGGTCATGTAGTCGTCCCCGCCTGCTTTAAAGCCCTCCAGAACATCTTCTTGCTGGTTTTTGGCCGTAAGGAACAGAATGGGCGGATAGCCGGGATCCTTCTGAATCTCACGGGCCAGGGTAAAACCATCCATCTCCGGCAGCATCACATCCAGGATCAGGACATCGTAGCGTTGCTCAAAATAGGCGTCCAGGCCTTGTTTGCCATCTTTCAGCCACTGGACCTGATACCCTTTTGTAGCCAGGTACTCCCGGAGCAGGGTTCCCAGATTGGTGTCGTCCTCTACTAGCAGCACGTGCGTTTCGGCTGAGCTATCCTGCGCCATTCTTTAGGGTTTTTAGCATCCTGACTGATCAAGTGTTCAGGGCCTTTTCAGGCTTTGGCGGCTGTGTAATCCTGAGCAAACGGCAGGTACAGGTAGAACGTGGTGCCCCTGCCCTTACTGCTGCTTACCCGGATATCCCCAGCATGAGCCTGCACAATGGTGGCCACATAGCTTAGCCCAAGCCCGAAGCCCTTGACATTGTGCACATTGCCATTACTTACCCGGTAGAATTTATCAAATATGTGTTTTTGTTCGTCACTGCCCATCCCGATACCCTTATCAGATACCTCCACGCGCAGCTGCTGAAGGTACTGTCCTACCCGGACGGTGATGTCCGGGGGCCCGTCTGCATACTTAATGGCATTGTCCAGCAGGTTCTGGAAGACATTGGTTAGATGCACTTCATCCCCGGTGACCAAAGAGCGCTCTGCTTTTTGCTGCAGGCGGAGCGCTCCGCCCTGTTCCTCTACCCTGAAGCGCACATTCTGCACAACCCCCTCCAGGAGCTGATTAACGTTTAGCTGCTCTTGTTTCAGCTGGAATGTTCCTTTCTCCAGCTTGGCCATCTGCAGCACACGCTCCACCTGATGGCTCAGGCGCCTGTTTTCATCGCTGATCATCTGAGTAAAGCGCTGCCGCTGACCTGAATCCGCATTGAGCTGCTGATCCTGCAGCGCCTCGGTAGCCAGTGAGATCGTGGAAATGGGAGTCTTCAGTTCATGGGTCATGTTGTTGATGAAATCCGTCTTGATCTCGGATAGCTGCTTCTGCCGGAAGAAGTGCTTACTGATCCAGGCAAAGCTTCCAACGAGTATCAGGAGGAACAGCAGCGAGGAGGCCATGATCCACTTGATACGGCTAAGCAGCACCCACTGCTTTTCCGGAAAATAGACCTTGAGCTGATACCCGCTGGTGAAGATATTGCTGCTGAAAAGCCCTGTTCCGTGTGGGCTCTCCAGCAGGGCTGTATCACTTACCTCAGAGGGGGCATACAGTAGCGCTCCCTCCCCTGAGTCATCCAGTATGCCCATGTAGTAACGGGATTCGATACCACGGCTGCGCAGGTGCTCGCGTACCAGAGAGTCCAGGCGGTCTACTTTCAGGCGCTGGTCCTGCTGGTTGCCCGCTTGCTTCAGGTCTTTAACCAGGTCACGAAAAACACTAACGCCCTCAAATACCTTGAAAACACCCTTATTGAAGGCCTCCAGAATCGAATCCTTAATACCGGGCTTTGACAGATCCGGGCCCCCCGGTGCTTCAATGTCCAGCTTATCCTCATCCTCCGGGGCAGCATCCGGAGCATTGGTACGGTTAGAGTCGATGAGTTTTTTAAGGGGCTTTAGCAGGTTCTTCAGGGAGTCTTCCGTGATGCCTTTTTCCTGCTTGATATCAGCCACGCTGGATTTCAGGTTCCGGCGAAAAGCTGCACTGTCCGAGAGGGTATCGCGCGAGGCGGGAGCTTGTGAGCGGTAGAAGGTCTGCTGCTTTTCAATCTGCTGGTTAACCGCGGTCAGCGCTTCGGCCACCTGGCTGTTGAAGCGCTCTTCATTGGTGGTAAGCGCGCTCTGGATCCAGTATACCTGAAGCGCTATAAGCCCCAGCATGGCTACAGCGGCCAACCCGATGACCAAATATACCTGCCTGTTCCGGGACATAGCAGGGCAAAAATAATAGGCAGGGTGAAGCTATATTAGGCTTTAACAGTATTTAACAGCTTACGGGGCAGGGTTAATCTCTCAGGAGCCAGCCGAGGACCAAGCCGCTGGCAAAAGCTGTAACACCAATCAGGGTCAGGTCCTGCGTGTGGGTTCTTCCCACCACGGGGTTTGCATCCTGCGGCTCGGGTATCTCAGCTGCTGCTACCTTCACTCCGGTTACCAGGCCTTCACTAGTGTGCACTTCAGTAACCACAAAGTAGTTAAACTGCCCGTTCGGGATCGTACGGTCCAGGTGAGCATTGTAGAGCTTACGACCTGAGTTGATGAGCACCGGTGTAGCCAGAGAACCCGCTCCGTCAAGCCTGAGCTCAGCCCCTTGATAGATATCCTCGTTCTCGTTCTTCTCGTAGGTTAGCTCCCAGACTCGCTCTATTGTTCCGGGGTATTGGGCCTTGAGTTGCTCAACGTCAACCATAGGTTTGTTTTTGCATTTGGCTGCTCAAAAATAACCGATAAAACGCTATCGTGCCTATGCAGCAGCTTCCTCAACCGGCTTCGGGCCAGAGCGCTTGATCACAATGTAGCCCAGGATACCAGCCACTAAGGAGGCGAAAAGGATTCCCATCTTAGCAAGATCACTTACTGCTTCTTTTTCAAAAGCCAGAGCCGTAATGAAAAGCGACATGGTAAAACCAATTCCGGCTAGCAAACCAGCGCCCATGATCTGTGGCCAGGTAGACCCTTTCGGTAGCTCGGCCAGTCCCAGTTTAGCAGAGACCCAGCTAAAAGCTGTAATGCCGGTAACCTTGCCTACCAATAGTCCTGTAAAAATGCCCAGACTTACTGGGTTCTGGAACAGGGCCCCCATGGCATCTGAGGTGAACACAACGCCTGCGTTAGCCAGGGCAAAGAGGGGCATTATGCCGTACATCACGTACGGATTTAGCCCGTGCTCCAGTTTCTGGAGGGGTGGCTGAACCTGGGTAATGGAGTGCTTAACATCACCCAGCATATGGAGCTGCTCTTCTGAAAGCGTGCGCACACTCTCCCCGCGGAACTGCGGAAAGCGACCGACCAGGTTCTGCAGGTTATCCCGGAACTGGTAGCGGTCGATCCGGGTGCTGGTGGGAATGGCAAAAGCCCCTAAGACCCCGGCTACGGTAGCATGCACCCCGGATAAGAGAAAGGGTAACCAAAGACCAACGATGCCCAAGAGGATGTAAAAGGCGACTCCGCGGACGCCCATGCGGTTACCAAACATCATGATGCCAAAGGTGATAAGCCCGAGGGCAAGGTATAGAAAGGAAATGTCGGAAGAGTAGAAAATGGCGATCACCAGGACAGCCCCGATATCATCTACAATAGCCAGGGCTGTTAGGAACACTTTCAGGGAAAGGGGCGCTTTTTTGCCCAGCAGGGCCATGATCCCGATAGCAAAAGCAATATCCGTAGCCATGGGAACGCCCCACCCGCTGATTGAGGATTCCCCGAAATTAAACCCGACATAAATGAGGGCCGGTACAATCATCCCGCCTACAGCGGCAGCAATAGGCAGCGCTGCTTTCCGGAGGGTTGAGAGCTCTCCTACCTGAACCTCTCGCTTGATCTCAAGGCCTACTACGAAAAAGAAGATCACCATCAGGCCATCATTGATCCAGTGGTGTAGGGTTTTATCCAGCGTGGCATCGCCCAGGCCAATCGAGATGTGGGTGTGCCACAGGTGCCCGTAGGATTCGCCAAAAGGAGAGTTAACCCAGATGAGGGCAATAGCCGTGGCGATGATCAGCAGAACGCCACCAAACGCTTCCGATTGAATAAAGGAGGCCAATGTGGATCCTATGACATTCTGAGACCCTTTGTTATCTGAGGGGTCTTTGCCGTTAGAGCCACTGGTGGTCGTGGTTTTTTCCTTGACTTCTTCTTCCATAACGGTAGGTGTTTTGTCAGCCGACCTTACTGTCCCCGTTTAGTTACCGGAAAAGTGGGATGACAAGCCGGCGGTATGGTCGTTTTCCTTGGTACAAATAAACGGTCTTCCGGCTGCTTTGACGCCATTTTACGGCTATCCGGAAGCATTTCCGGGTTTCTAAAAAGCCGCGGAACCTTTAAGCAATGGACCTGCCAATCTTACCGTAAGGGCTAAGCATAACGCGGATCAGCCACCATCGGCAGCTTGGCCATCTTCTCAACTTCTAACGAGGGAAAGTCAAACTCGCTGGTGATGGTACCCAGCAGGAGGTAGCAGCCCACGCCCTTGAAGGGATAGGCGGCTAACTGAGGCGGGAAGTGCACGGTATCGAAAAACTGCCCCTCCACATCCAGGAAGCACCCAAAATTCATGGGGCGGTTGCGGACGGTAGTGGTATGCTTGCGGGTAACCAGGTAGCCCACCATGCGCACACGATATCCTTCATACTGCAGCATCTGGCGGGCATAGACCTCTCCCCGAAAGGCGGTTTGCAGCAGTGCAAAGGGGCTGGTCAGGGGGAACCCCAGCAGATCGATCTCCTCAAAAGCTGCCTCATACGGTTGATCCGTCAGCTCAGGCAGGGCTGGCTGTTGCTCCGGCTCAGCTACTACAGTGGGCAGGCCGGCCGGTTCTGCCCTGACCGTGGCCAGGTAATGGTGCTTCTGCCAGAGGAGCGCCTTCTTGGACTCACCCGTAAAGCGCAAAGCCCCGATCCGGATCAGGATGTTCAGTTGCTCTTTGGGAATGGCCGTCCGGTGCATGAAGTCGGCAAAGGAGGTATAAGGACCATTTTGCTTGCGCTCCCGAACGATGGTCTGCATGGTTTCCTGGGTCAGATCCTTCAGGTGGATAAAACCCAGGTAAAGGGTGCAGCCCTCAATATGCGTAAGCACATGGCTATTGTTAACGCAGGGCGCTTCCAGGGCAGCACCGGCCATCCGTGCCTCATGCAGGTAAACCTCGGTCCGGTAGAAGCCCCCGAAGTTGTTGATGACCGCCACCATGA
>CAYYUA010000023.1:31052-35993 GCA_964474835.1 uncultured Sphingobacteriales bacterium
AGGTAAACCTCGGTCCGGTAGAAGCCCCCGAAGTTGTTGATGACCGCCACCATGAATTCCAGCGGGTAGTACGTTTTCAGGTAGAGGCTCTGAAAGCTTTCCACGGCAAAAGACGCAGAGTGCGCCTTACAGAAACTGTAGCCGGCAAAACTGGCGATCTGCCGCCATACTTCTGCCACTAATTCTTCGGAATAGCCACGCTGGCGGCAGTTTTCGAAGAAGCGCGCTTTCAGCGAACTAAAGCGATCCCCCTTATCCTTTTTACCGGACATGATGCGGCGCAGGATATCGCTCTCGGCCAGGCCTAAGCCCCCAAAGTGGTGGGCGATCTTGATCACATCTTCCTGGTAAACCATCACTCCGTACGTCTCGCCCAGGTGCTCGCGGAACACCTCATCCAGGTATGCAAAGCCTTCCGGATCATGGTGCCGGCGGATGTATTCCTTCATCATACCGCTCTGTGCAACTCCGGGGCGAATGATGGAAGAAGCGGCCACCAATTGCTTATAACTGTTGCAGCGCAGCTTGGAGAGCAGCCCGCGCATAGCCGGGGACTCAATGTAGAAGCAGCCCATCGTTTGCCCCTGCTGTAGCTTTTGGCGGACCTCCGGATCCTGCTTAAAGTGCTGAACCCGGTGCACGTCTACGCTTATCCCCTGGTTTTCCCGGATCAGGTCAGCCGCCATCTTGATATGACCGATCCCCCGCTGTGAAAGCACATCGTACTTGTGAAAATGGATGGATTCAGCAGTGTGCATGTCAAAGTGAGAGATGGGAAAGCCCTTGGGCATCATCCGCAGCGGGGTGTAGTAGTAAAGCGGTTTTTCTGAGATCAGCATTCCGCCGGCATGAATGCTGAGCTGATTGGGGAAATCCTCTACATAGCGGCCATACTGCATTACCTGCTTCGCCAGGCCATGATGGCGCTCGGCCGCCTGTGGCTCATTCACGATCAGGTCTACCTCTTCCTTGGGTAGCCCGAAGGCCTTCCCGAATTCCCGGATAATCGAGCGCCCTTTGAAGGTGGAGTAAGTCGCCAACAGGCAGACATAATCCCGCCCATAGCGCTTAAACACATAATCCATCACCGCATCGCGCTCATCCCACGAGAAATCGATGTCAAAGTCCGGCGGGGAGGTCCGGTGCTCATTGATGAAGCGTTCGAAATACAGGTCCAGCTCAATGGGATCGACATCGGTAATGCCCATGCAGTAGGCCACGATGGAATTGGCACCACTACCCCGCCCTACGTGGTGAAAGCCCCTGAGCTGGCCATAGCGGATGATATCATGGGTAATGAGGAAGTACTTGCAAAAGCCCATTTTGTTGATCACCTCCAGCTCGCGTTCTAACCGGCGGAAGGCAGGCTTGTCATCCGGTTGGTAGCGCTTGGGGAAGCCCTCGTGGGCCAGTTTTTCCAGTAGCTGCTGGTCATCCTTGTAGCTCTTGGTAAAGCATTGCCGGTTCTTATCGCCCGTCAGGTCGTAATCATCCCGGCATTGGCTGATCACGCGTTCCGTGTTCTGCACCACGGAGGGCGTTAACTCGTAGGCTTTCAGCAGGGCGTCATACGGCATGAGCGTAGCATCTTTCCCACTCATTTGCTGCCGGTTGACCTTGGCAATGGTAGTGTTCTCGTCAACGGCCCGGAGGATCTGGTGCACCTGGTGCTCAAAAGGGCCGGCTACGGTCACCGGCTGCAGCACCACACATTTGTGCCGGTACGGCTGAAAGCGCGGATTCAGCAGCCGTCCGGCCTCCTGCGGCCGGACACCCAGGTATTCCCCATCCCGCAGGTTAGCCGGATGCTTCCTGCCCATCGGATAGATCACACTGACCTGCTCAAAGGCAGGAGCGGTATAAGCCGCTGGTTCGGCTGTTGCCGTGTGGCGGGAGAGGTAGGCATTCAGCTCATAAAAGCCGGCCTGGTTGTGCGCCAGCCCGATGAAATGGCTGTGCGCATCCCGGAATTCAATCCCGGCAATCGGCAGGATCCCATACTCCCGGCAGGCCTGGATGAAGGGAAAGATCCCGCTGGTGTTGTTGATATCCGTCAGGGCCAGCGCCTGCAAACCCAGCTGCGCAGCCTCCTGTGCCAGGCGTTCTGGTGAATAAACGCCATACCGCAGGGAAAAATACGTGTGACAATTCAGGTACATCGCACTCGGTGCCTTCTCCTAAACTCAGAAACTTACAGCCCGGGCTACGGCATCATGCCCGTATCGCTGCCGTACCCGGTCCATAGCCTGATCCAGGTTTAGCTGGCGCGCATCATCCAGGAAGAGATCCATTTGGTGGCTGCCCGGCACCAACTTGCTGAACTTCACCCCGATCAGCCGTACCAGCTGCCGGCGGTTGTAGAGTTCCGCGAAGACCTCCTTAGCCGTCTGGATCAGCGTCTGCTCCTGATTGGTATAGGGAATCACCTGCTGCCGGGTATAGGTCTTGAAATCCGTATAGCGGATCTTAACCGTTACACAGCCCGTCAGCCGCTGCTGCTGCCGTAGCTGAAAGGCCAGCTGCTCTACCATGCCCACTATTCTGGCCTGCAGAAAGTCCGCGTCAATGGTGTCCGTCTGAAAGGTGCGCTCGGTAGAGAGGGATTTGCGCTCAGAATACGGGACCACGGGCGTTTCATCCATAGCATGCGCCTTTTTGTGCAGGGCAATGCCGGCCTTACCAAATTCCTGCTCCAGGTAAAAGCGCGGGATGCGGCGCAGCATGTTGATCCGGCTTACGCCCATGCTGGAAAGCTGCGGCAGGAGCTTAGGCCCTACGCCGGGTAGCTTTTGCACATGCAGCGGGCCCAGAAAAGGCTTGGCTTCCTGACCAGGGATATGCAGGGCACCGTTGGGTTTGGCCTCGCCACAGCTGACTTTGGATACCAGTTTATTGATAGAGAGCCCCATCGAAATGGGTAAGCCGATCTCTTTCAGGACTTCCTCCCTGAGTTCCTGCGCGTAGCGGTAGCAGCCGAAGAAGCGGTCCATGCCCGTCATATCCGCATAAAACTCGTCAATTGAAGCCTTTTCGAATACGGGCACCCGCTCGGAGACCAGCTCCGATATCATATCCGAGTAATAGCTGTACTGCTCATGATCGCCTTTGACCACATACGCCTCCGGGCACTTAGCCAGGGCCGTGCGCATGGGCATGCCGGAGCGAACCCCGAACTGCCGCGTTTCATAGCTGCAGGAGGCCACCACCCCGCGGCCACTGGAGCCCCCGATGATCACGGGCTTTTTGTTCAGCCGTGGGTCCTTGCGGCGCTCTACTGAGACGAAAAATGTGTCAAGATCCATGTGAAGAATGTGCCGGCTTGCTTCCTGCTGACCATGTGCCATGTTAGCGTTATTTTTGCCCGTTGTGGCTAAAAGCGTTCACTTTTTCGTCAATGTTTTGACGAATTATTGATCAAATATAGTTGAGTTTTTCGACAATGCAAAGGAGCATGCCGTATGATCGCGAGGAACCTGAAGTTTTTGAGGAAGCAGTATCAACTGTCGCAGCAGCAGGTAAGTGATGCGCTGGCCGTCAGGCGCTCGACCTATGCCGGCTATGAGGGCGGTCGCGTAGAGCCGGATATTGCCATGCTCCGCAGCCTGTCGGATTATTTCCGTGTGTCGATCGATGCGCTGCTCCGTGAAGACCTGGAGAAGCAGGGGGCGGAGTGGCTCAAGCAGCATGATCCCTCTATCCGGAATGACCAGATGCGGGTGCTGGCCATCACGACTGATAAAGAAGGGCGTGAGCACATTGAGGTGATCAACGAAAGTGCAAAGGCTGGCTACATGACCGGCTATGCCGATCCGGAATTCATCGAGGAGCTGCCGACCCTGGAACTGCCCAACCTCTCCCCCGGTACTTACCGGGCCTTTGAGATCCAGGGCGATTCGATGCTGCCCATTCGCTCAGGCGATCTGGTAGTGGGCCAGTATGTCGAGAAGGCCGGGGAGCTAACCGATTACCGCCGGTATGTGCTGCTGACGCGCAGCGAGGGCATTGTCTTCAAGCGGATCCTGCGCCAGCCCGGCAATCCGCGGTATATCACCCTGCTTTCTGATAACACCGATTACAGGCCCTACAGCATCGAGATCAGCGAGATCCTGGAGGCCTGGCGGTACGTGGTGCACGTGCAGCAGGAGCAGCGCTAAAACAGCCAGGGGATCAGCCGCCAGGTCCGCTGCATGTAGGCCTGGTAGTCACTAAAAGCTTCCTTTAGCATTTGCTCTTCATAGCGGAGCTTGACAATCAGCGTTATGGTCAGGGTGAGCAACACGGCAAGCCTGATCCAGCTGAAATCATTGATCAGCAGGGCCACAGAAAACAGCAGCACAGCCGTGTACATGGGATGGCGGACGTAAGCGTACACCCCTTTTTCCACCAGATGGGCTCCTTGCTTGATCTCCGGCGAGACATTGAACTTAGAGGTGCGCATGATCAGGACTGCCCAGGTACCAAGGCCCAGGCTGGCGACCTGCAGCAGGAGCAGGCTCCAGTGCCCGGTAAGGACCGGGCCGCTCACCAGTAAGTAGCCAGCCGTTAGCAATTGGAGCACTACCAGGATATAGGACTTAGGCCTCCGGAGGCGGAAACTGAACATCGGTTAAGAGCGGGGTGTTTTAAGAGGAATTGATAACAAGGAATATATGAAACGATATGCCATAACCGGCACCACTTCGGGAATAGGTCTGGAAACAGCCAAAGCCCTCACCGGAGACGGCCACGAAGTGCTGATGCTGAACCGGAACCAGGAAAAGGCCGAGACCGCCCGGCAGGCGCTGCCCCATCCTGACAATGCTACGCTCATTCCATGCGATTTGGCTGACCTCTCGAAGGTACAGGAAGCCGCTGATACAATCAAGGCGCAGTACGACCGGCTGGACGGGCTGATCAACAATGCCGGTGGCATCTTTCCAGAGCGCACGGAAAGCCCGGACG
>CAYYUA010000024.1:0-4308 GCA_964474835.1 uncultured Sphingobacteriales bacterium
CCAGGCACAAAAAAAGGGCTGCTCCGCTTAGCGGAACAGCCCTTTTTAATTACAGCTAACGCTAGTCGCTTACTTAGCGCACAACGTTCAGCTTACCGTACTTCAGCGTGGTGCCATTTGCGGTCTGTACTTCTATGCTGTACAGGTACAGGCCGGGCTTCCAGTCGCTGACGTTCAGCGTGTACTGCTGCTCCCGGTCAGCTGCCTGCTGATCCAGATCAGCGCGGTGGACCGTTTGGCCATTGGTATTGTACACCTGCAGTGCTACATCACTGCTCCGGGCCACTTCGTAGCGGATCCGGGCCTGATCGGTAGCCGGGTTCGGGAAGGCATTCAGGCTAACATTGTTAGCAGGCTGCTCGTCCTCGATACCCGTGGCTGCACGGCTGAAGGACGCTTCGCGAGCGCCGCTTGGTGTTACCACGCTGCCATCGCTGGTCACCACCCGGTGGAAGGCGGTTAGCGTGTCATTATCTGTGCTGATGCCATTGGCCTGCAGCACGGAATCAATGGTGCTGTAGGAAAGATTCAGCGTAGTATCGGTGCCTACATTTACGTTAACGAGAGCGGTCTCAAAACTGTCAGTAGCTGCCAGCTGCCAGATGTAGGTGGTTTTGTTCCCGTCCGGGTCTGCGGAAGCATTCCACTCGATCGTCAGGCTCTCTGTGGAACCACTGCTAACCGTTACAGAGGCGCCATCAGCCGGGGCCTGGATCATTGTGCTCAGGGGGAATCGATTGCCGGCATTCAGCAGCTGACCGCGCAGTTCACCACTTGACAGGCTATCAGAGTGGACATTCACATAGTAGCCCTCATCAAAAAGGCGGCTATCCTGGTTTTCCCCAAGGTCAAACGTATTAGCACTTGTCGCTAAAACGCCTGCTGTGTCGTTGGCCTCAACATCAGCCGACAGGCTAATGTCCACGCCCCCGTTTTCACCAGCAGTACCATTGTGCAGGTGAGCACCGCCAGCCACGTTTTCATTAAAGCCACTATTCAGCCCTTCGAAAGCCCCGCTAAGCCGCAGAATACCGTTCCGGTACTCTGCAAAAGCACCGCCTATGGCATCGGTTTGCCGTGGTGGCACTTGATTGACAGGAGCTAAAGAGGTGGTAAAGTAGGCATTAGCATACGGGGCCAGCTGACCGCGTATGGCGCCACCCGGATTGTCCTGCGTATGAATATTGGCGTAGAGCTGCCGTTGAGTCAGCAAGGCTACATTGGCGTCAGAGGGTTGGTACGTATTGCTATCCAAAGCAAAAAACCCGGATGTACCATCATTAACCGTGGCATCCAGTCCGATCTGCACGCCTCCGTTCTGGCCGGCATAACCTTCGTGTAGGTGCGCTCCGCCAGCAACGTTCGCATTAAAGTCGGATTCCAAACCGCTAAAGGAACCAGTTACCTTCAGTTCACCGCCCAGCTTCTCAGCGATCAGGCCGCCCTGAGCGTCCGTGTTAACTGCCGGTACCTGGTTCGTTCCGACTAAACTGGTGTAATAGGTATTTTCCACCGGACCAGTCAGCTGGCCGCGGATTTCACCACTGGGGAAGTTCTGGCTGTGGACGTTGACGTAGTACTGCCGGTTCTGCAGAGAATCCAGCTGAGCATCATTAAAGCTGAACGTATTGGAATCGGCCCGGAAAACACCACTAGTGTCGTTGTTTCCAGTTTCAGGGGTAAGCCCGAAGATGACACTACCATTCTGGCCGGCATACCCTTCGTGAATGTGGGCGCCACCAGCTACATTGGTGTTCAGGTCACTGGAAAGGCCCTGAAAGGAACCGCTCAGGGTTACATCGCCATTGCGAACCTCAGCTACCACAGCCCCGAAGCCGCGGCTCTGGACGGGTAGTACCTGATAACCACCGCCTAGATTGCTGTAAAAGACCTTTGTGCTCTGCGGCACAACCTGCCCGCGGATCTCACCGGAGGTGTATTCCTGCGAGTGGACATTGATGTAAAGGTTCCGGTTCAGCAGATCATTCACCAGACCATCGCTAATGGTTGTGCGATTGCTATCGATGGGGAATTCCCCGTTACGATCTGTATTGTCGGTTTCAGCATCAAGGGGTACCTCTACTCCGCCATTCTGCCCGGCAAGGCCCTTGTGCAAGTGAGCGCCACCAGCTACTGAAGTAGCAAGCGCACTATCCAGCCCGTCAAAGGCACCGGTTACTGCAATCTCATTGTCTTCGTAAAGGGCTACTAAGCCAGCCCCGCGGCTGTCGGTTTCTACGGGCTGTACCTGTTGGCTGCCGGAAAGGAAGGCCTGAAAGATAGCAGCCGGCTTTTCTATGACCTGGCCGCGGATCTCACCACTGGGGTTAGCGTCCGTGTGCACATTGACATAAAACCGGGCTTGCTCCAGGTTATCTTCATCAGTGGAACTCAGGGCAAATTGGTTTTCAGACCGGAGGAAGGTACCGCCCAGGCTATCGTTATCCAGCTCAGTGGTAAGGCTCTTCTGAACACCGCCATTCCGGCCATAAATACCAACGTGTAGATGTGCACCACCTGCTACGTCTGGATTAAATGGACTGCTCAGGTCCTGGAAGCTTCCGCTGACGTAGATCGAGTCGTTCCTGCGCTCAATGATCACAGAACCCCTACCAGAAGAAAGAACAGGTGGGGCTTGGTTTACACCACTCAGCTCAGCTACATACAGTTCATCATTTTCAGGCGTTACCTGCCCGCGGATTTCGCCGGATGGATACCGGTTAGTGTGGATGTTCAGGTAGAGGGCCGCATTATCCATAAGCCCTTCAATAGCACTATTGATCACATATTCGTTGGAATCTTCGCGCAGCACGCCGGCCTGCCCGCTTGATTCAAGGTCAACATTTAGCGGAATCTGGATGCCACCATTTTCCCCGGCCCTGCCGGCATGGATATGAGCACCGCCGGCAATACTTTCATCTACCGGGCTGGTCAGGTCTCCAAAATCACCCCTTAGCAGCAGGCGCTCGCCAATGACCTTGTAGATCACGTCACCAGTACCAGTGCTAACAACACTGGGAATCTGGGTAACACCAGAAAGGCTGCTTTCATAGGTCTGGAAGTCCTGACTGTTCAGCTGGCCCCGAATGGCACCACCCGGATTATTCTGGGTGTGGATGTTTACGTACAGGTGGTTGATGTTGAGGGAGTCCAGTTGGTCACTATTAAGCGAATAGGTATTGCTATCAGCAATGAAGCGGCCATTCCGCAGGTTGTTACCAAGTGTAGCATTCAGGGGAATGGTGACTCCACCGTTCCGATCACGATCCCCGAAGTGCAGGTGAGCACCGCCGGCTACATTGAAATTGAAATCGGAATCAAGATCGCTGAAGGCTCCGGATACGGTAAGCTGATTGCCATTGAGCTCCGCGATCACACCGCCGGAAGCATTGGTGTTGACCGGCGGGTTTTGCTTATCTCCTTTCAGATCAGCATAGAAAAGCTGGTCTGCGGAAGGGACCACCTGCCCCCGCAGCTCTCCGCTGGGATATTGTTGCGTGTGGATGTTGATGTAGATCTGCCGGTTCCGCAGCTTAGCATTCAGCTCGCTGGCTGAGGCAGGATCCAGGGTGCGGTTAATGCTAAATGTTCCGCCTGTGGAATCCTCATTCAGATTGGTAGGAGGTATGGAAATGAGCACGCCACTATTAGCACCGGCCAGGGAATCGTGCAGGTGAGCACCGCCAGCTATGGTTACATCAACAGCGCTGGACAGGTTCTTAAAGGAACCATTTACGGTGAGGTCATTGCCGCTTAAGTTGAGGGTAACCTCGCCACTGGCTACGGTTTTTACCGGCCCTACTTGCTGGTTACCGGTAAGGGTTGCTTCATAGGTCTGAGCCTGAAGGTTTACCGTGCCCAGGGTAAGGAGGGCTAGGAAGAAAAAATGAAGGGGTTTAAGCTGTTTCATAAAAATCGTTAGTTAAGGTTATTGAATCTTTTTATAGCCGAAATGTGTTGCAACGTTTAACGCCGGAAAAGGCTGTTTGTTTACGCAGGTCATTCAAACTTTTGGTAATCATTATCACAGTAACACAAATCGGGGAAAATCCCGCATTTGTCAGCTATATGACATCAGGGCTTTATCACTTTAACAGATTAACAGCATTCTACAGCTGAAAACAGGACCAACACCGTGTCAGATTGATACTGGGCCCGCGGTGGCAGCCTGCTCACGGGCGGTGGGAAGTTGTAACTAACCGGGTGGGCTGGTACGCCACCGGATTAGTTACTTGCCGGCGTGCAGCGGTTGGCTTCCATTACTTCAACCTGGTTGTAAAGGGATGCTTCGCGTTCCTCCAGCTTATC
>CAYYUA010000024.1:4408-33766 GCA_964474835.1 uncultured Sphingobacteriales bacterium
GTGTAACCTCTTCTTCGTCATCTTCAGGCTCCAACTCTTCCAGCTTGTCACATCCGGTAACTAACACCACCCCTACCAGTAAAAGTACCCAATGTCTCATAAATAAGCTTATTTGTTGATCCTCTTAAGCAACGCCAAGCCGGCTTTTTCTGCCTGTTTTGCACCCCAAATTAGGAAAGGTTTGGCAAATCCCGGAAGCCTATTACATTTGCACCATCAATTACACGCTAGCGGCAAGTGGTAATTGATTTATACAGAAGCGGTGAGAGACAGGCTCGATGACCCGCTGGCAACCCTCGGAAAATCCGAAAGGTGCCAATTCCTGAATTCCGGAGTGATCCGGATGAATATAAATCAAGTGGCGAGACAATGGCACTAACTGACACCTTACTCGATTCCCGCAACACCTTGGAAGGCAACATCCACTCCGTTGCCTTTATGATCGCCCTCAATGCGATGCACCAGTGTTGGTGCTGTCAATCCTGAGTTTCACTTCCTGTTTTTTGCTTGACTGAGGGATCGCATGCTACCAGTGCCCATGCGCCCATGATTAGCAGCCAAGCCTTTCTTTGATTATAACCTGACCATATTGTATTCCTAACCAACTTGTATCTCATTAAAACTAAGAATTATGAGCGCACATGATCTGAACAACCCGAAGTTTGACACCCTGCAACTCCATGCAGGCCATGATGGGGACGAATCCACGAAGTCAAGGGCTGTTCCTATTTACCAGACCACTTCCTACCTGTTTGATGATTCCGACCACGCAGCTAATCTCTTTGGCCTGAAGGAATTCGGTAACATTTACACCCGCATCATGAACCCCACCAATGATGCCTTTGAGCAGCGGATCGCGGCCCTGGAGGGCGGTACGGCTGCCGTAGCGGTTTCCTCAGGCCAGTCAGCCCAGTTCATTGCCCTGACCAACATCCTGGAGGCGGGTGATAACCTCGTTACCACGCCTTACCTGTACGGGGGTACTTATAACCAGTTTAAGAATACCTTTAAGCGGATCGGCATTGAGGCCCGGTTTGCCGAAGGGGATGATCCGAACAGCTTTGAAGAGCTGATCGATGAGAACACCAAGGCTATTTACCTGGAAACCATCGGCAATCCGGAGTTCAATATCCCGGACTTCAGTGCCTTCAATGCCCTGGCTAAGCGGTACGATATTCCGTTAGTGGTGGATAACACCTTTGGTGCTGCCGGCTACCTGTTCCGCCCGATCGAGTATGGCGCCAATGTGGTCGTGGAATCCTGCACTAAGTGGATCGGTGGCCACGGCAACAGCATTGGCGGTGTGATCGTGGATGGCGGCAATTACAACTGGGGCAACGGCAAATTCCCGCAATTCTCAGAGCCCAATGACAGCTACCACGGGCTGGTGTTCTGGGATACGTTTGGCGAAGGCAATCCGCTGGGCCTGCCGAACATCTGCTTCTCCATCCGCGCCCGGGTGGAAGGCCTGCGGGACTACGGCACTGCCCTTAGCCCGTTTAATTCTTTCCTGTTCATTCAGGGGCTGGAAACCCTCTCGCTCCGTGTTCAGCGCCACGTGGACAATACGCAGGCCCTGGCTGAATGGCTGCAGAGCCATGAGGACGTAGAGCAGGTCAACTTCCCGGGATTACCCGGTGATCCCTACCACGAACGGGCCAATAAGTACCTGACCAATGGCTATGGCGGGGTGCTGAAATTCCATGTAAAAGGCGGCAAGGAGCGGGCAGACCGCTTCGTGGAGAGCCTGAAGGTAGTCAGTCACCTGGCCAACGTAGGTGATGCCAAGACCCTGATCATCCACCCCGCCTCTACCACACACCAGCAGCTGAGTGAGGAAGAGCAACAAGCCAGCGGTGTGGTACCGGGGCAGCTCCGGGTGTCAGTCGGCATTGAAGACCTGAATGACATCAAGGAGGACTTCCAGCAGGCTTTTGAAAAGAGTGCTGAGTTGGTTCAAGCCCCTGTTTCTGGCTAAAAACCCATGCATGAGCGGGCAGTCTGCTGGCTGCCCGCCTTCTTCCGTTTATCCCTGAAAACAACCAACCTGTTTTGCCCTACCATGAAGTGACCTTCTCCGGACCCTTTACGCTGGAGTCCGGCAGCACCCTTCCTGAACTTACCATTGGTTACCACACCTACGGTCAGCCCAATGCTGACGAAAGCAATGTGGTATGGGTCTGCCATGCCCTGACGGCCAATTCCGATCCCCTGGACTGGTGGGCCGGCCTGTTCGGGGAAGAAGCCCTCTTCAACCCGGATACGCACTATATCGTCTGTGCCAATATCCTGGGCTCTTGCTATGGGAGTACCGGTCCGCTCTCGGTCAATCCTGAAACAGGTGAGCCCTATTACCACACCTTTCCCCTGCTCACGGTAAAAGACCTGGTGAAAGCTCATCAGTGGCTGGCTTCCTATCTGGAGCTCAGCCGGATAGCATTGCTGATAGGCGGATCACTGGGGGGCCAGCAAGTGCTGGAATGGGCTATTCAGCAACCTCCTTTTATTCAGCAGCTGGCCGTGGTGGCCTGCAATGCCTGGCACTCGCCCTGGGGCGTGGCTTTCAATGAAACCCAGCGTATGGCCATTGAGGCCGATCAGAGCTGGCAGGAACCCCATCCCGATGCCGGCCTGGAGGGGATGCGGACAGCGCGCGCCATGGCGCTGATCTCTTACCGTCATTACAAGACCTACCACTACAGCCAGGAAGAGCCGGACAATGAAACCACTGATCACTTCCGGGCTTCCTCTTACCAGCAATATCAGGGCACTAAGCTGGCCCAGCGCTTCAATGCCTTTTCCTACTGGTACCTGTCCAAAGCCATGGATACGCACAATGTGGGTCGCGGCCGGAACAGTGTTGCGGAAGCCCTGGAGCAGATACAGGCCCAGAGCCTGATCATGGGTATTCAGTCGGATATGCTGTTTCCCATTCAGGAGCAGGCCTACCTGGCCCGCCTGATCCCGAATGCTGAGGTAGTAGGGCTGGACTCGGCCTATGGTCACGATGGCTTTTTGCTGGAAACTGAGCAGCTAGCCGAAACTATTCAGCAGCGGCTTTTGGTAAAGACCATGCCTGAAACGGCCGGCAAGCAATGACAAACCAAACCAGAGGCCAGCTGGGCCTTGACGTGATAATACAACCCCTAACCCTATGACATTACCTGAAACAGAGGCAGCCGGGCAAAAGGCCTCGCTGCATACGTTCACTGTTTTTCCGGAAGATTTGAATTATACAGGCTCTCTGTTTGGCGGGAAGCTGCTCTCAGAGATGGACGTGGCTGCGATTAAGCCCGTCCGGCGCATTCTTTACGGCACTGCCTGCGATGGGGCCGTCACCGTAAGTTTAGACAAAGTTGATTTTAAGAATCCTGCTTATTTAGGGGATATCATAGAGCTTCACGCTGGCATCGTCCGCATGGGCCGGACTTCGATTGATGTGGCGGTTCACGTTTCGCGCGAGGATCAGACCGGCGAGGTGGCCACCATCTGTGAGGCCCGGTTCACCTTTGTATCCCTGAAAGACAACGAGCCCTATCCCCATGGGCAGGATCAGCACCAAAAAGCAACATCATAATGACAACAGCAACACAGATCGGCATTTTCGGCTTTGGCGTTGTCGGCCAGGGCCTTTATGATATCTTACAGGCTTACCCCTATTTAAACATCAATGTAAAGCAGATCGGGGTTAAAGATCCTGAGAAAGAGCGCCCCCTGCCGCGGGAAGCCTTCACATTCGACCGGCAGGCCATCATTCAGGATCCAGAGGTTTCGCTGATCGCGGAGCTCACCAATGATGAGCAGGAAGGCTTCGAGATTGTAAAGGAGGCCCTGCTGGCCGGTAAGCAAGTCGTGTCAGCCAACAAGAAAATGATCGCTGAAAACCTGGGCGCACTGATCGAGCTGCAGCGTAAGCAGAACCAGACCCTCTTGTATGAGGGAGCCGTCTGCGGTAGCATACCGGTCATCCGGACCCTGGAGGATTACTTTTCCTACGAGCCGCTCTATTCCCTGCAGGGGATTTTCAACGGCTCTTCCAATTACATCCTGTCCAAGATCTTCAATGAGCAGCTGGATTACCGCACGGCCCTGCAGCAGGCCCAGGACAAGGGATATGCGGAAGCCGACCCTACGCTGGATGTGGGTGGCTATGATGCCAAGTACAAGCTAACGATCGCAGCCAGTCATGCTTTTGGCATTACCGTGGATCCCAGCAGCATTGCCACGCTGGGTATTCACAACCTCTCCTCGTTTGATGAGAACCAGGCCCGGCAGCGCGGCCAGAAGCTCAAGCTGTTGACAAAAGCAGTGGATACTGGCAGTGGTCAGGTAAGCCTGTTGGTGGTACCGGAGTTTGTGACCGACCAGAACGGCCTCTACACGGTAGATGAGGAGTACAATGCTGCCTTTATTGAGGCGCAGTATTCAGGCCCTCAGACCCTGATCGGGCAGGGGGCTGGCGGCTATCCCACGGGAGCAGCAGTACTAGCTGATATACTGGCGGCCCGCCAGGGCTACCAGTACCAGTATCAGAAGGCGCAACTCAGGACCCCCTACCTGCATAACCAAAGTGCAGAGCTCACGGTCTATCTCGGATTTAAGGACCGCGCAGCCCTGGATGAGCTCCCGCTGGAGGGCCTGGACCGGGAAGTACAGGGCCTGGATCGCGGGGCTGCGGTTGGCCGGATCAAGGCCAGTGATCTGGTTCGCTACAAAAACTGGCTGGATGAGCAGGGCATTTTTGTGGCCACTGTACCGCCGGAAACAGATGAAGCGGATGCGCAGAGCCGGGTACCGGATGAGGCTGGCGAGCAAGCCTGAGCCAGGTTCTGATTAAGGACTTTTCCAACCCTTTTAAGGGTGGTCCGGTACACTTATCCCGTGCCCCTTCCTGTGCCAACTAAAAAAAGGCCTGCCTCGGCTGAGACAGGCCTTTTTCTAATCAGAGCACCCTTGTATGAGGTCCCTTACTTCTCAATCGGTGCTCCGATAATGCTGCCCCACTCAGTCCAGGAGCCATCATAGTTGCGCACTTTCGGATAGCCCAGGAGCTCATGCAGCACAAACCAGGAGTGAGCGGAGCGCTCACCAATCCGGCAATAGGTGATCACTTCTTTATCCGGGGTAATGCCCTTGCTTTCGTAAAGCTTCCGGAGCTCATCTTCATTCTTGAACGTGCCATCTTCATTCACCGCCTCTTTCCAGACGATATTCTGAGCGCCCGGAATATGACCGGCCCGTTGGGAGCCTTCCTGCGGCACGTGCTCCGGTGCCACTAATTCACCGCTGAATTCCTGCGGTGAGCGGACATCCACCAGCCCTACGTTGTGCTCACTGTTAACGGCATTGTACACATAATCGCGGTAGGCCCGGAGACTGGGGTCGGGATCCTTAGCCTTGTAGGTGGTTGGCTGAACCTGGGGCTTTTCAGTAACCAGCTCCCGGTTTTCATCCACCCACTTCTTGCGGCCACCATCCAGTACCTTGACGTTTTCATGGCCATAGTACTTCAGGAGCCAGTAGGCATTAGCAGCAAACCAGTTGTTGTTATCACCATAAAGTATAACTAACGTGTCGTTGCTAATGCCTGATTCGCTGAGGAGCTTTTCAAAATTCTCTTTGGTGACAATATCGCGGCTGGGGTAATTCTGCAGGTCCTCTTTCCAGCGGAAAGCAACTGCGCCACGGATGTGACCCTGATCGTAGGCAGAGGTATCCACATCTACCTCTACAATTTGCTGGCCGGGTTGATCCAGGTTGTTAGCCAGCCACTCGGTGCTTACCAGAATTTGGGAGTTCGTGGTGTCAGCCATGGTAATTTGATTTTTGAAGGTTTGTTAATTCGTTATACCAGAATGCCTGAATCCTGCAGTAAAAGCAGGTTCAGGGATTCATATGATTGACTACTAATAAAAATGCTGATAGAAATGAAGGAAGGGCCTCCGAAGGAAGTGGATGCACTTAGCTTAGCCTCAACAACAACAGGTGGAGAAGTAAGATTGGATAAAGCGGCAGTTGTTGGTTGCGCCAGTCAGCATAAATTCGAAGCGATGGTTGTCGCTGAAGTTCTACTTATGAAACCGAACATGCAGCAAAATGTTTACTTTACTTTTGAAGCTGGCGTTTAACCCTTAGTTTAGGATAACCCGGCTAGCCGCTGTTTACCATAGGTCCGGTCATGGCTTACCTTACTGCCGTTGTCATTACGTACAATGAGGCCACCAACATTGAGCGCTGCCTTCACTCCCTGCAGCCTGTCGCTGATCAGCTCCTGGTTGTGGATTCTTACTCCACTGATGAAACAGTAACCTTAGCCGAGCAGGCTGGCGCTGAGGTTTGCTATCATACCTTCAGAAGCCATATCGATCAGAAGAACTATGCTATGCGTGCCGCCCGGTATAACCATATCCTGTCCCTGGATGCAGATGAGGCCCTTACGCCTGAGCTGCAGGCAAGCATTATGCGGGAAAAAGCCAATGAGCTACCCTGTGCCTACACCGTGAAGCGGCTTACCAACTACTGCGGCCAGTGGATTTACCATTGCGGCTGGTACCCGGATAAGAAACTCCGGCTCTGGCACCGGCACTACGGCTCGTGGGGTGGGGTTAATCCGCATGACAAAGTGGTTCTTCAGCCAGAAGTGAAGCAAGCCACCCTGGAGGGTCACTTACTGCATTACAGCTTTCCCAGTATCGAGAGCCACGTGAGTACCAGTAATAAGTTTTCCACCATTGTAGCGCAGGAGCGTTATCAACAGCAGCGGCCTCCTTCCCTCCTGTTGAACGTTCTGCTGAATCCTGTTTTCACATTCTGGAAGAAATATCTGCTGCAGGGCGGTTTCCGGGATGGCTTCTACGGCTTTGTGATCTGCCTGATCAGCAGCTACTACAATTTCCTGAAATATGCGAAAGCCTGGGCATTGTTTTACTGCTGATGCAGCTTAACGGGCTCAGCCATTACGGATTGGTAGAGCGCTTTGGTTCGGGCAGCCATTTTTTCCTTGCTGAAATCTGAAAGGGTATTGCGGGCATTGGCCACCAGGGTGCGCCTCAGGTCCGGTTCCTGCGTGAGCTGTAACAGCGCCTCCCCGAGTGCCTGTGGCTGACCAACGGGGGCCAGCAGACCGGTTTCCGTATGCTGCACCATCTCGGGAATACCCCCGGCCTGGGTCGCTACTACGGGGATCTCAGCTGCAAAAGCGTCCAGTACACTTGTGCCCAGGCCCTCTGTTTTGGAGGTCATCAGGTACAGGTCCAGCTCGGCCACCAGATCGGTAACATCCTCGCGGAAACCCGTCATAAAGACGGTAGCATGCATGCCCTGAGCATTAATGTACTGCTGAATGGCCTCTGCCTCCGGTCCGTCACCAATGATAAAAAAGGTAGCGCGCAGGCCTTGTGCCTGCACATAGGCGGCTGTATCCACAAACGTGCGGTAATCCTTATGATCAGCTACAGCTGAGGTATTGCCAATCAGCCAGTGGTCATTCGGTACATCCCAGTCGTGGCGAAGGCGCCCGCTGCTGGTCTTACCCTCAAAGCGAGTAGTGTCTACACCGGAGTGGATGACCGTCACGCGGTCCTGTAGCGGTAGCTGCTCGCATACAATGTCGGCAATGGCCTGCGAGACAGCCGCAATACGCTTGACAGCCGGATGGGTGTACTTACGCTGGGAGAAAGGGTTAGATTGAACCGGAAAATCAACCCGGCGGCTTACGATCACCCGGGCACGCATACCCAGCAGCGTAGCCACATAAGCAAGGGTATGGGCCTTGGCATCGTGGACGTGCAACAGGTCTGCTTTGTACTTCCGCACTACCCGCTTCAGCTGAAAGACCCTGGCCAGCAATCCTTTCTTCTGCAAAGGCAGCCAGACATGGCCACAGGCCACGCAGTGCTGAGCCAGCCGGCTTTCCGGCGGTGTTAGCAGCAAGTGCTTGATACCGGGCAGCTCATCCACCAGGTAAGCCAGCTGCTGTTCTCCGCCCCGCCATGTGGTGGGAGTGGAGACATGCAGGACTGTTAGCTCTGTGTTTGCTGCCATGAGTACTTGAGGACTAGACGGAATACGTAGCCGGGGCCTTAAACTGCTGGATCGTTTCCGTAGGGTTATCGGCTCCGAAGACTGCATTACCTGCCACCAGAACATCTGCCCCGTGCTGGCTCAGGTTATGGGCATTGCTCAGGTTTACCCCGCCATCCACTTCGATCAGCGTGGTGGTCTGCCGCTCCTGGATCAAAGCCTGCAGATCCTTTAGCTTGGTATACGTCTGGGGTATGAAGGCCTGAGCTGCAAAACCCGGATTAACCGACATCAGGCAAACCAGGTCAACGTCCTGGATAATGGCATCCAGAACGTGAACTGGTGTGTGCGGATTAAGGGCTACACCAGCTTTGGCACCCTGCTCATGGATCTGCTGAAGGGTGCGGTGCAGGTGTGGTGAAGCTTCGTAGTGGACGGTTACAACGCTCGCACCTGCCTCACAAAAACGAGCCACATAGCGCTCCGGCTCTGTGATCATGAGGTGCACATCCAGGGGCTTGCGGGCATGCCGCTGCAGCATACTCATCACCGGAAAGCCGAATGAAATATTCGGTACAAAAACCCCATCCATAACATCAACATGAAACCAGTCTGCCTGGCTGTTATTCACCAGCCCGCAGGCCGATTGGAGGTTACCGAAATCCGCTGATAAGATGGAGGGCGCCAGCATAGCAGTCATTGCTCGCCTGGGATTTGCCTTGGTGACGGTAGCGCCACCAAGGCTAACTATTTACTGATCAGGGTTGGGCTTTGCGCCTTCTGGTCCCTTTTTCTTAGGGGGCTTATCGGTGTAGCCTTCCGGCTTCGGGTATAGCTCCTTCATGGTAAGGGCAAACTTGCCGGTCTTGGCATCAATATCCTTAAGCTTAACCTGCACTTCCTGGCCCTCTTCAAAGATCCCATCCATGGATTCTGTCTTTTCCCAGGCGATCTCAGAGATGTGCAGCAGGCCATCCTTACCGGGCAGGAATTCAATAAAGGCTCCGAAATTCATGATGGTCTTTACCTTACCGGTGTAGACCTTCCCGACTTCCGGGACTTCTATAAGCTTCTGGATACGCTGCTTCGCCATATCCAGCGAGTCCTTGTTCTCGGCTGAGATCTCAACTACTCCGTAGCCATCTACCTCATTCAGGCTGATATGGGCGCCAGTGGTTTCCTGAAGATCCTGGATCTGCTTACCACCGGGGCCGATGACTGTTCCGATGTTGTCTTTTTCAATATGGAGCTTTTCAATGCGCGGGGCAAAGCTCTTGAAGTCCTCGCGGGGCTTGTCAATGACCTTACTCATCTCGCTGAGAATGTGTAGGCGACCCTCCCGTGCCTGTAGCAGGGCTTCCTCAAGGATATCGTAGGAGAGCCCCTCAACCTTCAGGTCCATCTGGCAGGCGGTAATCCCTTCCTGGGTGCCGGCTACCTTGAAGTCCATATCACCAAGGTGGTCCTCATCACCCAGGATATCGGAGAGGATCGCATAAGCATCGCCCTCGCCCTTGATCAGGCCCATAGCGATCCCTGCTACCGGTGACTTGGTCTTGATACCGGAATCCATCAGGGCTAATGAACCTGCACAAACGGTGGCCATGCTAGAGGAACCATTGGATTCCAGGATATCAGAAACCACCCGTACGGTGTAGGGGTTTTCTTCATCCGGGGGCATCACCTTACGGAGCGAGCGCTCGGCTAAGTGACCGTGCCCGATCTCCCGGCGGCCGGGGCCACGAACGGGCTTAACCTCTCCTGTTGAGAACGGGGGGAAGTTGTAGTGCAGGATGAATTTCTCGTAAGTCTCGAACATAACCCCGTCAATCATCTGCCGGTCCAGGCTACTGCCCAGGGTGACAGACGTCAGGGACTGTGTTTCTCCGCGGGTAAAGACTGCCGAACCGTGTACGGAGGGCAGGTAATTGATAGCAACATCGATATCACGAATATCGGTCAGGCCGCGGCCGTCCAGGCGCTTACCCTCGTTCAGGATCATGTTCCGGACCACTTCTTTCTTCAGGTCACCGAACGTGTCCTTGATAATGGCTTCCCGGGCTTCCAGTTCTTCTTCCCCGAACTGGCCAAGGTATTCATGTAATACATCATTAAAGGCCTGACTCCGCTCAGCCTTATCCGAAGGATTTTTGGCGACCTTATAGATCCGGTTGCGCAGATAGGCATCGGCTTCCTTGCGGATGGTTTCTTCGTATTCGGTAGTTTCAGACTCAGGCAGTTCCCGCTTTTCGGTGTAGCCGGCCTCAGCTTCAAATTCCTTCAGGGTGCGGCACTGCTGCTGGATACTTTCGTGAGCGAACTTCAGGGCCTCGACCATCTCCTGCTCGCTGATCTCTTCCATTTCCCCTTCTACCATGTTGATCTCACCTTCAGTGCCGGCAACGATGATATCGAGGTCGGCATGCTCGAGCTGATCAACATGAGGATTGATCACAAGCTCTCCCTGAATACGGGCCACCCGCACTTCAGCGATCGGGCCACCGAATGGCACATCCGAAAGGGTCAGGGCTGCAGAGGCAGCCAGACCAGCCAAGCTGTCCGGCATCACATTCTTATCAGCTGAGATCAGGGAGATCAGCACCTGCGTTTCGTTAGCGTAACCATCCGGGAATAAAGGCCTTAGTGCCCGGTCGATTAAGCGGCTCACGACAATCTCGTAGTTGGAAAGCCGGCCTTCCCGCTTAACAAAGCCGCCCGGAAAGCGACCAGCTGCTGCATATTGCTCCTGGTAGTTTACCGTTAGTGGCAGGAATGGAATATCCTTGGGTTCCTTATCCGAAACAACCGTTGCCAGGATCATGGTATCGCCCATCTGCAGGACGACTGAACCGTCCGATTGCTTCGCTAAGCGGCCGGTTTCCAGCGATATCGTTCTTCCATCCGGAAGGGTTATCGTTTTAGTGTGAATGGGCTTTTCGATTTGCTTGCTCATAAATCCGCTGCTTTCAATTGTTCAAAATCCCCTCGCGGCACTCTGCTACTCTTAGCAAGCGCCCCAAATAAAAAGAGGCGATGGGTGTCCATCGCCTCTTTGATAGGATGTCTACCGCCGGATGCCGAGATCAGCAATAAGCTGCCGGTATGCCTCAACATCTTTTCTTCTGTAGTATTTCAACAGGCTCCTGCGCTTACCAACGAGCTTTTGCAGGGCGCGCAGGGTGCCATAATCTTTCTTGTTCTGCTTCAGGTGAGCGGAAAGGTCCTCAATCCGCCGGGTAAAAAGGGCTATCTGGGCTGCTGTAGAGCCGGTATCGTTTTCATCTCTGCCATAACGGGCGAAAAGTGAGCGTTTTTCTTCGCTGGTTACTGCCATTGCTATCGCCTGACTTTTAGGTTAACATTTACTTTGCAAAAATAGAAATTTTTCCACTAACAATCAGCATGTAAAGAGGGCCGGATAGGGGCTTTCACCGACCAGCCCTGTAGAGATACTCGGGTTAAAGGCTTAATTTTGCAGCGCCGCTAAAAGAGTGCTTTATGAAAATTGCAATTGGCAGTGATCATGCTGGATTTGAAATGAAAGACCACCTTATCGGGTGGCTTAAGCGCGGGAAGCATGAGGTTGGTGATTTCGGGACCGATTCTGCCGAAAGTTGCGACTATCCGGATATAGCTCATCCCGTTGCTGAGCAGGTAGAAGAGGGCGCCTACCAGCTAGGCATTATCCTCTGCGGAACAGCTAACGGGACCTGTATGACCGCCAATAAGCACCAGGGTATCCGGGCTGCGCTTTGCTGGGCTCCTGAGCTGAGCCGCCTGGCCCGTGCTCATAACAATGCCAATGTTCTATG
This sequence comes from uncultured Sphingobacteriales bacterium, assembly GCA_964474835.1. GTDB lineage: Bacteria > Bacteroidota > Bacteroidia > CAILMK01 > CAYYUA01 > CAYYUA01. The sequence continues at coordinate 16,243 of CAYYUA010000024.1, forward strand.
CCTGCCAGCCCGCTTCATGGACCTCGGCACGGCTGAAGCCACTACTGCTATGTTTCTCAAAACCCCGTTTGAGGGAGGGCGCCATGAAAAACGGGTAGCAAAAATTGCCCTGGACGATTACTACGAGGAAGAGGAGGACTAAATACCGTTTTCTCTTTCTGAACGGTTCCCGGAGAGTACCATGCGCTTCTTAGCCCTGGTAGCAGCTACCATCAATAGTAGGCACTGGCTTCCAGGTAGTGCTGCACGTAATCGCTCACCCCTTCCTCCAGCGTGTGGAAAGGCTGATCAAATCCAATCTTCCGCAGTTTGTCCATCCGGGCCTGTGTAAAGTACTGATACTTATCCCGGATATCGACCGGTGTATCTATGAAGGTGATATCCGGCTGTTGATCGAGAGCCCTGAACAGGCTCTCAGCCAGGTGCAGGAACGTTTCGGCCTGCCCGGTGCCAAGGTTGTAAAGGCCTGAATCAGCGGGTTTACGGTGGTGCATAAGCCAGCATAGCGTAGCCACCACATCCTTGATATACACAAAATCCCGCTTTTGCTTTCCGTGCTCATAGTCCGGATGGTGCGACCGGAATAGCTTAACCTGCCCGTTGTTGCGGGCCTGGTAGTAGGCATGGTGAATGACAGAAGCCATGCGCCCCTTGTGGTATTCATTGGGCCCGTACACATTGAAGAACTTGATCCCGGCCCAGAAATATGGCTGCTCCTCCTGCGCCAGGGCCCATTGGTCAAAGGCCTGCTTGCTCTGCCCGTACAGGTTTAACGGGGACAGGCGATCCACCACCGCGTGGCTGTCATCATAACCTTCTTCGCCCAGGCCATAGGTAGCCGCGGATGAAGCATAGATCAGCGGAAGCCCGTATGCTGTACAGGCCTGCCAGACGCGCTGGGAGTAGCTAAGGTTAAGCTCATCGAACACCGTCTGATCCTGCTCGGCAGTATCCGTTCGGGCTCCCAGATGAAAGATAAACTGCACACGTTTTTCATTGGCTTCCAGCCATTCGAAGAACTGATCGCGGCTGATGCGGGCTGACAGGATTTTGCCGGTAAGGTTGGCTTCTTTGTCAGTGCGGCTGAAGTCATCCACCGCTACCACGTCATAGTAGCCTTCACGGTTTAGCTTACTGATCAGGCAGCTGCCAATAAAGCCGGCTGCTCCGGTAACAACGATCATGGGGGAAGATTCTGACAGTTAGGAAGGCGCGAATTTCTATAAAATCCAACGGAGGAGGGATTGGCTTGGTAAAAGCTCCTGCTCAAGCGTTATCTTTGCACCTGCTCTAGCGCAGGGGCCTGAAGGCCTTTGCTGTAAGTCTTAAAGAGGATCAGCGGTTATGATATATGTATGCCGGCGGGAACAGTTTAACGCAGCCCATCGCCTGGCGGTACCAGGATGGACCGAGGAGCAGAACCGCGCGGTTTTCGGGGAATGTGCCAGCCCTAATTACCATGGTCACAACTTTGTCCTGTACGTTACCGTACGGGGTGAAGTGGATCCTGAAACCGGCATGCTGATGAATATCAAAGACCTTAGTCAGCTGATCAAAGAACAGGTTGTGCGGAAAGTGGATCACGGCAACCTGAATGTGGATGTAGCCTTCATGGAAGGGCTGACCCCCACCACTGAGAATTTAGCCCGGCAGATCTGGCAACAGTTGGCCCCGCATTTAACCGGCGGAGGAACTGAGCTTTACAGCATCAGGCTCTACGAAACCGAAAACCACTACGTAGACTACTACGGCACCTGAGCAACCCTAAAACCCGAGCTCTCATGACGGCTTACATCTTCCCCGGACAAGGCGCACAATACCCCGGTATGGGCCAGGACCTCTACGAGCGCTTCACAGAGGCCAAGGAAGTGTTTGACGAGGCCAACCGGCTGCTGGGCTTCGATATCACCAATACCATGTTCAGTGGGACTGAAGAGGCGCTGAAGGAAACGGCTGTAACACAGCCCTCTATTTTCATCCACTCCTATGCCGTAGCCAGGGCTGCTGGCGATGATTTCCAGCCCGGTATGGTAGCCGGGCATTCGCTTGGAGAGTTTTCAGCGCTGGCCGCCACCGGTAGTCTGCGCTTTGAGGACGGGCTGCTGTTGGTCAGCAAGCGGGCCAATGCCATGCAGAAAGCTTGTGAGGCTGAGCCCTCAACCATGGCAGCTATTCTGGGACTGGACAACGAAACCGTTCAGGATACCTGCGAGCAGGTTGATGGAACAGTGGTACCGGCTAATTTCAATGCGCCCGGGCAGGTTGTGATATCCGGAAGCCACGAGGCCATCAATCAAACGATTGATAACCTTAAGGCAAAAGGGGCTAAGCGGGCCATGGAGTTGAGTGTAGGCGGTGCTTTTCATTCCCCGGTAATGGAGCCCGCCCGCGATGAACTGGCTCATGCTCTGGAGAATACAACATTTCGGCAGCCATCCTGTCCGGTTTACCAGAATGTAACGGCTGAGGCTGCTACCGATCCGGAAACCATTCAGCACAACCTGATCCGGCAGCTGACCGCCCCGGTTAAATGGACCCAGAGCGTAGAGCAGATGATAGCAGATGGAGCAGAAACCTTTCTGGAAGTCGGACCGGGTAATGTGCTTCAGAACCTGATCAAGAAGATAGACCGGAAAAAGACTTTCCGGAGCCTTGAGGTTTAGCTCACCTGTAATGCAATTGCATGCCTGCTTCCGGCCTTGTACAGTATCTATGGAATAAAGGAAAACGAATGACCATTAAAGTCAAAAGTGAAGAACAGATAGCCGGGATCCGGCGCAGCGCTATCCTGGCAGCTCAGGCCCTCGATATGATAGAGGAGCATGTAGAGGCTGGCGTCACCACCGATTACCTGGATAACAAGGTCCATGAGTTCATCAAGAACAACAATGCAGAGCCAGCCCCGCTGAACTACGGCGGCTTCCCCCGGTCAACCTGTATCTCGATGAATGAAGTGGTGTGCCACGGCATCCCGTCCGAGCAGAATGTCCTGAAAGATGGGGATATCCTGAACATCGATATCACCACTATCCTGGATGGCTACTATGGGGATACCAGCCGGATGTTTACCGTGGGGCAGCCGTCTGATCGCGCCATGAGGCTTGTTAATACCACCAAGCAGTGCCTGGATGTAGGCATTGAGCAATGCTACCCGGGTAACTACTTTGGTAATATCGGCTATGAGATCAGCCGCTTTGCTAAGCAGCACGGCTACAGCGTGGTGTATGAGTTCTGCGGTCACGGTGTTGGCTTACAATTCCATGAGGATCCCGAGATCCCGCACATCGCGGAACCTAACTCAGGTAAGCAACTCAAGCCAGGTATGACCTTTACCATTGAACCCATGATCAATGAGGGCAAAGCCCGGGTAAAAGTAGACAAGCAGGATCAATGGACAGCCCGTACTATTGATGATAAGCTCTCAGCTCAGTTTGAGCATACCATCCTGGTAACAGAGACCGGGCGGGAAGTGCTGACTGATATCCACCAAGCTTATGCGATAACCTGAGCTACGCCGGCATGAAGCACGAGCGCCCCCTTAGCATACAATCACTGGTTCCCCGTAATCCGGATTACAAAGCTTTTATTGAAAGTAAGCTGGAAGGGCAGGATTTTATGCGCCACATTGGCTTTGACCTGGTTACGATCGAGCCCGGCTATATTGAGGGCCGGGCACCGCTGAGTGCTTTCCTTACGCAGCAGGATGGCTTTGTTCATGGTGGGGTCACAGCCACTGTGGCTGATATTGTATGTGGTTTTGCGGCTTTCTCGCTTGTAAGGGAGGAAGAGCACGTTGTAACAGGCGACCTGAACCTCTCGTTTCTGGCGCCTGGCCGGGGTGATTCGGTTTTTGCCAAGGGCTACGTCCTGAAACCCGGCAAGCGGCTCAACTTCTGTGAGGGTGAGGTTTACACAGAAGATCAGGAAAAGGGCGACACGCTGATTGCCAAGATCAGTACAACCATGACGAAGTTCACACCTGGTAACGACCGCTCCTGAGCCTGCTATGAAAGTGGAGTTCTGGTACAGTGGTAACGAAACGGCCAGGCCGCTGCAGGCGGCTATAGAGCCCTACGAAAAGCGCTTAGGCCAGTACATCCCTTTTCGTAAGCAACTGATCAGCCTGCCTAAGGGCCAATCCGGCGAGCAGCGGGCCCACAAAGAGCAGGAGCGGGTGCTTAAGGCCCTGAAGCCGACCGATCACCTGATCCTGCTGGATGAAAACGGCAAGAGCTATAGTTCCAGGAGCTTAGCTGCGCACCTTGAGGGCTTGTTTCAGCTATCGCAGCAGCGGCTGATCTTTCTGGCAAGCAGCTCGCATGGTTTTCATTCAGCCCTGAAAGCGCGGGCTGATGAGCTCATCGCCTTGTCGCAGCTGACCTTCAACCACGAGCACGCTCGCCTGATCTTCATTGAGCAGCTTTACCGCTGCCTGACCCTCATGCACAATGATCCGTACCATCACTGACGGGTGACCAGAAGCGGTAACCATGGCGGAGCACAATGAGCTGGGAAAACAAGGGGAGGCCATAGCCGCTGAGCACCTGCAGCGCCACGGCTATCAGCTGATAGCACGCAACTGGCGGTATCAGCAGCAGGAGATCGACCTTATTGCCTGGGAGGGGGTCACGCAGGTGCTGGTATTTGTGGAAGTCAAAACCCGTTCTACCAATTACTTTGGCTATCCAGAAACAGCAGTGGATACCAAAAAGCAGCAATTTCTGATCAATGCCGCCAACGCCTACCTGCAGGATCATGAACTGGACTGCGAACTCCGTTTTGACGTTATTGCCATCATCCTGAGCGGGCAGCAAGTGCAGGAGCTCACCCATGTCAGGGATGCGATTATTCCCTAAAAACAACGGTTAAAGCACTTTCAGGGCTCTCCGGAGAATTCATAACTTTGACCTGTATGACAAACGAGGAACTCAAAAACTTACGCAAACGCCTGGAGGCGTTGAGGGGGTATCTTTAGCATACCTGAGACGGAAAGTGAAATCAGTGAGTTAGAAAAAGAGGCGTCTGACCCTGAATTCTGGAATGATCCGGATAAGGCTAAGCAGACCCTGAAGCACCTTGATAACCTGAAAAAGCGGGTACGGGACTTTCAGGACGCTAACACAAAAGTGGAAGACCTCTCAGCACTGATGGAATTTCAGGACGAGGGGGAGTCCTCAGAAGCTGAGGTGCAGGCACAGCAGCAGGAAGCTGAAGAAGCGATTGAAGGCCTGGAATTCCTCAACATGCTTTCGGAAGAAGAAGACCGGTTAGGCGCCATCCTGACGATCAATCCGGGTGCCGGGGGAACAGAAAGTCAGGACTGGGCGCAGATGCTCTTTCGCATGTACCACATGTGGGCTGAAAAAAGCAATTTCCCGGTCGATATCATTGATAAGCAAGCAGGCGATGAAGCCGGCCTTAAGACGGCCACGCTTGAAATTGATGCCAACTATGCCTATGGCTATCTGAAAGGGGAATCCGGCGTACACCGGCTGGTTCGTATTTCGCCATTTGACGCTAACGGCCGCCGGCACACTTCGTTTGCTTCGGTATTTGTGTACCCGAAGGTGGATGAAAGTATTGAGGTTAACATCAATCCGTCCGACATTGCCTGGGATACCTTCCGGGCTGGCGGAGCTGGCGGACAAAACGTCAACAAGCTGGAAACAGCCGTGCGGTTGCGCCACCATCCTACCGGGATCATCATCGAGTGCCAGCAGGAGCGTTCTCAGTTACAGAATAAGGAAAAGGCTATGGAGCTGCTACGCTCCCAGCTCTACGAAATTGAGTTGCGCAAGAAACATGAGAAGAAGGAGGAGATGGAGAAGAGCAAGCGCAAGATCGAATGGGGCTCCCAGATCCGCAACTACGTGCTACAGCCCTATCAGTTAGTTAAGGACCTGCGCACGCAGGTAGAAATAACGAAAGTAGACAGCGTCCTGGACGGAGGAATTGATCCCTTTATCAAAGCTTACCTGATGGGCCAGGAGCCGGAGGCAAGTGACCAGCAGGACTAACAACCGCCCTCCTTGCCTTTTACTTCATAAAAAAAGCCCGTTCCGGCTAGCCAGAATGGGCTTTTTTAGGATCATGGTCTAACGCTAGGTATTTTCAAAAGCTGCTGGTTTCAAAGCGATAGGTCCAGGTAACATAACCTGCATACTGGATATTCTGCAGGGAGGCCTGTTCGTACTGAACATCAGGAAGTGGCAGACCGGTGCCACCTGCATTTTCAAAGCTGACCTCGGACTTGCTGAAAGCACCCGGATCTTCGTCAATGGTCATCATACCCTGGCTGAACCGACCTTCGATGCCCAAACGGTTATTACCACCAATATCGAATGATAGGCCAACACCAGCCGTAACGCCTACGTCAAGTGACTTCATACCACCTGAATAGGAAGTTGTTTCTTCAGCAACAAGATCGTCTAGGGTTACGCCATCAGGTAAGGCCGGTTTCAGTGGTTTTAATTGCTCCCTAACCCCTGCACTGGGTGAAGTACCGAATGAGTTCCGGCCATCAACCCGGAATTTTCCGCCTTCCACATCAACTACGTTTTCCTGCTCATTGGTAACTTCACCGTCTGCATCTTTGAATTGCACAGTATTGGTCTGAGTGGTGTTGAATTCAGCGCCAACTCCTACAAGGTAAGCCACATAAGGGCCTGCGAAGAAAGTAAGGTTAGTGCTGCCCTGGCGGCTTTCGTAGGGAAAAGTACCACCCCCGAGTGAGATGCTGTACCGGGCAGTGAGCGGCACTTCAAAGTATCCAATGTTCAGGTTGTTATCAAATTCCGTAACGGTTTTGCTGGTCACTACTTCCTGCTCTACAGTGCTGACCTCCTCGTAGGTCTGATTTAGACCTTTGAGGGAGAACATGAAGTCAGCCTGGATCTTGAAATTGTTATTGTCACCAAAAGAGCGCCCCAGGGAAGCACCGCCTGAAACACCAGTCTTGTAGTTGTTACCCGGAAAATCACCCATCACATTGGTGAAAGAGGGGCCAACCAAAGCTCCCATGTACCACTTGGAATTGTTCTGAGCGTGAGAGCTCTTGGTGCACAGCATGCCGGTTAAAAGAAGGGCTGACACCATGAGCGATGTAGCATATCGCATATTCATAGAACAGGTTTTTTCGACTAAGGGAACAATGAGGATAAGCAGCGCTCAGAAAACCGCTGCGCTTTCAGATCATGCTATTTAGGTTCATAGTCTTGCTGCGGCGGGCCAACCCGATTCATAGCACAGCGGAAGCCCAGCGTAGGCTTGGCCTGCTCCTGATCCAGGAAGCGTCTGGAACCAGGGCTGAGGAAATAAGCCCTGTCATTCCAGGAACCCCCTTTGTAAACCCTTGCTTCGTTATTGATCAGGGTAGAGACACCGTAATTGTACTGCTGATCTCCACCCTGCGTTTCCATGGGATCCCGGAATCCTTTCTGCTTAGCTTGTTGGTAGTTGCGGCGCTTGGTAGTTTTGGTTTCATCCACCTTTACCCGCTGCATCCGGCCAAGGCTGTCCTTTGGCGCCCGGAAACCATCTTCCGTCATGCTATCCTTCTTGAAAACGTTACCGCGATAGGGATTGAGGTCACTGGTCATCTCGAAGGTTAACGGGCGGTAAACATCTTTTACCCACTCACTAACATTGCCGGCCATGTGGTACAGCCCGTAATCATTCGGGAAGTAGGAGCGCACAGGAGCCAGAATGGCTGAGGCATCATTGGGATTGTTGGCTACCCCCATGTAGTCACCCCGTCCCCGCTGGAAGTTAGCTCTGAACTTTCCGCGGTTATCACCGCGCTGCTTGCGCAGCGACTGCCCTTTCCACGGATAAACCTTCCGGGTGTTGACATTCGAACCGGTTGCCTCACCTTTCAGGGCTAAGGCAGCGTATTCCCACTCAGCCTCAGTCGGGAGGCGGTAGTCCGGTAAGAGGATGCCATCCTCGATCTTTATATCACGCCCTTCTTTGTCAGGATCGTAACTCTTCTTTTTCTCTTCGTAGATCGGATCGTACTGGCCAGCCAGGTAGGCTTCTGTATTGAAGTTATCGCGACCCACCTGCTCGTTAATATTAGGCTTAATATAGCCTTCGTTGATCAGAATGGCTTCATTGACCCGGTCTGAACGCCAGCTTGCATACTTTTTAGCCTGTACCCAATCAACCCCTACCACTGGGTAATTCATGTAGGCAGGGTGCCGGAAGTAATACTTAACGAAAGGCTCATTGTAGCCAAGCCGTCTGCGCCAGGAGAGCGTGTCCGGCAGGGCATCCTTGTAAACCTGCGGGTAATCTACATAGACGTTTTTGAGCCAGTGAAGGTATTCCCGGTATTGGAGGTTGGTAATCTCAGTTTCATCCATGTAAAAAGAGGTAACGCTGACTTGCCGGGGCATGGCGTCCTGCTCAAAGGAGAGGTCCTGTTGAACGCGGCCCATGGTGAACGTTCCCCCTTTGATGTAAACAAGGTTCGGCCCGGTCTTCTGCTTTTTAAAGTCAGGTTTCTCAAATCCCCCAAACGTAGTACTGTTAAACTTCCATCCCGTGGTGTTGGATTGCGGTTTCCCACAGCCTGCTACTAAAAGGCCTACCACCACAAATGATAAGAAGGGGAATACTTTTCTCATACGTATTATCTTTAAGTATGCCTTGGGTAGAACTACAAAACTAACTGTTTAGTATTCAATTTTAAAAATCGGGGCAGTTGAGCGAGCGCCACTTCTTAACCTGCCGCCTGTCGCTGGATTCCAGCTCAATGATCAGCGATACCTCATGGCTGCCTCTGGCTGCCGTCCGGGCATCGGACACGGTAACATCGTAGCTGTAGCCAATCTTGAATTTATCCTGATGCAGCCCGACCAGGCCCATGAAGGCATCCGAATTGGCGCCTGTCTGACGGAAGTACCCGCCAATGACAAAAGCTCTTTGCTTGTAGTAAGCCCCGAAGTTGAACTGCGTGAAAGGCCCCTGGCTCTGGAACAGGATATTTGGGGAAATATACCGCTCGGGATCCCGTGTGTTATCCAGCGGAAGCATCATACCAACGTGACCGGTGTACTTACGGGGTAGCTCGCTATCGGGGTTGTCGTAGAAGGAGACATTAGGCTCAGAAATATGGTGCACAGCAAACCCGCCATAAAACTGATCAGTAAAACCCATAAAGCCAGCTGAAAAGTCAGCAAAATTGACCTGCTGATCCCCGTTTTGAGCAATGGGCTCAGCCGTTTCGAGCACAAAACCCCGCTGTGGATCGATCTGGTCCCCAAACTTAAAATCCTGTCCCAGGGTCTTTTGGTAATAGGAAGCCTGGAGGGCTGCTTTGACTGTAAAATCTTCATTCACATTCAGGTGATAGGAATAGCTCAGACTGGGTGTAGTGGTCTGCAGGTTACCCTCACCAGCCTGGTCGTGCCAGACCTGCAGGCCAACGCCACCGCCGATGGCATCAAAATGCTGATCATAGGAGGCGGAGTACGTGACAAAGTTACCCTGAACACTCGGCCATTGGTTCCGGTAGTTCAGGCTAAACCTTGGTCCGCCATTTGTGCCTGCAAAAGCTGGGTTAAGGTATAACTTATTGGCATAGAACTGCGTAAAGTCAGGATCTTGTGCTTGTGATCCTGCGAAAGTGCAGCATAGCAGGAGTAGTGTAACGAAACGCTTCATGTTTGTTGTTACTTTGTCGGGTAATACAATTATAGGCGATTACGCCCGTTAATCCAAAGGTAAAAACCTGAGTGTATGATAACCGCTGGTAGCTTCAAACGCCTGCTGAAGGCTTTTATTACTTTTCTTTTCGTATTGCCGGCAACAGCTGATGCGCAGCAGGAGCGCTACACGCTACAGGTTGACTGGGATGAAAGCTCCCTGCAATCAACTGAAACCCCGGCTTTTAGCAACACTCAGTGGCAGGATGGCCAGCCCTACTTTACTAAGGTCATTAAGCTTTCCCGTAAGCCGGATTCTGTTACCATATCCCCGTCCTTCGAGTTCAGCAAGCCGAAGGGCATTGCCCCTGATTCTGTCACCAGTGGCCTGACGGATTCCTACATCGTTAACAAAACCATCGGGTATGAGCGGAAAACCCCGTACCTGACCGTTTCTATTAAGCCCCTGAAAAAGCGTAATAGCAGGCTTTCCCTTTTGCAGACGGCACAAGTGACAGCCCACTATTCAGCGCAGGATCAAGCCCGGGCTGTCAGGGCTAAAAAAGGCGGGGATAACCGCTGGCCTGCCTCCTCTCCCCTGGCTGATGGCGATTGGTACCGCATCACCATCGATACAACCGGCATCTTCAAGCTGACTTATCAGGACCTGAAAACGCTTGGAATCGATGTAACTGATCTGCCGGCCGATGAGCTGCACCTGTACGGGAATGGAGGACGTATGCTGCCGCAGAACAACGACAATGATCATCCCAAAGGCCTGCAAGCAAATGCCATTGCCGTGCGGGATGGAGGTGACGGTCAGCTAGATGAAGGCGACTACGTGCTATTTTATGGCGAGGGGTCGCATGGGCTTACGTACAACGCTGATCAGCAAAAGCTCGGGCATGAGTACCACGCCTACAGTGATACGACTTATTACTTCCTCACCCGCGATCCCTCTATTGCCCCCAAACGGATTTCGGAAGCCCGATCCCTTAGCAATGCAGCCTATACCACTAACACTTTTGACCAACTGCTTTTCCATGAAAAGGAAAAGCTGACCGAGGTTAACCGCGAGGTCCGGACCGGCCGCAACTGGTTCGGGGAGGCCTTCAGCCAGCAGAACCGCACCCGGACGTTTGACTTTCAATTTGCCAGCACGCCTCAAAAGGTTGAACTACGCTACAGACTGGCTCATCACGGGCGACCGGGTGGCAGCTTTGTCATTCAGCACCGGGGAAAGAACCTTCGGCAAGTCAGCATACCTGCTACCAAAACAGGTTATACTGCTTCGTACACAAAGCAAAAGAGGGGAACGCTGCAGTTCTCTCCCAACAAGGCAGCCACGCCCATCAGCCTTACTTACCAGAGCAGTGGCGGCAACAAGGGCTGGCTGGACTACCTCTCCCTTACTGCCCGCTCAGCACTGCAATACCAGAAGCAGCCACTGCTTTTTCAGGATAAGCAAGCTACCAATCACAAAACCGTGCAGTATCAGCTGAGGGGTCTTACCAATTCAGCCCGTGTCTGGGACGTGACGGATGCCAATAACGTCCACCGGCAGAGGCTGGATAAGCAGGGAAGCAGTGCCAGCTTTACAGACAGCGGACAACAGCTGCGCCGCTACCTGGCATTTGAGCCGTCAGATGCGCGGTCAGTTGGGCTTGAAGGGGCAGTTGCCAATCAGAACCTGCACGGGCTGGAGCAGACTGATATGCTTATTGTCGCTCATCCGCGGCTAATGGACCAAGCCAGAGCCCTGGCCAACTTTCACCAGCAGGAAGATGGGATCCAATCTCATGTAGTCACCCCGCAGGCTATTTACAATGAGTTCTCATCCGGAAAGCAGGACGTGACGGCTATACGGTGGTTTGCCAAAATGTTTTACGACCGGGCGGACAACAGATCAGAACAGCCTGATCATCTGCTGCTATTCGGGGATGCTTCTTATGACTACAAAGACCGCGTTAACGATAACACCAACCTTGTTCCAACCTATGAAGCCCGGGATATCAGCGATCCTGGCTCAACCGTAACCGATGACTACTATGGTTACCTGGACGATAATGAGGGCCGTATCTCCCAGGGCAATGCTCTTCTTGACATTAACATTGGTCGTATTCCGGTAAATACCAGCCAGCAGGCTGAGCAGATAGTTGCTAAGATCAAGCGGTACTACAATAGCCGGGAGCGCTACGGCAGCTGGCAGAACACCTTAACCTTTATTGCTGATGATATGGAGGAAGGCTGGGAAGAGCGCTTTGTGAAAGATTCCGAAGCGATCATCAGGCGGCTGAACAAGGAAGCCCCGGCTTATAACGTGGATAAGATCTACCAGGATGCTTTTGAACAGGTAACCCGATCGGGCGGTAAGCGCTATCCGGAGGTCAGCAAGGCCATTACCCAGCGGATCAATGAAGGTAGCCTATTGATCAATTATACCGGCCATGGCGGGGAAGGTGGCCTGGCCAGCGAGCGGGTAGTCACCTTTGAGGACATTGAGCAATGGGATAACAAGTACCGGTTACCGCTGCTGATCACCGCCACTTGTGAGTTTACCCGCTTTGACGATCCGGGGCTTGTATCAGCCGGTGAGCGCAGCTTCCTGAAGCCCGATGGCGGCTCTATCGGGTTGCTGAGCACAACACGCCTTGTTTATGCTGGCGCCAACGATAAGCTTACCCGGAAAGTCTTTGAGCAGAACATCTTTCAGCGGGAAAATGGAGCGCATAAGACCCTCGGAGCTGTCATGACGGACGCTAAGAATGCTTATATCCGGCCGGGAGGTGATGCCAATAACACCCGCAAGTTCAGCCTGATCGGAGATCCGGCTCTGACACTCGCCTACCCAGAGCAAGAGGTAGTCACAACCCGGATCAACCAGCGCCCTTTTGAAGGGGAAGGGGCTGATTCCCTGAAAGCGCTCCAGAAAGTAACGCTGAAAGGGGAAGTCCGCAATCAGCAGGGCCAGCGGATAGAGACTTTTAACGGAGAGGTTTACCCGAAGATCTACGACAAAAAGGTAGAGCTACAGACGCTGGCCAACGATGCTGCTGCTAAGCAGATACCCTTCAAGCTCCGGAACAGCGTGATCTATGATGGCAAGACGGAGGTCAACAACGGCCGCTTTGAGGCAACCTTTGTAGTTCCCAAGGATATCTCTTACGAGCTTGGGCGAGGGAAGATAAGCTATTACGCTACTGATTATGAAACGGATGCTCACGGGTATAGCTACGCCACTGTAGGCGGAACGGCAGCGGATCCCGTTACCGATGATAAGCGGCCACAGGTGGACCTGTACCTGAACAGCCGGAGCTTCAGGGATGGCGGCACTACCGGGCCTGACCCGCTGGTACTGGCAGATATTAGCGATGATAACGGGATCAACACCGCTGCAAACGGCATTGGCCATCAGCCTGAGCTCACTATTGACGGAAAGCGCTCCATCACGCTGGACGATGCTTATCAGGCTTCCCTGGATACGTTTAATGCAGGTACTTTGCGCCACCAGCTTCTGGACCTGGAGCCAGGTCAGCATTACCTTCAGCTTAAAGTGTGGGATGTGACCAACAAGACCGGATCAGACCAGCTGTCGTTCATGGTGGTGGAAGATCAGCAACTGGCTATCGAATCGCTGATGAACTATCCTAACCCGTTTTCAGCGGAAACCACCATTGCCTTTGAGCATAACCAGAGCGGGAATAACCTGACGATCAGGCTGAATATTTACGATATTCAGGGCCGCAATGTGGCCAGCTTTGAGCGGAGCGGACAGGCGGAGGCCAGCCGAGAGACCATCCAGTGGAAAGGCACCGGGGCTCATGGGCGCAAGGTGCAGCCTGGTGTTTATATTTACGAAGTCGTTCTTGAGAACGATAGAGGCGAAGTGGTACAGGAAAGCAGCCGACTGGTTATTCAGAAATAAATTCCTGTAAAGGCCGTTATTTAGTAGTTTTGTAAAATTCCAATTATTTGAAGCATGAAAGGGAACCTGTTTAAGATCAGTACGCTTGTAGCCCTGCTAACAGGCTTGGGTATATCTTCACTCGAAGCACAGAATGTTAGCCTTTCAGGAAGGCGTAACGTCATCACGACTGCCGTCCCTTTCCTGGGCATAGCTCCGGATGCCCGTGGTGGTGGCATGGCCAGCACGGGCGTGGCCGCTCCACCCAATGCGAATGCCACCTACTGGAATCCTGCCACACTCGGTAATGTAGAGAACGATGCGGAGCTATCAGCTTCGTACACACCCTGGCTGCGCAACCTTGGTATCCCGGATATTAGCCTGAATTACCTTTCCGGGTATTACCGTATCGATGAGTTATCGGCCATTGGCGGTTCTTTGCGTTACTTCTCCCTTGGTGACATCCAGTTCACTGATCAGAATGGAAACCAACTACGGACGTTCCGCCCGAATGAGTTTGCGCTATCCGCTTCTTACGGCCGGCAATTGAGCGAGAACTTCTCAGTCGGGGTCTCCCTGCGGTATATCCGCTCTAACCTGTCCGGCAATACCCAGACTGGTGGCGGTACTGAAACCCAGCCCGGCACAGCAGTATCAGGCGATATATCCGCCTATTACCAGACGGATGTGGAGCTCTTCAACACAGAGGCGGATCTGGCCTTCGGCGGGAATATGCGCAACCTTGGCTCCCAGATCTCCTATACAGAGGTAGAAGGCGGAGATTTCATACCGATGAAACTCAAGCTTGGCAGTTACCTGAACTTTAAGCTGGACGAGTACAATGAACTGGCCATCATGGCTGACTTCCGCAAGTTGCTGGTACCCACCCCTCAGCCATTCGACACCACGCAGGGTGGTAGCCAGGGTGGTGGAGCCAATGTGATCAGTCCCAGAGGCCTTAATGATAAGTCCGTTATCGAGGGCGCTGTTGAGTCGTTCTCAGATGCCCCGGGTGGTTTCAGCGAAGAGATGCAAGAGATTAAGCCTTCGCTCGGCCTTGAGTACTGGTACGATCAGCAGTTTGCCCTTCGGGCCGGTTACTTCTACGAGGCCGAGGAAAAGGGCGATCGCAAATACGTAACTTTAGGAGCAGGCATTCGCTACAATGTCCTGTCCCTGGACTTCTCCTACCTGATCTCGGCCAACGGTCAGCCCAACCAAAACAGCCCGCTCGCCAATACGATCCGGATATCCCTTGGCCTGGAGCTCAACAGCACGGAAAAAGGTAGCTAAGCTGATCTCCATGGGCCTTCGCATTGGGCACGGCTTTGACGTGCACCAACTTCAGGAAGGGGAAACCCTGATCCTTGGCGGTGTTACAATTCCACACAGCCAAGGGCTAAAGGGTCACTCGGATGCAGATGTGGTGCTTCATGCGGTGTGCGATGCCTGTCTTGGCGCCCTTAACCTGGGGGATATTGGCTGGCAGTTCCCGCCCGGCGATCCGCAGTACAAGGACATTGATAGTACCGAACTCCTGAAAACCACTCAGCGCATGCTGGCTGAGCGGGGCTACGGCCTTAATAACCTGGACGTTACAGTCTGCCTGCAGGCTCCGAAACTTCAGTCCTATATTGCTTCAATGAGGACTGCCATAGCTGATTGCCTGCAGGCTGACCCGGGCAGGATCTCCATCAAAGCTACTACCACTGAGCGGCTTGGTCCGGAAGGGCGTGGGGAAGGCATTACAGCTCATGCTGTCGTTCTTCTGACCAATGAATAGGCGCACCTGTTACTGCAGAAACGGGTTTTGATGCCGTTCTGCTCCGATCGTAGTGGCGGGGCCATGACCCGGATACACGATCACATCATCGCCCAGAGGCAACAGCTTTTGCCGGATCGTGGACAGGAGCGTCTCGTAGCTACCACCCGGTAGATCCGTCCGGCCAATACCGCCCTGAAACAGGACATCAGCACTCAGGATATAGGACTGCTCATGGTTGAAAAGGGCAATATGGCCAGGCGAATGGCCGGGCGTTAGTAGCACTTCCAGCTCGCTATTGCCAACTTTAACCCTATCGCCTTCGCGGATATAATGATCTGCTGCTGGTGACTGAGGAGTAGGCGCGCCAAAAGCCGCTGCCATGGAATCAGCCGAGGCCAGCATGGGCTCCTCATCTGGCGGGATCTCCAGCGGTACATTGTAAGTCTCCTTAACAAAAGCGTTGCCGTAGATGTGATCCAGGTGGCAGTGCGTGTTGATCAGGCGTGTGGGCCTGAGCTGCTCCTGACTGAGAAATGCCTTTAGCCGCTCTTTTTCGCTATCATCAAAACATCCGGGATCAATGATGATGGCCTCGCCAGCTTCATACACCACGTAGGTGTTTTCCTGAAAAGGGCTGAAAGTCAATACCTGTACCCTTGCCATAGATGGTGGATTTGATCGGTCAGTAACGCAAAAAAGCCCCGCAGAGCCAGGCCTGACGGAGCTTTTCGCGTCTTAGTTAGGTAGTATTGTGCTCTGGATGATCAGGATAGGTTGGCTTCTCCTACCTGTTCCTGAATGTGTTCTTTGATAGCCTTGGTCGTGAGCGACTTCGGACGCTCAATCGGCATCATCAGCATCCGGTCCCAGATGAGGGAGGAGAGCGTACCCAGGGAACGGGCTACCCCAAAGAGAACGGTGTAGAAATCGTACTCTTCCATTCCGTAGTGAACCAGCAGCGCCCCGGAGTGGGCATCTACATTCGGCCAGGGGTTTGAAATCTTAGCCACTTCCGAAAGGATACCTGGTACCACATCGTATAGCAGGCCAATGGTCTGGATTAGTTCATCATCCGGCATGTAGCGCAGGGCAAACTCCCGCTGAGCTGTAAAGCGCGGGTCAGTTTTCCGCAGGACAGCGTGACCGTAACCGGGGATCACCTGGCCTTTGTTAAGCGTTGCCCTTACGTAATTCTCAACATCTGCTTTGGTCGGTTTCCGCTTGCCGATGTGCTCCCGCATTTCGTTGATCCAGCGCACCACCTCTTGGTTGGCAAGACCGTGGAGCGGACCTGCTAACCCGTTCATACCGGCTGAGAAGGAGTAGTAGGCATCGCTCAGGGAGGAGCCCACCAGCCTGACCGAATGAGCTGATACATTACCCCCCTCGTGGTCAGCGTGGATGGTCAGGTACAGCCGCATCAGCCGCATGAATTCCTCATTGCTGCCAAAGCCCAGCATCTTGGCAAAGTTGGCGGCCCAGTCCAGCTTCGGATCCGGCTCTATCTGGTGGTCATCGCAGTATTTCTTGCGGTAGATATAGGCTGCTAAGCGCGGTAGCCGGCCTATCAGGTTCATAACATCCTCGTACATGTAGCTCCACAGCTCAGCCTTATTCGTCCCCCGCCGGTAAGCCTCGGAGAATTCGGACTCCGTCTGCATAGCCAGGATAGCTGTGCTGAACATGGTCATCGGATGCGTGGTCTTGGGCAGGGCATCCAGTGTATTGAAGACATGCTTGGGAATGTTACTCCGCTTCTTCCACTCATCTCCCACTTCCTTGGCATCTTCGTTACTGGGCAGTTCATCCATCAGCAACAGGTAGAAAATGCCTTCCGGCAAGGGTTCCACCCCGCCTTCAGCCTTTGGCAGTCTGTCGCGTATTTCCGGAACGGTGTAGCCCCTGAAGCGGATCCCTTCATTGGGGTCTAGCTGAGAGGGTTCGTAGACCAGCCCCTTGATCCCTTTCATTCCCCCAAATGCCTGGGAGACATCATATTCTCCTAAGGTGACATCGCCATATTCCTTACGAATCCGCTGGACTTCTTCCCGGAGTTTGAGGCCTTTGCCTTCAAATGTTTGCTTAAGGTTACTCATAAAGTGTATGGATTGGTTTGGCGTGGGTTCTCATTGATCATGAGTTGGTGCTAAAATACAGAAAATTAGCGGTTTTCTAAATCCATTGGCCCGGTATTTGTTGCGCTAAGCG